>CAYPCS010000049.1:26626-41985 GCA_964409275.1 uncultured Granulosicoccaceae bacterium
AACAACCACGCGTGTTGGCGATTCCGGGTCGGATCACGACAGTACGACAATTCAGGAATCGACAAATCAGAGGTTCTTGTCAAACATCAGCCACGAAATCCGAACGCCGATGAACGGTATCCTCGGAATGACAGAACTACTCACCGCTACACCGCTCGACAAGAAACAGAAGGGATTCGTAGATACGATCAATCGTTCCACCGAGTCGTTGCTACATATCATTAACGATGTGCTCGATTTCTCACAACTGGAAGGGGGAAAAATACAGCTGCAAAAGGTGAGTTTCTCACTGCCCGACGCTATACAGGATGTCTGCGAGTTACATGCTGAAATTGCCGAGCGCAAAGGCGTCGAACTTGTGTGCGACGTTTCCGAGTCAGCAAGTTGTCAGGTACGTGGCGATCCAAACAGGCTGAAACAGGTTCTTACCAATCTCGTAGACAACGCTCTGAAATTTACTGAAAGCGGCGACGTGGTTGTCAGTGCAGCGTACGATGCAAACACCGGCATGTGCGATATCACTGTCAAAGATACTGGCTGCGGTATAAGCGACGAAATCAAACAACACATTTTTCAGGCTTTCGCGCAGGGCGACAGCTCAAGCACAAGATTGTATGGCGGCGTGGGATTGGGACTCACTATCTCAAACAGACTCGCCAAGCTGATGGGAGGTAACTTTAATCTCTCTTCCACTCCTCATGAGGGATCTGTCTTTACTTTTTCAGTAGAGCTTCAAGAGGAAACAGAACCCGCAAGTGCAGATATTCTGCAGGATACCCTTTCAGGAATTCGGGCACTGGTTGTCGACGACAACGAAACCAACCGTACTATATTGCAACAGCAATTGCGCCAATGGGGCATACGCGTGCGGTGCTGTCACTCCGGTGTGAGCGCACTTGAGGAATTGCACCAGGCACACAGCATGGGCGCGCACTACGATATCGCCATTCTAGACCTGAACATGCCAGGTATGGACGGAATTCAGTTGGCAGGTAAAATAAAACACAGCGGCTACTCCAGCTACATGAAAATGATGATGCTGACCTCGTCATTACTGGAACTGGACGAGGAGAAGCTTCTGGAACTCGGTGTTCTGACTTCGATAACAAAACCGGCGCGTCAGGAAATTCTACATGAGGCAATATCCACCATAGCGGGGCGTAGCGACAGACCTGACTCTTACAGTACTCCGGAGATCGGTAAAATAAAAATCCTGCTAACCGAAGATAATCCGATCAACCAGGAAGTTGCGAGCATCATGCTCGAAACTATCGGTTGCGACGTAGAAATTGCCGAAAACGGCGAAGAGGCAATTGCGGCTCTCGAAGAGGGAAAATTCGACCTGGTATTTATGGACTGCCAGATGCCGGTGATGGACGGCTTTGAAGCCACGCGCGCCATTCGTCAACAAAGCCGACTTCGCCATTTACCAGTCATTGCACTAACCGCTAACGCTATGGAAGGCGACAGAGAGCTTTGCCTCGCATCAGGGATGGATGACTACCTAAGCAAACCTGTTAATCAAAACGAACTGCTACGAACGGTAAACCGATGGGTGCCAATGCCGGCTCATAGTGTCAGTAATAACAGTAGCATACCTGTTCCTACGGAGATCAACCACACCATGAATTTTGATATAGATGAGAGCGCACTTGATTCAATCAAAGCGCTACAGCGCCCCGGTAAACCGGACATACTGGCGAAGATAGTCAATATGTATCTGACGAAAACGCCAGAACTCATTGCTGAAATCGAGAGCGGCATTGCCGAATCGGATTCGGCACGCGTAAAAATGGCCGCACATACTCTTAAGTCCAGCAGTGCCTATCTGGGTGCAACAAACCTTGCAGATTGCTGCAACAAGCTTGAAGCAAAGGCCGCAAACGACGAGCTATCCGGCACAGAATCGCAGATAGAATCTATCACCACCGGTTTCAACACTGTTGCAGCTCAAATAAAAAAATACGGCTAATTCGCTAGTACTATAAGACGAAGGCCAAGGATACCAAGTGACTCAATCATCCGTTCATTCATCAGAAGTAAAGCCGGTCGTGCTCGTTGTGGACGACGATATGGCTGGCCTCTTAATGGCATCGGAAGCGCTCGCTTCCGCAGGCTTCGAGGTTGTCGAAGCTGAGGACGGACAAGAGGCTGTCGAGCAGTTCATCAAATACAAGCCCGATGTCGTAATAATGGATGTGGTGATGCCACGTATGGACGGCTTTGAAAGCTGCTCAATCATTCGAAAGAGTGAAGGTGGGCAACATGTTCCCATTCTAATGGTTACCGGTCTCGAAGATGTAGACTCCATTCAGAAAGCCTATGAAGTCGGCGCCACTGATTTTGTCACCAAACCTATAAACTTTTTTCTGCTACCGTACCGTGTCCACTACATGATGCGTGCGAAGAAGACGGCGGACGATCTCCGCGAAAGCCAGATGCGCCTCGATAAAGCGCAGCGTATCGCCAAACTTGGACATTGGGAATGGCTCTTCGAGAGCGATGTATTTGAATGGTCCAGCGAGTGCAAGAACATCCTCAATGTCGAAGTCCTCGGCAATGAGCTGCAGCAGTTCCTCCAGGCTATACATCACGATGATCGAAGCCTTGTCACCAGAGCACTTGAGCGGGCACGAACGGACTCTCAACGATTTAACCTTGAGTTTCGCACAAGCGCCAGCAGCAAGGAGGACGTGAGGATAATCCACGTAGAAGCGGAAAATGAGTCTGCCGGCCAAATGGTTGGTACCATTCAGGATATAACCGAGCGCTCAAACGCTGAAGAACAGATCCATAATCTTGCCTACTACGACCTTGTCACGGGGTTGCCAAACCGTGCTCACTTGTACGATATGATTTCCCTGTCACTGACTCAGGCAACCCGAAACCAGTCAAAATTCGCCTTGCTCTTTCTCGATCTGGATCATTTCAAGCAGGTTAATGACACACTTGGCCACAATGCCGGTGACCTGTTATTGCGAGAAGTATCCAGTCGCCTGAAAGAAGCGGTCAGAAAGTCCGATTTAATCGGTCGAAGCGAAGACAGTGAAGCACAGAAGTCAAGTGTAGAAACCATCGCTCGTCTGGGTGGCGATGAATTTGTTGTGTTGCTCAATCGCATTGAACGGGTTGAAGATGCCGCCTACGTTGCAAGACGGATTTGCAAAGAGATTGCCAATATATTCAACCTCGATGGCAACGAAGTACGTGTTACTACCACAATAGGTATCAGTTTGTATCCGTCTGACGGTGATAGTGTCGATCAGCTGCTCAAGCACGCTGATGTTGCGATGTACCACGCTAAAGAGCAAGGTCGCAATGGTTATCAGTTCTACTCCCAAAGCATCCATCAGCTTGCGCTCGAACGCTTTGCTCTGGAACGAGATCTGAGAAAAACACTCGAAACCAGCGGTTTCCATCTCGAATACCAGCCCAAGGTGGCGATTAAGCATTCCGAGCTCACCGGTGCAGAAGCACTGGTGCGATGGCAGCACCCGGAACGAGGCCGGGTAAATCCGGCTGACTTCATACCGCTCGCCGAGGAAACAGGCCTCATCGTTCCGCTTGGAGAATGGGTGCTTCGTACTGCATGCGAGCAAATGATGGAATGGATGAACGCCGGGATTCCACCGTTTATCATGGCCGTAAACTGTTCGGCAATTCAACTCGTGCGAACTGACATGGCGAAAGTAATAAAATCCGCACTGGAAGCAACGGGACTCAATCCTGCCTACCTTGAAATTGAACTAACCGAAAGTCTGCTATTGCAAAACGTTGAAGAAGGAATCGCAATTTTGCAGGCACTGAAAGACCTTGGCCTGCATGTATCGATCGATGATTTCGGAACCGGCTTTTCATCGCTGAGCTATTTAAAGCGATTACCTGTCGATAAACTGAAAATTGACCAGTCTTTCATAAAAGACTTAACCACTGATCCGGGCGATGCCGCCATCGTGACCTCAATGATTACACTCGCTCACAATCTGGACCTGACTGTCGTCGCCGAAGGCGTAGAAGATAGCGAACAACTGGGGTTTTTAAAGGCAAATCGTTGCGACGAGGTACAGGGCTATTTGATTAGCCGCCCGATGGCTGCCGACAGTTTCGCGGAGTGGGTTGAGGAGCGAAATAACGGCGAGCAACTCAAGGTCGCATAATTGATTTTCCTACACATAAGTTGGTGCACTTGTACACTACCGAGGTATTGTGCCGGCCTGGAACATGACCTGATTTGTAGAACCTGATTTTGATCCAGACCTAATTTGTCATTTGCAAGTATTCGGAAGCATAGCGAGCACCCAGCTCTCTTAATCCTGACGCACTGTAGTGATTTTTAAACGGATCATTCTCGCGTACCCCTAGCCCTGAGTACTTGTCAGAGCTAACACATGCTGTCCAGCGATCGCTGTCAGTGTTCAGTTTGTTGAGATGAACATTGACAGGTGCCTGCAACGTTTCACCGGCAATAAACGGTTTTCCCTCGCCAAACCAGCTTTCTCTGCGCAACCGATCGATTAAGGCCGACCCTCCAACAGTGTTCGGAACCGTGTGGTCGGTAATTTTACTGTAGAGTTTCTGTGCGTAGTAATCCGGTTGGTTATTCCGACAGTGGTCGTCGCCAAAACAGGTCCCGTCGGAAATCCAGTCCGATTCTCCCTGATGCCACAAAATACCGTCTATCGAGGACCGGCCTATTGCTGTCATCGCTTCAGTAATCTGACGGACAACCTCATTCCAGCCTTGCCGATTATTGTCCCAGTGAGCTATGCCCTTGCCACCTTCGGACACCATTACAAAACCAACCACTCTACAGCCATCCGACTCAGCGACCCGCTTGGCAAAATGAAACGCAAAGTTGTTGCGAGCAATTCCGCCTACTCCCGGTGCACTGTCATGCCAGCTCTGGTTTAACGATGCCACCTGCCATCCCGTGCCGGCATTGCTATTCCCCGGATCTACCGTCCATGCAAATACGCGAGGGTGTGGTTGGTCCGGAGCCCTGAACGATGTGACTTTACCCCATCGATCCAGCGTTGCCGCAACGCTTGTCTCTGCACCGGTCACATTTGATTGACCGGTTACCAGCACCAGGTCTGTGATATCGGACGGATCGTAACTACCTGTGCATTGAACATCCGATTGAATATTTGATTGAAACTGTTGTGTGGCGGATGCAGTACTCGCAGATTCACCTACCTGACAGGAACCCGATCCATTCCAGCCCCAACCGTCGCCGTCGTCGTCCACACATCTGGACGGCGTGAGTTGCACTGCCGGGACCGAAACACTGAATGTACTATTAATATCGTTACCCTGAACAGCAACCTGACAGGAGGATGCACCATCCCAGCCCCAACCATCTCCATCCGGGTCGATACAACTCAGCGAGCCTTCCGTGGACCGACTGGTTATCTGATCAACCGGATTATTGAATGATTGTCTATCGGGGTCAGGAACAGTTTGTTGGATGGAATGAACACTATTGCTTCTAATTTTTTCACTGGAGCAATACCATTGGCCACCCACCGGATCACAATCCTTGATCGGCAAGGCACAATTCTTGGCGTATTGCCTGGCCGCATCTATTTTGGTCGGCCCGGATACAATGCAGACAGCACTGTGCGCTGAAACAGGCAATGCAACAGCAAAATAGAATAGCCCGCCATAGAATAAATGCTTTGACGCCATATCACGTCCTTGTGCCAATTTGGCCGCGAATGGTACATCAACGAGACTCGAGTTACGCTGAACTAAAACACAACAGTGCAGCAAATAAAAACCGCAACAATGCCAATGCTAAAATCTGCACGGTCGTCTGGCTCAACCATTGGGTACGAACTGACCCGCAACTTCAATTAGTTTTGTGACAACAAACTCAATAAAGCAGAAACTGCAGGGAATTCCCGGTCACGTCACAATCTGCTGCTCTTTCATCAAGATCTTCCTCAAGGTGATAGATAAACCAGGACGCAAGTAAACGTGCACAACTGCTGTGTGAGATAACGTCGTGAGATATATTTTCGCGAACAATATTCCAGTGGTAGGCGGTGTTTTCGGCCACTCTGGCTGCATTGGCGGGCGGGGTGACAGGATCATACTCACCGGAAAGAAAAAGTGTGGGTGTATTTATGGAACCCGACAACAACTGCCAGCCTGGCTCGGCCGCAATACCATACTCAGTGCAAACTCTATACATGTACTGCCTGCCCTGTGCCAGATTCCAGTATCGGTACAATTTCAACCCGGCCAGTTCACTCTCGCTTTTTCCTGAATGGTCTTCATCAAAACAGAGATAGGTAAGAAACGCGGTATCAGAAAAAGTATATCTTGAAGAGTAGGTAAAGATATGCTCCCTGACCCCTGTAGTCAATCTATCAAAGGACCCGTTGATCATGGTCCGTATCGTTAGAGGGATTTCTGCAATCGTGTCGCTACTGTAGAGAGCATCGTGCAAGACATTAACGATCAGAGACCCTGTCATTGGTACCTCAAAGGGCATCAGATCATCTGGCCAGCTTACTACCAGTGACAGGTTGAGTGAATCTACCTCACCTAGAAATTTGTAAAATTCTCTTTCCAGCCCGGCCCCGAATCTTTCACGACAAGCCCTGTCTGCACGGCACCTTGAAAATACCAGATCAAAGGATCGCTGGGCATATTCAAGCCCTGCGTCTACCGATTCCTGATCACTCACTACCACTGAGTCCAGCACCATTGACCGTGTCGCCAGTGGAAACAGTTTCTCATAATACATCGCAACGCGGGTACCGTAGGAGATACCATACAGGTTGAGTTGTTTCGTATTGACACCCTGTTTTCCATACAGGCGCCGAAATACCTCTATATCCAGCGCGGCATTTCGCACGTTATACTGTGACAGATCTATACCTGCATCGCGGAATGTATTGCCACACGCAAAATCGCTTTTGAGTAACTCCTGCCAGTAGTCCAGACGGAATACCTCTGGCTGGTAGTGACAATCCAGATTAGGTTGCGACATTCCAGCCCCCCTGTTCTCCAGTATCACCAGCACTCTACCGTCAACGACAGA
Organism: uncultured Granulosicoccaceae bacterium; assembly: GCA_964409275.1. Lineage (GTDB taxonomy): Bacteria > Pseudomonadota > Gammaproteobacteria > Granulosicoccales > Granulosicoccaceae. Next base: position 33,678 of record CAYPCS010000049.1, read on the forward strand.
CATTTCCTCGTAAGTCCAGAATTCATCATCAAGAATTCCGTACTCACCGGGACCCAGCAGTGCATTGCCCGGGCCCCCACCACCGGTTACCAGTAGTGGTTCAAGGGTATTATCGAAGGATGACTCCTCCGGTATAATCACAAGGAACGGGATCTTTATTATTTTGTTGCTCGCGGCACCATAGTTCTCGGGAACTTTCAGGTACCCACAAACGTAGCGATCAGCTTTGAGCTGGTACATCTTTCTGCAGTTTTGAATCTGCAGGTCCGATACGGCAACACCGGCTTCGATCAAAACACCGATGTTGTCGCCGCCGTCATCTGCAATAGCGCTCGAATCGATTACACAACACAAAAACAGAATCGCAAATACAACTTTTAGAATTGACAATCAGGTACCCCGGCACAAGTGAATTCAGTCTGAAGGGCACATTGTACCAGCGACCACCGTTGCAGCAGGCACGGATCATAATGAGGAATGCCTGAATCATTCGGGCATTCCGGTTTCAACACTGAGTCAGATCAGTCCGTTTCATGGCAGCAGAGGTTACAGAATCAGATAAGTCTTTCGACAATATATTCGTACAAGTGTGAACTCTTATTTTTTGGCCGTATGAGATCCATCTATAATATCATTTAGCACATTGGCGGCCTCCTCAAGGATGATATCGGGAAAATCTACCTGGCTATCGTCCTGATCTCTGCTCGATGCACCAAATGCCTTGCGATATAGCTCCTCACGCTCTTCACGGTTTGTCCTGCGTTCGAGAATTTCCTGTTTTCTCACGCTTTCCACCAGCGTTATGTGTCGCTCCGACCGAGCTGTGCGCTGCGCTTCAAGTTCCTCGATTAGCAACCTGAATGACTGGCTTGCACGATAGCGGTTTTCGTGTCGAAACTGCACATGGCTATAGTTGGGTTCGCGCGCGGACCAGGGATCGTAGCTGGCCGCCGCAACCTCGGCCCACGGCAATGCATTGTCCAGGCCGCGCTCGCCTTGTGCGCCAGAATCCATCGCAGTGGGAAACAATACATCCGGCACAACACCACGGTGTTGGGTACCTTCCCCGTTTACCCGAAAGAACTGCGCAATTGTTACTTTCAATTGCCCGAGACGGCCTTCTTTATCCAGCGGTACCACGCTTTGTACGGTGCCCTTGCCAAACGTCGGCTCACCAAGTACAACGCCGCGACCATAGTCCTGTATCGCTGCCGCAAATATCTCCGAGGCCGAAGCACTTCCACGGTCAACGAGCACGGCCAGCGGTCCGGCGTAACCCACCGCAGGATCTTCATCTTCGTCTACTTCAACCCGTCCGCTCGATTCCCTGATTTGCACCACAGGACCAGATTCTATGAATAACCCTGTCAACTGGATGGCTTCGAGCAATGAACCACCACCGTTGCCGCGCAAGTCAATTATAACCCCGTCAACCCCGCCGTCAGCTTTGGCAAGCTCACCAAGCAATCTGCTAACATCACGAGTAGTGCTGCGATAGTCGGGCAGCCCCTGGGCAAGAGCAGCAGAATCTAGATAAAACGTGGGTAGATCTATAACACCGTAACGTCGTGACTTGCCGGCACCCGGCACTTCGACCACCGAGCTTTTTGCCGCCTGCTCTTCCAGTTTAATTTTGTCTCGCACCAATGTGATAACTTTGGGAGGCGTGCCAGCCGGTGCATTGCCTGCCAGTACTTTTAGTCGTACTGTTGAACCTTTCGGCCCGCGAATGAGATCCACCACATCAGCCAGCGGCCAACTAACCACATCGACTATCTCTTCATTTGCGCCATTGCCAACGCCCACAATCCGGTCATCAACGCCCATCTGCTCGCTCAGAGCTGCCGGCCCGCCAGCAATGATACGTTGTACCACGGTATATTCGTTCTCTGTTTGTAACGCAGCACCAATGCCCTCAAGCGAGAGGCTCATGTTTATCTGGAAATTTTCAGAGCTTCGAGGAGAAAAATAAGAAGTGTGCGGTTCGACCGAGAGAGTGTACGCGTTGATAAAAAACTGAAATACTTCATTTGCAGAAAGCTGGCTGACTCGCAGTGCCATACGCTCATACCGTTCCTCCAGCGTCTCTGTTAGCTCATCGTCGGCCTGTTCGGCCAAACGCAGATCAAGCACATCATTTTTGACTCGCTTGCGCCAGAACTCATCCATCACCGCGCTGGTCTGTGGCCATTGAGCGTCTTCACGATTGAAGCCGTAAGTCTCATCGATTGTGAAGTCGAAGTCGCGTTTTAGCAATCCGGTTGCATAGAGTGCCCGCTCTTCAACTCTTGCGCGAAAACGCTTGAATATGTCAAAAACAGGCTGCAGGCGCGCATTGCGAAGCGCGTCATCAAATTTGCGTCGGTACTGATCAAACTCTTCAATATCACTCGCCAGCAGAAAACTCTTCTGTGGATCCAGTGTTTCCAGGTAGCGGTCGAATATCTGTTCGGATAGCTCATCACCGACCGCCACCCGTTTGTAGTGATATCGTTGCATAAGCTGCAAAATCCCTGCTGTCGCCTGTCGATGATCCTGTGTAGGCGCGAGCAGCTCCAGTGCAACAGTCCGGCTGTCTGATATAGCCGCACCACTAAACAATACAGTCAACGCGAACACAAGTGCGCCGGGAAATCCGCGCTTGCCGGCTAAACGCCGGAAAATCCGCTCAACTCGACAAAATTGACCGGAAAAACGATAGTGTTGCTGCATCAGTTAGAATTCCTTCGCGGACTCATTGTACGAGGCATTGAATCGGGTTACATCAGTTGGACAACAATTCCGGCGCTCAACACCACAGATGATAACCTGGCCTGAAACATATCGGACAAATCAGTGTCTTGTTTTTGAACGTCGATTTTCCGGCAAGTTCAAACACCTTACGGCTCAACAACGGGAACCGTAAGGCCTGGAACGAAATCCATTTGTACAAGGTACTGTAGTAGCTCCGCAAATAAAGAGCCAAAAAACAGACGAAAACCGGCTTGTGCTCCTCTATTTGATACGGCAACCTACTGCTCTGTAATTTTGCAGAGGCCACAGGGCGATAGTGCCACGCACTGAATAGAACTTATTCACCCGGAATTTACGAAGACACCTGATCGGCCCACAGGAACACAATTGCCAGCGTAACCACGGACATTGCTGTCGTTACCACTACCGACGCGGCAGCGCGCTGTACGTAGACGTTGTAGCGCTGCGCGACAACAAAGATCAACGCACCTGCCGGCAACGCCGCCAGAATTACTGCACTTTCAAGCCAGAACCCTTGAAGGCCGAATACGTAGCGACCGACCAGCCAGGTGATAGCAGGGTGCAGAATAAGCTTGATCATTGTCACCCAGCCAATTTCCCGTGCACCGGCCGTAACGCTGAACCCGTACAGTGACATGCCCATGGCAAATAGTGCGGTAGGGCCGGCCCCGTTGGCCAACAGGTCAAGAAACCTCTCCAGTGGCTCGTACAGGCTCCAACCGGACCATGAATACAACACACCCAGAAACGGCGATACGATTAGCGGGTTTTTGAAAGATGAGCTCAATACACTAAGCGGATTGGCACCCTTCTCCTTTCTACTGCTTTCAATCAAAACCGCCGACAGTGTAAGAAACACAAGGTTGGTGAAAAGCGTGATGATTACTGCCGGTGTAGCTCCTTTTTCACCATAGGCCAATATCAACAGTGGAATACCAAGGTACACTGTGTTGGAAAAGATCAGTGACATACCATGTAGTGTTAGCACTGGAAGATCGCGGTGACCAAGCAGCTTCCAGGCACCAGTTAAACCGGCCACTATCGTCAGCAACACACCAGTGCTATAGGTGGCCAGAAAGGGCCAGTTAAAGACTTCGTCAAGCGGCACACGGGCGCAGGAGAGAAACAACAAGGGTGGCAAGGCGACAAAAAACACAAACTTGTTTAGCGCGGCGGCACTGTCTTCGCCCAGCAATCCGAGCCGGCGCGATAACACACCGGCAAGGATAACGCCGAACACTGGCAATACTATATTGAGTACGGCTGACACAGGTCAGATTTCCGTTGGCTAAGAACGAGAGGATTGTTGTGCTACATGATTTTGCACCAGTTCCTTATAGAGCTCACGTATTTTCAGTGTGACGGGCCCTGCACCGGCACGGGTTCCCACTTGCTTGCCATCAATCTCGGCTACCGGAGTCTGCGCCCCGAAAGTGCCAGTAAGAAATGCCTCGTCTGCGGAAATTGCATCAATCAAGGAATAATTTCTTTCATGCACGGGTATACGGTTCGCCTTGCAAAGATCTATGACTTTCTGGCGAGTTACCCCTGCCATGCAATAGTCTCCCGTTGAAGTCCATACCTCACCTTTCCTGACAATAAAGAAGTTGCAGGCATTGGTGGTGTTTACAAAACCGTGAGGGTCGAGCATCAGGCCCTCATCAGCACCGGCCTGCTCCGCCTGTAAACAGGCGATGACACAATTGAGTTTTGAGTGAGAGTTATATTTCGCGTCTTGTGACATGGGTAATCCACGAACCTGCGGCACTACTGCCAAACGAATACCCGCGTTTTGCACATTTGTAGCGGGTTTTGAATGCTCCATGATAATTACGATGGTTGGCCCTGTCTTCGACAATGCCGGGTGCTGGAACGGTTTGGCTTTTACACCACGGGTCACCATCAGACGGCAGTGCACATCGGTGTGCATGTCATTGGCGTTAGCGGTGCGAGATAATGCATCGTGCATCGCTGTACGATCCATGCCAATATCGAGCGATACCGTTTTGCAGCTGTTATAAAGCCGATCCATGTGTTCATCGAAGAACGCCCACACACCATCATACAGCCGCATGCCTTCCCACATTCCGTCGCCAAGCATGAAACCACTATCGTACACCGACACCTGCGCCTCGGCCTTCGCTACAATATCGCCGTTTACATAGATTTTTATCGACTCATTGCGCCGATCTTCTTCGGCATCATGAGTGGTGACAGATTTGTCTTGACTGGCCATGGTATTTTTCAAACGGTTAGCTGACGGAACTATACACGCTACGTTCGATGCTTTTTCGCATCCCGTACACGTTGTCGGTAGTCGATGATACGCTTCTTCAAACCAGGCGTTCCGGCACTTATTGCAATCGATGCCATATCTTCCGTACGCGTGTCCCGGGCAGTGATTTGCAATAGACTGTGTGTTGCGTCAGCGGGCAATGAACTACAGCGAGCGAGTGTTCGCTGCACCAGTGAGCCCCAGCTTTCGGTGGCAACCATTTCGTTCACAAGCCCGGTTTTGAGCGCCTGATCAGTGCTGATGGTGCGCGTATCAATTAGCATATCCCGGGCAGCATCAGCTCCAATTAAATGAGTAAGCCTTCTGGTGCCCAGTGCCAGCCCGAATTGCCAGCCAGGCATTTTAAACAGCGCGTCTTCAGTGGCTATGCGGCACCAACTGGCTGCAAACAGATCGGCTCCTGCACCGATTACATGGCCCTGGGCAAGAGCCATAATCGGGAAAGTTGCATGGTGAATCTTTTGTAGCAGGGTTTCAATTCGGATAAAGCGAAATAACAAATCGCCATCCGACATATCTTCCAGTCCGGATAGATCAAAGCCCGCACAAAAATTCAGGCCGTTACCCTTAAGCACACAGAGTCTCACCGGATCAGTAGTGTTCTGCCCGGCTTCATCCAGGGCAGTAATCATGGATTCTACTAATGGCGGACTCAGGGCGTTTGATTGATCGGGTCGGTTTAGCGTCAGGTTCAGGATATCGCCATCACGTGAAACGACCAGAACAGAAGATTCATTATCGATAACGTCCATTAAACTTCTATCCCGATACCACCCCTTACTCTTCCACAGTGACGGTAAACGGAATTTCAGCGTCAGCACTTAAATCAAACTGTGACCGCCCGGTGTGATTGATATGTTTACCATAGGTATGTAGCGAAACCGAAACCTCGTCGCTTCTGTTCCAGACACTGTGTATATCCTCAGATTTACAGACAGACACCTCACCAACGCGCATAGTCTCGGCACCACTCTCTTCCAGTTTGGCGTAACCGGGTTTTGAACCGTCATCAATGCGGTTGTACTGAACCTCGTATTCCTCTCCTTCCATTACTGCAACCACTGCCCAGGTTAAGTGGTTGTGCGGCATGGTTCCGCGATTGGGTAACCACGACAACACGAACACCCCCAGTTCATGATTGTCCTCCTCGTGCAACAGGTGTACACCAAACCCCTGCTTTTCGTCGCATACCCGGTATTTTGGGTTACGCAATTCTTCGCTCGCTGCCATTCGTTTGGCTAGTGGCCGGATTTGCTCGGCTATTTTGTTACCATCGGTTTCTGCAGCGGCAATGGCTCTTATGTCAGTCACGTATTCAGACAAGCTGTATTCAGTCGTTTGCACAGGGAATTCCTAAGGTTATCTACAATACCCGGTCACGGGCCCTGGTGAGGCGAGGCTGCCATGGTGGTCAATTATGCACTTTGAAGGATACCGGGGTAAACGCAGAAACCGGACACCAGGCGATTGATTACAAATTGCAACACAGACTTTAGAAGCATACGCGAGAAAACCGGTAATCTCGCTAGTCTGCTGCTGTTTGTGTAATTCGGTGCAGCCTGATTGCTCAATTCACCTGCCTGCCCAATGATGCAACACACAGAATAGACTACCCGGTAATGTCCGCGACCGAAAGCGTTGGGTGTACGGTACAATGGCAAATCGATAAGCTCGCCGCAGAACCTTGTCCCCTCGATAAAAGCCTGTTGAAATATCCGTTACTGACAATTTCCGCCGTATGTCTGGTCTCTGGTATAGACCAGGCGATGGCACACACTTCTGAACAGGGATTTGTGTTGTTGTTGCCAACTGAAGTCTACACCGGTGCCGGTGTGATTGCTGTTGCGGCAACCGTAATAATTCTAGCCATTCTGCCAGATAACCTGACCGGTAAACTATTCAGCAGTACCAGCCTGATCTCGCTACCGACCGTCAGATTTGTTGCCCGCATCTCCAGCCTGTGTTCTCTGGGCGTTGTACTTTTTCTTCTCGCCACGGGCTTCACCGGCTCACACGATCCACTCAAAAATTTGCTGCCATTGACTATCTGGACAGTCTGGTGGGTCGGTTTTATTTCCGCTCAGGGAATGCTTGGAAATATCTGGCATCTGGTCAACCCGTGGTGCGGTCTTTACTGGCTTGTTGCCCGGTTAAGGTTTACAAAAACATCGGCCTGGAAATTGCCGAAGTGGTGTGGTGTTTGGCCTTCTGTTGTCGTGTTTCTCGTATTTAGCAGTTTTGCCTTTGCCGATCCGGCGCCTGAAGATCCGCCGCGACTGGCGATAATTGTAACCCTGTATTTAATGTTCACCGTGACCGGCATGATTTTCTTTGGCGCTAACACCTGGCTACGGCAGGTAGAGTGCTTTACCGTATTGCTGGAAAGAATCGCCCGATTATCACCTCTGTATTTTAAGCCTGCGCACAACAGGCACACTCTGTATATTGGACTATCAGGCTGGCGACAGGTAGCGTACCCGCCGGCTACCCTCGGTAGTGCTGTTTTTATACTGACCCTGCTAGCGGTTGGCAGCTTCGACGGTCTAAACGAAACGTTTTGGTGGCTACAACAGATCAACATAAATCCGCTGGAGTTTCCCGGCCGCTCCGCTGTAATCGCACCCACCGTTTTTGGTTTGCTACTTTCTGTGGTGCTACTCACTTCCGCCTTCGCTGTCTGTACCTGGACAGGCACCCTGCTTGCCAACAACAACGGCATAACAAAGGTAAGGTTCCTACACGCTTTTGTCTCTCTTTCAGGTTCGGTACTGCCGATTGCGCTGGCCTATCACATCGCCCACTTTCTAACGTCCTTCATGGTCAACATTCAATACACCATAGCCGCGGCCACCGATCCCTTGCAAAACGGACGTGATCTTTTAGGTCTGGGTAGATTCTACGTTACCACCGGATTTTTCAATAGCCGCGACAGCGCAAAAACAATCTGGTTGACGCAGGCCGGGGCTGTGGTAGCCGGGCATATTTTGTCGGTGTTAATGGCGCACGCCATCGCAAGAAAACTCTGGCAGACCTCTCGCCAGGTACTACTCAGCCAGCTACCACTGTCGATATTTATGGTTTTATACACACTACTCGGCCTGTGGCTACTTGCCGCACCGCGTGGCGCCTGACCAGTCGGTCGTCCCGGAAGTTCGCCAACACTTTTCTTCGCAGCTGCCGCCATGGCTGCGTAAAAAAATCGACGCAGGCCCACTATGCCTGCGTTTTTCTGCCTTGCCCTGACGACAGCTGCTGTGA
>CAYPCS010000050.1:0-15713 GCA_964409275.1 uncultured Granulosicoccaceae bacterium
TCATCAAACTTAAAAATACAGCCAGTGTCAGTGTAGAAATGGAGCTCTTTTTAAGTGGCCCGCGCAAATAGGCTAGCTGTCGATAGTTGCGAAAACTCTCTTGCACACTGGCCGCCAGATCACTGGAACTGCGAGGCACCGGATAAGTTGCATAAAGAACCGCAGTACCGTTAACCGGGTCCGAGGAAAACACCGGTACGACCGAGCGTACTTCGAGATCACCATCATCGGTCGGATCGATACTCAGATACGATATACCGCTGCGTGCCCGCGCAATGATATCGCCGGCGGGCCGGTCTGGTGATACCCGAACCGTATCAACAAATGCGGTTGTCGCGACGACTCGATTGTCGGAACCAATCAGAGTTAACTCAGAGGCTTCCGCGTCACTGCCCTCATCGTTCAACAACACCACTGCAAAATCGGCCGAAGTATCACTGAGCCGTTCCGCTATATTCACAGTGGTTTTTTGCCGGGTGCGCATATAAACCGCCAGTGAATCTCTACTCAGGCCCAGCGCGTCATCTAGTGCCCGCTCCACTTCCACATCAAACCAGCTATCTATGTTGGAGCGTAAAAATTTCACCGAGAAGGAATAGACCAGCGTCATAGGTAGCAACGCCATCACCACGAGAATGATCACAAGTTTTAAGCTGAGCCGGGATCCCGATACGTTGCGGCGCAAATCGACGGCAAGTCGCCAGACACTGGCAACGATCAATATTCCAATCAACCCCAGTGCGATTGCAGTGCCGAACATCACCCACTGATATGAACGGCCAAAGCTGTCTAGATGTTCACCGGTATTGGCCACAAAATATAACGTGCCCGTGAGAAACAGAAACAGCGCTGCCATCAGCAGCAGACTATTGGCAAGGCGACTGATCAATTGAGCAACCAACGGAACACCTCACTTTGCAACTGCCAGTCTTTCGACACCAGTGCCTGCGCCATTAATGGTCCCGGTAAACGGGTACGATCTAGCTCAAGCCGGATACTCGCTGTATAGCTTCGACTCCCTTTTATACTCGCAGAAGGAATCAACGGAAACTGTTCGATACTGCCTAGTTTGCGCAAAGCCGCTGCCAGACTGCGATAGTTTGTACTTTTTCGCGTCTGTACGTCTTCGACTCGGTAATGTCTGGTGAGGTCGTAGTAATAAAGTTTGTAGCGCAAGCGACGCTCAAGCACCGGTGTATCGAGCCACCAGCGTCGTTGCCGGTGCACCGCAATCTCCACCAAAAAATGCAATCCGACGCCATTGGCAAGTGCCCTGACCGGAGCTCTGCCAAGGTCGAGCCGTGCAAACGAATCGAGGTAGTAGGTATCGTTCTTTAGATAGGTGCCGGCACTTTCATAGCGAATCGTCGCCGCCTGTACTGCAGTAGCAAGTAACAAAAACAGCGCACAGACCAGCCCGTCCCCGCGCAGACTACTAAACGCCCGCCGCGACTTAAGGTAGAGGTAATGAGAGATACTTTTTGGCACTTTAGATTTACGCAGTCTCAGGCCTGACTTTTGATCAGTATGGCATAGTAAAAACCGTCTGCTTCATGCTGACCTGGCAATATCTGCCGACCGTAGCTGCAGTCGTAACCCCACTTTGCCATTATCTTTTGTTCTGTCACGTTATCTGTCCGCTTTATAAACTCACCAACTTGCTGTTCATTCTCTTTTTTTAACACCGAGCAGGTTGCATAGATCAGCCGACCGCCTGGTTTGAGTATTTGCCACAATTCATCGAGCAGGTTTTTCTGTGCCGATACAAGCGATTGAATATCGGATTTACGGCGCAACAATCGTATGTCCGGATGACGCCTCAACACACCAAGGGCAGAGCATGGCGCGTCGAGCAGAATGGCGTCAAACAGGCGGCCATCCCACCAACTGGACGCGTCGGTTGCATCTGCGCAGATACAACTGGCTGACAATTGCAAGCGGCGCAGGTTCTCTGTGACCCGATTCAGCCTGGACTGGTCGGCGTCCAGTGCCACCACATCGAGTTCCGGCTGCATCTCAAGCATATGACAGGTTTTACCTCCGGGTGCTGCACAGGCGTCGAGTATACGCTCACCCGCTTGCGGGTCGACCAGCTCCGCCGCGAGCTGTGCGCCGCTATCCTGCACCGCCAAATGACCTTCCGCAAAACCAGGCAGAGAAGCTACTCCTGGAGAATTATCAAGAACAATCGAAGATTTCCCGAGCTCCGCCATCCGAGCGTCTAATGACTCATGACGCAAGCGCTCAAGATAGTCTTGCCTTGTGGACTGCCGGGCGTTAACGCGAATCACCAGCGGCGCGCGTCGATTACACGCTTCGAAAATCGCGGCAACTTGCTGTGGCCAGTCGGCTTGAATCGAACTGATTATCCATTCAGGACTCGAATACTTACCCTCATCGCTGACCTGCGCCTTGTTTTCGATGATTTCGCGGCGGCGCAAAAATTCTCTGAGCGTTCCATTTGTCAGGCCTTTTGCCCACTGTTTGCCCAGTTTTCGGGTTATGCCTGTGTAACTGTTTACGACGGCGTAGTCGGGCGTGCGCATAAACACAATTTCGTAAAGCGCCAGCCACAACAACACTTTCACGTCTGTGTCTTTATTTCGCAGTGGCTTTTTCTGCAGTTCGCCCAGCAGCAGCTGAAGCCTGAAACTCCAGCGACAAACACCGAAGGTCAGCTCTTGCAGCAATGCCGCTTCGCGGCTTTCAAGGTTTTCCCGGGCCACAGGCAGCAGCTCACCCAGCGACTTGCCATCGCGAACTACGGCGGTGAGAATCCTGATGGCCACCAGGCGCATGTTGGCAGATTCATCCACCCAGCAAAGTCCCCGCTATCAACTCGCGACTGTTTAGAAAATCAGCCACAGCGACCGGTTTTTTCCCCGGTGCCTGCACTGTGAGCAGCCGCAATAAACCGGAACCGGTGGCAACCACCAGCATCTGATCAATGATATCCAGCTGGCCGGGCTCCCGCTTCGCAACATCACCTTCAACATTGACCAGCCGGGATTCCCAGAGACGCAGGGTTTCGCCAGCCAGTGTTGTTTGTGCCACAGGCCACGCGTTAAACGCACAAATTTTTCGGTGGATATCAACAGCGCTTTCGGTCCAGTCGATGTTGGCTTCATCTTTCGCCAGTTTGGCAGCATAGGTAACCAGCTTTTCGTCCTGCGTTACTGCATTCGATTGTGCATTCTCTATATCGCTCAACACTCGCAATATCGCGTCCGCACCCATTGCCGACAGCTGATCGTGTAACTGCGCGCCCGTGGTGTTTTCGCCAATCTCGCAGCGATGTGTCAACAACATGGCTCCAGTGTCCAGTCCCGCATCCATCTGCATAATGGTGATCCCGCTCTCTCTATCACCGGCTGCTATGGCACGTTGAACCGGTGCCGCTCCCCGCCAGCGAGGCAACAGAGACGCATGGATATTAATACAGCCAAGCCGGGGGGTATTCAGCACTTCTTCCGGCAGCAACAGACCGTAAGCTGCAACCACCATCACATCGCATTGGTATTCACTTAATTTCTGCAACACACGCTGCTCTCGAAATGACAGCGGCTGCTCTACGGGCAATCCCAGTTCAAGCGCTTTTGCTTTAACCGGGCCGGGCGCCAGTTTTCGACCGCGACCGGAGCGCCGGTCAGGCTGGGTATACACCGCCACCACCTGATGACCCGCTTCTACGAGTGCCTCGAGCGATGGCACTGCAAAATCCGGTGTTCCGGCGTAGATAACTCGCATAGGGAGAGGGTTCCTGGTTGGGTTGTGAAAAAACAGGCGCCAGGAATACTAACCGGGGGATAACAGTAAATCGGGGCCGTGTAGCAGTCCGCCCTGCTGTCGTGTGTTTGTCAGCTTTTCTATACTGGCGCTGGTGTTTCGTCAAAAAGCTCGGTGGTAGCCTCTAAAAAACATCAAAATCGACGCGGATAAATAAAAATTAGTCGTTCGATTTTTCCTGCTTCAGCATTTTCTTTTTTATACGTCGTCGCTTCATGGCAGACAAATAGTCCACAAACATTTTGCCATCCAGATGATCCACCTCGTGTTGCACGCACACGGATAAAAGACCGTCGGCCTCCTTTTCATAGGCTTTGCCATCCCGATCAAGCGCTTTGAAGCGGATTACTTCCGCGCGATTGACGTTGTCGTAAATGCCGGGAATAGACAAACAACCTTCTTCGCCCTCGGTCTCTCCGGTCTTGTCCAGAATTTCCGGATTGATCAGTACCAGTGGCTGATTCTTTTCCTCAGACACATCGATCACCACGATTCGCCGGTGCACATTGACCTGGGTCGCGGCCAGACCAATGCCGGGCGCGTCGTACATAGTTTCGAACATATCGTCGAGCAAGCGCTGAAGCCCGGCATCGTCCGCCTGCACAGGCTTGGCGATCTTGCGAAGTCGTTCGTCCGGGTAGAGCAGAATATCCAGTATTGCCATCGGGGTTCATGAGTCGGAAATTAGTGCCAGTTTAAGCCCTCCGACGAGGATATCAACGATCTGATTCAAACTGACCGGCCGGCAACCCCCCGTCAAAGTCCAAAAATCAGCAAAAACAGAAGTGGTGTTATGCCTGTTGGCACTGTTTTTGGTTCCCCATTCATGAATCGAGCGCGCGAAACCTCTTAACCGAGATCGCACTCAGGCCAGCCTGAGCGGGGAATCCACGCTTAAAACCAGCATAAGCTATTCGGACCACTATGACATTCCAAGCCCCGCTGAATCGCAATAACACGACACCCGCCAGCAAGGACAGAACGGCCAAAGCACTGAAAATGGTGTTGGCTTCAGTTACCCTGGCTTCACTGACCGCTTGCGCCACCAGTCAGCCTGATGCCAGCCTTGCCGGCGACGATTACTGGCAGAAAATCGAGCAAGCCGATATCGAGGTAATTCCTGGCAACTCCCTCGGAAATCCACTGCTGGAGTCGGCATCGTTTAGTACCGGCCAGCCGGCAGCGCGCGCAGCAAACATCACACCTGCTCGTAAAATGGCACTGCGAGCACTGGCTGAAAGCTCCGTGCGGCAGGACAATCCGGGCAACTATATGGTTGTCACCGGAGACACGTTGTGGGACATCTCCGAACGATTCCTGAGCCGCCCGTGGCTGTGGCCAGAGATCTGGCACGTCAACCCGCAAATTGAAAACCCGCACCTGATTTACCCGGGAGATCAAATTTCCCTGACTTACGTCGACGGAAAACCTCGTCTGCAGCTGGTTCGTGCCAGCAGCAAAGGGGATTCGCCAATTTCCGGCTTTCCACTGGACGCGATCAATCAGTTTCTAATCGAGCCGGAAGTAATTTCCAGCGCCGAGATGACAGCCTCACCGTACGTCATCAGTTCGGAAGATGATCGACTGATTGCCTCAGCCGGCAATCATATCTACGTTCGTGGCGACACCCAGGGCCAGCGTTACAACGTTTTTCGCCCTGGCGAAGCACTGGTAGATCCTGACACCAACGAGGTACTTGGACACGAAGCGATCCATGTTTCAAAAGCCAGCATGGTAAAGCAGGGAGACCCTAGCAAGCTGATTATCACCAGCAACAAGCGCGAAACCCTCGTTGGTGATCGTTTACTGTCAAATTCCGAGTCAACGCCGCTTTCATTTCAACCACGCGCCGCCAATATCGGCAAAAGCGGAAAAATCATCTCGCTGGTCGACGCGCTCTCCAGAGCGGGTCAAAACCAGATTGTTGTGCTTAACCTTGGAGCCAGCGATGGTGTTCAACCCGGTGACGTACTCTCTGTTATCAGTGACGACAGACGCGTACGAGATGTAGTATCCGGCAAGAAAAACGACTGGGTGACCATCGAAGGCGATGAGTCTGGCGTGATCATGATATTTCGCACCTTTGAACGGGTGAGCTACGCGTTGATTATGAAATCGCTCCGCACTATAAACATCTACGATCGCGTTGCGTCAGCCGAATAAACTATAAACACAGCGGGCCAAACCTCGTAAACAGGCAAGACTGGTCGCCGCACGGGTGACCGGTTTGCCAGCACCCCGCCCAGTAAAGTCATCAGAAATTCAGCTGCGCATTTAGCATCGGAGCAGAACAGAATGCAGGTAAGATAGCCGGATAGATAAATGCCGGAAAATTGATGTGCCTGTATCCGAACATCACCTGAACATCCCTGACCCGAACAACCCCGCCGATCTTCCACTGTGGCTCACCCTGGTTCATACCCGCGGGCTCGGCCCAAAACTGCTTCACAAGCTGCTTGCAGGGCTTGGTAGCGCAGAAAATATCATTGGCGCTTCAGACAGCAAACTGACTGGTATCGGTCTGTCAGCCAAAGTGGTTAAAGCGCTTCGAAGCGTCGATCAGAAACGCATCGATGCGGATCTGCAGTGGCTTTCGGACGGCGCGGACCGATATATTATTCCACTGGATTCTGCTCACTACCCCAAACCATTGAAGGAGATAGCGGATCCTCCGGTCGTTCTCTATCTGCGCGGCGACCCGGATGTTTTGCAAACTCCACAGTTGGCTATTGTGGGCAGTCGTAAACCTGGCCGCAGTGCCGAGCGACACGCGTTTGGATTTGCTCGCGATCTGGCGGGTTTCGGCATAACCGTCACCAGCGGGCTTGCCCTGGGCATTGATGGTTGCGCTCACCGCGGTGCGCTTGACGCTGACGGGTTAACCATAGCAGTGACTGCCACCGGGCTTGATCGGGTTTATCCGCCCGGACATCAGGCTCTGGCTCATGAAATAGCAGCAAGTGGTGCGATTGTGTCCGAATTTCCGATTGGCACCAATCCGCTCCCGGCTTACTTTCCACGACGAAATCGGGTAATAGCGGGTCTTTGCTATGGCACTCTGGTGGTTGAAGCAGCACTAAAAAGCGGCACACTCACCACCGCTGCGCATGCCACAGAGCAATCCCGCGAGGTCTTCGCAATTCCCGGAAGTATCGACAACCCGCAAGCCCGCGGTTGCCATGCGCTTTTGCGCGCCGGTGCGATTCTGGTAGAAGAGACCGCTGACATCCTGCAGCAACTCGCACCGTTGCTGCCGGCGACCATCGAATTCAACGACGAACAACCAGGCGCCAAAACAGACCGTTCTGCGCGCACGACCCGGGATGTGCCACCTTCTGACAGGCCAGTGCCACCGGGTAAAACACCACCCGACAGTCAGACTGACGACAAAATCAGCGGCACACTTGCGGCGTTTGATCAGGATCCTCAGTCGCTCGACGAGATCGTCGACAGAACCGGCTACGATATTGTGACTGTAACCACTCTGGCTCTGGAGCTGGAACTGGATGGTTTGATTGAGTCGGTTGCCGGTGGAAAATTTATTCGGGTTGCCAAATAGGCCGCTTAAGCGGCTTTTTACTTTTCATAAAATATCCAGATTTTTTATTATTTACAATAAGTTAAGTGCTTACGGCAAAATTCGCTGCCGTGCCTCGACGGGCCGTTTGGCGGGGCGCTTGCTAAAAAATGGGACTGGCGCTCGGCGGAAAAATGGTTTACAAGCCAGGGCTGGCACTACGAATGCACCGAAGCGACGCCACTACAAAACTCGTTGCTGCAACAAAATGCGCAAACCTTTAAAAGGGTGCTGGTAGTAACGAGAGAATTCTCACAGAATCACAAAGACACCTATATTAACTACATGAGTAAACACTTAATTATTGTCGAGTCGCCTGCCAAGGGAAAAACGATAAAAAAATACCTGGGCAAGGATTACGAGGTGCTCGCCTCCTACGGACACGTGCGAGATCTGATTCCGAAGGAGGGCGCTGTAAATCCTGACGCCGAATTCGAAATGAAATATCAGGTCATTGAACGCAACGAAAAACACGTCGATGCGATTATCAAGGCGCTGAAAAAAGCTGACGCTTTATTGCTGGCGACGGATCCGGACCGCGAAGGCGAAGCCATCTCCTGGCATTTGGTAGAGCTATTGCGGGAAAAAGGTCTGCTTGATGATAAAACCGTCAAACGGGTGGTGTTCCATGAGATCACCAAAACGGCGGTACAGGACGCAGTAGCCAATCCACGAGAGCTATCCTATGACCTCGTTAACGCGCAGCAAGCACGTCGAGCGCTCGACTATCTTGTGGGCTTTAATCTATCGCCACTGTTGTGGAAAAAAATCAGCCGCGGACTGTCCGCCGGGCGCGTGCAAAGCCCTGCGCTGCGGCTGATCGTTGAACGCGAAGAGGAGATCGAACGATTCAATCCAGAAGAATACTGGACCGTTACCACCGATCTGAACAAGGACAAGCAAGACTTTACAGCTCGTCTTTTCACTCTTGAAGGAGAGAAGTTCAAACAGTTCACTGTCACCAATACCGAGCGTGCAACCCAGGTAAAAGCGCTGCTTGAAAAAGCCGCGGACGGCTACCTCACGGTAGACAATGTCGAAAAGAAACAGCGCAAACGAAACCCGGTAGCGCCGTTTACCACCTCGACCTTACAACAGGAGGCCGTCAGAAAACTGGGCTTCTCCGCGCAGCGAACCATGCGTACCGCACAGCAATTGTACGAGGGGATTGATACCGGTGAAGGCGCTGCAGGTCTGATCACCTATATGAGAACTGACTCGGTCACATTGTCACAGGATGCAATCGCAGATGTACGCCAGCACATCGATAAAAAATACGGCAAGGACTATCTGCCCGAGCAACCTCACTACTATAAAAACAAATCAAAGAATGCTCAGGAGGCGCACGAGGCAGTGCGAATCACCCAGGCTGACCTGACTCCTGACAGCATTAAATCAAAATTAAAAGACGATCAATATAAACTCTATGCACTGATCTGGAAACGCACCGTTGCCTGTCAGATGGTGCACGCAACCATGGATCAAGTCAGTGTGGATCTGGGCTGCGGTGAGGGCAACAGCTTCAGAGCGAGTGGATCAACCGTGCGCTTCCCTGGTTTTATGAAGGTGTATCAGGAAGACGTAGACGATAAAAAAACCGATAACGACAAAGACAAGCGCTTGCCTGATCTGAACAAAGGCGAAAAACTTGCGGTTAAGGAAATCGATCTCGACCAGCACTTCACAGAACCACCACCACGGTTCACAGAAGCAACACTGGTAAAAGCGCTGGAAGAGTTCGGCATCGGCCGTCCTTCAACCTACGCAAGCATTATCTCGACACTGCAAAACCGGGAATACGTTGAAATGGATGCCCGACGCTTCACTCCAACCGATGTCGGAAGTGTCGTAAACCGGTTTCTATCAAAGCACTTTACCAAGTACGTCGACTACGATTTCACCGCTAACCTGGAAGACGAGCTAGACGCTGTCTCTCGCGGCGAGAAAGCCTGGATCCCGCTGATTCGCAACTTCTGGGACCCCTTCTCCGCGCAGCTAATCGACAAAGAAGAAAACGTTACCCGAGAGGAAGCCGTACAAGCCAGAGAACTTGGTACTGATCCGGCAAGCGGCAAACCGGTATCCGTACGTATCGGACGCTTTGGGCCGTTTGTACAAATAGGCACCAAAGAAGACGAAGACAAACCCAAGTTCGCGGGTCTTCGACCTGGCCAGAAAATGGACAAGATCAATTTCGAAGAAGCAATGGAGTTGTTTAAGCTGCCACGTGCTCTCGGTGAAACACCGGAAGGTGAAAAAATTACGGTCGCTATAGGTCGCTTTGGACCCTATGTAAAATACGACAGTAAATACGCTTCTATAAAAGACGATGATCCCTACACTATAACCCTTGAACGAGCACTTGAAATAGTTGCCGAGAAAAAGGAAATAGATGCCAACCGGGTCGTCAAAATATTCGATGAAGATCCGGAAGTTCAGATTCTCAATGGTCGATGGGGTGCCTACCTTACGGACGGTAACAAAAACGCCAAGCTCACCAAAGAGCAGAAAGAAAAGCCGCTTGAGATAGATTTCGCCACCGCCAGGAAGCTGATTGACGAAGCGCCCGAGAAACGTGGTCGTGGTAAAAAGAAAGCGGTTGCCAAGAAAAAGGCAGTCGCTAAAAAATCGTCTGCAAAAAAGAAAGCATCAAAGAAAAAGGCATCATCAAAAAAGAAGACTGCCGCTAAGAAAAAAATCACTGCCAGTGCAAAAAAGGTAGATGATGACAGTGCAGAATCAGTGCAAACTGAAACGGTGAAGGTGGATTGACTGGCGAATCAGACCGCTTCTATTCGTAACCGGGTTATTGATACCCGGCTACGACAAGCATTAACAGAACAGGCCTTTGTCTTTCCCGTAACCACCTCTCTGGTCAGCCAGTTCTACGCAAGCACTTGCACCAATGAAAACTACCACAGGCAACGATATCAATCGCGCCGCGGCTGCCATCGACGCCGGACTCATCGTTGGCTACCCGACGGAAGGGGTCTATGGCCTCGGCTGTAATCCGTGCAATGAAAGCGCGGTGCAACAACTGTTGCAGCTAAAACAGCGAGCGTTTGATAAAGGCCTCATCCTTATAGCGTCTTCGCGAGCCCAATTATCACCTTTCGTCGCCTCGGTAAGCTCATCTATAGAATCGAAACTTGACGCTGACTGGCCAGGGCCAGTCACCTGGGTGCTCCCCTGTAGTGATACAACACCTTCAATTCTCACCGGCGGTCGCAGCACAATCGCCGCACGGGTAACCAGCCATGCACCGGTTGTGTCATTATGCGAAGCCTGTGACTCGGCACTTGTCTCAACATCAGCCAATCTAAGCGGCGGGCAAGCCTGTACCACGAGGGACTGCGTGGCTGATTTGTTTGGAGACAAGCTTGCCTATATCCTCGATCTCCCTACAGGAGGTTTGCGAGGGCCTACTCCAATCTTTGATGGCATAAGCGGTAAGCAACTACGATGAAGCCCGCAACCGATATTACTCTTGTTTCCGATTACCTGACCGGTTTGCAGGATCGAATTACCGCTGCGGTCCGGCAACTCGACCCGTCTGCAACGTTGACCGAGGACAGCTGGAAGCGCGATGCCGGCGGCGGAGGTCGCAGCAGAGTGTTCAGCGAAGGACAGGTATTTGAGCAGGCCGGGATTAATTTTTCCCATGTGTTTGGCAAGAACCTTCCTCCATCGGCTACAGCGGGCAGAGAAAACCTGGCCGGGCGCGGCTTCCAGGCGATGGGGGTCTCACTGGTGTTCCACCCGCACAACCCTTTCGCGCCCACCACACATTGTAACGTCCGTTTTTTTGTCGCTGAAAAAAATGACGAGGATCCCGTCTGGTGGTTTGGTGGCGGTTTCGATCTTACGCCTTATTATGGCAATAAAGATGACTGCATCCATTGGCATCAATGCGCTAAAAATGCCTGCGACCCGTTCGGTGAGAGTCACTATCAAAAATACAAAAAATGGTGTGATGATTATTTTTATCTAAAGCACCGCAATGAACCGAGAGGCATAGGTGGTATTTTTTTTGACGACTATAACGAGCAGGATTTTCAACACAGCTTTTCGTTTATGCGCAGTGTTGGCGATGCTTTTTTACCCGCCTATCTTCCCATTGTTGAACAGCGTAAAGATCAGCCTTACACCGAGGATCAACGCCAGTTTCAGTTATACCGTCGAGGTCGTTACGTAGAATTTAATCTGGTATTCGATCGCGGTACGTTGTTCGGTTTGCAGTCGGGGGGACGTGTGGAATCTATACTGATGTCTCTACCCCCCATGGTCCGCTGGCAATACAACTGGTCACCAGCGACCGATAGTGCAGAGGCAGAACTCTACGACTATTATCTCACCTCACGGGACTGGCTCGCTGACAGCGACTGCAGCTAACAAGTGCCCATCCAGAAACAAGTGCTACTGCGGTCCACCCACGTACGTGATCTTTCACCGACACATATGCAGTTATCTAGAATGACTAAACGTCTACATATGACAGGCGAAATATCTCGCACCTGAGTGAACCTCGCTACGCTCCTGTTTCCGGATGGGCACTAACAAGCGAGTAAGGCAGTACATCATTTCACCCGACACCCTCCTTTCCTTTCCCCGACAATGTGCATGCACACATGCTGTGCTCAGTAACCGCTTTCAATCTATAAACACCGCCAACCTCCTAAACACAGACGCTCCAATGGTGTCCGTTACGAGTTAGTTATTGAATCGAACGCGATGAAATTACTGGTTAGTCATTTGGGATTTTCGCCTGACTAAATGTGATTCAGCACACAATTTAACAGCAAACTGATCGGCAATATGTGGCCCCGTCGCGCCGTGGATATGTGAACCGTATCCTGATTCTCGCGCTTACTGTGAGAGCAATCACACCTGAAAATTTTTGATGATTGCGTTTTCCCCGATAACCTACCAATTAACAGGTCACCCACAAATGAGACTAATTCGCTTTCCGGCTTGGCTGCTGCTCGCCCTGCCTGTCATTGCCAACGCCCAGTCCGCTTCTTTCATTGCGGTGCAAGTGGAAGCAGAAAATTTCAATTCAAAAAATCCGGACTGGCACGTCACCAGTGCCGGTAATCAACCCAATGTTCGGCCAGATCCAGACCCTTCACATCACGCTGGCGCCAGCAACGGGACCTATCTCGAACTACTGCCGGATACACGGGTTACCCATGGCGACGCGTTAAGAAACGGTGTGAATTTCTGGAATACCGCTGGAACCGGCCCGGCTATTAGCTACGAGGTAAATATACCCGAACCAGGAAGGTATCTTGTCTTCGTCAAAGCGTACTCAACGGGCACAGAAGACAACGGTATTCATGTAGGACTCAATGACTCGTTTCCGGCCAGTGGCAACCGCATTCAATGGTGTAACGGCAAAAACCGCTGGACCTGGTCAAGCGCGCAGCGGACCAACAGCAACCACTGCGGCGAAGAAAGAACTATCTATCTGGATATTCCGTTTGCCGGAGCCAACACCATTAACTTCACGGCGAGAGAAGACGGCTTCGAATTTGATCAATTCATTCTATTGAAAGAAAACGGCGCATCACTTCGCTGCGCACCAGGCAATAACGACCAGATTAGTTGCAACCAGGCGGCTACAGACAATTCAGGCGCAGTCGTACCTGCTCCTGTACAAAATGACCCGGTGCAAGTTGACCCGGTGCAAAGTGACGAAGGCCAGGACGAAAGCGACCAAAGCACCGCTGAAGAGGAAACTGTTTTCCTGGATACTCCCAATGAAACTAGCAGCGAAGAAACTAGCAGCGAAGAGACGGAGACTGCAGCAGTGCCGCAAGCAGACGACACCGTCGAAAATGAGGTAATCACCGTTACCACAACAGATACGGCAACCCCCGAAGCTGGCATTGACTCTACAGATAACACAACTGCGGATGCATCCGACCCCTTACCCATGTGTGCCAGCGCGGAGTCCGACTCCGATGGTGACGGCTATGGCTGGGAAAACAACCGCAGCTGCCTGGTAGGTGATTCTGCACCTGCCACTGCAACGACAGTGTTTAACGATTCAACGCAAGCGTTGCCAGTCTGCAGTTCCAGTGATCTTGATTCAGACGGTGACGGCTACGGTTGGGAAAACAACGCCACCTGTCTAGTCGACCTGCAACAGGAGGACAGCTCATCGAACAGCGACTCCATTATTCCGATATGCGAAATAAGCGGCAGCGACACAGATGGCGACGGCTGGGGCTGGGAAAATAATCAATCCTGTCTCGTGCAGTAGTCATAGCATCCAGTGTTGAACAGTGTGGTGAGGGTTCACTCGCCACACTGTGTTCCAGATTATCCGCTGTGCCCTCAACCAATAGCACTATCCGGCTCTACTCTGCTTTCTATTCTGCCTGGTTGCCAGAATTGGGTGCGCCACATTTGTACACGCTACCGGACTATGCGAGGGCATTATATGTAGAGTCCTACGACGTGGTAATCGACGGCACCTTCCATGTCTGTTTTGATCATCGGCCAAAAAGATTTCGACGCAGGCCTCTGCACTGAGTAAGGCATGCAGCATATTGTTTTTAAAAAACGCGTCAAGGTCATACCACACCCTATAAATACAGAACAAGAAAGATAAGGAACCCCATGACTAGAACTCTGCTCGCAATAAGCTTTTGTGCCATTTTCGCTACCGCCTGTGGAGGAAGCTCCTCATCCGGCGGAGGCACTACACCCGATGACAGTACTACGCCAGACGGTGGAACCAATCCAGGCGATGGAACCAATCCCGATGGTGGTACTGATCCAGGTGAAGGCCCCGCAGGACCAGTCGGCGGCCAGACTGGCAGCTTTGGAGATTCAGCATTGGCCGCCAACGGTATCGATGCAAGCACCACAGTTTGTCCGGCGACCGTTACCGGCAGCTTTACCGGCTGGGTTGATCTTGGTCAATCCTGGTGTGTCTGGAGATGTCCTGCAGACGCTGTCAATACCGATAGCGGAGACTTCGGTTTCATCGAAGCAACCGGAGAGAGCTGTAGAGATACGAACGCCGATTTTGGCAGCGTGGTTACTGCGGCTGTATTTGCACCAATCAACGGTTGTCCTGCAGGAGGATGCAATGGTGCATCAGAGTTTTTTCCGCAAGTATTCATTAGCGCCACAGCCAGCAACGCAGATCTGGCCAATACCTACAACTGCCAAGCCTGGTTGTTTGATGAAATTCAGCAAATCTGGGTCGAAGACACCAGCCCCGCACCGTTTGGACTGGCCCTGGCGGCGGACGGCTCGGCAACTGTCGCCGGTACACCGACCACCTGGTCTTTCGACACCGGTACATTGCTGCTGGAAACCGGCTTAACGCTGGACAATGTCTCAGTTGGCAACGGCAGTTTTAGTAGCTGGAACAGCAACACCTCACTACTACGTTGTCAGTAAGCACGCTTTGAGTCAGTAAGGTTCAGGGGCCCGAAAGACGGGCCCTTGTCATTTCTGACAGTGCGAAATTGTGTACAGCGGTCACAATTGATCTGGCAATTGAATCTGACAACACAAAGCATTAACGTCTATTCCGGTATTATGACTCTTTAGCCACTGGAAAGATTATGCTAACTGCCGGCCAAATAGCTACTTATCACGAAAAAGGCTATGTCACTCCTGACTTTTGTCTTCCAAAGGCCACTGTTGACGCTATTGGCGAACGCCACCGACAACTGCTGGAACGCTACCCGCAATTCCACAACTACTGCCCTGCACTGCTTGCCTACGATAAAGAGTTTCTCGAATTCGCAAAAAATCCGCAAATTCTGAATATGGTCGAGCAACTTATCGGGCCTGACATCGCATTGTGGAATTCAAGCTTTTTTGCAAAACCTGCCAGCGGTGGCCACGCCACCCCATGGCACCAGGATGGAGAGTACTGGCCAATCAAACCACTTGCCACATGCACCGTGTGGATCGCTATAGACAATGCTACTCGCGAAAACGGTTGCCTTCGCGTTATACCGGGCTCACACAGTGAGCAGAAACTGCGTAAACACCACACCAGCGCGCGCACCAATATCACTCTGAATCAGGAACTTGATGAAACAGAGTATCCGGTCGAACAGGCAGAGGACATCACACTCGCGGCAGGACAAATATCACTGCACGATGTCTACCTCGTACACGGGTCTGAAGCAAACCACTCCGACCGTCCTCGCCGTGGCATGACGCTGCGTTTTATGCCGACTACATCAGTGTACGATCGCAAACTTGCGCAACAAAAAAGCGCGGAAAAAAACCTCGTTGATCAAAGCGAGCGCACCCTTTACCTGTTACGCGGCAAAGACGCCAGTGGTAAAAACGATTTTAGCCAGCGCCATTAAAGCCC
>CAYPCS010000050.1:15813-41938 GCA_964409275.1 uncultured Granulosicoccaceae bacterium
AATGCACCATCACCGTGATAATGTCGGTATGTTTCATTAGATGGCGGGTAACACCGCCAAACAATAGTTGTCTTGGCCGGGCTCTGCTATACCCCCCCACGACCAGAAAGTCTGCCTCTACTTCCTTGCACCTGTCCAGCAAAGCCTCGCCTGCTGGCTTATCACCACGGCTCAGTGTTTTTACCTCAGCATCAATACCGTGCGTATAGAGGTATCGCTGTACATGATGCGCGCGACTCGTGCGCTCTCGTGACATCACGAGCGTAACTTTGCCCATCAACCGCAACCATGGAATTGTCATAGCAAGGGCGCGTGATGCCTGGACGCTTTCATTCCAGCCAATCACAGCGTTTTCACATCGACGTGGCTCCCACTGCTGCGGCACTATCAGGACAGGTCGCCCGGAGCCGAGCATGATCGATTCCAGCGTTTCTCCAATTGGAGTCTGACGTACCGTATTGATGCCAAGCTGGGGGGAAGCTATTGCCGTCACATCAGACAAACGTGCACGATCAATGAGAATATCCACCGGGCGCCCTTCTACTACTTCAAGTGAGGCCGTGACTTCATCACGATCATTTGGCTGGTCACTTATCCTGACTCCTGCTGCCCTGCAGGCAGTCTCAAATCGCTCGTTAATCAGTCTGGACACGCGTTCCGATGCCAACGCTGTCTCCTGTATAACCGCCTCTTTAAGCGAACCGGTTAAATTCGCGAACACATAAGGTTCGTTGGTAGCGCTGTTGTGCTGCACATGTACGGCCGATATGTGGCTGGAAAATCGCTCCGCCACGACGAATGCCGTCGCCAGCACATCAAAGCAGCGATCCCCTTCATTGAGCGGCACCAATACTGATTTAATAGACATGGTAACTAGTCCAGATAGTCAACGTGGTTTTCTACATGTTCAGCAAGGCTTATTGCGTGCGCTACAACCAATTGCTGAACCTCTTCTGCATCGCGGCGTTCAAGTGCATTAATGATACGTATATGATCACTAACCGATCGTTTCGTGCGATCAGAATCACGCACCGATCGTCGCCGAATAAACTGCATTTGAATAAATAACCCTTCCATCAGCTGTTGCAGCAATGCGGACTGCCCGAGTTGGACGATGCGTTGATGGAAATCTATATTTTGCTCTGAGTACTCATCTATATTTGCGCTGGCTGTATCCGAGTTATCAAAGGTGACAAATTCGCTGTGCAGAGATTTGATCTCATCATCAGTTGCCCTCTCGGTTGCAAGCCTCGCCGCCATTCCCTCAAGGGCTGCCCACGCCTGTATGATTTCAACTATCTGTTTTTTCGATTTGCGAACCACAAATGCGCCGCGTCTGGGAACAGTGCGCACCAGCCCTTCCTGTTCAAGGCGGGTGAGTGCTTCGCGCACCGGCGTGCGACTGACGCCCAGTTGCTCGGCAAGCTGGCGCTCGTCAAGCTTCGGGGCCTCGCTCCCCGAATAGACGTCCATCTGTATGATTGCAGCCTTGAGGGCTATGTAGACCTTGTCTTTAAGGCCGGTTTCCAGTTTTAGAGCATTGACTTGTACGGCCACGATCTCTCACCCGATGATCACTGGCATATTGTATACCTGAATATACCTGTCAAAAAGTGAACGATTGGGATTTCATTATCAATCGTGATGGATCACAGAAACACCTTGCCCGGAATCAAGTCACCGGTACCGGTTGCCGCTGCTATCAGTGTAAGCATCACTTCCAAACGATCAACAAATCGGCAATTCTCGCGTAACTAACTGATAAATATAAGACAACACCAAAATGCGACCAATCTGCCCAACACCGATCAACCCGGAAATATAAGCCGTGTCCCCTGAAGATCAGTCACCGCTGGACTACAGTGGTCAGGAAAGACGTCGTACCAGGCGCCCTCTGCGCTGGCGAATACTGTCGATAGCCGCTATTGGCACGCTCGGTTTTTCTGTTTTTCTCGCAGTAATGCTGGTTGAATCAAAGGACCGCGCCGATCTGCTAAAGAATATCAGGGATGTGCGCTACCCGGTTCAGGAAAATCTGCTGACCGCGCTCAATGAACTGGAGACCATCGATACCAATCTGGAACACGCTTTCATTGCGTCTAATACCGCCTTGCTCGATCACTCTATGGTGCTGGCCGCACAGTTTAGAGGTCACCTGCATCGTGCGATGGCACTGGAACATCGAAACGTTGAAGAGATAAATGTCATCCTGGGTCAGTTCGACGACTACTTTAGCAAGTCCTACGGCCTTACCCAGACCACTATTTCCGGTCAACTTGAATTTAGCAAGACCACACCGCTCAAGCAGGAGAACGCCCGCGCCTTTAACAAGTTGATTGATGCGCTGGGCAATTTGCAAAAAGAACAGGGTGATTCGCTGGTAGCCAGTGTCGATGCCGCTACTCGTCGGGCCGCCGATTCGCTGCGTGTGGGATTAACAACCGGTATTTTAACGGCCTTGCTACTGTTTTTTATTGCCGCTATAACCACTCGCAGCATAGTTCAACGCATCAGTAATATGGTGAGCTCGCTGCGCCAAATCGCCGTGGGCAACGGCGACATGAATGTGCGCATACCACTGACCGGTTCAGACGAGATGACCGAGCTGGCTTTTTGGTTCAACACTTTTATAGAGAAATTGCAGCGAGTCACCACCGAGTCAACCGCCGAGATAAAACGCCTCGCATTCACTGACACACTAACCAACCTGCCAAACCGCAGAATGTTTCTACGTTGCCTGAATACAGAAATAGAGCGGCTGCAAGACACGGACAATGCCGCACTCGCTGTAATGTTTCTTGACCTTGATAACTTCAAACCGGTCAATGACCAGCTTGGACACGACGCCGGTGATGAACTGATCAGGGTGGTCGCCCAGAGGCTGGTGAGAACCGTGCGTGAAGACGACACAGTAGGCTCCAATACAGATTCCTTCGAACCGGTACCAGGCAAACCCGTGGTCGCCAGACTGGCCGGCGATGAATTCATGATGATCATCAGTGAATTGCAGGGCAGCGAACATGCGGCCAAAGTGGCCGAAAGAGTAAAACAGGCCATTATGGAACCGTATGTCATTAACGGCATGGAGTGCTCCGTTGGAGTCAGTATTGGCATCTGCCTGTATCCAGACAATTCAAAAGACGCCGAAGACCTGGTCACTGGCGCCGACATGGCCATGTACGAGGCGAAAAACTGCGGCAAAAATACCTATCGCTTTTACGACCCCGCTCTGCGTCAGGCCACAGAGCTGAAGGTTCGAATGGACAACGCCATTAAAAGGGCCATTCCAAACGGCGAGCTGCACTTGATGTTTCAGCCACAGGTACGTCTAAGCGATGGCAAACTGACAGGAGCTGAAGCACTGTTGCGCTGGGAGTGCCCGGAACTGGGTACATTCTCGCCAAGCGATTTCATTGCCCAGGCTGAGGCCAGTGGTCAGATTTGCGAACTCGACGACTGGGTTTTAAAAGCCGTTATCGATCAAATGCTGACCTGGGAAAACAAAGGCCTGAAACCCATACAGGTCGCGCTAAATTTCTCTGCTGCACAGGCCAGCCGCCCAAGCCTTGCCACCACCGTCAATCGAATCGCAGGCACACACAAACATCTGCTGCAGTCAATTGAAGTGGAAATAACCGAGACTTCAGCAATTGACAATCTCGCGGTAGTCGAGGCCAATATTCGCGCTTTGAAAGAGCTGGATATGAAAATCGCCATGGACGATTTTGGAGCGGGTCATTCATCACTCACGTTACTAACCCGTTGTGCAATTGACACCTTAAAACTCGACAAGGTCGTAACACGCGATATTAAAACCGACAAAAAAAGCCGATCGGTAGTTAAATCAATCATCGAACTGGCAGCGCGACTGGACGTCTCTACCGTTGCTGAGGGTGTAGAGGATATCGCACAAGCCAGAGCGCTTGCCGATCTCGACTGCGATCTGGGACAGGGATACTTTTTCTCACAGCCGCTAAATGCAAAAGACTTTACCGAATATCTGATCAACAACAGCAATCGTCTGGATAAAGCGGCTTAGCAATCCACCTTGTGTGCTTCATGGAGGCATAGCCTCGTGGATTATACAGGTTAATAGTACAGACTCCTGCCGAAGTCCCTCGTTAACTGACTCTGAACTCACCTGCCTTGAACGGATTGGCAAGTGGCGACCACCCCTGGCTCATCACACAACAGAACCTATTGCCGATCCTCGTCATGGTCGTATACTAAAGGCTACTACACTTCGAACTGGAAGCCTTATGTCCGATCTTCAAAACGTGCTGAATCATATAGACACGGACCAACAACACGCGCTGGATCGTCTGTTTGAATTGTTGCGTATCGAAAGTATCTCTACAGATCCTGCCTATAAACAACAGTGCTCAAAAGCAGCAGACTGGCTGGTGGCCGATCTCGCCGAGCTCGGCATTGAAGCATCCCGCCGCGAAACACCCGGGCATCCTATGGTCGTAGGTCATACCCCCCAAAAGCCGGAATCCGGTCGACCGCATGTTCTTTTCTACGGACACTATGACGTTCAGCCAGTCGACCCGCTAGAACTTTGGCACAAGAAACCCTTTGATCCCCTGCTTGAAAAATCCGGCGCAGATGAGGTCATCCGCGCCCGTGGTGCTTCGGATGACAAGGGACAGCTGATGACTTTTATCGAAGCCTGCAGAGCCTGGAAAGCAGTGACAGGAGAATTGCCCGCCAATATTACCTTTCTCTTTGAAGGCGAGGAGGAATCCGGATCACCCTCACTGGTTCCATTTCTACAAAGCAACGCCAGTGAGCTCAAATGCGATCTTGCCTTAATCTGTGACACTGGCATGTGGGACAACAATACACCCGCAATCTGTACCATGCTCCGCGGCTTACTTGGTGAGGAGATCACTATTAAAGCCGCCAGTAAAGATCTTCATTCGGGAATGTATGGCGGGCCCGCACAAAACCCTGTACGGGTGTTAGCGCAACTGCTAGCCGGTCTTCATGATGCCGATGGCAGAGTTACCCTGCCGGGCTTCTATGACGGTGTTTCTGCGCTACCCCGACAGGTGGCCCGGCAATGGGATCAGCTCGATTTCGATGTATCCGAATTTCTCGGTGACGTAGACCTGTCAGAGATTGCCGGTGAAAAGGATTATTCGCCGCTTGAGCAACTGTGGAGCAGACCAACATGCGAATTTAACGGCATCAGCGGCGGTTACACCGGCCAGGGGTTTAAAACCGTGTTACCGTCAATGGCCAGCTGCAAAATCAGCTTTCGCCTTGTAGGCGAACAGGACCCACTCAAAATACGAACATCATTTCGGCACTACATTGAAAGTAACCTGCCTGCCGACTGTACAGCAGAATTCAGTGACCACGGCGCATCGCCCGCAACGGTTATGCCGATTGAAAACCCGATGTTCGAAGCTGCGCGAATAGCTCTTGGCGATGAATGGAATAACCAGGCGGTCTACACGGGTTGTGGTGGTTCTATACCAGTAGTGGGCTACTTTCGGGAACTGCTGGATATGGACAGTATGATGATAGGTTTCGCACTGGATGATGACCAGATCCACTCCCCGAATGAAAAATATAATCTGAAAAGTTTTGTCAAGGGTACGCGCAGCTGGGCAAGGGTGCTGGATGCTTTAAGCAGGGAGTCTCACAGCTAAAGGCAGAACACAGCTAATACAAACCAAACGCTACCGTTATCCGGATGCTCACAAATTGTCAATTTTATGACATCTGTACAAACATCAATGGAATTGCAGATTATCGATATTTAACAAAGTCCGTGAACAGAGTGCGCTATAGATGTACGCAAAGTGCATCCTGGATTGGCTGGTGCCCCCGTGCTTGCTGACATTCTGTGTACAGCTGCTATTGTCTTGACAGCGTTACTGTATGGGATCAAGCCAACAGAGCGACTAAAGATCTAGCACACTTCAGAGTGAACCTGGTGTTCAACTGCGAGCCAGCAACCACCACCTACACTAATTACACTGTAGCGCTACACCATCCGTATTGGAGACAAAGATATGAAGAAAACCGGACAGTTGATTCCATCGAAACTCATGCATCTATCCGCCTTGTGCGCTATTGCTGTCGTACTCACAGCCTGTGGTGGCAGCGCCGGTGACACTACCGATACCCAGGGTGTTCTGGGTGGCGTTGATCCAACCCTCGATAGTGACGGTGACGGTTTGACCGATGTTGAGGAAGGCCAAATCGGCACCGACCCGTTCTCCATTGACAGTGATGGTGATGGTCTCGATGACGGCTTCGAACAAAATACTGTGCTTTCAAGCCCGCTGTCTGCCGACAGTGATCTCGACGGTTTAAGCGATGCACTGGAATTCAACGTATTGCTGACCAGCCCAACCCTTGTCGACTCTGATTTTGACGGAGTTGAAGATGGCGATGAAGACTCTGATGGTGATGGATCTTCCAATGCCAATGAGGTAATTAACGGCACCGACCCCATAGTCGCCGACGTGACGCAACCCCCGCCACCCGACCAGTGTGACGATGCAATCTCGGCAGATGACGAGTGGACCAACAACTGCGTGCTGCGCCGCTTTGGTACATTTGCCCGGAGTTCCTATGTACAGGGTGTGCAGCGAATATTATTCTGCCAGGGCCATGGCCAGGGATCGTCTTCTATACTCGCTTTCTCTGATGGTATCTTCGGACCAAATACCCAACAGGCGGTCAGAGACTTCCAGACATCGACTAACCTCGATCCGGACGGGATTGTAGGAATGGATACATGGAACGCCCTGTTTAACACGCTCAGCTTGATAGGCAGTACTTCTACTTCACAGGGTTTTGAAGCGCACTCGGTTGACGGCTGTGACGCAAATACCTCGCAGTTTTTCCAGGAAGTTGATGGTATCGATCTACTCGGCTGGACCATGGCGCTAACTCCGGGCAGCAACACACGTGTTCCCTTCTCATCCGGACCACCACAATAGGCCACAGCAGGAATTAACCTTCCGCCAGGCAATTACGATCAATAACATCTTGGCAAAAGCATTGCTGATCATGCTACCGCTCGCCCTGTTGGCGAGCGGCTGGTATTTTAAGCAACACATTGATCAAACCTCGTCCGATACCGCTACCATCCCGGTTGCAGCAGCTAACACTGACCCGTCTGATCCTGCAGAGACACACACTGATGCAACAAGCGGTTCGTCCGAAAACACAATAGTCACTGACACCAGTCAACAGGCCACCACATCCAGTCAGGCCAGTCCCGGCAACTCGAACACGCAGGATTCCAGGTCCGCAAACCGCTCATCAAACAGTTCAGCTCACGCAGTCGGGGTCGATCCGCTATCCGACCAGGACTACGCTGCCCTGTTAAAACGACTTAGACAGGAACCCGAATTTCTCGCATCGTTACTCGAGGAATACCGGCTCAATACAGACCCGGTCAGAGCCAAACGACTTGCGACACTGTTCGGCGATTTAAGAAACCCTGAAATTGTGCAGACTGCCGCCACACTGGTCTACTCCGGCAACCCCGACTCGCAGCGCATGGGCCTGGATTTACTTAGCCGTTTGCAACCACACAATGACGAGGCGCGGAGTATCGCTATGGATTTGCTGGCAAGCGAAACCGATCCCGGCCTGCTGGTGGCAACGTTAAACGTATTCGCAACACCCGCCGCCGGCGCAAGCACAGACCACCGCGAGCTGTTGCTCGACAACCTGAATCTGCTTGCCACACACCAACACCCGCTGGTTAGAAGCCACAGCATTTCACTGATTGGACGCTGGGGTGACGGGACTGACAGCAATCATTTAATCGCAGGTCTAACCGATACCAGTTCTGTGGTACGAGCACGATCTGCCTCGGCATTAAAAAAAGCGGTAAACCCTGGCACCTCTGTTATATCCGGGTTGTTGGCGGTGGCAGAGGACAGTAGCGAAATCAAAACCACCAGGCAATCAGCCCTTTACTCACTGCAAAATATGCCAATGGATGACGAGGCCAGAAGGCGATACGAGCAAGCTGTAATTCAGGTACGCCGAACGCGAAATTAAACACACCACAGTTTGCAAACGGTATTTTGTCGCTTGCTACTAAACGAGTTAGGCATACAAACCAGACCATGGCACAATAGAGGTCTGTTCAGATCCGACTGACTGCACACCATACGGCAAGGTCAGATCTTCCATGGAGAAAATCGCTTGATCGCACGCCGCGTTAGTTTAATAACCGGACTGTATCTGTTTGTTTTTCTGTTTGCACATCTCGTCAATTTATCCTTCGGGCTGAATTCTGTCGAAGCGATGGACAACGCCCGCAGCTGGCTCGTCGCACCCTGGGCCAACCCGGCGGGTGGCTTGCTTCTAATGGCTAGCCTGTTAATCCACATGATCCTCGGTATGAGAGCGCTCTACCGACGCAACACGCTACGCCTTAGCTGGTTTGATGCATGCCAGTTACTACTCGGGCTCTCTATACCACTGCTACTGCTCCCCCACATGCTCAGCATGGCAATGCTGCCAGCGCTGACCGAACAGCACGCCACCTATGAGCAAGTCCTCGGGTTTTTCTGGATTGAAAATCTGTGGTCAGGTCTACGTCAGGTAGTCGGGCTGATAGTGGTGTGGCTACATGCCTGTATGGGACTTTTTATCTGGATGCGACTACAAAACTGGTGGCGCAAGGTATCGCTTTTTATCTATCCGACGGTGGTGATACTCCCGATCCTCGCACTGCTTGGTTTCGTCGAGGCTGGCAAAGAAGTGATCGCCAATGCGGAGTCACCGGCTTCGGTGCACCAGTTATCCGGCCAAAGCAATAGCTCTGGCGGGCAAGATGAAACAACAAACGCGGGAAGTAATAAACCCGCACGCAACGTCCGACCAGAAACCCTCGCTGAAAGGCAACAGACCGGTCCATCCGACAAGCTGTCCGCCACCGGGGACACAGCTGCCAGTAAAACTATGCAAACCATTGGCCGTACCGTTCAGTTGGCTTTTATCGGCTATTTGTTGTTGTTAGCACTTGTACTCCTGTTAAGAGGATTTAGATTACTGCGCGCTCGATCGCAAACAAAAGTCCGATACAGCAATTCCGGTGAGTTCACCGCATCAGGTGAAGTGACCTTGCTCGAAGTCAGCCGCCTCAATAATATCGCGCAAGCCAGTCTGTGCGGTGGTAAAGGAAGGTGCGGTACTTGCCAGATAGCGGTGTTGGCAGGAA
The DNA here is from genome assembly GCA_964409275.1 of uncultured Granulosicoccaceae bacterium. Lineage (GTDB taxonomy): Bacteria > Pseudomonadota > Gammaproteobacteria > Granulosicoccales > Granulosicoccaceae. The sequence goes on from CAYPCS010000050.1 coordinate 25,019, forward strand.
TGGAAAATCTAACACCCGCAACCAGGACAGAACGTCGAAAACTGCAACAGATAAATGCTGCTGACCATATCAGACTCGCCTGTCAGGCCCGCGTAAAGGGCGGGTCTATACAAGTAGAACCGGTTTTGCCGGGGTATGTAGTTGCCGATGATATGCCACACCGTCGTGCCGCCCGGGAACAAGAATCCGCAACTGCACCAATTAGTATGGCCAATACAGATGATCCGCTGGACGCCCCCGGTAGCCAGTCATGATTTTGCTACAAACACTTTTCATAACCTTACTGCTGTTGCTTAGCTCTAACGCTCATACGCAATCACCGGGTGGCTTGTCGTTTTCGACTGATAGCGAAACAACAGAACAAGCGGCTACCCTTGAAGACAACAACAATCTCGCTACCACCCGGCCCGATGAAGTTAAAACACTGTTACGCTTGCTGTCTAACAAAAATGTCGTGGACTGGCTACAAGATGAATTTAATAACGAAACTCAATTAGCAATCACTTCGACCGATAATACCTTCCGTATTGCAGGTGCCAGGCGTTTGCAAAAGCTACGTTCGCGAGCTCGGGATGTGGGATTAGCAATAACGGAATTACATGAATTGCCCGGCAAAGTGGTTACACGCTGGCAGTCAAAAGCAACCCCGGTAGAATCGCTTCGCAGCATTATTTATCTATTGATTTTTCTTTTTATCGGTTTTGGTCTGGAATGGCTCTATTGGTGTTACGCGTCACTTAGGCTACATCAACTGGAACTAAGTAATGTCGCAGGCCTGAAAGCAAGCGCCAGACGCGCATTGAATACAGGTCTTCTAAGGCTTGCCGGCGCCACAATTTTCTCACTGGGCTGCATCGGTACATTTCTGTTTTTTGACTGGACCGAGCTGACTGGTCAGGTAATGACCGGTGCACTCTTTGTAGCAGTAATACTACGAATTTTGCTGGTGATAACACGGGTAATTTTTGCACCTGCCTCCGAACATTTACGCATGGTGCCGGTGTCAACACAAACAGCAAAACGATGCGTAAAGTGGGTTTTCATTGTATTCGCAGTGGGCTTAAGCAGCCGCATGATGGCTGACGTCTTTGTACAAATTGGCATTGACAAAAGTGCCAGGATATCCGTCTACTTTCTGTCTTCTGCTGTTTTGGCGGTTACTGTCATTTTTGCAGTCTGGGTTTGGCGCTCATCCGGAAAACTGCAGACCAGCACGACTTCAACCACCGGCTATGCACTATCGTCAACAGTACACAACCCCTACCTTGTCCCGTTGGCGCTAACAGTGCTGACCTTGCTTGTACTGACTCTCGATACGCTGGCGATGCATCAGATTAAATGGCTGCTATTAATGTTCGCGTTATTGTTACCGGCCATCTCTATCTGTAAAACACTCGTCGATTACTATTTCGATCGCGCGCTGAGCGAAGTGGTCACGCTCAGAAAATCGCTTTCCAATACTCAAATCAAAACACCGTCTGGCGTACTTCCCGACAATACAGAAACTCCTGATGCAACAATCACCGAAGAGCGGGAGTTGCAGTCAGAGGTACTGCCGTTCAATATATACCGACCGGTCACGCAACGACTGGCGCGAATGGTATTGATCATCAGTGCCGTTCTGGTTTTCTTCACCATCGTCGACCTACCCCTTTGGTCGATCTACCGATCTGATCAGGCTATTGGTCAAATAGTATCCGCGGTTCTGGATGTAACAGCCATATTGCTACTCGCCGATCTGCTCTGGGTTTGGGCAAAAACAGTAATTGACCGTCGGCTTTCCGAGTTTGAAGCACCTGCACACGGGCAGCTACCTGGACCGGGCGCCCGTATGGCAACATTGCTACCACTGTTCCGCAAGGTTATTTTTAGCGTTATTGCGGTGTTGGTTGTGCTGGTGCTGCTGTCGTCCTTTGGCGTCAACATTGCGCCACTACTGGCAGGGGCCGGGGTAATTGGTATCGCTGTGGGTTTTGGTGCACAGGCGCTCGTCAAAGACGTTGTCTCAGGTATTTTTTTCTTGCTCGAAGACGCATTCCGGGTCGGAGAATATATAGAAGCGGGAGAGTTGCGTGGTACCGTCGAATCAATCTCGCTACGCTCACTGCGGGTTCGTCACCATTTAGGTGCGGTGCACACCATACCGTACGGTGAACTTACATCGCTAACCAATCACAGCCGAGACTGGGCCATCATAAAAATGGAATTTCGTGTTCCATTCGATACCGATCTAAAGCTGGTAAAGAAAATAGTAAAGAAGATCGGAGCCGAACTTCAACAAAACGAAGTGTATGGTCACCATATTATCGAACCGTTAAAATCTCAGGGCGTCCGACGCATGGAAGAGTTTAATATGGTGGTGGGCGTTAAGTTTATGTCTGAACCCGGGCAGCAGTGGACCATCAGGCGCGATGCATACCAGGGTATCAGGGATGCCTTTGATCAACATGGACTGAGCTTTGCCGAGCGCAGTGTCAAAGTCGAGGTGGTGGGTGAGGGAAGCGTCGGTCGTGATGTCGTTGCCGGAGCCGCCCAGGATGCAATTGACGAACAACTACAGACCGCACCAAAGATAGTGGACGATACTCCATAACCTAAAGTAAATACCGAGCCTGATTATTCCTAATGGTAATGCTACTTTCGACTTATTGATCAGTTAGAGGCATACCGTGACAGTCCACTTCCTGCTAATCTAGACTCCTGAACTACAATGCCGAGCACTTAACATGTGCAACCTGTAATCACTTGTGCATACAGCTGCTGCTGTTCACAGTTGATTGCGTGCCTGCGTCAACTTTCCCAACGCAGCGATGAAAGCCTGGGCTATGAAGGGCCGGGCGAAGGAAAGCACCAGTTTAGTTTTCTGCACAGCCCACTAGCCGACACAACATTCCTTATGCACACTAATCGCAGGACGATAGAACAAAGGCGTACAAAATTTCGAGCGCCGGTTTTTGGCAGCTTGCTTGTTTCCTTAATTTTTCCTGTCTACATGGTAGCGTTTCTATCACCCGATTCAATTCCGTATACGATCGGTTGTCTGTTTCCATTGTCGTTACTAGCCGTATGGACGTTTGCTTCAAGGCGCCGTCGGTTCTCCAGCATTCTAAACGACCAGTCCGCGCAGCTATTTTCGATGCTTTGCCTAATCGCTGGTCTTGTTACCTGGTATGTTGAAGACAAAAACTACTGGATTAGCTGGTTCACCTCAGGTTTCGTCTTTTTCCTGTTTACCAACTTCTTTCATAACCTGATGGTATTTACCGGTATTCACGGACAATCCGAGGATGAAGTCTGGAGGTGACCGGACCACTAGTGCAGTGTGACATTCAAACGCTACAAATGAGTCGATCAATCAAAGCGTTTCAAAATTAAAGGGAATTGCGTGGTAATTCATTCGAGTGTTTTATTGGCCGGTATTTAATACACTTTGATTTTCCGCCCCTTCGGGAGCTTGTCATTCGCAGCCTTTGAACGTCACACTGCACTAGCGCCCCCTGATACGCGGATCGAGAGCGTCGCGCAATCCATCCCCCATATAATTCACGCTCAGCACTGTTAACGAGATAGCAAGGCCAGGCCATATCACACGGGCGGGCGTCAACTGCATAAAGTTGGCACCGTCGTACAACAACCGACCCCAGGTTGGAAAGTCCGAAGGAAAGCCCAGCCCCAGAAAACTCAAGGCAGACTCGGTGATTATCGCGTTTGCAATTCCCAGTGTTGCAGAAACCATAATCGGGCTAAGTACGTTAGGCAATATATGCCGGCCGATAATTCGACGCGAAGGCGTACCAATACTTTTTGCCGCTACTACAAACTCAAGTTCTTTTAAGGCCAGCACATCACCGCGAACAATTCTGGCCGTCTGCATCCAGCTGGTGATACCAATCACAAATACAATCAATATAAAGATACCCGTTTCCGGTCCAAACACCGCGCGCAGACTATCGCGAAACAGCATGATGATTACCAACAGCAACGGCAGCAACGGCAGTGCCAGAAAAAGATCGGTCAGTCTCATCAACGGACCATCCAGCTTTTTAAAGAAACCGGCGGCAACGCCAACAGCAGTACCGACGACCAATGACAGCAACATGGCTACAACGCCTACCAGCAAAGATACGCGCCCGCCTGCGAGCACCTGCGCCAGGGTATCTCTCCCAAGGTTGTCGGTACCCATGGGATGATCGAGTGAAGGGCCCAGATTCTTGTTGCGGATATCGAGGTATTGGGGATCGAGTGTGTGAATATAAGGGCCAAATACAACCGCCGCCACAATAAACAGAAACACCCCGGCTCCGGCAAGGGCGCCTTTGTGAGTACTAAATTGCAGCCAGACATCACCCCAAAGCGAGCGTCGTTTCGGCATCTCGCTTTCTGCAAGAGCACCGGGTTTTCCCAACGCAGAGGTCGACTCACTCATACCGGATACGCGGATCGAGCATGCCGTAGATGATGTCGGCAATCAGGTTAAAAAACACGATCAGCACTGCAAAAATAAAAGTCAGCGTTTGAACCAGCGGGATATCTGCGCCCTGAATTCCAATAATAAGTAACTGCCCCAGGCCATTAACGCGGAAAATCTGTTCCGTAATGATGGCACCGCCAAAGATCTGTGGTATGCCAAGAGCAATTACGGTCACTACCGGTATCAACGAATTGCGCAATACATGAACCAGCAATACCACCTTTTCAGCCAGCCCTTTGGAGCGCGCTGTTCGCACATAGTCCTGCGACAGATTATCAAGCATCGAGGCACGCATGAAACGGGATAACTGTGATGCGTTGAACAACGCCAGTACCATCACCGGCATAATCATTTGCTTGAACTGAAACCAGAAACTCGCAAGATCGGTAACACGGTGCGTTGTATCGTAGATAGACGGCAGCCAGCCGAGGGTGGAACTAAACACCACAATAAGCACCAGGCCGGTGAAAAAAGTAGGCACCGAAAACCCGACCATGGCGATAAATGTCCCTATCTGGTCAAACACAGAATACTGCTTGTATGCCGATATCACACCGATAGGCACTGCGATTAAAATGCCTACCACATAGGACATCCCCACCACCCACAGAGTTTGTGGCATACGCTCTACGATCAGATCGACCACCGGGCTGCGGGTGGCCCAGGATTGAACGCGCAGGCGATTTTCGCTGTCACCAATAGTAATACCAAACCACTGCTCGATGATATTCAGCGGTTCGTTGATAAAGAACTGCTGTAGCCACTTGAGATAGCGAATCGGGAAAGGTTCACCCAGCCCGAGTGACAGCCGTATTTTTTCACGCACTTCCGGCGGAATGGTGAGAGGAAGATTACCCGTGGGGTCATTCGGGGCCAGATCGAGGATTGCAAATATCAGAAAACTGATGACCAACAGAGTTGGAATTGCAAACAACAGACGCCGGATTGCGTAGTTCAGCATGCAGAGTAGCTAGCAGAGAAAGGAGATACTGGCCGCAATACCACGGCCAGTACGCTCTATTTCCAGTGTTTATCTATGAACGAGTGTGCTTCAACTACTTTGCACGCTTCCAGTCAGCTACATTCCAAAGCTCGGAATCCCACTCATTCATACGTACACCTTCGAGACTATTGGCGTGTGCGGATACACCACCACGGTGAATAAGCGGAATCATGGCGCCATCCTGCATGAGCATGTCATTCATCTGCCTGGCAAGTTCTGCACGATCTTCAAGTTTTGCTGTTACCGCCATTTTAGCGACCAGTGCATCGTAATCGGCATTGCAGTATCGTGGCATGTTGTCACCGAGCCACTGATTTTCAGGACTGGGGATTTCTTTGCAAGACCAGTTGGCCATGTAGTTTTCAGGATCGGTGCCATCAAAGTTGTTGGTATACATTTCGATGTCGGCAAAGAATTTTTGAAAGGTGTCGGGGCTTGACTGATCACCACCAAAGAATACCGATGCATCTATATTGCGAAGTTCAGATTCGACACCAATCTCCTGCCACCACTGCTTAACCAGTGCCTGGGTTGCCTGCCTGACTGAATTGGTTGAAGTCTGGTAGAGAATCGAAAGCTTCACACCATCCTTTGCACGGATACCGTCACTTCCGCGCTCCCAGCCCGCGTCATCAAGCATCTTGTTGGCGGCGTCTATATCCTGGCCAAGACAGGCATCGTTTGCAGTTGAGTTATAGATTGCCGGTGCAGGAAGTACATTGCACGTCGGTTGGCCCGCATCGCCATATCCAATATCGACCAGTACCTGTCGATCTATGGCTTTAGACAGTGCCGTCCTGACCGCCGCATCCGTCAGGAAAGGATGTGGACCACCCTCGACGGTCGCGCGTTTGTCTCCAAGAGCTGGATCAGGGTTAGTCATATTCACCATCAATCGCTCGACTGATGTACCAAACGCCGAGACTACGGTGCCCTTGCCGGCCGATGCCATCTTCTGCAGAATTTCAGGCTCGACCTGCAAGTTCCAGGCGTAGTCGAATTCGCCGGTCTCAAGCACTGAACGGGCAGCGGATGCCGCATCACCACCACCTTTAAACACAACCGATGCGAATGCCGGTTTGCTTTCGTCGCGATAGTTGGAATTAGCCTCATACGCTACCACGTCGTTGGCCTTGAATTGCGTGACCACAAACGGGCCTGTACCAATTGGCTGAAAATTCGCATCGGTACACTCGGGGGCTTTTGCACCCATGCAATTTTCGAATTGTGCTTTTTGTAGCACCGGGGCCTGTGCGCCAACAAAGGGGCCGTAGGGAAATGGCTTGGCTACTGCAAAATTGATCTTCACAGTGCTGTCGTCCAGCGCTTCGACGCTCTCGACATCGGTAAAATTAGACGCCTGTTGGCAGCCACCTTCAGGATGCAGACAATACTCTGCGGTAAAAGCCACATCGGTCGCAGTGAACGGACTGCCGTCCGACCACTTCAGTCCACTTGAGAGCTTCCACGTAATGCTTTTCAGATCTTCACTAACGCCACCATTGTCCAGGGTCGGTATCTCATCGACGAGTAGCGGCACCATCATCCCTTTTTCGTCGTAGCGCGCGAGTGGTTCGATCACCAGCGAGGCTGCTTCCATGTCCTTGGTACCGCCGGACAGATAGGGATTTAATATAGACGCAGCCTGCCAGTAAATGATATTGAGTTGCCCGTCGCTACCACGATCTGCAACCGCAGGGTTAGCACTTATAGCCACCGCCAGGGCGGAAAAAACCAACGTTTTTTTCATCATAGTTTCCTTTTTGGTTCGAAACACCAGATTGCTCATAAACACCAGTGCCCACTCACCGATAGACTTACTCTACCATATGGCAGGCAACGAAATGGCCGTCTTCAATTTTACGCCACGACGGAGTTTCCCGGCCACACCGCTCCACGGCGATTGGGCAGCGTGTCGAGAAATTACAGCCAGCAGGCGGATTCGCAGGGCTGGGAACGTCTCCTTGCAAAATAATTCGCTCGCGCGTCGCCTCTCGTTGCGGATCAGGTTCCGGGACAGCAGATAGCAACGCCCGGGTGTAGGGGTGACGAGGCGTGCGATACAATGCATCCCGCGACGCTACTTCCACCAGTTTGCCGAGATACATCACCGCAACGCGCTTCGCGATATGCCGCACCATGGCAAGATCGTGACTGATAAACAAATAGGTTAGATTATGCTGCCGCTGTAGATCCTCAAGCAGGTTAACCACCTGAGCCTGGATGGATACGTCCAGCGCAGCAATAGGTTCGTCGCAAACAATAAACCCGGGCTCAAGCGCCAGTGCCCTCGCGATACCAATGCGTTGCCGTTGCCCACCCGAAAACTCATGCGGGTAACGATTTTCAAAATCAGCACTCATACCTACAGCGTCAAGCAATTCCCTGACGCGCTCACGCTTTTTTCGACGTGACCAACCCGAGTGTTCATCCAGTGGCTCGGAAATTATTGAGCCTACCGTCATACGCGGATTGAGACTCGCTTGCGGGTCCTGAAAAATCATTTGCATGCCGGTACGTACTCTACGCAGCGCGTCACCTTCCAGATCAGTGATATCCTGACCATCGAACTCTATACGACCTGCTGTTGGCTGGTAGAGTTTTAACAGGGTCCGACCAACTGTGGATTTACCACACCCGCTCTCACCGACAAGACCAAGAGTCTCACCCCTCGCAATCGTAAACGATACCCCGTCAACTGCCTTTATCTCACCCACCTGACGACGCAACAAACCTTTAAAAACCGGGAAATGCATTGACAGACGGTCTACGCGTAACACGTCTGCCGCTTTTGCATTTCCCGAATGACGATCCGCGCTGTTCGAACCGTTCATATCAATGCTGACTCTGCATAGAACTGTCGACGGACGGATGCGACAGCCAGCAGGCCACCTGATGACCACCACCGAGATCCTGGATGGGCGGATTTTCCTGCAGACAACGATCAAAAGCATGTTCACAACGGGGAGCAAACGGGCAATTTGCCGGGTGCATAGACAAGCCTGGAGGCTGGCCGGGTATGGAGTACAGGCGCTCCTCACGATTTGCATCGACACCCGGCATTGTTGCAAGCAGCGCTTTGGTATAGGGGTGTCGAGGGTCTGAGTAAAGCTGGTTAACCGGCGCGTGCTCCACTATCTGTCCACCGTACATGACGATCACCCGGTCAGCGATTCCTGCTACCACACCCAAATCGTGTGTAATCCAGATGATACCCATACCCTTGTCGCGTCTAAGCTCACGCACCAGTTCGAGAATTTGCGCCTGTATCGTTACATCAAGTGCGGTCGTAGGCTCATCAGCGATCAGCACTTTCGGTTCGCACGCCAGTGCCATGGCAATCATTACACGCTGCCGCATGCCACCGGAAAACTGGTGTGGATAATCGTTTAGGCGCTGTTCGGCCTGCGCTATACCAACAGTTGTCAACAGTGACGCCGCGCGCTTGCGGGCCTCTTTTTTATTCACATCGAGGTGTTCGCGAACCGCTTCAACCAGCTGAAAACCTACTGTAAACACAGGATTCAGGGAGGTCATCGGGTCTTGAAAGACAAACCCTATATCCCCCCCGCGCAAGCCACGCATCTCTTCATCATCCATTGCCAGGACATCGCGCCCCTGAAAACGCACAGAACCACTTACGATTTCGGCGGGCGGACTGGGAAGCAGCTTCAACAGCGACATCATAGTCACGCTTTTCCCGGAGCCACTCTCGCCCACTACCCCGAGCAACTCCCCCGTGGCGACGGAAAAACTCACCCCGTTAACAGCATGCACTTCACCATCGCGGGTATTGAATACGGTCTTGAGGTTCTCCACCTCGAGCACCGTAGCCTGGATCGGTAGTTCGTTCATTTGCCATCAGATTCCATCATGCCCGCATGCTACACCATTCCCGCCAGTTCGGCCTGCCCGGCTGACGTTCCCGGAACAAACGGCAGGCCCCGTTTGAATTGCTTGCCTATGAAACAGCGCAAGTGCATCCTGTTCAGCCCACCATCTTTGCCTGAGTAAACAAACATGCCGCTTGTCAATCGATTTGCCGACCTGTTACCCGAGATCACCGAATGGCGACGCGATTTCCATCAACATCCGGAACTCCTGTTCGATGTTCAAAGAACGGCTGGCCTGGTTGCCGGCAGACTGCGCGAATTCGGCGTAGACGAGGTCGTTGAGGGAATTGGCCGCAGCGGCGTGGTTGGCATAATCAAGGGAAAACAACAGTCTTCCGGAACGGTTATCGGCTTGCGCGCCGACATGGACGCCCTGCCCATACTTGAAGCTACCGGCTTGCCGCACGCCTCCGGCACAGAAGGTAAAATGCACGCCTGCGGTCACGACGGTCACACGGCCATGTTGTTAGGCGCAGCTCGCTACCTGTGCGAAACGCGAAATTTCAACGGCAATGTTGCCGTCATTTTCCAGCCCGCCGAAGAGGGAGGTGGCGGTGGTCGCGAGATGGTAAACGACGGCATGATGGAGCAGTTTGGCATCTCCGAGGTGTATGGCATGCATAACATGCCCGGGGTTCCACTCGGTGAATTTGCTATCCGGCCCGGCTCGATCATGGCTGCCGCTGATCTGCTCAGTATCGAGATTAGCGGACGCGGGGGCCACGCAGCAATGCCGCACAGCTGCGTTGATCCAACAGTCGCTGCTGCGCAACTTGTACTGGCACTTCAGACTGTTGTTTCGAGAAATGTAGATCCGCTGGAAAATGCCGTCGTGTCTATCACCTCCTTCAAAACAGAGTCAGACGCATTCAATGTAATTCCGCAAAAGGTCATACTGAAAGGTACGGTACGCACTCTTTCAGCACAGGTGCAGGACACAGTCGAACAGCGAATTACCGAGGTTATCGATCACACAGCACTCGCCTTCGGCTGTACATCCAGCATGACTTACACTCGCAATTATCCGGTGACGGTAAATTCTGAAAAGGAAACCGGTTTTGCCGCAGGCATTGCGAAAAACGTGGTCGGCGAGGCTTCGGTTAACGCCAACATAGCGCCGTTAATGGGGGCCGAAGATTTTTCATTTATGCTCAATGAACGCCCCGGTGCTTTTATATTTACGGGCAACGGAGATAGCGCTGCACTGCATCATCCGGAATACGATTTTAACGACGAGGCTATTCCGTATGGGTGCTCGTACTGGGTACAACTCGTTGAAGCGGCAATTCCGGTCTGATTTCGATCCGCAGAACGAGAGTTATAGCTGCGACTCAAGTTCAAACACATGTTCATCGTGCAAATCCAGATCCCTGAGGGCTGCGGCAAGTTGCAACAGGTAGTCGCGATTACTACCGCTTGGCCCGTGCGCAGTGCGAATGGTTTGCAACATGGCGGTTACTGAATCAGCGCCCAGGAACGCCGGATTTTCTTCACTGGCAACATAGACTATCGCTTTAACAATCCTCTCTGCTCCGCCCGCTGTCGATGTATCGGGTCTCAGCCTGCAGTCGACTACGTGTCGCTCGTATCCGTTTTTCTCACGATAATCGAGTCTGCCAAACACCTCATCTGCCTGTGCCGCCGTAATCCGGAACGCCATTCCAGAGCAACTGGAACCGGCGGCGGGTACCAGCGTTACCACCCGGCCAGGGGCATCCGGCACGCCGCGATGATCGTGTGACCCCTGCCAGAATCGCCGCGCCCACCCGTCGATAGTGGCAACAGTTTTCTGCCGATATTCAAAATCAGGTCGCCAGATAAGCGAACCATAACCAAACAACCAGACGTCATCAGACACAAAAAAGCCTCGGCAGCACCACACTACCCAATGAACACGGAGCATAGTCTAATGTACTGTGACAAACAGCGTTGTCACGTAAACGCGTAGCCGGCGGTGACAGTGACCCCCTCATCAATGATCACTAATGTCACGTCGGGGCAAAATCGTATAAACTCTGCACCGTGTATCTTGCAATTTCTACCGCTAAATAACGAGGTTTACCATGGCTTTCGAACTACCTGATCTACCCTATGCTCACGATGCCCTGGCTAGCGCCGGCATGTCCAGGGAAACGCTGGAATTTCACCACGACCTGCATCACAAGGCCTACGTCGATAACGGCAACAAACTGATCGCCGGAACCGAATGGGAAAGCAAGTCTGTGGAAGACATCGTTAAAGGCACATACGCGGCTGGATCAGTCGCCCAAAACGGTATTTTCAACAACGCATCGCAACACTGGAATCACACCCAGTTTTGGGAAATGATGGGTCCAGGCGGCGGCAACATGCCCTCCGAACTTGAGTCAAGACTGAAAGATGCTTTTGGTTCCGTCGATAAATTCAAGGAAGAATTTTCAGCTGCCGGTGCTGGCCAGTTTGGATCAGGCTGGTGTTGGCTGGTAGTCGACACCGATGGCTCTCTCAAGGTTACCAAAACAGAAAACGGCGTAAATCCGCTGTGTTTTAATCAAACTGCACTATTGGGTTGCGATGTATGGGAACACTCCTATTACATCGACTTCAGAAACAAGCGCCCGGTGTATTTATCCAACTTTCTCGACAAGCTGGTTAACTGGGAAAACGTGGCGTCACGACTCGCGAGCACATAAATCAGGTTTTTGTCGAGGTTGGTAACTTATACAGTTACCAGCCTCGCCGTACCCTGCATCAGCCGGCAGCATCAAACAATTTATACACGCTTCAAATAATTCTAGCGCCGACTGCGTCCAAGGCGATCGGGCGACATCAAATGAATACTGTCGGATAACAATGAACAACTGACGGATTGTCCCTCGGCAAGCCCGTTTCGTTCTGCGACATAAGCGGGTACCGACATATACAAAGGTGGCCGAACCGGATTACCCACCTGCACTGCCAGTACTGTGTTATCTCCCATAGAGAGCATGCCTGCAATAGTTCCAGTCAATGGATTCTCACGCTCGCCGCGTGAAGGGCGATCGCGTCGGTGCAATACGATATGCGATTGCGGTATGCACCAGTGCACCGGTTGACCGTGGCCAAACTCTCGCCGGTCACCGACTTCCAGACGCACTCCTCGCCACTCTATTATCGCACCCCGCTCTGCCGAGCTATCGATAACAGTACCGCGAAATATATTCTTGTAACCAACAAGCCTCGCTACCAGCACTGACACGGGCTTACCGGTTACTGCGCGGATACTTCCACTTTGCAGAGTGGTGCCCTGCGACAACATGCACAATTTGTCGCACAGCACGGTGGCTTCATCGAGATCGTGTGTGACCAGCACAGCAGGAATGGACAAGTCTCGCCGAATGGTAGCCAGCTCCTGGTAGAGGCGATCACGAGTGGCCCGGTCTACCGCGGAAAAAGGCTCGTCAAGTAGCAAAACATCCGGTTCCCTCGCCAGAGCTCTCGCCAGGCCAACACGCTGTTGCTGCCCGCCAGATAACTCCGAGGGGCGACGGTTTTCAAGACCCGACAAATTCACTTTTGACAGCCAGTAGCCGGCTTTTTCCTGTCGTTGTGATTTTGTCAGGTGCCGACACGACTGCTCAACATTTTGTCTGGCAGTCAGATGGGGAAACAACGCATATTGCTGAAACACAAAACCCGCTTTTCTTTGAGGCGCGGGTAGGGAGTAATTATTTTCAGTATCGAGCCAGCGGTGGCCGGCGCAATGGACGATGCCATGCTCCGGTTGCGATAAACCGGCAATTATTCGCAACAGCGTAGACTTGCCCGCCCCCGACGGTCCCACCAGCGCTAACATCTCGCCCCCGTCGCAATGGATTTCTGCATCCAGTGGTATCGGGGCCAGCTGTTTCACCTGCAAACTTAGCGCTGCCGGTTTCACGCGTGCGCCCAGGTAAAAATGATCGAAAAAAACGCACCGTATCGGCGCGCTCGCCATTGTAGAGGTTCGGCGCTGCCGGTTTCCGGGTAAACCGGCCCCCGGTTCAGATCAGCGTGCTCAACTACCCGCAAGCGTCTACGGCGCGCCCGGCCATCACACCAACCAGATGCGCACGGTACTCTGCAGTTGCGTGTATATCCTCGTTTAAATCATCCGCAGGCACAATAATGCCTTTGAGCGCCGTTGCAGAAAAGTTCTTCGCCAGGGCCTGCTCCATTTCACTGTGGCGAAACGCATTGCCCGCCGCACCGGTTACTGCCACCCGAACCTCGTTGCCAAAAAGCGCCACCATTACCCCGACAACCGCATACCTTGATGCAGGATTGGGAAACTTCGCATAGGCCGCCTTATCCGGTATCGGGAATGAAATGCTGGTGATCATCTCTTGCTCGTCCAGCGCTGTTTCGAAAATTTCGAGGAAAAAATCATCGGCCTCAATACTTCTGCGATCAGTGCGAACCGTGGCACCAAGACCCAGTACAGCAGCCGGATAATCGGCAGCGGGATCAGCGTTGGCAACAGACCCGCCCAGCGTTCCGCGATTACGCACCTGTGGATCACCAATCAGTGCTGCCAGTGACGCCAACGCCGGTATATGGTTTTGCACCAGTTCAGACGCCGCCACCTCGGCGTGGCTGGTCGTGGCGCCGATGACAATCGCATTGTTTTGCTTTTCGATACCATTCAACGACTGAATAGAACCAAGATCAATCAGCACATCAGGTGAGGCAAGTCGCTGCTTCATGGTTGGCAACAGTGTCATTCCACCCGCCAACAGTTTGCCGTCATCGGCGTTTCCCAGCACTTTCAGTGCATCTTCAACCGAAGATGCCTTGTGATATTTAAACTCGTACATGAATAAAGTCTCTTTAGCGCGTTCTGGAAAACTTGCGGAAAAATACCCAGGCAAATGTTATGTGCTGCATGCAAGCGATTCTTTATTGTGCAGCTTTCATCATTTTGGCACCGGCCTGAATCGATTTCACAATATTGTGATAACCGGTACAACGACAAATATTGCCTTCCAGCCACTCCCTAATATCGCCCTCTGAAGGGTCAGGGTTTTGCTCGATCAACCCCAGCGCACTCATCACCATACCCGGAGTGCAAAACCCGCATTGCAAACCGTGATTTAGCCGAAATGCCTCCTGCATCGGATGCAAATTCTCCGCGCTGGCCAAACCCTCAATAGTAGTGACGTCAGCACCTTGCGCCTGCAGGGCCAGCATTGTACAGCTTTTAACGGATTTTCCGTCGACGTGGATGACACAGGCCCCGCACTGACTCGTATCGCAGCCAACATGGGTGCCTGTGAGGCGGAGATGTTCACGCAGAAATTCCACCAGCAAGGTTCGCGACTCTACCGTTCCCTGCACAACGTCGCCGTTGACCGTCATTTCGACACTGTGTGACATGTAGCTCCCGCTTTTGCCTGATTTTTACTGACGCCGATCCTTCTCAAGTTTAACGATTTAGCAGACCCCTGTCAGGTCGAAATCCGCAGCGGCACCAGGACCCGTCACAGCGATAAGCCATTTGAAAAATTAAGTCACCCGCTGGCGCACCTGTTTACAATGGGATCAGGACCAACGGCTGATAGAAACAGATACCAGCCTCGCAAGCAATCCGGTAAATCGCGTCGCTATCTGTGCGACATGTGCAACCAGCAAACCGACAACGGAATTTTACAAAATATGGATTGGGCTGCACTAACACTTTCCCTGAAACTTTCACTCTGGACTCTGGTGTTAATTTTGCCGCTCGGACTGTTGATTGCACGCTGGCTTGCCTGGCATCAGGGACGCAGTCAACCATTTATTCAGGCAGTCATCGCCCTCCCGCTGGTGTTACCCCCAACCGTTCTTGGTTTCTATTTATTATCAGTTTTTTCCTCTTCTTCCGTCACGGGGAGCATGTACCAAAGCCTGTTCGGCAAATCACTGGCTTTTAGCTTTGAAGGCCTGCTGGTCGCCTCACTTATTTTCAACATTCCGTTTGCAGTGCAACCCATGCAACGGGCCTTTGAATCGATCAGTCGTGATGTAAGAGATGCGGCAGCGTGCTGCGGCCTGTCACGATGGCAGCAGTTTCAAACGATAGAGCTACCACTGGTTCGTTCAGGTGTTCTGGGCGCCGCTGTTCTGGTATTTGCGCACACACTTGGCGAATTTGGTGTCGTGCTAATGGTGGGTGGCAGCATTCCGGATGAAACGCGAACGATAGCGATTTCTATATACGACAGCGTGCAGGCATTTGACAATCATGCGGCGGCGGTGATGTCGGCAGTGCTGCTCCTTGTTTCTATGGTTGCTATTACGCTGGTGTTTATGCTTTCCGGTCAACGCTCCCGGCAGGGATTTTTTTAACGAACAATATTATATTTTGATGTATTACTCTTCATGCTTGATCACTGTGCCCTCGTAAACCGTGTTGTGAACCGATGAACCAGCCAGATTTAAAAACCGACCGATTAGTCCTGCGTGGCTTTACCCTGAACGACGCAAAAGATGTGCAGCGAATGGCAGGTAACATCAACGTTGCAAAAATGACCTTGAATATACCCCATCCGTATCGCGACGGCATGGCTGAGGAATGGATAAATTCACACCCGGTGAAACTAAAAGCGGGAACTCAACTGAGCTACGCAATCACGTCATCGGAAACCGGGGTTTTATTCGGTGCCATTAGTTTAACTCATATTGAAAAAACACAAGCGAATCTAGGCTATTGGATTGGCGAACCCTACTGGGGAAACGGGTACTGTCCCGAAGCAGGTATAAGGCTTGTTAATTTTGCCTTCGACGAACTAAATCTAGAAAGAGTATATGCACTTCATCTTACAAGTAATCCGGCATCTGGAAGAGTCATGAAAAAGATGGGCATGAAGCACCATAGTACAGAGCAAAGACCAGATCGAAATGGTGACCCTGCGAGCATGGAGTTCTATACCATTCACCAATTGTCAATAGCCATGCGCGAGTGAGTGCGGTAAGCAGTGCGCACATATCTGGCGAAGCCGAGCGAGAGAATTGTCAAAACGAAGACTGGAAATAGTAAGGACGCTAGATTACATTAGAAAATTAAAGTACACCGCATATGTGTGCGTGACATCCATTGTATTGTGCGTTTGTATTGTCTCCGGATACCTGTCATTTTTGAAACCTGTTTTACCAGTCCTGTTTTTAGTTGTTTTCATCTCAGGAATCGGGGGCTACATTTTACAAATCCAGGTTTGTCCTTACTGCAAAAACAGATTTTTCGAAAAAGGTGAAGGGGCCAAATTCCAGTATAATACTTTCACTCATTCATGTTTGAACTGTGGCATCAGGTACGACTGCAGCAACATTGATGAATACACACAGGAGTCTGCAGGAAGGCAAAAGCACCACAGGAAATAAACTCCGGCAGACAATTATCCACCAGTCACAACAGACTCCTCATTGACACCGTATTCAGGCCTTAACCCCGTCTAACCTGTTTCAGTGAGCCTTTAGGCCGCATAGAGTCATTGTTAGCCATAGCAGGATTAACATTATTGGAGTCCCGGTGACGGCAGCATAGTACTGTTTCATTTTTTCATGATAAATAACAAGGT
>CAYPCS010000051.1:0-34277 GCA_964409275.1 uncultured Granulosicoccaceae bacterium
TCCCGTGCCGCATAGTTAATGTTAATAATAAGTGGCTTGACGATTAGTCCTGGATAGAAAAGCGTTTTGACAATAGTAGTGTCGGGATCAACCACCAGGTTCAGGCTCTGCCTTCAAGCCCGTCTGCGGCGGCATCCGAGCCTGGAATGCGCATCTCGAAAACCTCATCAATTACGGCGTAGTCGTAGTACCCCATGCGTGCGATCGGTTTGACTTTCGGAATATCTATTTTTCCTTCGGAAGTGACTGCGGCATCGCTCACATGAATTCGGGCTACTTCAGCAAACACTACATCGACATTGCCCACCTTACTATTGCCTGGAAACCGTTGTGTCGATAGATATTTGCATTCAAAATGACACGGTGACTCGGCCACACGAGGCCCTGGTGCATCTATACATTCCGCTTTAGTAACTCCGGCTCGATCGAACTCATCTATTTTAAAGTCAAATGCCTGTGCAGAGAGATTTACAGCCTCTCGCAATTCCCAGGTTGCCATGTTCCAGACAAACCAGCCGGTCTGTTCAGCATTCAAGACGGTATCTTTACGTCTGCCATCGGGGTAGCCATTCGCGGCAAACATGACCAGCGGTGGATCAAACGTCAGGTTTTGCCATTGGCTGTAAGGTGCCAGGTTGGCGATACCATCACCGGATATGGATGAAAGCCATCCGATTGGTCTTGGCACAGTGCAACTTTTAAACGGGTCGTAGGGCAGCGGTCGTTTGTCGCAACGCGGATCGTAGTGCATTCGATATTTACTCGTTGGCTATATGGAGGTCTCACTGGTATTTATACACTCAATTCCGGCTGTTCCGGGTAATATCTCTAAACTGTGTGAGGGTAATACGGTTTCGCACGTAGAGAAGCTTTTGTGCCACCAGGTCAACCTTGTAAACTAACGGGGACGGTCATCGCAGGAAAGTGCATTCCACAAGAGGACAATCAAATCACAGGGTTGCAGATAATAACGGGATACCAATGAACGGTTCATTAAAAACGAGCGTGTTGACTGTTGCACTCACATCAATATTTTTTTTTACGGTTGCATTCGGCCAACCACTGGAATTGCCGCGAAGGATTAGTCAGGTTCCGGGTACAACCAATAGTGTGCCCCACGTACAAACAGGCGTTAGTACGGATCCCGCGTTGTCAGAAGAGTTGCTTCGTCAGGTGGAAGATATCCCGGGCGTCGATATTCGTGCGACGGTTATTTCCATGCACGGAACCAGGGGATTCTGGATTGATGAGAGTGTGACAATAGCGCGCCCTGAGCGGATTGTCGGGGGGCGCGAGTTTGCACATATGCATCCAGACGGCAGCCTGCACGCGTCGCTGTCCCCGGAACATGCATTGCAGGCTGTCAAACGAGGTTGGGCTACCTTTCACCCCTGGTCCACCGAACGGCCCGGCTGGGAGGGTTTTGTTCTGATTTACACACCTCAATCAAAGGGTGAATTACAGGTAATTCTCAGGCTCGTAAGGGCAGGTTATGACTTTGTTACCGGTAAACCCTGATCAAAGGCCGGTTGGCTTAGTGGCCTGGTTGGCTCTTCCGGTTGCTGTAAGCGGTAGAGGAAGTGTTACATCGAATAGTTTATGTAAACGGCGATCAATTACCCGAAAGGATGATACCTGCGCATTCGCTGTTTTAGTATAGTTGAGCGGCTGCGACGCAGGGAGAGCGTGTAGTCATCGTTTGCCAGTGATGCTCTTCCAGCAGAGAATATTGGTTCCAGCTACTAATTACTGTACGAGCTTACAAGGAGACGCTATCGTGAAATTTCAAGGGTTTACCGCAATTTTCGTCACCGCTGTGCTGGCGCCAGTCGCCACTGTGCAGGCACAGTTGCCAACAGCGGGTGATTACAATTGCAAGATGGATTTTATGCACATGATGAAGGGTGATACAGGCATGGCGATGATTAACGCCGCTACATGTACGCTCGAAGGAGACGATAAAAACGTCACCACATTCACCAACAACGTTATGTTTGATGACAAAGGCACTGGCAAACTCATCAACAGTAACGGGCTGACCGAAGTTGAAGGAAATCCAGCCTCTGCCTTTATTGGCATTGACTCCACCTGGTTGCTGCAGATGAAAGACGGTCAAATGACAGGTTACACCGCCGACGGGGTTAACGAGATAGTGGCGGGCGAAAACGTTGGCAAGAAAATTTACTGGACCGCTAGTCCTACAGGTCCTGATACTGCAAAGATATCGTATGAGATTAAGGATTAACTAAATTTACTGTAGAGACCCGGTCCGGGAAGAGTATCCCCGGGCCGGTTTTCGCAAATGATCAAGCCTTAGTTTGATTGTGCTGTAACTGTTGCCTGTGAAATGGCCAGGCGAAGCATATGTCAGGTGTCCGATATTTCGTCTTTGTCTCCTGCCTCGCAGGAACCGACGGGCTGGCACCCTCAGCGTTACCATGTAGCCAGTACCACAATACTGAGTATCCGGAAATCGGCAGTGTGCGGTAGAACCGCAGATAATTGTGACTTCGCTTTTTTCAATCAATGCGTTCATGACGAACGCACTACCTGTTACCCGCTGACATTGCCGACAATGGCACGCGTGCACGATTAGCGGGTTAGAACTTATTCTATAGCGAAGATTTCCACACGAACACCCACCTTCAAATTCACTGCCAACCGACATAGTGCGCCTCCTGCCTGTATGTTTTGGATTTTAATAGTGTACCGCTCTACTTAACTCGTTTAACAACTTATCTCGTCAAACAACGCCAGTCATTTTGCTTCATGCACATGCTTGGGCAATTCGTCCCTGTTAATGCCGGTGAGAAACGAATGCGAGGAGATTGCCTCGGGGTCACCTTACCCTCTGGAACACTTCTATGAAAGTATCCCGATGCTCTGGTCATTTTGCGGATCTGGTCTGCATTGATTGGTGTGCAATTCGAGTGAATTTGGAAAATCACCAAACCGGGTGTACATTGGTACAGACGCCACAGAGGAAAGGGTTGATGTCAACGGAAAAAATTCACGAACTCAGAAAGCAGATTATGGATTTGCGCGGGCAGGTCACTGCGTTGCAAAAAAAGCTTCCGAAAGAGACGGTGCAAGACTACCAGTTTGACAGTGAAAGTGGCTCTGTCAGCTTGTCTTCGCTATTTGGAGACAAACAAAGTCTTTTTGTTGTACACAATATGGGCACCAGCTGTAACTATTGTATGTTGTGGGCAGACGGTTTTAACGGCGTATCGCAACACCTGAAAGATCGCGCTGCATTTGTAATCAGCTCACCGGATTCGGTAGAGGTTCAACAAGCATATCGGTCGGAGCGTGGCTGGGACTTTCAGATGGTATCAGTGGAGAAAAACGGCTTCGCCGCGGACATGGGTTTTACCTCTGGTGACGGTTACATGCCGGGTGTATCTGTTTTTGAGCGCGATGGTGATTCCATTGTGCGCGTCGCTTCGTCGATGTTTGGTCCGGGTGATGATTTCTGTGCAGTGTGGCACTTGCTGGATTTAACACCGGATGGTGCAGTTGGATGGCATCCTGAGAGAAGCTATAACTGATTGCGGATAATTCATTCGAATCAAATTTGTAAGAACAGTTATCGATGCAGAGCTGTGTTGCAGCTCATGCCTGCGGACTCATTTAAAACCACGAGGTCGTTGTCTGTGCGCTTCACAGTTTTTGGACAAAAATGAAAAGACTCTCCTATGTACCTTTTTTCTGATTCCGCGCATTACACCAGTGAATCCGTAACTATTAGTTGGACGGACCACTAATGGGGTTACATAACGAACTTGAGGGAACTCTGGTTGTCTCGCTCGAGCAGGCGGTTGCGGCCCCTTATTGCGGGCTGTTGTTGGCTGATGCCGGTGCAAGAGTGATTAAGGTTGAGCGACCGGAGGGCGATTTTGCAAGAGGTTATGACACTGGGGCCAACGGGCAAAGCGCTATTTTTGTCTGGTTGAACCGGGGTAAGGAATCGATTTGTCTGAATTTGAAAGATTCTGAAGATATGGATGTCTTACGGTCTATGGTACGTAATGCTGATATTCTATTGTCTAATCTAAGGCCTGGCGCGGTGGAGAGACTGGGCCTGGCAGGCGATGAATTGCGCCAGCAGAATCCGGGTTTGATCACTTGCTCAATTTCCGGTTACGGTGACACCGGCACCGCCTCTAAGAAGAAGGCCTATGATTTTCTGGTGCAGGCTGAAAGCGGGATTTGCGCCGTCACCGGCAGCGCTGATGCACCAGCTCGAGTCGGTGTCTCGCTGTCCGATTTATCAACCGGGTTAACCGCATTTTCCGCCATCCTGCGGGCGCTGCTTCAACGCGGCAGAACAGGTCTCGGCATTGATCTGAAGATATCGATGTTTGATGTGATGGCTGACTGGATGAACATGCAGCTGTTGGCACATCGTTACATGGGTGGGGCTCCTGTCCGTACGGGCCTCAAGCATTCCTTCATTGCACCTTATGGCGCGTATGATTGTGAGGATGGTCAAGTGTTAATCTCGGTACAAAGTAATCGGGAGTTCGCTTCACTTTGCACACAAGTATTGCAACGGCCGGATCTGGTCACTGATCCGCGTTTTGAAGACAATCCACAACGCTATGCAAACCGCGAGACACTGGATACGATCGTTAACGGGGTCTTTGCGCGACTGGACGCTGCCTCCCTGCTGGCTCAGCTAGACGCCGCGAACATAGCCAATGCGAGACTAAACTCGGTGGCGCAGTTATCGGACCATCCGTTTCTGCGTGAAAGCAAGGCATCCATTGGTGAAACCTTTGTTGAGCTGGCCGCTCTGCCAGTTCAATCGGATAGTGCGAATACCCGTGCGCCATTGCCCGGTGCGGACGGCGGGCGCATCAGAGCTGAATTCAGCCCAAAAAACCCTGAACGTTAGTACACTGACTCCATGCCTGATCGCAAAAATATCAGTTCGTTAATAGCCCGTTTTGTGGTTGATACGAATACAGAGAGCATTCCTGCTTCAGCCATAAATATCGCACGGCTTTCAGTGGTTGACTGGGTGGCGGTCGCGTTAGCCGGAAAGACGGAACCGGTATCGCAAATACTCCGTGACCATGAAGCGGAAGCAGGCGGTGCAAATGAATCGTTGGTGATTGGCCACAATCAACGTTTACCGGCGCGATCCGCAGCTCTGGTCAACGGCACTATTGGTCACGCTCTGGATTATGACGACACTCATTTTGCCTCTCTTGGACATCCTTCAGCCGCGGTACTTCCGGCAGCGCTTGCTATCGCGGACAAGATCGATGCACAACCTGAGCAATTGCAGACCGCCGCGTTATTGGGAATGGAATTGACCGTTCGCATTGGACAATGGCTCGGTCGAGCGCATTATCGTAAAGGCTTTCATATTACGGCTACCGCCGGAACGTTTGGTGCAGCGATGGCGTGTGCTCGTCTGCTTGGGTTATCCGTTGACCAGATCCAAAATGCACTGAGTATTGCAGCGTCTAGCGCCGGTGGGGTCAAGGCACAGTTTGGAACGATGGGAAAACCACTTCATGCAGGGCTTGCAGCTGCCAATGGTGTGCAGGCGGCGCTGCTGGCGCGGCGCGGGTTTCTGGCGGCTGACAGGGGGCTTGATGGCGTCCAGGGTTTTGCCGAGTCGCACCATGGCGATTTTAATGATTCCGCTTTCGATGGTTTGGGCGAGACCTACCGTTTCGAAGAGGTAAGTCACAAGTTCCACGCCTGCTGTCACGGAACCCATGCAGCGCTGGACGCATTGATTCAGCTTCGCGACCGTCACAGTATAATTCCGGAAAATATAAAAACGATTTTCATCACGGTACATCCACAGTATCTAGACATTTGTAACATTACCGAGCCAGACACTGCGCTGGCTGCAAAGTTTAGTTACCGACATGTCGCCGCACTTGCAAGCTATGGCTATGACACAACACGCCTGGATACCTTCACGAGCGCTGGTTGCAAGGATCCGGAATTAACAGCACTGCGTGATCGAGTGAGCGTTAGCACCAGTGAGACTATGGCTGAAACCGTTGCAGCTGTTCGCGTAACTTTGAGCAATAACTCAACCCTGACTGGTCAGTCTGATCTGCTGAGCCCTGTGGATTATAAAAGCCGGGAAAACCGGGTACGTGCGAAGGTTGCCAGCTTGCTGGGCGATGATCTTGCGGAATCACTATGGGTTGCGACAACAGCGACAACACAACTTCCCACACGCTGGATGGCCAGTATATAACCGGGAGGTATTGATTAATATCCGGTGTTTTGATTCCACTTGTTCGCCGTTTCCGCGAATACGCATGTTGATCCCAAAGGCGCGACGCAGTCGTGAGTTGCCAAACACAAACGAACACCTGTTCTGAACTGGTAGATACGGCGGTACTATCGGCGGATTTGTTCACACGCGCTGCTTTCCTCGCTAGACTGACGGTCCGGAAGCTATGGAAAAGGAACTCTCTAATGCGTGTTTTCAAACGAATAGTCAGCTTCGTTGTGCTTGCAGTAGTGGTGCTCGCCATTGTCGGCATGTTTCTCCCCCGTGAAGTCAGTGTTGCACGATCAATCGAAATCAACGCTACCGCAGAAGAAATTTTTCCCCATTTCAATAATCTGGAAAAAACGATCGCGTGGTCACCGTGGCTGCAATACGATCCGGAGACGAAAAACACCTTTAACGATATTCCCGAGGGAGTGGGTGCTGTCATGGAGTGGGCGTCTGACCATAAGAAGGTAGGGGCAGGGCGTATGGAAATCACCGACAGTGCCCTCAACGAGTCGATTGTTGCCAATCTGGATTTTGGTGATATGGGGTCAGCGACCGCTGGCTGGAATCTGGAACCTGCAGGGGACAAGACCAACGCAACCTGGAGCATGACTACAGACATGGGGGCGGGTCCGGTAGGGAGGCTCTTTGGTGTGTTGATGAAAAAGTGGATCGCCGCGGATTATGACAGGGGCCTTGAAAATCTCAAAAATCTGGTTGAATCCGAGTAGATTGCAGCGACGTTTGATACATACTTTGTGCGAGTTTTTCCTGAAACAGTCGCAAGGGCTCCAGTCTCTGGTAGTGCCTGTTTCCAGGCCTGGATGGTCGACTGAATCCTGCATGTTGCCGTGAGGACGCCCGCCAAACAGATTCGTTATCCTGCAGTACCGAAAAATCTGTATTACCTGTGAGGTGGCCCTATAATAAGGCTCTTCCCAACTCGCATTTACAGGCTGCCGCTATGGTCCAGAACAGCAACTTGCTCAATCAGTTAAAAGAATACACGACTGTAGTCGCCGACACTGGCGATATAGACAGTATGCGTCAGTTTAAGCCTCAGGACGCCACTACCAATCCGTCGTTAATTCTGGCCGCGACGCAACAGGAAGAATACAAGCATCTGCTAGATGCAGCAATTAGCGATACTTCCGGTAGTTTAAGTGATGCGGATCGACTTGATGCCGTAATCGATCAGCTGTGTGTGAATTTCGGGAAAGAGATTCTGGGGATCGTTCCTGGTCGCGTCTCGACCGAAGTTGATGCGCATTTGTCTTTTGACTCAAATGCTAGCGTTGAAAAAGGCAGACAACTGATCTCTCTGTATGAGCAAAACGGTATCGACCGTGATCGTATTTTAATAAAACTGGCTACTACATGGGAGGGCATCCAGGCAGCGGCTGAGCTTGAGAAACAGGGTATTCACGTGAATATGACCCTGATGTTCAATCTGGCTCAGGCAGTGGGCTGCGCTGAAGCTGGCGCCACCCTGATTTCACCCTTTGTTGGTCGAATTCTGGACTGGCACAAGGCCAATGGCGGTAAGCCGGAATACGCTCCTGATGAAGATCCGGGTGTACTGTCGGTTAGTAATATTTACGATTATTACAAAAAATTCGGTTACTCCACAGTAGTTATGGGTGCAAGTTTTAGAAATATTGCGGAGATTACCGAACTGGCTGGTTGTGACTTGTTAACTATTTCCCCTGGTCTGCTGAGTGAACTGGAAAACAACTATGGCGACTTACCCGAGAAACTGTCTGCGGCCAGCGCACAGAATAGTAAAATAGAGAAAATTTCAGATTTTAATGAAGGTGTTTTTCGCTGGATGATGAATGAAGACGCAATGGCTACAGAAAAATTGGCCGAGGGAATTCGGAAGTTCGCTGCTGACCAAAGAAAGTTAATGGCGCTAATACAATCGAGGTTGTAATTCTTTTGCTGTGTGGGTGAGCCTGTCGAGGGCGGGGTGGCCGCGGTCGTGCTGCCGGAAGAATTAGTCAACCCTTCAGGAGCCAGTCAGCTAAGCTACAACCGCGTTAGCGCTGTTGAATAGGCCCGCTCTTGATAAAAACGGGCTTTATCCGAAAGCGCTGCCTTGCTGTAGCGCAACTGACTGATTCACATTCACAACGTTTGGAGGTTCATTACACTTAAACGTTGTTTCTGTGTTTTATTAAACTAGAAAGCATAACCGAGTGCCAAATTGATCGATGGGCCGGTACCTTCCAGATCTTCAATGCTGGATGTATCAAGGCCAGTGGTATTATCAATTTCACCGATCGATAAAGACCGTAAGCCAATTCCGGCGTCAAAATTCACATGATTCCAGAACCATGATTTTCCAAACGTCAGGGACACACTGGTTACATCCACATTCACTTGTGAGAAAAAATCGCTTGCCTCTGCGCTGCCGGTAGCCACGGTGAAATTGAGATAGTAGTCTTCTGATATTGCATTATTAAAATAGTAGCGCAGTCCCAATCCGATTCCGGTAGAGCTGGCATCAACATTTCCTGAACTCAGAGAAAATGTTTCATAAAGGGCACTAAATGACAAATCGTTATTTATTCTATATTCGATTGCCGGTCCGAAGCCAAAGCCGCCACCGTGTGCACCCAGTTTGAAATTAAAAACGTTATGGTTGTCAGCGACAGAGGTTTGAGACAAGAGCAAGAGTGGCAGGCTTAGGAGCAAGTTTTTCATATTTATATATCCTGCACCCGATAATTCAAAGTTAGAGACATTGGGTGCGATGGGTGTCTGCTAATTATTTTCTAATTATTATTCGTAGTCTCTGCTAGCCAACTTAATATTACGTACAGCGGGATATTGCATTGTCAAGAGAGAACCAATGTAACGTGCAAAAGGCCGTATTGTTGAATGGAAAAACCGGTTTTGTAGAATGAATTATTATACTTTTTGCGTCTATGAGAACTAATTATCAGCGTTTCAGTACAAAAATTGTGATCTGTTGGTTTTAGATGTCTTTGAATATTTCCTGCCTCATCTGTCCCTGCCGGAAATCCCTTAATGCGTTGATAGCAGGGATCTGTTCAGAGGTAACAAAACACCTATAAGTATGTGCTGTACCTGATGTATCGATAGCATGGTTTTTAACAAAGGAAATGAATTTCAAAAGGAACGCATTATATAGCTGACGTAACCGTGGCAATGAGCAAGACAGGCCCATGCCAGATTCATCAAACGATGGCTCTTCACCAGTGCATTTATGGAAGTTTGGTCTGGCAAGTGAGTCTTTGTGATGTACAGCATGGTTGCAATAAATACTTTGTCACAAGAAAAGCATACCCTGGCACAATGAAACTGGTTGTTTGGTATAAAGCTGATTTTGAAGTAAACAAAACAGGAGTTGCTCAGTGTCTTTCCTACGCCATTGCTGTGTATTTTCGATTATAGTTATTGGTGGTTGCGGAGGGGGTAGTTCTGATTCCGGATTAATTACCCCGACGGACAGCGGTGGCTCAAGTAGCCCGTCGTCGATGGAAGGGTCGAATGAGGGTTCTGAATTGTCGCCGACCGATGTCGAGGTTGGTGAAGAAGGTGCTTCTAACGGGTCAATATTGCGTTCAGCAGGTGTTGCCTTCTACGGGGTACTGTCTGTAACTGATGTTGCCAGCGGGTTTGATGGTTCGGGCAATCCACAGACTGTGGCTAGCGCTCAGTTTTATGGTGAAGAAAGTGCCAGGCATTTTTTTACCGGCACAGATACCCTTGAGGAGGCTCTAAACTTTTTACGGCAGGCCGGAACATCAGACAGGTGTGATGCGAGACCTCTTTCTGCAGGTGCGGTCGACCAGAGTATAGTGATTAGTCTCATCGGAGCTGGTGAAGTTCTGACGGTTAGCAATAGATTTGGAACCGTGACAGAGCTTCAGCCCTCAGAGTTCGTGAATTACGGAACAGTGCAACCACTTGACACCAGTGCGGCGACCGGGCTTCAGATAGATGTGCCCGGGGATGTTTTCCCTGCAATTGCCAATATTGTCATGCCAGAAGGCCTTGATCTACGGCAAGTTTCACCGGTCAAAGGCTCTACAGTCACTTCTGGTACAGAGTACCGGTGGATGCGTGGTTCAGATGGAAATAGCCATATGTTTTTTAGCCTGAGCTACAGGGATAGCTCTAACCAGAGTTGGGCGTTGTCGTGTACTTTGACTGACGACGGGCAGTTTGTGGTGCCGGCTTCTTTTCGAGCTGCTATTGAGGACGACACAATCAGTTTTTGGACTCTGTTTCGCGTATCACAATATTTTCGCCGCGAAGGAAACGTACTTTTGCAAGTCATCCGAAACTCCACGTTTTGATTAGACAGTCAGGTTCGAATTTATCGTCCCGGGTGACAACTCTGTCTTAGCCAATCCAGCATAGCCAGGGAAACAAGCAAGGAAAATTCGTGATCAGCAAGCCAGTGTTTCTCGGCTCGGTGCGTACTATTTCTTCATGCCGTCGTCACATAACGCAATATCTCGACGACTTGCTCGGGCGTCTTTGCCCAACCCATGGCAGCAGCATCCACTTCTTTTAGTGCATGAATAACGCTTTCGTCGTGAAGTGTGATGTACGGTTTGCCCAAAGCGGCAAGCTGTCCTGCGTCGAAAGCGGCATTCCACTGCTTGTATTTATCACCAAACCGAACCACCGCGATATCACATTTGCCAATCAAACTGCGGGTGCGGATACTGTTGACCTTGGACGATTTGTGATCGCGCCAGAAATTTTCAGTCTCTGCGCCCAATACATCACCAGCTGCATCGCTTGCGTCGTGATCGGTGACCGCCGAACAGAATGAAACGGGCAGTTTGTGATGCTCTGCACCCTTTGCAATCTGTTGTCGCCAGTCGGTGTGAATTTCGCCAGAAAGATATACCAGCCAGGTCATGGTTGTGCTCTCAAATGATCATGGAACAGGAGGTTATTGTGTAGCGGCGGCACCAGCCATTGAATCTGACTGGTGCTGTCGTTGCGGTGACAGGATAGTTGGTTTAGACGCCGGGTGTCCAATCACGTGGCGACTGATTAGCTTTCGTGAGGTCGCCTGGCCGTCTTGTTCGATGGTTGTGTGTTTCGGGTACAATCGGAGTTCGGGAAACTCAGGGTCGGATGATGGCTGCGAATAAAAAGAAAAACGCAAAAGATTTCAGAAGTTATCGCTGGCTTGGGGAAGATGATCTCAGATCATCCAGTCACCGCTCGCGGTTTATGCAAATCGGCTTTTCTGCAGACGATTGGGAGGGGCGACCGCTTATTGCCATTGTCAATACCTGGTCAGATATCAATCAGTGTCATTCGCATTTCAAACACCGGGTTGATGATATCAAGCGCGGTATCCTGCAAGCCGGCGGGTTGCCAATAGAACTGCCGGCAATCTCGCTTTCCGAACCCATCGTCAAGCCCTCTGCAATGCTGTACCGGAATTTTCTCGCCATGGAAACCGAGGAGTTGCTGCGTAGCCATCCGGTCGACGGTGCGGTGTTGATGGGGGGCTGTGATAAAACCACGCCCGCGCTTTTAATGGGGGCAATCAGTATGGATATTCCGGCAATCTATGTTCCTGCCGGACCCATGCTGCGAGGGCACTGGCGTGGCAAGACTCTGGGGTCCGGTTCCGACTCATGGAAGTATTGGGATGATTTGCGCGCGGGTGAAATCGAGCGTGAAGACTGGAATGAAGTCATGGGTGGCATAGCCCGATCGTATGGGACGTGCATGACCATGGGAACCGCGGCCACCATGATGTCTATCACTGACAGTATCGGTATGTGTCTGAACGGTGCCAGTTCGATACCGGCGGCCGATTCAGGTCATATTCGCATGTGCAGTGCCTCTGGCAGGCGTATTGTGGAGATGGTATGGGACGACTTTAAGCCATCTGACATTCTGGACCGCAAGGCTTACGAAAACGGTGTATCAGCGGCAATGGCCATGGGATGCTCCACTAACGCAATTATCCATCTTATTGCCATGGCGAGACGCAGTGGCGTTGATCTGAGTCTCGATGATTTTGAGCGCAAGAGTCGAAGTGTTCCCGTGATTGCCAATGTGCGCCCCAGTGGCGACACGTATCTCATGGAAGATTTTTTCTATGCCGGTGGATTGCCGGCAATGCTTGCCGAGATTAAAAGCGAGCTGCACACCGACTGTATAACGGTGTCGGGAAAAACCATTGGCGATGTTATTTCCAAAGCGCAGGTGTATAACGATGATGTTATTCGAACGACCGCTAACCCGATATACAAGGAAGGAGCACTGGCAGTGCTTAAGGGATCCCTGGCACCGGATGGTTGCGTGATAAAACCCTCTGCCTGCGAGGAACGATTGTTGAAGCACGAGGGGCCGGCACTGGTGTACGACTCCTACGAAGAACTCAAAGCCGGGATTGACGATGACGATCTCGATGTCACTAAAGACACCGTGCTGGTATTGCGCAATGCGGGTCCCAAAGGTGGTCCCGGAATGCCGGAATGGGGTATGTTGCCCATACCGAAAAAGCTGTTAAAGCAAGGCATACGCGACATGGTGCGTATCTCTGATGCGCGTATGAGCGGCACAAGTTATGGCGCCTGCATACTGCACGTTGCTCCGGAATCCTACGTTGGCGGTCCGCTGGCACTGGTGAAAACGGGTGATGTCATTTCGGTTGATGTGGCCGCCCGCACTATTGATTTACAGATTGATGCGGAGGAACTCGAAGCGCGTCGTGCACAATGGCAGCAGCCCAAACCTCGCTATGAACGCGGTTATGGCTGGATGTTTTCACGACACATATTGCAGGCAGACCGGGGTTGCGATTTTGATTTTCTGGAAACCACACACGGTGACGCGGTAGATGAGCCGGCCATCTTCTAGAAAGTTGTGGCGGCATTACCGGGTAAGCCATGGCTACTTGTTGCAATGAAAACTAACTGTGTTTCATTTAGTCGGGTGGATATTGCTCTTTGATTTGCTCTTCTGTGTAGTAGCCGCATTCCAGATCGTATTCTATAAGCTCGCGTGACCGACTGGCGGGATTGCCAAAACCGCCACCGCCAGGAGTCGCCACATCGACCCTGTCTCCGGCAACGATACTGATACCCTGATCTTTGGATAAGTGTGGCGGAGTGTAGGCTTTACCATCACGCCAGACGGTTACTACGTTTGGCGCCCCGTCGCTACCCCCCAATACTCCCTGCGGACCCACTCTGCCGTGGTCCATCACGAAAGAGGCTGTCGCTTCACCTCGCCGCAGTTCAATACTATATTGAATGCCAAAACCACCACGATGTTTGCCCGAGCCGCCGGAGCCTTCGCGTAATGCATATTCGCGGTAGAGCACGGGAAAGTACTGTTCCATCACTTCGATGGGTGGTGTTTTTGAAATACCTATCGTCGAACAGCCGTTGGTTAATCCATCCTGTTGCTGGTTGCCGCCATAGCCTCCGCCAGACAACTGGTACATGACGTATGAACTGCTTTTTAGCGGATCATAACCACCGAGAGCAAAATTTCCGCTGGAACCGGCTGGTGCAGCCGGGACCAGATCCGGTATCGCCGGAACCAGGGCTGCGAAGACCGCCTCTGCGATTCGTTGTGATACTTCAGCAGCGCAACCGGACACAGGCCGCGGGTATTTGGCATACAGAAACGTACCTTTCGGATCGGCGATATGCAGAGGATCGAATGCTCCCGCGTTTATCGGTACATCGGGAAAAATATGCCGCATCGCGAGGTACACCGACGACTGGGTGGTGGCGAGCACGGAGTTCATGGGGCCTGCACACGGAGGGCTGCTGCCGTCAAAATCTATATGTAACTCCGAGTCCTGCTTGCGCATGTTTATTTGTATTGTCAGCGGTTCGTTAACAACACCATCGGAATCGACGAACGCCGTACCCGTGTATGTGCCGTCTTTTATCCCTGCTATACGTTGGCGCATTTGTTGTGCCGCACGATTTTTTAACTCTGCAATGGCTTTCTTTAGGGTATCGGCGCTGTACTTTTGAATAAGCTGATTCAGTCGTTCCTGGCCGACCAGCAGTGCTGCGGACTGGGCTTTAATATCACCTATGCGTTGTTCGGCGACACGAATGTTTGAACAGATAATCGCGTAAATTTCAGGGTCCATTTCGCCGCGCTTAAACAGCTTTACCGGAGGTAGCCTCAACCCTTCCTGCTCGACGGCGGTGGCGTTGGCTGAAAAACCGCCGGGTACCGCACCGCCGATGTCTGGCCAGTGGCCTGTGTTTGACAGCCAGCAGAATATTTCACCATTGTGGTAGTACGGCATGGCGAATCGTACGTCCATTAGATGTGTGCCACCGAGGTAGGGATCATTGACGATATAGATGTCGCCTGGTTCCGGTGCTGCAACCTGTTTCTTTTCAATCATCTCTATAAGGATGCGCGTGGAGAATTGCATGGTGCCGACAAAAACCGGCAAGCCGAGAGCGCCCTGAGCGATTAATTCTCCATTGTCGGCAGAATAAATACCGTCAGACCGGTCATTCGCCTCGGCGATGATAGGCGAGAATGCCGCACGCGAGAAACTCAGATCCATTTCGTCGCAGACCTGCTGCAAACTCGATTGTATAACCGTGAGGGTGATTGGATCTATAGAGGCATCGGTCGCGGCCTGGTGGTTTTGCATATCTAGTGAATCTCGATAATCAGGTTGCCGTCATTGTCGCTGCGTGCAGTGCACCCGGGTTCAATGACGATTGTCGTATCCATTTGCTCAACTATTGACGGCCCATCAATGATCGCATCAAGAGGCAACAGCTCGCGCTGGTATACGGAGCAGTCGTGCCATTGGCCGGCAAACCAGACTGGCCGCGTGCTGATAGTGGCCTCGCCCGGTGTTTGTTTTCGACCGTTCGGGTCAATCAGTTTTTGCAGATCGAGTTCGGCACGATTGCCAATCACGGTGGTATTCAGGTTAACGAGGTTGGCTCGAATTTCCGGCAGCTCGACATGAAAACGATTGAGATAGACTTTTTCAAAGTGCTGCTGCAACTGTTCGCGCGTGATCTCTGTTGATTCAATTGGCACATTCAGCAAGTGTGTTTGACCAATAAACTGCATATCGGCTGAGTATCGATAGTGAATGTTCTCGATCGGAATGGTCTCCGCATCGATCAATGTTTTTCCGCGCTCGCTTTGTGCTTCGAGTGTTTGGCGAAGTTGTTGGTTATCTATAGAGTCGAGTGGCCGGTTGATGGTGTTGACGAAATCGTGTCTGACATCGGCTACCACGCAACCGAGGGCGTTGGTTATACCGGGGCGTGCAGGAACCAGAACTTTCGGTATGCCCAGTTCTTTGGCGATTGCAACGGCGTGCAAGGGACCGGCACCGCCGAACGCAAACAGGGCAAAATCTCTCGGGTCATGGCCGCGCGAGATAGAGACCATGCGTACCGCTCCGGCCATTTTGTTATTGGCGATGGTAAGTATTGCCCCGGCCGCGTCATCGGTTGGCATGGACAGCGGCTTTGCGATCTGTTGATCAATTGCCGTTCTGATATCGCTTTTCGATATGTCATTGTCCACCGAGAACAGCGCTTTATCGTTAAGACGGCCGAGCACCAGATTGGCGTCAGAGATAGTAACTTTTGTTCCACCACGGCCGTAGCAGATGGGGCCAGGGGTAGCCCCGGCACTTTCAGGGCCCACTTGCAGTAAGCCGGCATCGTTGATGCT
Organism: uncultured Granulosicoccaceae bacterium; assembly: GCA_964409275.1. Classification (GTDB taxonomy): domain Bacteria; phylum Pseudomonadota; class Gammaproteobacteria; order Granulosicoccales; family Granulosicoccaceae. The sequence continues at coordinate 15,956 of CAYPCS010000051.1, forward strand.
GGCGATTGAACCGCCACCGGAACCAATCGTTCGAACGTCCACCATTGGTACATGGATTGGCATTGCGTATTCGATTTCGAGCTCATGACTAACGCTTGGTACCGCGTCCAGTATCAGCGCGACATCGGAAGAGGTACCGCCCATGTCGTAGGTAATGATATCGGGTATTCCGGCGCGCTTGGCTGTATAGGCGGCTGCCATTACACCGGAAGCGGGCCCGGACATCACGGTTTTTGCAGACTCCCGATCAACCAGAGCAGCGGATACCATGCCGCCGTTGCCGTTCATCACGAGTATGTCGTTGTTAAAGCCCGCTGCTTTTAATTCGGTTTGCAATCGCTCGATGTAATTGTGCAGGATCGGTTGCACAGCGGCGTTGACGCTGGCGGTAACCCCGCGTTCGTACTCACGGTATTCGGAGAGCAGGGAGTGTCCGGTAGTGATGTATTTGTTAGGCCATAATTCGGCGGCTATTTCAGCGGCACGCTGCTCATGGCTGGCATTGGCGTAGGCGTGCAGAAAATGAATGACCAGCGACTCGCAGCCCGATTCCAGCAGAGTAGCGATGGCAGTGCGTACTTCATCTTCATTTAACGGGGTCAGGATGTCGCCGGTGGAATCGATTCTCTCGCTAACCTCCAGGCGCAGATAGCGAGGTATAAGCGGTACAAATTCGCCAAACATTCCATAGGGCTGCGGCCTGGTGCGTCGTCCGAGCTCAATGATATCGCGAAAACCTGCAGTGGTGATCATGCCGGTTTTGGCAAGCTTGCGTTCCAGAACCGCGTTGGTGGTGGTTGTGGTGCCATGCACAATCGTATCTATTGTATTGACAGCTACCTGGCTTTCCTGCAGCGCCTGCATAACGCCGTAAGCCTGGTTCTCAACGGTGGTCGGGGTTTTGCCAACGACGATATGACCGTCGGTGTCGAACACCAGTAAATCGGTAAAAGTGCCACCGACATCAATCCCTGCAATCACCGATGTACGGCCAGCATTGTAGCCGGCAGATGGCGCAGCAGAGCCGGGTGTGTCGCTCATGATGGTGTTGCCTGATGAGCCGCAGTGCTTGCGGGGCTTGTTGCACAAATACCGGCTTCAATCAGCTCATTGCATTGATTGTCATCCAGCTTGAGGTGGTCTTTGAGTATTTCAAGAGTGTGCTGGCCTAGCAACGGCGGAGCGCTATGGTAAGCGGGAGGTGTATCGGACAAGCGCAAAGGAGAGGCGACGCCGGGGACCTGGCCATTCTCGCCGGGCAGTTCAATTTTGAGGCCGCGATCAATCACCTGCGGGTCTGCGAATACCGACTGCATATCGTTAATCGGGCCACAGGGAACCTGCTTTTCACCCAGTATTTTAATCCATTGATCGGTGGTTCTGGTCGGAGTGACAGCCATTATCGATTCAATGAGTGTGTCGCGATTTGCCACGCGCTGATTGTTGCTGGTGTATCTTGCATCGTTTGCAAGTTCCGGTTTTTCAAGTGCGTTGCACAGTTGCTCAAACTGTCGATCGTTTCCGGCGGTAATGATCAGGTGGCCGTCAGAGGTCGGGAATACCTGATAGGGCACCACATTCGGATGTGCGTTGCCCATGCGTTGCGGAGACTGGTCGCTGACCAGGTAATTGAGTGCCTGATTTGCCATGCATGCGACGGACACATCCAGCAGGCTCATATCAATCCGTTGCCCGAGGCCCGTTTTCTCCCGATGTGCAATGGCTGACAGGATTCCGATGCATGAGTACAAACCGGTGAGGATATCGGTGAGTGCGACGCCGATTTTCATCGGCTCGTCGCCTGGTGTTCCCGGAGCCTGGCCGGTGACACTCATCAGACCGCTCATCGCCTGAATGATAAAGTCGTAGCCGGAGCGATTTGCGTAGGGACCGGTTTGACCGAATCCGGTAATTGAGCAATATATCAGGCGCGGGTTGTGCTGCTTAAGTGCGTCATAGTCGAGGCCGTATTTTTGCAGACCACCCACCTTGTAGTTTTCAATAAAAACATCAGCGCTTGTGGCAAGTTGACGAACCAGTTCGGCACCTTGCTCTGAAGCGAAGTCGAGCGCCAGTGATTTTTTGTTTCGGTTGGCCGTACAGAAATACGCAGAGTTCTGACTGGCATCCGTTGGATCACTTCCGCTGTAGGGAGGCCCCCAGCTACGAGTGTCATCGCCGCTACCCGGTCGCTCGATTTTTACGACGTTGGCGCCGAGGTCTGCAAGCGTCTGGGTAGCCCAGGGGCCAGCGAGTATTCGGGTCATATCCAGCACGGTAATTTGATCGAGCGCGCCTGCGGGATGTTGAGACATGTGTCCTCGGGAAGGTCGGTGGTTTCCGCCACATAAAGTGCGCAGAAATGTTGCCAGGCATTGGTTGCATGGGGTGTTTGGTATTCGTTAGTATACCAATATCATTTACTGTGCAGAGCAGCTTCACACCAATTGCCCGGCACCCGTCCCGTTATTTTTTTATTGAGGTTCTGCCTGTGACGTATGTTGTCAAGGAGAGTTGTATTCGCTGCAAGCACATGGACTGCGTTGAAGTTTGTCCTGTCGATTGCTTTTATGAAGGCGAAAATATGCTCGTCATTCACCCTGATGAATGCATCGACTGCGGGGTTTGCGAGCCGGAATGCCCGGTGGATGCGATTGTCGATGATACCGAGGACGGTCTGGAATACTGGCTCGAATTAAACGCCAAATTCGCTGAAATCTGGCCCAACATCACCGAGATTGGCAAAGTGCCCGATGACGCGGAGGAATGGAAGGATGTTGCAGACAAGAAGCAATATTTTTCTGAAAACCCGGGCGGCCAGTAACAGCTATTTTTAAACCGGTGTAGCTTCTTCTGTCAGTGGTAGAGCCGGGCTGTTTGTTACAGACAATGTTTATAATGCGGGTCGATCGGGAAGACAGTCGGGGCTGGCCAGTTGAGTTTGACGACCGTTAAATGTTGCGGGTATTAGAAATAGCGAGTTGTCAGCAATTGATGGTTTGCGAAAAAAAAGCCGGTCGAATGACCGGCTCTTCTATATCAGATCGGGGATTCCCCGCTTAGCGGACTGTGCGATGAATGGTCCATTCGTCGGCCTGGAAGAAACCTTCACCCCACCAGATTTCTGTGCCGAGCAGTATGTTTGCCATGCACCAGCTATCTTGCAGCACGACTGTATCTGAGCCCCGACCGAACACTTCGTTTACCCGATGAGCGTAGGTTCGTGTCCATTCGATGAAAGTGGTCCAGTTGATTTCCCCGGAGGCTGTCGGGTTCTGTGCGACAAACGCTATGTATTCGGGATCTGAAGGCTTGGTGTAGATATCGTACACTTTGCCATCGAGAGTTTGCGTGGTGACAAAGTCCTGTGGAGCCGCGGGCAGTCGTTCTGCACCGCTATCCAGCCATACCATTATCTCGTATCGCTGATTGCTTGAAGAGCCGTTGCGCACGAGGCTTTCTATCTGGCAGTCACCTGACAGTTCATGGAAGAAAGACTCTACAGCGACATTGCGCTCGCCGTTTATGCGTACGCCGTTGAAGTCTTTCCCGCGCGTGGGGTATTCATCGCTTGAAAAGGAGTAGTCAATTTTGAAGAAAGGCAGGTCGCTAACTCTTGCTGGCAGGCCAGTCTCCGCCGGAGTTTCTGCCAGAGTGCTGCCGGAATATTCGCCAGGCGATTTAATTCCGTAAATGATTTCCGGATACGACTTCACCAGCCACACAGCACCGTTTACATCTGACTCGTTACCCCAGTCGTAGTCCCAGCGCGGTGCGACTTTTCCATCGGACTCTGCAACTGATATGCACTGTTCCCAGTCTGGCAGGCTTGAGGCACAAAAATTCCACGCATTGGTCGCCAGCAAAAAGTCGCCAAAGGCCAGGTTGCCATGAAACTGCAGAACAGGGCAGTTGCCTTGAGCATTCATGATGACGTTGCCACCGGCATCAGTTGAAGGTTGCAAACACAATGGCCCTGTTTCTGATTGAATTGGACTCATTGTGCTGACGAAGGTAGTTCCGCTCGATGGCGCACTGGTATCGAGTGTGGCGTCGGTGTTAACAGGTGGAGCAGCATCGTTTTGCGGGATGTCGCTTGCGTCAGTGTCGGTGTTGTCTGGTGTGTTATCGGTGTTTCCACCATCTGACGAGCCACTGCCGCCAAACGGGTTAACCGGTACGGCTCCGTCATTGGCGTCATCTCCGTCATTCGTTGGATCAGGGGTTACGGGCTGGACGATGACAGGATCGGAGTTGTCGTCATCGGTCGGGTTGGCAACGGGGCTGTCGATCGGGTCAGTTGTCACGCTGTCATCGTTGACGGGATTGACGTCAGCGTTGTTCAAGCTGTCGGAGACACCTGGATTTCGATCGATACCCTCACTGTCGCATGCCGACAATGAAAAAATCAGGACGAAGGCAGTGATAAAAATTCGCATCGTGTTGTAAGCCTTGTTAATCAAAAAAATGGGTGGGGCGAGTGTACGCGCTTTATTGGAGCGTGCCAGGTGCTGTACTGGCCGTTTGACCTTCGCTGAGCGATTTTTCGTTAAAAATGAACGGTTTGTCATTCTCAGCATAAGAACTGCAGTCCTTGTTAGTTACACAGTGTTTCAAGTGAGTTACGGAAGCAGGATTTTTTTTACACCTGTCCGATTTAGCATTTTTCGCTGTTGCGACGCTGCCGGCGAACAGGTTGGCAAAGATGTTATATGTCATGACATAAAAATGCAAACACTGAATTGATGCGGATTTTGCAACCGACCGGAAGGCGATCGGGTACCATGCCGGTGCAGCAGATCGCTGTATCTCATTCAGGCTATACCGATTGGCGACGATAAAGCGCGATAACGAACCGGCGTCAATCACTCTCGGCATATTCTGGATGCTGGTGACCGGCTTTTGCTTTCTTGGCGTAACTTTGACCGTTCGCTATGCAGGCACGCACGTACCGGCCGCCCAGGCCGCGTTTATTCGATACTTGATTGGTACCTTGCTGCTGGCCCCGGTGTTCTATCGAATTCTTCGCGGCTCACTGCTGGTGTCGGATCACAAGGTGCACCTGGTTCGCGGTGTTGCCCATGGAGTCGGTGTGATTTTGTGGTTCTACGCAATGGCCCGCATACCGATAGCGCAGGTAACAGCAATGGGCTATTTAACTCCGGTGGTGGTGACAGTGGCAGCGGCTGTCTTTTTGGGGGAAACCTTGCACATACGCAGGGTGTTGGCGGTCGTAGTCGGTTTTTGCGGAGTGCTGGTGATAATCCGGCCGGGTATTATCGAGGTATCCATCGGGCAATGGGCACAATTGGCTACTACCCCGCTGTTTGCTATTTCCATGATTCTTGCGAAGAAGCTGGCCGATAAGTCAGATCCGTTGGTAATCGTAGCCAGCCTGTCTTTGATTTGTACCTGCACTTTACTACCTCCCGCATTAAGCCACTGGGTGGTCCCGACCATGACAGAGGTGCTGCTGTTGGCATTGACGGCAGTGTTAGCAACGCTTGGGCATTACACAATGACTCTGGCATTCAGGCTGGCGCCTTTAACCGCGTTGCAGCCTATATCATTTTTGCAGCTGGTCTGGGCCACGCTTGCCGGAATCGTGTTGTTTAAAGAGCCGGTCGATGCGTATGTGATTCTGGGAGGAGCGATGCTGGTATTATCCGCCAGCTATATTGCACACCGGGAAGCTATGATCAGCAAACGAACACGAAACGATGGCCATCGAGAACCACCGGGCTAACGGTATTTCTGCCCGGAATTGAACTCGTGCATTCGGCGGCGGTATGGTTCGCTCGACCGACAGCCATCTCAATTCAACGGGTATTTCGGTTCCGGCTGTTTGCGACATCGTGGAATCATCGGGCGAAAACCCGGAAACAGGTGTTCCTGGACGCGCGTGCTACATTATCCACTTCATAGCAGGTCTGAAACACATTCAGGCAACGGTTACGCTGCCTGAAGTTTGCGTTCCGGAAACCTGCCAATCGGGTCGAACCGTCTATCATCAGGACTGACCCTGTTGCATTTACGCTAACAAACATGAATTGCAGAATATGAGTACAACCGTGCTTCCTTCCTTATACCGTCGAACGGTATTGGAGAATCCGCTTATTGTGATTCTGCTACTGGTACTGTGCCTCGGTTTTTTTGCCTGGCACGCACGTGATTTTGCGCTCGACGCTTCTGCAGATGCCCTGTTGCTTGAGGACGATCAGGATCTGCGAATTTACCGTGAGGCGCAGGACCGGTATCACACGCAAGAGTCTCTGGTGGTTACGTTTACCCCGCGGGATGACCTGTTTAGCAATGAAACCCTGGACACACTCTCGACGTTGCGCGACAGACTCGCAACGGTTGAGTCAGTTGATTCTGTATTTTCACTGCTCGAAGTGCCTCTTCTGACCAGTTCCGGTATATCGCTCGGAGAGCTCACGGAAAACGTGCCCACCCTCGCCACTAACAGAGACATCGATCTTGCAACCGTTCGTGACGAGATTTCTCAAAGCCCGGTATTTGGTGATCTGATTCTGAGCGCTGATGGCGGCACTACAGCGCTGTTGTTGAATCTGCAAGAGAACGCTCCACTGCAACAACTGCATAAGGAGCGGACATCACTCAGGTTAAAAAATCTCGCTGGAGATTTAGCGGCTGCTGAGCAGGCACAACTGGAAACGGTTAACCGGCAATACGATGATCTACGTGCTGAATTCGCGAAAAAACGCCACGAGGACATTGTCGGAATTCGCAGCATACTAGGCGAGTTCTCGGGCGTGGCGCAAATGCACCTTGGCGGCGTACCCATGGTGAGCGATGACATGATCACCTACATCGGTCGCGATCTGGTGACCTTTGGTATTGGTGTGCTGTTATTCATAACGCTTATTCTTACTGTTATTTTTCGTCGTTTGAGATGGGTCGCACTGCCGTTGGCCAGTTGTTTTTATTCGGGGCTGCTCATGTTGGGTCTGCTCGGTCTGATGAACTGGAAAGTGACCGTTATTTCCTCGAACTTTATCTCGCTAATGCTAATCATCACAATGTCGATGAACATGCATTTGATCGTCCGATATCGGCAATTGCTTGCCGATAATCCGGAGAGTTCTCATATCGAGCTGGTCTGGCGGACCGTACGGCTGATGTTCTGGCCTTGTATGTACACGGCACTGACAAGCATTATCGGGTTTAGCTCGCTGGTGTTTAGCGGTATAAAACCGGTCATTGAATTCGGCTGGATGATGTCGATTGGTCTGGCAGTGACATTTCTGGTCACCTTTTTACTGTTCCCGTCTCTATTAGTGATTATTGGCGAGCTAAAAAATGACGGTCAGCGACAGGAGTCTATAAAAGTTACCGCGGTGCTTGCCCGATTTACGCAAAACCACGGTGCAATTGTGCTGCTGGTTGCAGTTGCAATGGCTGTGATCAGTCTGATCGGTATCTCCCGACTGCAAGTCGAAAACAGTTTCATCAACTACTTTCGCGATCACACCGAGATTCATCGTGGAATGAAGCTCATTGACGAGAAGCTCGGCGGCACCACACCTCTGGACATACTGCTTGATTTACGTGAGCCCGAGGAGGAAGACGAATGCGCAGATACGACTGGCATGTCAGAGGAGGAGATAGAATTTTGTGATGAGTTGTCGTTTCTTGAAGACGAAAGCACATCGGAGGATCTCTGGTTCACGCCGTTTAAAATTGAACGGATCAAAGCGGTGCATGACTACCTTGATTCACTTCCTGAAGTTGGCAAGGTATTGTCTCTGGCGTCAATTCTGCGCGCGGGAGAACTGATCAATGACAATCAGGAATTCACCCCGTTCGAACTGGCGATACTTTACAAAAAAATACCGGAAGATATACGCGAGCAGATGATAGAGCCCTATATCTCTATCGACGAGGACGAAGCGAGGGTATCGTTACGAATACTCGACTCCGAGCCCGATCTGCGGCGCAAGGAATTGCTCGATAAAATCAATACCGATTTGCAGCAGGAGTTGAATATTCCGTCGGAGGAGGCAACGGTAAGCGGCGTGCTGGTGTTGTACAACAACATGCTACAGAGTCTGTTTCAATCGCAGATTCAAACGGTTGGTGCAGTGCTGCTGGGTATCGCATTGATGTTCGTTGTACTGTTTCGATCCGTGCCACTGGCGATCATCGGTATTGTGCCGAACGCCCTGGCGGCAGGGTTGGTGATGGGCATTATGGGGCTTGCGAAGATCCCGCTGGATATGATGACCATCACTATTGCAACCATTACCATTGGAATTGCCGTTGATAACAGTATTCATTATATCTACCGGTTTCGAGAGGAGTTCGCACGACAGCAAGATTACAACGCGACGATGGATTTGTGTCATGCAAACATTGGCAGGGCAGTGTTGTTCACCTCGATCACGGTCGTGTTTGGTTTTTCCATTCTGGTATTTTCAAATTTTATACCGACCATATTGTTCGGGCTGTTAACCGCGCTGGCTATGTGTGTGGCATTGCTCGCAGTACTTACCTTGCTGCCGAGACTGATCACCCTGTGGCGACCATTCTGACAGGCGGGCGAAGACAGCGCTTGCGGTACGCCGGAGGCTATGCAGATTGCGTCTCACGGGTACCGGGGAAGCCTGAATTCGTGCAATAAATTGTCGCGATATGGGATACTCTTGGCGAGAGCGGCTCGCGGCAGATAGTTCGGTCGCAAGTGTCGAAGCGATACTCGCCATTGCGCGCTGACCGTTGCAGCGCTATTACCGTTGCGGCGTTAGGCGTGTTCGTTGCAGACACTGTGTGTTGAATTTGCCGAGTTTTTCCAGGCCGACTGAATTGTGAAAATTCTGCGGCACGGACTCGTGTGTCGTTTTTGACAGCCCTCACAGCCGGGGTTACGCGGGTTATTGTGTCCGGTTTTCTTTGCTTGATATTCTTTATTTAGTTAATTTCTTTTCAGTTTCAGGATCGCATTCTATGTCCGGTAATTTCAGCATTGAAGAACTCGATGCAATGTCTGATGAATCGCTTTGCGAACTGCAATGGAAAAGTCTGTCGAAATTTAACGCACGCCTGCTGGATTTACATGCCGAAGGAGCTTTGGGTAACGAAGAATTCGCCAAGCTGCCCCGCCGCCCGATATTGTGTGTAGACAGGATTGAACTCATCGACGAGTCGAATATCGAGGCATCATTCGCTTTTCCGGAAGATCCGGATGCCTGGGCATTTGATCCGTTCGAATCTCTGGAGATGTTGTTTCAGGACCAGCTTGATCAGCTGGTTGGTTTTTGGGGGTCAAGGAAAGCAGACGGCATTGGTCGGGCTCTGTCATCCGGTAAGTGTAAATTGCACAGCGAGATCAAATATGAACCCGGAAAAACCCTGCATTTCCGCTTAAGTAAAAGGAAATGGATTTCCAGCAAGGAGAGCGAAGGTGGTACTGCGGTATTTAACGGGCATATCGAGGATGCCGAAGGTAATACCGTGCTTGAAACAAAGAACGTAATTGTTGGAATCCTGCGACCTGCTGAAGTGCATAGTCTCAGGAAACAATATGGAGGGCTGCACGGTGTAACGGCGGGTTCAACTGAGCAGGGTCAAAAGATGCTTTGTATTCCGGTGTATGATTCCTCGTTGATCCGCGTGGGCGAGGGGAACGATTCTCTTCAGCAGGTGACGGCAACACAATTAATCAACCCCGATGTCTGGCCTCTTAAGTATCACTTTAAAGGGGATCCGGTGATGCCCGGTAATTTTGGTACACATGGCATGATTGCGCTGCTTAAGGAGGTTGCGATTACTGACTTCGGATTAAAAAATCCGGTGTTTCATTCTATGGATAAAAAGAATTTTTCCGGCATGGTGTTCGAAGATACCAAGCAGATCCGCTTTGAGCTAAAAGATGTGAAACGACAGGCAAACGGAGAAGTAGTCGCAGCTGAGGCGAATATGTACCTTGAAGATCGCGATGGCAATTTAATGATCGAGCATCCGATTTACACGTTTAAAAATCCTGGTGTCTGCGAGACGTCAGCTACCTCCTGAAAATAGTTATAGATCATGTGGGAATTGCCACGCTATTTTTGTTTGTCGATACTTGTCCTTTCAGGCGCTTGTATCGGATCGTTCATACCGCAACTAGCGTTTGCCAACCCGCCCAAAATAGTCGTCACGATAAAACCGGTACACAGTCTGGTGGCAGCAGTCACCCGCGGGATTACCGAACCTTTGCTGTTGCTGGACGGGGTTGGTTCACCACATACCGTTCAATTGAAACCTTCCGGCATTCGGGCGATGCGCGATTCTGATCTCATCTTCTGGGTGGGTGAGGGTATTGAAGGATTCATGGGCAAAGCCACAGGCATGCTGGGCAATTCTGTAACACTGGTTAAATTGTATGACGAGCCTGATATCACTCTGAGATCAAGTCGTATTAATGCGGCGACGCACGGGTTCGAACAAGACAATCATCTAAGCCAAAACCCGGAGCAGATTGACGGGCATCTGTGGCTTGATCCGCACAACGCGATAGAGCTTTTGGGCTCGTTCGCGAGGCGGTTAGCGGAAATAGACCCCGAAAATAGAGATCTTTATGCTAAAAACGCGAAAGATTATCAACAGCAACTAATGCGTTTGTCAGACGCGGTAACACAGCAGTTGAGCGCTGTTAAAACCGTACCATTTGTCGTGTTTCATGATTCGTTTCAATATTTTGAGAAGCGCTATGGCCTGAGCGGCGTGGGTGTGGTTGCCCGTCAACCTGAGGTACAACCTGGTGCACGCGGGCTTCAACATACACTGGATACAATAAAAGAAGAAAAGGTCAGATGCCTGTTTTCGGAGCCGCAGTTTCCGGCAAGATCAGTCCGTATGCTGGTGGACCAAACCGGCGTTCGGCACGCCCGAATCGACCCTCTCGGCTCGACTTACGAGGCAGGAAGCCAGATGTATCTAGAGTGGTTCGCAGATATTGCGCAGCAGGTAAGCGAGTGTTTGAGCGATTAACCGACTACGCGGAAGAAAACGACGCAGTACGGCTCATCGATAGTAGCCAAACTGGAAATACCAGCCGACTCAGGCCCTGCGCTTCGTCTGCGCTTTTCATGCATACGTTAACAACAGTGGCTGTGAACAGTTCTTCACTTTATTACCCGCACAGATCATGCGCATAATTCTCGCACCTATGGAAGGAGTGACGGACTATCACATGAGGGATCTTCTTACCCGAATTGGTGGTTACAGTCGTTGTGTTACCGAGTTTCTTCGGGTTACCGATCACCTGTATCCGGACCGGTTGTTTTTTCAGTGTTGTCCGGAGTTGCACACGGGAGGTCATACACCAGCGGGAACGCCTGTATATCTTCAGTTGCTTGGCAGTGATCCACACGCGCTTGCCTTAAATGCAAAAAAGGCGGTCAGCTTTGGTGCTACCGGTATAGATCTCAATTTTGGTTGTCCTGCCAAAACAGTGAATTCGCATGGTGGCGGATCGGCATTGTTGCGAACACCGAACCGGGTGCGGGATATCGTGCTATCAGTGCGTGATAGCGTCGATCCGGCTATTCCGGTGACAGCAAAGATGCGACTGGGGTTTAATGACGCCAGTCGTTTTCTCGAAACAGCCCGACTCATCGAACAGGCTGGAGCGACCGAACTTTGTGTGCACGCTCGTACCCGGCAGGATGGTTATCGACCACCGGCACACTGGAACGAGGTAAAGCTAGCTCGGCAGGCGTTAAACATTCCGTTGATAGTTAATGGCGAGATATGGTCCGTAGAGAACTTTGCCAGTGCCTGTGCGGACAGTCAGTGCAGCGATATTATGCTTGGCCGAGGTGCTTTGTCACGACCTGATCTCGCCTGTCAGATCAGCGCTGCCGCCAACCACGAGGATTACAAGCCCATGCCCTGGTCAGAGGTTTTGGTAGTGTTACAACAGTTACTACAAACCGCTTCCGAATTTCCGCCAAAGTATGCCGGCAATCGAACAAAGCAATGGCTAACCTACCTGCGTCAGGGTTACCCGGAAGCAGGGAAACTGTTCGAGTCAGTTAAACGTCTGAGAAACTTTGATGATATTGCGGCCATGGTGCGCTGCCCTCGTGACTCGACCCTGGCGCATAAAGAGTTGCCAGCTCTATAGGTTATTCAGGTAAAAACCAGGCAACAAATGTGTTCTAAAGCCTCGATCGTCGATATCGGATAGCAGGAATCAAGAGAGCGAGCAGAATCAGACTGCCGGGGGCAAATATGCCGGTTCCTGCTTTGGTCACTGACGCGGCATTTTCGTTCTTCAGAGCGATTTTTACCGGGTTTTGATTATTGAGAAACTCATCGCTCTGCGCTTCATCGCCTGGTAGCAGTGTTCCGATAGTACATTTCAATCGCTGTTCCGGGCGATTGCATTCTCCATCCAGCGCAGTGGCGTTGTCTCCTGCAGGCCAGTCGAATGTCAGTGTTGTCGCCGTAGTGGCCCGCTTATCATTGTTGTAGCGAGCGGCACCGCTTATTGTATCTTCGGTGTCGGTTGAGAGCGACAATTGCAGATCGGTAGCCGGAATATGGCAACTGTTCTCCAGCGCCTGCATAACGGCTGAGTGGGTGCATGATGAAAACTGCTGCGAGGTTTGCGACGAGATATACGGCCACATCACTTTGTCGGTTTCGGTGCGGCATGATGTTTCAGTATCGTGATGTGCGCCGAGGTTGTGTGCGATCTCGTGCGCGGCGAGTAGAATGTCATGTTGATAGGGCCGTGATATACCGACATCATATCCGTCGGGGCGGCAGGCGGTATTGATCCATGCGAGGCCGACCGGTTCGTCGGAGTTTATGTTTCCGGTAAACAGATGAACCATGCTTGCGTCGGCGAGTTCGGCACTTTGCATGCGGTAATCGCGGAAATTTCTAAGCATGGTCTCTATTGGCACGGCCCCGTAATCAAATGGGTCGTTAGTTCGGTCAACAACGTTTATAACAGACACAACTCTTAGTGCGAGGCCAAACTCTTCGCGATAAATTCCGTCAACCGCATTGATAATCGACAAGGCCCTCTCAAGTCCCTGACCATTGCGAGCTTCATTGTATTGGCTGTCAACAACGATCGATATCTTTGCAACACGGGTGATGTTGGTGGCTTTCCGTTCTGTATTTGCGGTAGCAGAGACTGTTCGCCTGCCTCGCAATGCACTGCTGGAACGTCGGGTTACTTTTTTAATTGATCGATGATTGTCGGCCAGTGGTTCAATAGTAATGGCGCCGCGAGGTGTAGTGGTGACTTCGTAGCGTTGGTCGTGGCGGGATATCACGCCGCTCATTGTCGATTGATACAATGACGTGCGCACCCACGAAGAATCTTCGCCCTCGATCTGGCCAGTGAAGTGTCGAGCGCTGCTGTTTACCGGCGAGCCGAATCGATCATAAATCGTCGCGTTGTCTGTGACGTAGCTCGGATTGAGCAACAGGCTCAGTGGCTCGCCATCGACCGTGAGTTGAATACGCCGTTCAAAACTTTCAGAGGAAAGGAGTTGCTGCGAGACAATTTTTCCGGATGCCGAATGGCTGGTCAGCGGGGCAAGCAGGAGCAGGGGGAGAATAGATCTGCCAATTATCCGCTGGAGTCGGACCATACCTGCTGCGCCTCTGGAAACAAAGGCGGCAGTTTATTGACATTAGGGCGTCCAGATTGTGAACCCGAAGCGGTTTCTCAACCGGGAGGTGTGTGTACGAGCAATTATGTGTCAATTATGTGACATCATGTGCTAATTTCGACGCATTGAATGATGGTGACGTAGTTTTTCCTCTACGTGTTACTAAACGGTCGGCCGGGGGAAAGCGGCGGATGAATGAGCCGGGGGCATCTGCTCATTGCAAGCAGGAACGCGGGACTAGCGCCGAGCCAGGCTCGGCAAGAACCCGCTGGCTCGGAAATACTCAGGGCCTGGGATTATGATTGTCCGGGGCGAACTGTCCCTCGGTAATGTAATATCGGAAAGCCTGATAGTTGCCGTTGACTCCGAATAACGTACGCACCTTGAGATAGCGATTAACGTAGGCAGACGATAGAAACTCGGCGGACCCTTGTCGTCCTTCCTGAAATCCGGAATCCATAAAGTGTTGAAGCATGTCCATTGAAGAAGTCACACCGGCGTCAGCCAGGTCGGGATAACGCGCGGCGTAAAATTCCGGATCGAAAACAACGCTTGGTTTTCGCCCCTCAAATCTGCCGCTGGACAGCCAGTGTTCGCGAAGCCCGGCTACATCTGATAGCGCATACCTGCTCTGCAGATCCTGATACGAATTCCAGTAGTATTGAGGATCCAGTACGGACTCGGTAGTCAGAAAGTAGTCGTCGAAATCAAATGGATCACCTGCACGATACTTTGCAATCAAAGAACGCAGCAGAAAATAATAATAGTCCCCCGATAAACCGCCCGGCTCAATGTCCCGATTTCTTCTGAAATCGAAGAGATCAACGAATGCGTTTCGCCCTTCCAGAATAAAGCGACTGGCAATCCATTCGTTCCAGCCTGTCACTAGTACCAGAGGTTCGGTTTCGCGATTTTCAAATGCAACCCTGAACTGCTGCGCCAGAGTTCGACCATGAAATTTTGGCATACCCCCTTCAATAATATTCGGGTTCGCAGCGTTTTGCTCGAAGGGCTCGGAGATATAGGTGTATTGATAGGCCGCTGCTACTGATATCTGTTCTTCGGCATTGATCGATTGATTGCAACCGCTTTCCAGCCAGCCGCTGGAATTAAAAAACTCGACCGCGTTGCTGCAGGTAGATAAAAATTGCCATTCATCGTTAGTGCTTCGCAGACCCCATGTTGGACGTACTGTCCAGTCTTTTTCCAGTTCCGGCCTCACAGTGTCTGTGATTTCCCGGGGATAGATCACGTCATTGGATGCTTCAAGTAATAAAGGCTTGTCTTTGTAGATGAACACAAGTTCCGGATACTCGCGCATCAGCAAATCGGTGACATAGCCATACATGCTGTTGGAGTGACCGTTGGTTAGTTGATTGCAGTTTTTCTGGTTACCGCTATCTCCGCAGGCAAGTTCCAGCTGGTTCAATGTATCGACGTTTTCGGAGGCCAACGGGACCCACGGTACGATCCTGGGTGCGCCGTCAATGGAGCTGGCCGCCTCGAGCAATGGACCAAATGATTTAATCACGAACTCCTCGGCCGAGAGAGATTTAATATTGGGGTGATTGGTGATATCGACGGCCAGAAAATCGATTCCAGCGTCGCGCAGCATGGTCAGATGCTTGCGAATGACGTCGGGGCTGTCGCCAAGGCAGTAATAACCCAGATCTGGCTCATCCCACCAGTGAAAGAAAAATTCATCTCCCCAATCGCGCTGTCTTCCGGTTAAAACGTTATAAATGTTGTATTCTTCATCGTTCTCCAGGCGGTCTTGCTTATATCGGTTTTGATAGGGCCCGGTCTTGGTAATGCAATGCCAAAGGTAGTAGACCATGCCGACAGGAAGGTGGCCAAAGTCTTTTGGTTGTTGTGCGGGAATTTTACAAGATCGATTATTTTCCCATCCCCAGCCGTCACCGTCTGAATCACTAATGCCGTCGGAACAATCGAGAACCTGTTCGGAAAATAAGCCGGCAATCTCACTGTCCGTGGTCTGTGACGATGATCCATTACAGGCGATGAGTACGATTGCAGCTGCAGCAAAAGGAATCCCGAGTCTGGCGGCGTACAGCGATTTGTGAATGCTCATCGTTTTTTTCAGTTGGTAGTCGCTGGCTGGAGTGCAGGCGAAAGGGGGAGTGTGCAAATATTACGCCGGGCAGAGGTCCCGGGAATGAACCGGTGTCGTGACTATGCAACTTCGGGTTGGCGTGGAATATGCCGATCTATATTCACTCAGTGAAAGCAAATTGGTATCGTTGTTGAGCAAGCCGCTGCGTCGACGAGTTTATCGCCTTATCTCAAGGGCAGTTTCTACCAGGGCGCGAGGTGTTGGAGTAAAAAATGGCCGAGGAATTCTTGCGCCGTGGACCAGCAGCCTTATAACAACGCTTCAATCATCCATAATTAAATTCGCTGCAGGCAGGCCTGGTAATGATCCATACAGATTTTTTGCAAAGCAGCACGGCCATTGCATTTTTCCTTTTCCTTTGTAGTCAGTTGCTGCAGCCCGCTGTTGCGCAACAGATCGATGTGGTGCCAGTAGCTCCTGAAACACTGGGGACCACAGAGGTTTCAGAATTTCTCGCTACGCTGACCGACCGGCAGGCACGCGCGGTATTAAACCGTGAGTTAATGGATCGTGCCCGGCGGCAGAGTGCGGAAAGCGAAGATACCGCGCACGGCGGTCTGGGAGTTGCGCTGGTACAGTTTCGGCTGTTCGCTTCGTCTTTCGGTGTAAATCTTGGTAGCAAGGCAGAGACGCTTGTTCAGGGTGTGCAGTCTCTGCCGTCGGTGTTGCCGGGTGCACTGGTAAAAGTTTCCGGTTCGGCAGGTGTGATGATTATGCCGGATCTGCTCGGGGCTTTTGCCATAGGCCTGCTGGTCTATATGCTGGCACGCTGGTTTCTTGCTCCGGCGTTTCGATGGCTCATGGATGTCAGTGAGGTGCCTGTTTTTGCACGGCCTGTTCGCGGTATTGCAAGGGCGGCGGTCGCACTGGTTCCGGTGCTGGCGTTTACACTTGCATCGTTTATCTATGTATTGCTGCGTTATCCGCATGCGGGTGCTGCGAGAGAATTTTTAGTCACCTATCTGTCAGCGGCAGTACTGCTGCTGCTTATCAATATTGCGCTGCGATTGCTGATTGCTCCTGCGGCTCCGTCGCTGCGTCTGGTACCACTGGATGATCGATCGGCCCGTTGGGTATTCAACGGTGTGATGCTGGTGTCAGTGGTGGTACTCGTGTTGTGGCTGACTGCCGGGTTACTGATATTAACTGGCATGCCACTGGCCTCCCATCTTGCGATCGTGGTAATTACCGGAGGAATCATTGCGCTAATCAGTGCGACGGTAATCGTTTTGGCCGGACGACGGATTCAGCACGCGAGTCGAGGTGGCGACGCAGGCTTTAAACTGGTGTCGTTCTGGCCCTGGGTGGCTTCCCTGTTCGTACTTATGGTCTATGCGAACTGGGCATGGCACATGATGTCACGCACCAGCACGGGTGTTTGGGCCGGTATCGCAAGCATACTGGTTGTTTTGATAATCCCGGTACTCGACCCCGCGTGGTGTCGTTTCAGCAGAAACTTGCTGGCTCGACCCGAAACTCCCGATTCCACTCACGGCAGCGAAGAGATCACTTCAGAAGCCCGTGAGGAATGGCGCGTGCGAAATGAACAACACCATTATTACCGGGGGATCATCCGCAACACAGGGTTGACGATCCTCTATCTTTTTTGCGCTGTATTGATTCTGGAATTGTGCGGAGTGTCGGTACTGCGAACCGTATTCGGTGAAAACTCGCGTGAGCTTGCAGGCGCGGCTCTGGTCAAAGTACTGTTCACCGCCGCATTAACCTGGGTGGCGTGGCGTTCTATAGCGGCAATGATTGACCCTCGTATGCCGGATGGAAAAAAATCGCTGATAGATGCCGACGAAGCTGATTTGATACCGCAGACACGTATCGAAACACTGATGCCGCTGTTTCGATTCGCCGCTCGTTTCGTCGTTATCCTGATAAGCGCTCTGGTTATGCTTTCATCACTGGGCATTAATATCGGGCCGCTGCTGGCCGGCGCGGGGGTTCTCGGGCTGGCTATAGGGTTTGGAGCACAAACGCTGGTGCGGGATATTGTCTCAGGTGTATTTTTTCTGCTAGATGATGCATTCCGCATTGGGGAGTATATAGAGTTTGAAAACTTGCGCGGTGAAGTGGAATCTATCTCCTTGCGATCGTTAAAGTTACGTCACCACAAAGGAGCAATTCACACTATCCCCTATGGTGAATTGCGATCAATTACGAATCACAATCGCGACTGGTCGATCTATAAAATGGAATTCAGGCTGCACATAGATACCGATATCGAAAAAACCAGAAAACTGATTAAAAAACTCGGTCAGGAACTGCTGCAAGACCCTGAATATGGCCCAAAGTTTATTCAGCCAATGAAATCGCAGGGCATTAACCGGGTAGAAGATACAGCGCTGTTCCTGCGAGTTAAATTCATGTGTAAACCGAGGGAACAGTACGTGCTGCGCAGGGTTGCCTATGTGCGACTGACCCGGCTGTTTAAAGAAAACGGGATAGAACTGGCGCCAAAGGCGGTTCGGGTGTTGGGTTCAGGCAGCACCTCAACGGATGATTCCCAGGTCGTCTCTGCTGCGGCAAGTACCATAGA
>CAYPCS010000051.1:34377-40974 GCA_964409275.1 uncultured Granulosicoccaceae bacterium
GCTAGTCACAGCGAAAAAACGGAACCGGCGTCTCTGGCATTGTGAAGCGTTGCGTCGTTTATCCTGTGCATCGTTATCCAGAGCATCTTTGTCCGGGAACCGGCCTGTTTCCGGTTACAATTGCCTTCATTTTTAAATACCGTTTTCGATAAGCCTATGAGCGAAAAAATACGAATTGCGCCGTCAATACTGTCCGCCGACTTTGCGAGGCTGGGTGAGGAAATACGCGCAATTGACCAGGCCGGAGCCGACTGGATTCATATCGATGTGATGGATGGCCACTATGTACCTAACATCACTATTGGTGCGGCGGTGGTCAAGGCGTTGAGGCCACACACGAAAAAGCCCATGGACGTTCACCTCATGATTGCTCCGTGTGACGCCTATTTAAAAGATTTTGCAGATGCGGGATCAGACATGATCACAGTGCACGCAGAGGCGGGACCACACCTTGACAGATCCCTTCAGGCGATACGTGATCTCGGTGTAAAAGCCGGCGTATCGCTTAATCCTTCCACACCGGAATCTGTACTGGAATACGTCATGGACCGACTCGACCTGATACTGGTGATGTCCGTTAATCCCGGATTTGGCGGGCAGTCTTTTATTGAATCCCAACTGACCAAGGTGGCGCGATTGCGTGCGATGATCGGTGATCGCAATATCGATCTATCGGTGGACGGCGGCGTAACCCCGGAAAATTCAACACGTCTGATTGAAGCAGGTGCCAATGTTCTGGTTGCAGGTTCAGCGGTGTTCGGGTCTGGTGATGCCGCTCGATACGCGAGCAACATAGCAGCGTTGCGCAAGTGAGTATTGTGCAATGAAGGGCAGTGAAGATGTGCTCAGCGATCAGATTAATACTGTGATCTGGGATCTCGATGGCACGCTGGCTGACAGTATCGCAGACATTTCGAATGCCTTGAATCATGTGCTTGCGTGTTATCAATTGCCACCAATTGCGTTGCAGGACGCACGTTTACTGGTCGGTGGCGGGGCGGGAAAACTGTTGCAGCGCGCGTTTGAACTCACCGGTGGCAGCGCTCTGTACAAAAGTGATATCGCCTATAGTGAATTTACTGGCTACTATGCTCAGCATTGCTGTGTTGAAACAGTGGTGTATCCGGGTTTGCCCGATGTACTTGAAGATTTAACCGGTCGCGGTTACCGACAGGGAGTCTGCACAAACAAACCGGTGGAAATCGCCCGGTCAATGCTGCAAAAACTGTCGATCGATCACTATTTTGATTGTGTTGTGGGTGGCGATTCTACCGACCACCGAAAACCGCACCCGGCGCCGTTGCAGCATTGTCTGTCAGAACTGGGAGTGCAACCCTGCCAGTCAATTATGGTTGGCGACTCTGCGGCCGATGTGAATGTCGCAAGAGCCGTCGGTATTTCGGTTGCCGTACTGCCCTGGGGGTACAGCGCCACCCCTGCAGAGTCGCTGGGTGCTGACTACCTGGTTGCCGATGCAGTTGCGCTTAAAGCGCTCTTTAAACACCCGCAGCCTGCGTCTACCACACCCTGGTAAAAGCGACGTTGTCGCCCTTGAAGAAGACTCTGAATGTTCCGTAGTCCCAGACCTCGGCATCTCCGCTTCCGGCGATGCGTCTGGCTGGTTCGCCAAGAGCCTCGACAACCGATTTACGATCGGCGCCTATGCGGGGAACGGGTCGCTCGGGGTAAGACGGTGCAAGGTTTACACTCTCGGGTAGTGCTTGTACTGCTGTGCTTACCAGGGTGCTGGCCAGCAAGGTGCTGGCTGCCAGCAATGTCGCGAAAGAGTTGCCACGCATGATGTGATCCTGTTCGGTGTCATTGTTATTTCTATCGCTGCAAGATCGTCCGGAACGCGCCAATCTTTAAACGCCAATTGGCGATCAATCAGCGCAAATGCAGGAAAAAACAAACTGAAACAATAACTTGCCGTGGCCGCTATGCAGCAAAATATTCTGCCGAACCTTTGACGCGGGTCTCGACGGTTTTCACGCGATGACCGGTTGAAGTAGCAGAGTCTGCAACGCTCTTCCTACGCTGCCGTGCTGATCAAAGAGCCGCGCATCGGCCATACCGATGCCGTTGTTTTGCCAGTGGCTTTGCGCGTCGCTGCCTAGCCACTCGCCCTCAGGGTCACGGTGCAGAAGCAGGGTCAAATCAGGATTCATAAAATTTACCTGCTGCGGTTCGGCATTTCTGCTGAATGCATTGCCGCAATCGGCGAGTGGACAAATCCGTTGAAACGGCGATGGAGTCTCGTCAGCCAGCAGGGGTACGGTTCGCATCCATGAGACGGTAGGCCCCGGAAGGTGTGATTGACCAGGTGGATACATCACCTCTACACCGCTGCCATTGAATGCCGGTTCGTTGTGCAGGGTTTGCGACATCGGGAACTGACCGGGTGCCGCATCAGAGAGGTTGTGCGTTGTTTCCTCAAGGGTCGGCAGCGCGTGTTTCGGTTGAGTGGTCATATGCATTGCAGTTGCGCTGACACAGGGCTTGTTGTCCTCGTTGATAAGGGTTGCCGCGCTCGTAGATACAATTCGTCCGGTACGTACTATTTCTGCACTTATTCTAAAGCCCGCGTAGGGTACCGGCCGCAACAGGTTGACGGTTAACCTCGTGAGTCTTTGCTGTGGCAGCAGTATTTCCACGGCACGTGCTATAAGCCCTGTGGGCGGGCCGGCATGACAATGATCTACATTCCACGGGCCCCTGCAATGAGTTGTCGGGGAAAACCAGTCGTGGTCATCCGTGGTAAAGAAGCTTTCAGACATTATTGATTTCTGTTCCCGGGTGACTTAACTATCCTGACTTGCAACAAGTCTGGCGCGAATGTCTGCCATCTCACTGGCAAGACGCTCGTCAGCCGGTGGCCAGTCCAGATTCAGTTTTTCCATTTCCTGCAAGACCACGCGGGTGACCAGTAATCTCATAGTAAGTTTGTCGTCAGCGGGTATTACTGCCCAGGGGTTGGTGGTGGTGGCGGTCTCGTTAATGCAGTCTTCAAAGGCCTGCATGTAGCTGTTCCAGTGCTCGCGTTCATCAACATCGGCGAAGGAAAACTTCCAGTGTTTTTCGGGCTGGTCAAGCCGTGCAATTAGGCGTTTGCCCTGTTCCTGGTGCGATACGTTTAGAAAAAACTTGATCACCTTGATGCCGTTGGCACTGGCGTAGTCCTCAAAATTTCGTATCTGTTCGAAGCGACCTTGAAAGACACCCTCTACATCGTCGGTTAGTTCGTGCGGTAGTCGCTGATATTGCGTCAGTATTTGCGGATGAACCCGCACGACCAGCACCTCTTCATAGTAGGAGCGATTAAATACCCCGATTCGTCCGCGCTCCGGCATGCGCTGTATAACGCGCCACAAATACCCGTGGTCAAGCTCTTCCTCGCTGGGTTTTTTAAACGAGTAGACCTGCACGCCCGCAGGGTTGACGCCGGTTAGCAATCTTCGGATAGTGCCGTCTTTTCCGGCTGCATCCATTGCCTGAAACACCAGCAAAATTCCGCGGCGGTCCTGCGCATTCATCACTGCCTGTAGCTCGTCGATTTTTTCGACCATGTCCCTCAGGCTGTTTTTATAATCTTTTTTTGAAGAGTAGACCGGATCTATGCGATTTGGCGCGTCGGCGATCGAAAACGCTTGACTACCGTCGTAGATGAAATCGTCAAGATTGACGGTCCGGTTACGGTCTTTTTTCTTTTTTTTTGCCACGAAAAACTCCGTGTTGCAAGTGTATTTAACGAGATAGAATACCAGTAGAACAATCCGCTGTAGAGGGTCTATGAAAAACACCGTCAAAATTGAATATATTAGTGGCCCGCAGGTCGCGCAAATCAATTTGCAGAACGACGATATACTCGATGCGGTAGAACAGGGTCTGGTCGCAGCCGGGCGCGGGGAAACGGTGATCGAACCACGTGTTCATCTAAACACCAATAATGGTATCGACGGACATTTCAATGTGCTGCGCGGCTATGTAAAACCACTGGGCTATGCCGGTGTGAAAGTCGTAAGTGATTTTGTTGATAACTATAAAAGCGGGTTACCTTCCGAAATGGGGCTGGTTAACCTTTTCTGTCCCGAGACAGGTACTCCAAAAGCGGTTATCGACGCTGCGGGTATAACCGACATGCGGACCGGGGCCGTAACTGCACTCGGGGCGAAGTACCTGAGCCCCGAGAACCCGAAAATTCTCGGGCATATCGGTGCTCGCGGTACGGCCTACTGGAATGTGCGGCTGCTTGACCATCTGTTTGATTTTGACGAGATACGCGTTCATTCACGGCGCGCCGAGAGCCGTGAAGCGTTTGCAAAGCGCCTGAGCACCGAACTGAATAAAAAAGTAGTCGCCACTGATGACTGGCAGAGTTGTCTGCAGGGTGCTGACATCCAGGTAGAGGCCTCGCGTTTGCGCGAACCGCAAGCATTATTCAAGACAGAGTGGCTACGCAGCGGTAGCCTGATAATACCCTATGGCACGATGAGCGCACTGCCACTGGATTTCACCGACAGGGTCGACAAGCTGGTGATGGATGATGTCGGGCAGATGTCTGCCGGTCCGTTTGGCGCGCTGCGGCCGCACATTAATGCGGGTCTTGTAACCGCGCAGAGTTTCGCTGCAGAGATAGGGCAAATTGCCTGCGGGCAAAAGCCTGGTCGTGAAAACCCTGATGATATAATTCTCTTTTGGCATCGCGGCTTGTCGACCAGTGATATTGCTCTGGCGGCCCGTATGCTTGAACGCGGCCGCGAAGCCGGTTGCGTGACTGTATTGCCTTACGCCTGAACCAGCCAGCTGGGGAAAACATGTTCTCTCATATCACCACGGGTTGTAGTAATTTAAAACACGCCAGTACATTTTACGATGCCTTGCTTGAGCCATTGGGATTACAGCGGGAGGCGGGCAATACCGATGATCAGCAGGGATTTGCCTGTTGGGTTAACCCTGAAAAATCTCTGGCGCGTTTCTTTGTGGTGTTGCCCCTCAATGGCGATAAAGCCAGCGCGGGGAATGGCTCGATGGTCGCGTTTGTGGCATCTTCGGCCAGCGCGGTAGATGACAGCTACCATGCAGCACTGGCCGCAGGCGGTACCGATGAAGGTAAACCCGGACCTCGTCCACAGTACGCCGAAGGTTACTACGGTGCCTACTTACGAGATCCGGATAACAACAAAGTGCATATTGTTTTCCGTGGTGATCTTGTCTGACGCGTCAATGCCGCACTGATCAATTGTTCCTCAATGTGCATAAACAACCGGAGTGGAGCGGGCAATGTAATTCCTGCGCGCGTTAAGTGTATTTTTACGAAGGTTGTATGTTCAGTGCGACCAGAAACCGGGAAACCATATTGTAGGCAGCAATTGTCGCAACCAGCTCAACCAGATGCTCATCGCTCAGTAGCTTGCGGCAATTGTCAAACGTTTTGTCGGTCACTCGTACATCGCGTGTCATCTGCGTGGCAAGCGCAATAGTCGCGAGCTCGTCCTTGTCAAACAGTTTGTTGTTAACAACCGCTTTGTCCGGTTCACGCAGTGCAGCGGTTTTTTCTTCGCTACCACCTGCCTTGATATAGATAGGAGCGTGATGGGTGAATTCGTACTCTGCCTGATTAATCACCGCAACGGTACACATGGCCAGCTCGCGCAGTTTGTGGCTCACCGAGAATTGCGTTCGTGCATTGCCTAAAAGATGGTTCCAGCCTGCTGCCAGCGGTGTGCTGTAAAGCAGAAGCCGATCGAGTTCGATCAGTTCCCCGCCGCGGCGTTTGCGGATGGCATCGACCACATCTGCGGGTTCGCTCAGGTCTATTGGCTTAAACGGAATACGAGGTTCACTGCTGGTTGGCGGCGCGGCGCCTTTTGCAATACGGCCCGGGCCCTCGGGCAGGTTTAACGCATCGGACAGTGCGGCTTGCGGCCAGCTTTTTTTGTCGATGTGGGCGAGCGCCATGTCAGTGGCCTCATAGCCCCAGAATAGTTCACCGTCTCTGTCGATGGTGGGTACGCCGAACACGTTATTCTGCAATGCCGTTTTGCCATTCTGCAGCAGCGTTTCCTTGACAGTGTTGGAGGATAGTTCCTGTGCATTGATTTTCAGTTCGTCGAGTAATTTATTAAACGCATCCTGCTGTTGTGGTACGTGGCCATCTACCCAGACAAAGCGAAACAACCGCTGTACTACTTCAATGTTGTTTCCGGCGGCGATGCCAAGGCGTAGCAAGGGCAGAGGATTGAAAGGATGATGAGACGGCATGCGTAGTGGAATGCCTTCACGGTGTGCCAGCCAGACAACATTCTTTAAGGTCCATTCCCGTTTGGGTACTATTTCAGCCGGGCCCTTGTTTTCCCAGTGATTGAGCAGCCCCGCAAACAGTACAGGTACACATTCGACAGATTCCTGATCTGCAAATTGCTGTAGTTTGGTGCTTTGCAGATAGGCGTAGGGTGATATGTAGTCGAAGTACCAGCGCATAAAATGTCTACCGTTTGCTTTGGCGCCAGTTTATCAGGAACCCGCCTAAAAATTTCACCGGTACTAGTGTACTGGAACAAACAGTGTAGTCACATGAGTCGACTGATCAAAGTGCTT
>CAYPCS010000052.1:0-2583 GCA_964409275.1 uncultured Granulosicoccaceae bacterium
GCCCCGATTCCTTCTATACCTCGGGGGATAAAATACTCGACGGTTGCACAGGACAGAGCGTCAATAGTTTTAAAGTGGGTTGCGAGTTGCGCGGCAATGGTCTCCCCGACCTCCGGAATTCCGAGCGCGTATAAAAACCGGGACAGCGTTGTGTTTTTGCTGTTTGCGATGGCATTGATCAGATTATCTGCGGACTTCTCTGCCACCAGATCCAGTTCGAGCAATTGTTCACGATCCAGGTGGTAAAGGTCACTGGGTCGATTGACAAGATTTCGCTCCAAAAGCTGGTCGATCAGCTTTTCCCCGAGCCCGTCAATATTCATCGCACGACGTGATACAAAATGCTTGAGCGCTTCACGTCTTTGCGCGGTGCATGAGAATCCGCCCGTGCACTTGGCAACTGCTGCGTCTACACTTCGCACCACTGGCGAATCACACTCGGGACACGTCAATGGCAATTCAATCGGCAATGCAGAATCCGGTCGCTGTGAAATCACAGCGGAAACTACCTCGGGGATTACGTCACCGGCCCGCCTCACTACCACGGTATCGCCAGTCATTACACCCTTGCGTTCAACTTCATCCATGTTGTGCAAGGTGGCGTTACTGACCATTGCTCCACCTACAAATACAGGTTCCAGTCTGGCAACCGGTGTTAGCGCACCGGTACGGCCCACCTGAAAATCGACCGAAAGCAACTGCGTAGTCGCTTCTTCAGCCGGAAATTTATAGGCCACTGCCCATCGTGGAAAACGGGATACAAATCCGAGGCGACGCTGCAGTTCAAGGTTGTTCACCTTAAACACTACGCCGTCAATTTCAAAATCCAGATGCTGCCTCTGTTCGAGTATATTTTCATAGTAAGCCTGGCAGGCATCGATATCGTCAAGGCGTGCACTATTGTTGCTCACGGGTAACCCCATAGTGGCAAACCACTTCAGCATCTCCCAGTGCGTTTCGGGAAGCTCCGAGTTGACATCAAGCACACCCATAGAATAGACGGTTAAGCGCAGTGGCCTTGCTGCAGTTATTGATGAGTCGAGCAGACGCAAGCTGCCAGCCGCAGCATTGCGCGGGTTTACAAAGACCTTTTCATTCTTTTGCGCTTGATCTTCATTTAACCGGGTGAACGATTCCTTATCGATAAACACCTCACCACGGACTTCTATACGGCCCTTTGGCGCTCCGCCAAGACTTAGCGGCAGCGACTTTATAGTGCGCAAATTAGGTGTTATGTCTTCACCCGTGTTGCCATCACCGCGAGTGGCACCCTGGCTAAAAACCCCGTCCATATAAACCAGACTGACCGCCAACCCGTCGAGCTTGGGCTCTGCTACATAATCCGGGTTTTGAACAAACGTACCCTCTTCGTCTGCTTTGAGACGGTCTCGAATTCGGCGATCAAAATTGCCAAGGTCCTCGGCAGAAAATGCATTGTCGAGTGACAACATTGCCAGCTGGTGATTTACCTTGTCGAATTTATCGAGCGGAGCAGCCCCTACTCGCAGACTGGGGCTGTCATCCGTCTGCAATTCCGGGAAACGCTCTTCCAGATCCAGCAATTCCCGAAAAAGCCTGTCGTACTCGGAGTCTGGAAGTTCCGGGTTGTCGAGCACGTGGTAGCAATGGTTGTGGTGATGCAGTTGCTGACGCAGAATCTTTGCGCGAGCACTTGCATCTTTATTGGCGCTCACTGTCATTGCAGCGCTTTTGCGAACAGCAGAATTTTAAGCTGCAGATCGTCAGGCAGCACAGTTGCAGGAAACATGTTTTTCAAGCCTGCCCGCTCAGGCTGTAGCTGGCCAGAGCAGACTCTTTTCGCTAGACACCCAGGCTCGCACTGGCAGCACGTTTTTGCCGAAACATATAGTGTTGTATGTCTTCACGCATATGCTGAATGGTTTGCTTACTCAGCGTGCTGCGATCTTCATCTCGCAACTGACCACCCAGCTCCTGTGCGAGTTCCGTCGCCTCGCGAATTAGAAAATCGAAGGCTACGTCTGGTGCGAGCGCTACGGGCAAACGCATAAATAGCGTAATTCCGGATGTTTCAAACGCATCCATGTCACTGTCATCAAACACACCGGGTTTAACCATGTTGGCAATTGAGAATACTTTCTGTTTCTCGTGACTGCAGTGGTAAATCGACATACGGCCAAACTCATAGCCATGATTATCAAACGCCACCTTCAGATCAGACCCCCTGAAAAAATGGTCACGGGGTGCTGTGATACTTATGGTGACCAGTTTTTCCTCTGCTTCTTCATCGCTGAACTCGCCGTAGGTATCAAATTCATCGGCGAGGCTGGATTCAAAGCTGTCCTCAACGCGGGTTCTTGCCACACCTGATCCGGATTGCCCGATGTTGCGTTGGCTCGCCTGTTTAACCGCATTGGCCAAACTCTTCACCGAATGCATGCCTCCTCTTTTGGCAGGCCGGGTGTTTTCACCGGAGGTGATCTCGTTGTCGAACTCATCGCTAATATCGAGTGCTACTTCGGTGCCGTAGTTTTGTTTTGACGAAATAACGGTATCGATTTCCCGATCAGAGAGAAATTCTCCATCATCGGCGTCATCATCGGC
>CAYPCS010000052.1:2683-38981 GCA_964409275.1 uncultured Granulosicoccaceae bacterium
CATCATCGGCGTCATCATCGGCATAGTTGTCTTCCTGCGGCTGCCGACTTTCTTCGGACTGATCGCGCACATCGCCACGATCGTCGATCGAACGATCATCGTAGGGAGGTGCCTCAGACGGTCGACCCGAAATTGGTACACTCAAATCTTCAATTGAAGGATCAAACGCCTCGTCTGCAATACTGCGACGATAGCCGCTATCGACTTTTCTGCGCCCCAGAAGATAGGTTGCCGCGAGCAAGGCTAACCCCAAGAATATTAATACCCACCGAAAAAATTCCATCAGCGTTTTCTGACCTGTTTAGTTTGTGAAAACATTTACGACCGTTCGACTGGCAGAGCTTTTAGTCTCTGCCCAAAGGTTACACCCGACAGCAAACTGACACATTACAACTCGGTGATTAAGCTGCCGCAAACTTAAGCCACTGCAAGCTCAACCGCTTCATCAACATCTACGGACACGAGCCGGGAGACACCAGGTTCCTGCATAGTGACGCCCATCAACTGCGTACTTAATTCCATAGTGACTTTGTTGTGAGTAATAAATATAAACTGCACCTGGCTAGACATCTCTGATACCAGTTTGGCAAAGCGGCCAACATTGGCGTCATCGAGCGGTGCATCCACCTCATCAAGCATGCAAAAAGGAGACGGACGCAAATGAAAGAACGCAAAGACCAATGCTACTGCTGTCATTGCTTTTTCACCACCTGATAACAGTTGAATACTGCTTACTCGCTTACCCGGCGGGCGCGCCATTACAGCGACCCCCGAATCCAGCAAGTCCTCTCCGGTGAGCTCCAGCATCGCCTGCCCTCCACCGAACAGTCGTGGAAACAACTCCTGCAATTTGTTGTTGACGATATCAAATGTCTCCCGAAACATGCTTCGGGTTTCACGGTCTATTTTATGGATCGCCTCTTCCAGGGTTTCAAGCGCATTGGTAATATCTTCGTACTGCTCATCCAGATATTCCTTGCGTTGTAACTGCTCCTGATATTCATCAATTGCTGCCAGATTAATCGGACCAAGCTTTTGAATTTTGCGCTCCAGCTCTTCAAGCTGCTCCGCCCAAACGGCAACATTTGCGTGCTCCGGTATGGTCGGTAACAACTCGTTTCTGTTTACACCTGCCTCCGCCAGTTGCTCATCAATGGTTTTCAGGCGAACCCTCGACTCCTGTGATTCGAGATTGATTTGCTGAACCAGTTCACGTGCTTCGGTAACCTCTTGCTGCAACAAGTTACGGGTGTGATCCTGCTCGCGCAGTTGCCGATCGTGCTGCTCGAGCGTTCGCCGTGATTCCTGCAAACGGGCCTCGACCTGTTGCCGCTTGTCCGTGAGCACATCAAGCTTCTCACTGAGCATTTCGATCTCTTCTGCATCAGGTTGATGCTCTTCATCCAGTTCTTTGCGTCGGGCGGTCAGTTGCGCTAGCTGATGCTGAACCCGCTGCATGTTTTGTTCAGTTGATTGTCTGGCCGATTTCATTGACTCGAGTTTAACAATGGTTGCCTGCCCGCTTTCACGAACCGAATCCAGTTCGTTGCGGGTGTCGTCGCGATGCCGCGCCACGTCACCGCGCCGGGTTTCCAGGTCAGTCACCTTGCCGCGCAATAACAGCAACTGCTGGTCGGCATCACTGCCGAGTTTGGTCGCCTCAGCCAGTTCGCGAGCAGTTCGGGCGGTCCGCGCAGATAGCTCCTCGTGTTCCTGCACAACTACCTCAAGGCGCTTGCCGGTCTGGTTTAACTGCGAACGCGTTGACTCGATTTTGCCGCTGATCGTACTAATTTCCCGATGGCGCGCATTGATTAGTGCCTGACATTTATCACGATGAGTCTCACTTGCGGCAACTTCGCCTTTCTGTTTCTGCTCGTGTCGATCAAGCTCCGCTATATTTTCTTCCAGCGTTTTAACGCGCAGTTGCAGACGGTCGAGCTCTTCCTGTCGAACCAAAACCCCACCGCTGTCATCAGAAGGTCTGACACAAAGCCAGTGTCGACCCATCCATACCCCGTCTTTCGTCACCAGCGACTCGCCAGGGCGTAATTCATCACGGGCAGCGAATGCCTGCTCGATCGTGTCACAGACAGTTACTCCGTGTAACAACTCGGCAATGCCGGCCCTGCTGCTCACCATCGTTGCGAGCCACTTGTCATCCCCCGGTGTATCCTGGTTCACACGGTCCTGCAGTACCTTCAGCCCGCTGTCCGGTGAGTCGAGAATCTTTCTGCTCAATGAGTCAAAATCGTCGACACAAACAGCATCCAGAAAATCCCCAAGAACTACTTCCATAGCAGTCTCCCAACCGCTATCAATATCCAGCAGCCGGGCTAGCGCCGGCGCATCGGCCAGATTGTGTTTTTCCAGCCACTGAAGGCGCGTTTTTTCGCTACCGCCAAGTGCTGCCTGTTGCAGCGCTTCAAGTGAAGCCACCCGGCCACTGACGTTCTGCAGCTCGGTTCTCAGTACATTGAGTTTGTTGGCTGTTGCAAGCGACTTTTCCTTTGCATTGGCAAGCTCCCGCGTGGCAGTTTCGAGTTGCCCGTGGAGATCTCGTTCTTCCGTACGTTTGGTCTGCTGGCTGGCCGTGAGCGCAGTTAGAGTTGCGTTTAAACCACGCCCCTCCAGTTCCGTTTTTTCCCGCTGGAGCCGCTCACCACGCTGTTTTAGATCTGTCAGGCTGGATTGCAGCTGAGACGCTCTGGATTTTTCAAGCTGTGCATTTTTTTCCTGCTCGGCATGTATAGCGGTCAATTCTTCCCACTGCCCAAGCATTTCCTGAAAACCGGCTTCTGCCAGATCGTATTTCTGTGTCGCTTTTAGCAGCTCGTCTTCGATACGGGTTCGGGTGGGACCTGCTTCCGCCAGAGCGCTTTCGATTTCGGCTATTCGCGTATTATCCAGCTTGACATTATTTTCCGCCTCTGCGACTTCTGCAGCAATCCGCTTTAACTCATTCTCCCGTTTGGTTCGCTCGCTGCGAGCATGACCGATTGATTGCTCCGCACGGGTTATATCAGCGCCTAGAGAATAGAACTGTCCCTGAACATCATTAAGCGCCCGATCATGTTCAATTCGCTCTTCGCGCATGGTTTCGAGCTTTTCTTCAGACTCTTCGTGCTGTTGCAGCGCCAACTGTACATTCTCTTGCCGCTCCTGCAGTCTGGCCTCAAACGATTCCAGCGCCTCCTGGTACTCCAGCCACCTCAACCCCAGCAATTCCGACCGCTGTTTTTTTTCGTCGACTTTGAGTGTTTTATAGCGTTCGGCAGTGCGCGACTGTCGTTGCAAGTGGGCAAGCTGTTTCTCGACTTCTTCGCGCAGATCGTTGAGACGGTCAAGGTTGTCGCGCGTATGCCGAATGCGGTTTTCCGTTTCCCGGCGCCGCTCCTTGTATTTAGAGATGCCAGCCGCTTCCTCAAGGTACACCCGCATGTCCTCGGGCTTTGCCTCAATCAAACGGGAAATCATTCCCTGTTCGATAATCGCATAGCTTCGCGGTCCAAGGCCGGTGCCCAGAAAGATGTCAGTGATGTCCCGCCGGCGACATTTTGTGCCGTTAAGAAAATATCCGGACTGCCCGTCACGCGTGACTTGCCGTCTCACGGCTATTTCAGCGTAGCCTGCATACTGCCCGCCAAGCTTGCCATCACTGTTGTCGAACACCAGCTCTACCGACGCCTGACCGACCGGCTTTCGCGATGAAGAGCCGGAAAAGATCACGTCGTCCATCGACGCTCCGCGCAGGTGTTTCGCTGAAGACTCTCCCATTACCCAGCGCACAGCATCAATAGTATTGGACTTGCCGCAGCCGTTCGGACCGACGATGCCGGTAAGGTTACTGGGTAACTGCAACGTCGTGGGATCGACAAATGACTTAAAACCCGCCAGCTTGATTTTACTCAGCCGCATCTAGATCATTGTCTCTGAAATAGCGACCTCTGGCCTGCCAAACAGCAATTCAGGCAAGTCGCAAATGCTAAGCCCGCGGGGTCTGGATTCAACAAGCAAGAAAATACCTTCCAATTGAGCGCACAGGATGCACGGCATTGCATTCACCGCTGCGTGTATTTTTGGACAATACGCCTCCAAAAACGTCGCTATATTCGAATTTTCCGTGGATGATAACGCGCATTTCCCGTCATAGGTGCTTTCTTCGCAGGAAATTTCGAAAGTTTCCAACTTGCAAATACTTCCGGCCATGAATTGCTACAATTTCAATACACTATGCACTAATTTCTATACAATTTTGGTTTCTCGATGATTATGCATCTGAAAATACTGCTGCTGCCCGCGTTACTCTACGCAGCCATGGCAATTCCGGACAATTTATCCCGGCACCTGTTGCCAAAACCACAGGCAACACCCGGGGGAATCGCGCTACTGGATCTTGGCTCCGCAGACAAAGAAATTCCACTGGTTTTCTACAACGATATCCCGGTTGCCGTGGTGGCAGAAAAAGATCGCTGGAAAGCACTGGTAGGCATCCCCCTGTCAAGCAAACCCGGCTCTCACTCCGTCACTCTACAACACGCTGACGGCAGCACCGGGAGCGTTATGTTTGAAGTACGGCACAAAGCCTACGACGAACAACACATCACTATAAAAGACAAGAGAAAAGTAAACCCTGTAGCAACGGATATGAAACGAATAAAAGCAGACCGCACGGTTATCGCGAATGCGAAGCGCTACCGCCACGAAACCATGCTGGCAACGCGCATGGATCTGCCTGTCGACGGTATTCGCAGCAGCTCATTTGGCTCCCGCCGGTTCTTTAACAAGCAGCCTCGCCGACCCCATGGTGGTATGGACCTGGCGGCACCAACAGGCACTCCGGTGTACGCGCCTGCCGACGGATTCGTCGTTGAAACCGGAGATTTCTTTTTCAGCGGAAAGTGTATTTTCATCGGCCACGGGCTCGGCCTGCAAACTTTTTATGCACACCTGAGTGCCATCGACGTAGAACCTGGCCAATACCTGACCCGAGGCCAAAAGATAGGCGAAGTCGGCGCCACAGGGCGCGTCACCGGACCACACTTACACTGGTCCGTCGGGTTGAACAGAACCTGGGTAGATCCGGAGCTTTTCTTGAGCCCGTAGCAATACCGGATTCGGTTTTTTATTTCCGGCAACAAAGCCAGCCAACCTGGCAACAGCCCGGGCGCCCTGCACCGCTGCCGCTATCGGCACTAATCTGCCTAACATCTACCACCTGATTCACCTCTCATCTCAGGTCTCCATATAACATTTATTTTAAGTTATTCCGCCTGGGGCCGTAACAGTGCTCCAGTGCAACGGTGGACCGCCATTCGCCAGCACTACTCTCACGCGACAGAAAAATAAAAAAGTCGCAGGTTAGCCCAACGAAAGGCCAACCATTTAATACACGCCCGGTACGCCGGCGCTGTTAATTGGGGTTGTGTTAATGATCATTTCGTACCCGTGCTCTGCACGGCAACGCAAGGTATGCCTGTTCACGCTTACTTTTGCGATTCACTCTACGGTTATGTCCGCAGTTGGACACGCAGAGGAGCCACTGGCCTCCGCTATTACCGAAGACCAACAGACCCGTGCATACTTCACGTTCAGAAACGGAGAATCGCACGCAAGAACGCTAACAGATGTGGAAGGCACGGCGATGGCTGAAGGTGACATCATCTTTGGGCCGTCGAGCGAATTCTTCAACACCATCGACAAGCGCCGCACTAAAGCTTTGAGCAACGAATCCTACGGGAAGACCTGGCCCAACGGGCTTGTACCGTATCAATTAAATTCAAACCTCTCTGGCAATGCAATAGAAAAAATCAGGCTTGCAGTAGATCACTGGAATTCGGTTGGCAGCATCACACTGGTAGAACGCACAGCAGACAATGCCAGCGCCTACCCTGATTACATTGACTTTGTCGATGAGAATCGTTGCGCCAGCTGGATCGGTTATAGACAATCCGGGAAACAGAGTATCTACACGGGCGACAATTGCAGCGCTGGCAGCATGATTCATGAAATAGGCCATGCGCTGGGACTTCTGCACGAACACACACGGCCGGACAGAGATAACTTCGTTAAGGTTCACTGGGATCGAATAGAGACCAAAATGCAGCTCAACTTCGAAGTGATAGGCGGTAGTGAAACCTTCGGACCGTATGACTTTGGTTCAATTATGCACTACGGCCCAACGTTCTTTTCGATAGATGGCAAGCCCACTATTGAGCCATTACAGGCGACCACTGAAACGATGGGCCAGAGAATAGCCACCAGTCAAAGGGACAAGGACGCTATCTCTACACTATATCAGAGCGACCTTTCACTGGTTACCAGCAGTGACACCTCTGCCACTTCAGGTGGCACCACGGAAGTGACATTTTACGTCACCAACAACAGCTCAACCGGGGCAAACACCCTGCAGGTACAAATTCCGCTACCTGAAGGCTCTACACTGCAGTCCTATCGCTCCGCACAGTGGGCGTGCGCCCAGTATCAGGACACCGCCGAGGTTATCTGTGAATCGCCAGTGCTCTCGGCAGGTGCTGATTCCACCGGCTCAATACAGCTATCTGTTCCTCAGCCTGCGGGTCAAATGCTGCTGGATGCAACGCTCACCAGCCGCACACCTGATAAAAACACCGGCGATAATAGTGACTCGACATCCATCGCCATCATTACTTCCCCGAATGATGTTCCGGTTATAGCGGCCGCCAAGCAAGGCGCTTCGGCAGGAGGTGGTGGTGCCCATGGAATGCTGACACTGTTACTATCGTTTCCACTTCTTGCGTTGTCTCGCAGGCGTCACAGACCTGTGTTAGTCTCAGGCAACTAACGATTTATTTGCAGTGACTGTATGACACAACAGGCTATATGAAAATAATGATAAGCGCCGGCGAAGCCTCCGGCGATATGCACGCTGCAAACGCGCTACAGCAACTTCGTTCTCTGTCGCCTGTTCCGATAGAAGCATTCGGGATGGGTGGCAAGAGACTCGAAGCAAGCGGCATGGAACTCGTTGTCGACAGTGACAACCATTCCGTTATGGGTTTGATTGAGGTGTTGCACAAGTACCCTGCACTTCGCGCAAGTCTTGCCAGGCTTAGACGCTGCCTGAGCAACCGAAAACCTGACATTCTATTGCTGGTTGACTACCCGCATTTCAATATGAAACTGGCGGCTACCGCGAAATCCCTGGGCATACCGGTGTTGTACTACATTGCTCCAAAGGTCTGGGCCTCACGCCCCGGGCGAATAAGCGAACTTAAAAAGCTTGTGGATCACATGGCGGTAATATTGCCTTTTGAAGCGCCGCTTTTTAACACTGCCGGTATTGCGACTACCTATGTCGGCAACCCGCTACTGGATAACACGGCACTAATGACAGCAAGGAGTGCTAAACAGGATAATTCAGTCGCAAAGCGAATAGCGTTGCTGCCGGGTAGCCGCAAAAATGAAATCAACAATCTACTACCCGCAATTCTGCTTGCGGCCAGGCAACTTAAAGAAAAATACCAGAACCCGGAGTTTATTGTTCCGGTGGCAGAAACGATAGACCGAAAGTATATAGAGGAAATTACAGCAGACCATGCGCTAAACATCACACTGGTTGCAGCGACTGATTATCAAATACTCGCGCAGTGTGATGTTGCACTGGTAGCCTCAGGCACGGCCACACTCGAGCTCGCTATCCTTGGTATTCCTATGGTGGTTGTGTACCGAATTAATCCACTGAGCTACGCTATCGTCAAACGCTGGCTCACCATCGAAAATGTTAGTCTGGTAAATATTATTGCCGGCAAGAAAGCGGTGCCTGAATTACTACAGGACAATGCAACCGCCGCAAAAATGTTTGCCGAGCTAGACAATCTGCTTGAAGATTCTTCTGAGCATATGGCGCAGAAAAGAGAACTGAAATCCATTCGCAATAAACTGGGTGGTAGTGGCGCTGCACAACAGTTGAGTGAGCTTGTTATTTCACTCGCCACAGCGCGGCAGGAAATCACCAAAGAGCAAGGCACCGCAGCCTGTCAGTAACTCACCAGAATTTGATTCCGGGGAGTAGCAGGATGGACCTAGACTGTGCCACGCTTGCCTTCACCCAGAAACACCATTAATTCTCTTACACTGTCGAACTGCTTTGCAAGGTGATTGACACCAGCATACTGATCTTCACTCTTAACACCTTTACGCTTTACCAGTTGCACAAACGTTTTTTGCAGGGCAGCAATCTCTTCGCTCGAAAAACCACGTCTTTTCAGGCCCTGTTTATTGATGCTCCTGGCTTCGGCATAATTTCCTGTAACTAACAGATACGGTGGCACATCCTTGTTTATCACCGAACCCATTCCGGAAAAGCTGTGTGCACCGATACGACTGAATTGATGCACTAACGAGAATCCGCCCAAAATTGCGTAATCACCCACGGTAACATGGCCGGCAAGTGATGCCGAGTTTGCAAATACTGTGTTGTTTCCTACTATGCAGTCGTGCGCAATGTGCACATAGGCCATCAGCAAATTGTCATCGCCCAGGCGGGTGACTCCACCCCCGCCGGAGGTGCCACGGTTGATGGTCACAAATTCCCGAATCTTGTTGCGATCACCGATTTCAAGCCGGCTATCCACACCGTCAAACTTTAAATCCTGCGGATCGGCACCAACCGATGCAAACTGAAAAATGTGGTTATCACGACCAATCGTTGTCGGTCCGCTTATAACGACATGAGGCCCGACTGTCGTTCCCTCACCAATGACTACCTGCGGACCTATCACTGCAAACGGGCCGATATGGCAACTTTCATGAACCTGCGCGCCTGCATCTACGATGGCGTTATCATGAATCAAGTGTCTATCTCGTTTTTGGCGATGAGTATGTCTGCCGAGCAGCACAGTTTGCCATCAACATTTCCGGTTGCTGTAAACTTCCAGAAGCCACGCTTGCACCGCTCAAGTGTTACTTCAAGGATCAATTGATCACCGGGTACTACCTGTTGCTTGAATCGCGCCTTGTCTATACCTGCCAATAGATAAAGCGTTTCCTCACTTGGATACCCTCCCAGCTCCCTGAACGCAAATATTGCGCAACTCTGAGCCATTGCTTCCAGTATTAACACCCCGGGGAACACCGGGAACTGCGGAAAATGCCCGGTAAATACGGGCTCGTTTATAGTCACATTCTTGACCGCAACGAGCTTGACTCCATCCTCTATCTCAATCACTTTATCGATAAGCAGAAACGGATATCGATGAGGCAAATACTTCACTATCTCTGTGATATCAAGCGCTTCCAACTGACAGTCTCCGTGATTTAATTGTTGTTTGATTTACTTGCATGCCGCATGTACTCGTCAAGCTTATGCAGCCTGACAGCATTCCTGCGCCAGCGTGATGACTCTTCCAGCGGAAACCCGGATGAGTAGCTACCGGGGGTCTTGATTGATCGATTAACGAACGAGTTGGCGGTGACAATTACATTGTTGCAGATCTCGATGTGCCCGACGATAGAAACTGCCCCGCCTATACGACAGTTGCTTCCAATTCTGGTACTACCGGCAATACCTGTACAACCTGCTATCGCGGTATTGCGCCCGATAGCCACGTTGTGAGCCACTTGAATATGGTTATCGAGTATGACGCCGTCTTCTATAACCGTATCATCAAGTGCACCACGATCTATTGTGGTACACGCTCCTACGCTGACTCTGTCACCTAATCGTACTTTTCCGAGCTGGTGAATTTTTTGCCAACCGTCACTCGCCGGTGCCCAGCCAAATCCATCAGATCCCAATACCGAGCCAGAGTGAATCTCGCAATCTTCACCAATCGAACAGCCATGCATCAAAGTTGCTGTCGGATGCAGCAGCGAACGACTACCTACCGTACAGTTGCGTCCAACGAAACATCCACTACCCAGTTGAACCTCATCACCTATAACGCAGCCGGCCTCAATCACTACAGAGGGTCCAACGTTTACACTCTCGGGGATTTGCACACTCGCGTCAATGATCGCCGTTGGATGTATAAAACCGCCGGGGCGTGGTGAAAATCGCTCCACCCACAATTGGGTTAGCCGTGCGTAACACAGATAGGGGTCGACGGTGATCAACCTGGCGGCAGTAGTATCGACGGCAAGCTGTTCTGGCAAGATAACCGCCGAAGCTGATGACATGGAAAGCGCTTTTATAAATTTGCGACCGGTTATAAAAGTAATGTTTCCGGAGGTAGCGCTATCAACAGCAGCTATTCCCGTTATTGAAATGCCCGGATCACCATCCAGCACCACCCCCAGGTAGTCAGCTATTTCTCCGGTCGTGAGGCAAGTAGCAGTCACAAAACGTCTTAATTGGAACTGCTATCTAGCAGGCCACCATCCGATCCGTTAGCGCTGGCTTGTTGCAGCTCTTGTAAAACCTGTTCGGTAACATCCACTGTTTTGTTTGCAAACAGGACACCATCGCTAATAATAAGGTCATAGTCATGAAGCTTCGCAAAAGTTGCTATCGCTTCGAGCACATAGACGCGCACCTTTTTGAATTCCTGGTTCTTTTGAATATTGAGCTCTTCCCGGAACTCCTGTTCGTCACGTTTAACGCGCCTTTCAGTTTTGCGCAACTCGCGCTCCACAGAGGACAGTTCGGACTGGCTCAACTCACCGTCGTCTCCATCGAGCTTCTTACGCAAATCTGCCAGAGCACTCTTCTGTGATTTAATCGCCGTCTGGCGAGGAGCAAACTCACGCTCCAGTCTGCTACTTGCCGCATGGGCCTGCGGCGCCTCATCAATCAGATAGGGGATATCCACAAAACCGATTTTGATTTCTGCGCCAGTAGCGGCACTGGATAAAACCAGCAACAAGATAACACCGGCTATACGATTCACCACGTATTTTCCCCCCGGCTATACACGCCGTTGCCCGAATGGTCTGACAACCTCATGATCGAATGTCCAAAAAAGTGACGAGCGCAACTTCTGCTGGAAACTGCACCATTTGTACACACTGGCCGACGCCCCGAAGCCATCGCCGTGGTGTTATCCGTTCAGGACCGACAAAGGCCCCGCTGTATCGAGCTAAAATACCGAACCGATGGTAAATTGAAAATTGTCAATGCTGTCGCCGGGACGGTCGTTGAATGGCTCGGCGTAACTAAAGGTCAGAGGTCCAATTGGAGCGAGCCAGACAAACGCAAGACCCACTGATCCTCGTAACTCATCGGTGTTAAAGTCTGACACATCAGGGAAAACATTGCCAAAATCCGTAAACACACTCAGGCGTGTCGCCCCCGGCGATTCTACAAAGGGAGGCGGGAATATCAGCTCAAGCGACCCCAGCGTACGAAAATCTCCTCCCTCTGCATCGCCATTGGAGTCTACATCCCCCAGCGTATTTCGACGATAACCGCGAACCGACTGAATGCCGCCTGCAAAATAACGTCGGAAAAAAGGCAGAGAATCGAGACCATCTTCACCTTCTCCGTAGTTAATACGGCTACTGAGCGACAAGGTGTAGCGTTCAGACAACGGACGAAAATACTCAAAGTTATATCCGAGCTTCACATAGCTTAAATCACTGTTTGGTGTAGTGACCTCGAGGCTAAGAGAATTACGCGCTCCGCGAGTAGCAAATACCGTACGGTCACGCGTGTCATGCGTGTAGCCAAGAGTAATATCGAACAGATCGTACTCATCACCGAATTCCTCCAGGAACATGGTAATCTCATCCGATTTGTCTACGGTGGTGATAGCCTTTACGTTTTCGTAGCCGACACCGAAACTGAAGGTCGAGAATTCACTGAGTGGCACACCGTATTGAACCTTGGCCCCGTAACTGTCCAGGACGAACGTGGCAGTGGAGGAAAACTCACTGGTGTCTGTCTCTCGTATAAACGCTCTAATATTGCGGCTGATACCATCTGCCGTATAGTAGGGATCGGTATGCGATAAGGAAAAGCTGTTTTGGCTCCTGCTATTGTCAAACGAAAGCGCCAGTCGCTCACCAGTGCCGAACAGATTTTCCTGTGTGAAGTTAAGGTTGAAGACAAAACCGTCAGAACCAAAACCCGCACCGGCACCGAAAGAACCAGATGGACCTTCAGTGGCGTTAACCAGAATATCGACAAGATCTTCAGAGCCCGGTACCCGCGGCGTTGTTATATTGACTCGCTCTATATACGGTAGCCGCTCCAGCCTGGTTTTAGAACGGGAAAGAGCAAGCGGTGAAAAACGGCCACCTTCTACCTGTCGCATTTCTCTTCGTAGCACTTCGTCATGTGTCCGGTTCTGACCGCTGAAGTCGATGCGGCGCACGTATACCCGCTTGCCCTGGCGGATATCAATTTTAAGACCAACGGTATTAGCGGAATCATCCAGATCAGGTATCACATCCACGCGCGCAAACGCATAGCCGTCCTCACCAAGTCGATCAACAATTGCACTATTGGTTTCTGTCATAAGCTTACGCGAGTAGACGTCGCCGACTTCCATCACCATTAACTCAGCCAGTTGTTCGTCTGAAATACCAAGGTCTTCACCTCCGTATTCAATATCTCCCACTCGATAGGACTCGCCTTCCTCGATATTAATGGTGATATTTATATCGCGCTTATCAGGAGATATGGTGACCTGCGTCGATGGTATGTCAAACTTCAAATAACCACGATCGAGATACCAGGCGCGTAACTTTTCGGTATCGGCGCTAAGTTTGGCTCTTGAATATTCATCGCGAGAGCTGAACGGATTTAAACCACTGTCACCGGAATCAAGCAAACCGAGCAGCGTTTTTTCATCAAACGCCTTGTTGCCAACGATGTTAACGTGGCTTATTTTTGCAACCGCACCTTCGTTCACATCGATTTTCACATTGACGCGGTTGCGATCAAGTTCTTCGACACTTGAGTCGACAATGGTGCCGTACTGGCCGCGACTGAAGTAGACCTGCCGCAACTCGGTTGCAAGATTATCAAGCACCGAGCGTTTGAATATCCTGCCCTTGGCCAAACCAATCGCGCGCAAGGTGTCATCCATTTGCTCCTGCGGCAATGCATCGTTACCCTCGACTTCGACCTCGGCAATCGACGGGCGCTCGGAGACGTCAACAATCAATACACCGTCATCGCGCAACAGAGTGACATCGTCAAACAATTCTGTTTCATACAACGCACGGATAAGTCTGCCACTATCCCGTGCGGGCTCAAACCTTTCGCCCGATCTCATTGGTATGTAACTTAGAACAGTTCCCTTTTCTACACGCTCAATCCCGCGCACCTCGATATCGGTGATGATGAACGCCTTGTCCTGCGCTACAACGGCGGAAGGAGTCACCAAACAGCAAAACAGAAAGACTGAACATAGTGACCAAAAGCCACTGTGACGGGAGGCAGAACCTGATGGCATTAACGGTTTAACAGGAGATGAGTTCGTCGGCAGAATAGCAAGCCGATACCCGCCGGGGCATTACCGAATCTAAACCTATCTACTGGTACCAGGC
The DNA here is from genome assembly GCA_964409275.1 of uncultured Granulosicoccaceae bacterium. GTDB lineage: Bacteria > Pseudomonadota > Gammaproteobacteria > Granulosicoccales > Granulosicoccaceae. Next base: position 16,157 of record CAYPCS010000052.1, read on the forward strand.
CCTACATTACATGCGACAACTTCCCGCCAGCGCCATCATAACCCATCGATGCTTCAGCCTGTGTTCAGGAAGGGATAATTCGAAGAATGTCCTGGTAGAAAACAAAGATCATGAGCACACCGAGCAACACAATACCCAACTGCTGACCATAAATTTGTACACGCTCCGAAACCGGCTTGCCGGTGACTGCTTCGATGCCGTAATAAAGCAAATGCCCGCCATCGAGCATCGGAACTGGAAACAAATTGAATATACCGAGGCTGATCGATACGAGTGCAATAAAATTCAGATAGTGATCTATGCCAACACTCACAGACTGGCCGGCAAACTGGGCAATGGAAATTGGTCCACTCACCGTGTTTTTTAACGAGGCTTCGCCGGTAAACAACTTGCCAATCATACCCAGACTCAGGGTAATCATATCCGCTGTGCGCTGAAACGCCTTGCCAATGGCTGCTGTCGGCGAGTAACGCTCTACGGTTCTGAGTTTCTCATCGATCAACTTCTGTGACTGGGTTTCCCTTGCACCTATGAAACCGATGGAAGTTGTCTCCAGTTCGCGCACAGCCGGTGTCAATTCCAGCGTTATCTCCGAGGAGTCACGCTCAAGACCGATTGACAGTGTATTTTCCGGGTTTGCTCTGATAATTCGCACCCAGTCTGACCAGCTTTCTATAGCGACTCCGTCACTTGTCAGAATCCGGTCACCTGCCAGCAGTCCGGCTGCCTCAGCTGCACCTCCTGGTTCGATTCCTCCGATCACGGGGTCAACATCAGGCCACCATCGCACCAGACCCAGCTTTGTGACAATGTCACCCTGTGTCGCCAGCATTTCCCGACTATCAATTGGCAGGAATCTTTTTGATGTTGAGCCATCTTCGGAACTCACCTCGACCTCAAGCTGACCATCGTTGTCGACAATGCTATCGAGGATAGCGACATAGGCAGTGTCCCAGGTAGGCGTTGGCTTTTCGCCAATTGCCACGATCTGGTCGCCATCCACAAAACCGGCCCGGGCAGCGGCAGAATCCGGCAGCGGTGCGCCAACAATAGGCGCGATGCCGGTGATTCCAACTACAAACACCAGCCAGTATACCATTACCGCGAGAATCAGATTAGCCAGCGGGCCTGCCAGCACAATGGCAATTCTTGCCCATACACTCTTCCGGTTAAACGCGCGATCGAGTTCTCCCGATGCGACCTCACCTTCTCGCTCATCGAGCATTTTCACGTATCCGCCCAATGGTATTGCCGCCAGCACGTATTCTGTTTGATCAGCTCCGGCCACTTTTTTCCACAATGGCTTGCCAAAACCAATGGAAAAACGCAGTACCTTGACACCTGCTTTTCGCGCGACCCAGTAGTGGCCAAACTCGTGAACTGTAACAAGCACCCCGATTGCCACGATAAACGCGATCAGACTTATTATGAAACCCTGCATTAGCTCATTTCCACCGGCGTAAGCCCGTTCTGTATATAGTCGTTGGCGAATTGCCGAACCTTTTGATCCAGCGTTCGCAGCCCTTCAACACTGCCAGGAGTATCAACACGATAATTTCGCAGCACATGAGCGTTAACCGCGCCAATATCGGTAAATCTGATACGTTCCTGGAGAAATTGTTCAACTGCTACTTCGTTAGCGGCATTCAACACCCCATTTGCAGAGTTTCCCTGCCGCATTGCCTCGCGAGCGAGTTGCAGACATGGAAATCGTTGCAGATCGGGTTCTTTAAAGTGCAGACCAGACAGCATTTTGAAGTCGAGCGGCTCTACTCCTGAATCGATTCGGTTGGGCCAGGACAATGCGTGAGCAATTGGTGTGCGCATATCCGGCCGCCCCAGTTGAGCTAAAACCGAACCGTCCCGGTATCTGACCATTGAATGGATAACACTTTGTGGATGCACCAGCACTTCTATCCGGGATTCATCTATCTTAAAAAGATAGCAGGCTTCGATTATCTCAAGGCCTTTGTTCATCATAGTTGCCGAATCGACCGATATTTTCGCGCCCATACTCCAGTTCGGATGATTGACGGCTTGTGCAACCGTCGCCTTCTCCATAGCTTCCAGGGACCATTCGCGAAACGGCCCGCCAGACGCAGTAAGCACCAGAGAGTCAACATCTTCATGCATGGATTCAGAAGAGTGTCCGTCATCAGGCAGACACTGAAATATAGCGTTGTGCTCACTGTCCACCGGCACAATTAACGCGTTGCCCGCTTTGGCTGTACTGGTCAGAAGGTCGCCCGCTACCACCATCGACTCCTTGTTTGCCAGCAGAATTCGCTTTCCGCTACGAGCGGCCGCAAGAGTTGGAGTCAGACCCGCAAAACCCACGATTGCGGCCATGACCACCGGGAACAGGACATCAGATGCAATTTGCTCAAGCGCATCTTCATGCTGCAATACCACTGTCTCACACGGTGTACGTGAAAGCCTCAGAGCCAATTCCCGGGCTGCTGCCGGATCCGCCATTGCCGCGTAACGAGGTTGATTACCAACACACTGTTCAAACAACAACTCCACGTTTTTAAAAGCGCTAAGTGCGCCTATAGAGTAACGTTGCGGGTTGCGTTCAATGACATCAATGGTGCTCACACCGATTGACCCGGTAGAACCAAATATCGCGACCGCTTCAGATGTACTCATATTGCTACAGCCATAGCATGGGAAATGTCATCCACGGCACCGCTGCCAGCAGCCCGTCAAAGCGGTCCAGCACTCCCCCGTGGCCTGGCAGTAAATGACCACTGTCCTTAACCCCCCGTGTTCGCTTTGCACGACTGATAAATAAATCACCAACAATCGAAAACAGGGCTGCCACCACCGCCATTAAGAAAAGTGACCACCAGGCTATTAGCTCTCCGGAAAAATTCCCGATAGTTAGTACTGACAGAACCACTGCACACAATAATCCGCCAACTGCTCCTTCGATGGTCTTACCTGCCGAAATTTTTTCAGCCAGCTTGTTAACACCAAAGCGTCGTCCGGTGAAATACGCTCCAATGTCTGCCGCTGCAACGAGAGTGACCACAAACAAAATATAATAAGGTGAGGCAAACGAGCGTAACCAGTACAGAGACACAACCGTTACTACCAATATGCAGGCCGCCACCGATAGCAGACTCCATTGCACTGTCCTGCCTTTCGGCCTTAAAACTACCGGGCGAATATACAGATCCAGTACTATGGCTATCCACAAAAAAACAGTAATCAACACCAGTATTTTAAGCAGGCCCGACGGGTTGAACCACATAAACACCGCTATGGCAGTCGCTACCAATACACTAAAGATCAACCTTGGTTTTGTAGTTTGCAGGTTCGCCAGCGCGCTCCATTCCCAGGCACAGGCAAATCCAGCCACCAGTAATAGCGAAGCAAACCAGAAATCCGGCCAGCTAAACAAGGCCCATGCGACCAGTGCTGCCAGTATTACAGCGGTAATTACGCGTTGTTTCAGCATATTGCAGAATCAGTTGTGCTGTTTACCGGCGCGAATTTTCCGACGTCCAACCCGCTATCCGCCGCTTTGCGCATCAGATTCAACCTGCTCGCCTGTTTGACCAAATCGACGCTGACGTTTGCAAAAAACTGCGATTGCCGCGTCCAGTTCATCGGAACTAAAATCCGGCCAAAGTGTATTGGTAAAAAACAGTTCGGTATAAGCTAAATGCCACAACAGAAAGTTACTCAGACGCTGCTCACCCCCGGTTCGGACAAACAGATCGGGCTCCACACTGTCACTGAGCCAGGTGCGGCTGGTGATGAGCTCTTCATCGATTTGGCTAGAGGCAAGCTTACCCTCCTCTACTTCACTGGCAATCGATAGCATGGCATTGGTTATTTCCTGACGGCCGCCATAGTTAACAGCAATTGTAAATTTCATACCGGTATTTTCCGAGGTTTTCTCGGTTGCAATATGAATTTCACTTTGAAGGTTAGCCGGAAAAACATTCAGCTCACCTATAAACTTCACGCAAATGTTATTTTCATGGAGCTTGTCCACTTCGCCTCGCAACGCCCTGACAAAAAGCTCCATCAAAAAGGTGACTTCTTTCTGTGGCCGTTGCCAGTTTTCACTGCTAAACGCGTATACGGTCAGAGCATTGATTTCGAGCCTTGCGCAGTGCTCCACTATTTTTCTTATGGTTTTCACACCCGCCTGATGGCCAGAACTTCTGGGCAGCTTTCTCTGATGGGCCCAGCGACCGTTACCATCCATAATAATGGCAATATGTTCGGGTAACTTACTCAACATCCTGCTCTGCTTATGCGCGTCAGATTGATTGGTTGACGGTTTGAATGTCCGTCTAGACTTCCATCAACTCTGCTTCTTTGGCCTTCAGTAATTCATCAACCTTGCCTGTGTGATCATCAGTTACCTTTTGAATTAAATCGACACCTTTGCGCTCATCGTCCTCGGAAATTTCCTTTTCTTTCTGGAGTTCTTTTAAATCACTGTTTGCATCGCGTCGAATGTTTCGAATACTCACCCGAGCGTTTTCAGCCTCCTGTCTGACCACCCGCACAAGATCCTTGCGCCGCTCTTCGGTTAGTGGAGGCATCGGAATCCGGATAACGGTTCCGGCACTCGAAGGGTTGAGCCCGAGATCCGAATTCAAAATCGCTTTTTCAATCGGCCCGACCAGATCTTTCTCCCAGGGAGTAACCGTCAAGGTTCGGGAATCCTCAATCGCTACTTTCGCCACCTGATTGAGCGCTGACGCACTGCCATAGTAGTCTACTTTTACGTGATCGAGCAGACTGGTGTGGGCACGCCCGGTTCGAATTCGTCCAAAATCCTGCTGCAGCGAATCAAGGCTTTTTGCCATCCGGACAGACGCATCTTTTTTAATATCTTCAATCATCTTTTCAGTCTCCACTTACCACAATCGAACCAACAGAATCACTGGTCACCGCTCTGACCATCTCCCCTGGTGAGTTCATATTGAATACTTTCAAGGGCAGCTTGTGATCCCGACACATGACAATTGCCGTCGTATCCATCACCGCCAGTTTTTTCTGAATAACTTCATCATAGGTTATGCGGTCAATCTTCTTCGCGTCTTTGTGAAGTTTCGGGTCCATATCGTAGATACCGTCAACTTTGGTCGCTTTCAACATCACATCCGCGTTCATTTCTACAGCTCTGAGGCTTGCAGCCGTATCTGTGGTAAAAAACGGGTTACCAGTGCCAGATGCGAAAATCACCACTCGCCCTTTTTCAAGATGACGCACAGCCCGTCGCCTGATGTAGTCCTCGCACACCTCGTTTATTTTAAGCGCCGACATAACTCTGCAGTACACTCCGATCCGCTCCAGTGAATCCTGTAGCGACAACGCATTAATGACCGTTGCCAGCATACCGATATGATCACCGGTCACGCGGTCCATTCCTCCCTCCGCCAGGTAGGCCCCGCGGAAGATATTGCCACCACCGATAACAACCGATACCTGCACCTTCAGTGCAACCAGTTCGGCAATTTCATTTGCTATTCTGCCAATGAAGTCAGGGTCGATCCCGTATTGCAGATCACCCATCAGCGCTTCGCCACTGAGCTTCACCATAATACGTTTGCCGGACTTAGTGTCGTTGGACATTAGGATTTACCTGAAGGTTAAAATTGAACGCCTCGTCTCCACGTCTGCATTGAGGTCGAAACTGACCGATTGTGACACAAAAAAGCCGGCCCATTGGCCGGCTTTTATAAACCAGAAGATTGCAAAACCGTAGCGACGGCCGGACTCCGCCACAACCTTGCGTTGCCGGCGCGAACCTCTTTCTTTGGCGAAGCCGCTACCTCTGCGCTGCCTGCTTATCACTCTCGCTGCAAACGAATAACCAGGCGCACCTGGCGATTGAACATTGAATTTTGGCACCACACAATTTTTAACAATGCCGATTAATCGCCCTTGACCTGAGCCATTACTTCCTCGGCAAAATTCTCCTGCTTTTTTTCAATTCCTTCACCGACTTCAAATCTGGCAAAGAAGTGCGCAGTGGCATCACTGGCTTTTAAAAGCTTTTCTACTGTCTGGTCCGGGTCTTTAACATAAGGTTGACCAAGCAACGTTATTTCGGCCAGATACTTTCGTAGTCGACCCTGAACCATTTTCTCCACAATCTCTGCAGGTTTGCCGCTCTCGGCCGCTTCTGCCACCAAAATCTGCTTTTCTTTTTCAAGGAGATCCGCGGGCACATCGCCCTCCGCCAGGCAAACCGGCCGGCTCGCCGCCACATGCATGGCAATATCGCGCGGCAGTGAATCGTTGCCACCAGCCACCTCGGTTACAACGCCTATCTTTTCTCCGTGCTGGTAGACACCGGTACTGCCCGATTCGGCTTCATGCCGGACAAATCGCCTTATCTGGATGTTCTCACCGAGCTTGGCAACCAGCTCGTGGCGGATATGTTCGAGCGTCTGGCCATTTACTTCCAGTGAGCCCAGGCTTTCCACATCGGCCGGGTTTGAGGACAGCACGGCGCCACAAATCGACTGCGCGTAGGCAGCGAAGTCATCACCTTTGGCAACAAAATCCGTTTCGCAATTAACCTCGACCATCGCCACGGTCTTGCCGTCGCTGGCAACTTCAACAGCTATACGACCCTCTGCTGCCGTTCGACCGGATTTTTTATCCGCTTTCGCCAGTCCGGAGATACGCATTTGCTCAACAGCAGTTTCCATATCACCACTGGCATCTACCAATGCTTTTTTGCATTCCATCATGCCTGCGCCAGTTCTCTCGCGCAGCTCTTTAACCATCGCCGCTGTAATAGCCATTGTTGTAAACCTGTTCTAGATAATTATCTGTAAGTGATTGGCGCCTGCCTCAGGACAGCAGATACACTTTGGTTGCAGATGCATCTGACGCATCCGGATGGAGATTGGCACGCAAGCCCGCTTCAGTTGACGCCGGTACAGAGAGCACCGGCGTTCAATGTTAAGGCAGCCAAAAAGCGCCCTGTTCGATGAGTTGCGTCAGGACGCCGGTGACGCCGGAGCAGCCGGGTCGTCTGCAACTGGCGGCGCCTCGGCAGTGGCCGGCGCAGTTTCAGCAGGTGAAGCTGGTTCTGCGGCTGCCGGATCAGTTACCTCTGACGCTTCCGACGCTACACTGTCTTCACCACCTGCCGCGGATTCAGCTTCGGCAGCAGCTGCCAGAGACGCACTCGCCTCAGCTGCCGCCGTCTCAGCCTCTGGCTTCTCTGCCGGTGCAGCGTCCGCAGCAGCTGCACCCTCAACCTCAACAAAATCGCTGCTGTTGGTTACAGATGCAGTCGTCCTTCCAGCCTGAATGGATTCAGCCGCTGCGTCCACATAGAGCTGGATGGCCCTTACTGCGTCATCATTGCCGGGTATTACATAATCGACCAGATCAGGCGAGTTGTTACTATCTACAACGGCCACAACCGGAATTCCAAGCTTGCGTGCCTCCGCAATGGCAATTTTTTCGTAGCCGGTATCAACGATAAACAGCGCATCGGGAAGACGCTCCATTTTTTTGACGCCACCAAGGCTCTTGTCGAGCTTCTCGAGCTCGCGCCGCAAAGTCAGCGCCTCTTTTTTGTTAAGCTTTTCTTCGCCACCGCTTTCAAACATGGCTTCAAGTTCAAGCATGCGCTTGACCGACTGTTTAACCGTTTTGAAATTAGTCATCATACCGCCGGGCCAGCGACGATTCACATAGGGCATATTACAGGTGGTGGCTGCCTGTTTAACCGCATCGCGAGCGGCTCTTTTCGTGCCCACAAACAACACTCGACCATTCTTCGACGCCAGCTTACCGAGAAAATTCAGCGCATCGTCCAGCGCTGGCACGGTGTTTTCGAGGTTAAAAATATGAATTTTATTTCGCTCACCGTAGATGTAGGGAGCCATTTTAGGGCACCAGTAGCGTGTCTGGTGGCCGAAATGAACACCTGCTTCGAGCATTTGGCGCATGCTTACTTTTGACATGAGATATCTCTTCGTTATGGGTTGGGCCTCCGCTCTGTCTGCACCGGCAACCGGTTTTCACCGGCACCCGGCCGGGCGCTTAATCAACAGAGCGTGCGAATTCCGCATACACCGGAGTGCAACGGTTGAAGTCATCAGACTGCGTCTTCCAACGCGACCGATGTTAAACCGACAATTATATTCCAGAATCGGCAAATGTTCCATACAATAATAGATCGCAGCACAAACAATCTTTACACCAGAATCACTATAGCTAACTCCGCCAATCACTGTTTTTCCGGTTAATTTCTTCGGCTGGAAAGCATGCAGCAGCCCGGCACAGGATAATCTCTCGAATGAGTTCACCGCACAACGTACCGATCAAGACCCCCGAAGAAGTCGGGAAAATGCGAGTATCCGGTCGCCTCGCGGCCGAGGTACTTGATATGATTACCGAATACGTAAAACCGGGTGTCACCACCGATGAGCTCAACACGATATGCCATGACTACATCACTCAGGTGCAGCTGGCTACTCCGGCTCCGCTAAATTATCGGGGTTTTCCAAAGTCAATATGTACCTCGCTGAATCATCAGGTTTGTCATGGTATACCGGGAGACCGGGCACTGAAAAAAAAGGATATCGTCAATATCGATATCACTGTGATTAAAGATGGATTTCATGGCGACACCAGCCGCATGTTTTGCATCGGGGAACCCACAGTTAAGGGTAAGCGAATTTGCGATATTGCCTACGAAAGTCTGCATCGCGGCATCGAGGTTGTCAGGCCGGGGGCAACACTGGGCGATATTGGACACGCTATCCAGACATTTGCCGAGGGCGAGCGATGCTCCGTCGTGCAGGAGTATTGCGGTCACGGGATCGGCAGATCGTTCCATGAGGAACCCCAGGTGCTGCACTACGGTAAACCCGGCCAGGGCCTTGTCCTTGAGGCGGGGATGGTGTTCACCATTGAGCCGATGATCAATTTTGGCAAAAGGCACGTAAAATTGCTGAGCGACGACTGGACCGTCGTCACCAAAGATCGCAGCCTTTCCGCGCAGTGGGAACACACCATCCTGGTCACCGAAACCGGCTATGAATTGCTCACGCTATCTCCGTCCGCCTCCTGAGAGCCTGTCCGGGCACTATGCAAAATCACCTTGAATAAAGAATCTCCCGTCGCAGAACTGCAAGCCGATCCTGCCGAGCTTTTGCATTTGGCTTCGATGATTGCTCGCGTGGAATCACAGGGAGCAACAGTTGCGGCCTATCGCGATGCACTTGATCAGGCACGTCAGGCCTTGATGGTATTATTCTCCGATGGCGCGAAGGCCTCGGAACTTATCGGCTGGCAGTCAGCAATAACTGACGCTCTGGTGCGTCATCTTTGGTTAAACGCAATTCCGCCGGAATCATTAGAGTCGCTGGCACTGATTGCCGTAGGCGGCTACGGACGGGAGGAACTCCACCCGCATTCAGATATCGACATACTTGTTTTAACCAGCGACAACTTTACCGAAGCCGATGAACCCATCGGGAAATTCGTCACCGCGCTGTGGGATCTGGGTTTCGATGTCGGCCATAGCGTGCGGGATGTTAGCCGCTGCGTCGAAGAAGCCGGTGCTGATGTTACCGTTATCACCAATCTGCTGGAAAGTCGCTTGCTGTGCGGTTCGGCCGAACTGTTTAACACGCTGCACAATGCAATCGGCCCCGAAATCATCTGGCCTGCATTCCGTTTTTTTAGCGCCAAGCAAGAGGAACAACAGACACGCCATATCAAGTTTCATGGCACTGGTTACCGGCTCGAACCAAACCTCAAGGAGAGCCCGGGTGGATTGCGCGATATTCAAACTATCGCATGGCTGTTGATCAGACACTACTCCAGCGCAGACCTCGGCGTTCTGGTGGACGAGGGCTACCTTGCCGATAGTGAACTGGACGAACTCGCCGAGGCACGCGACTTTCTTTGGCGAGTCCGGTTTGCACTGCATATAAAAAGTGGCCGTAAGGAAGACCGGTTATTGTTCGACTATCAACGCGATTTGGCCGCCGAGTTCGGCTACAACCAGGAAGATGGCAACGAGGCGGTTGAGCATTTTATGCAGCGCTACTACCGTACGGTCACACAGGTTGAACGACTCAATGAGATGTTGCTTCAACTACTGGAAAAAACGTTTAGCGGCCGCCCGAAATCTGAAACCGGCATCTCGATCAACAAACGATTCAAGCTGATAAATCACTACCTGGAAACCGTACACGACAATGTGTTTTCAGACTACCCTCCGGCAATGCTTGAGATCTTTCAGGTGTTTGCATCCAGCAATGATATTCGAGGTATCGGAGCGCATACATTGCGTTTGCTGCGTAGCCATTTACCATTGATCAACCAGCGGTTTCGCTCAGAATTTGTTTGTCGCGACCTTTTCCTGCAGCTTTTCCGCGAGCCGCAAAAAATTACCCGCAAACTACGCATGATGAATCGATACGGAGTTATGGCAACCTACCTGCCCAACTTCGAAAAGATAGTGGGTCGCATGCAGTACGATCTCTTCCATATCTATACGGTAGATGAACATACGATTATGGTTATTCGCAACTTGAGACGCTTTGCGATTCCCGAACACAATGAGGAATTCCCGCACTGTTCTGCTTTGATGCAGAATATCGAGAAACCCGAGCTGCTTTATATTGCCGGATTGTTCCATGACATCGCCAAAGGTCGCGGCGGCGATCATTCAATTCTCGGTGCAGAAGACGCCGCAGAATTTTGCACTCAACACGGTCTAAACGCAGTCGATAGTAAACTCGTGGTATGGACCATCCGCTATCATCTTTATATGTCCACAACGGCACAGCGCAAAGATATCTCGGACCCGGAAGTTATCTTTGACTTCGCGCGTTTCGTGGGCTCCATCAGATACTTGAATTTTCTATATCTGTTGACGGTCTGTGACATTCGAGGTACCAACCCGGAATTGTGGAACTCATGGAAGGCCAACTTGCTTCAGCAGCTTTACTACAGCACTGAACGGGCGCTTAAGCGAGGCCTGGACAATCCGATTGACAAACTCGAAATTATCGACGAAAAGAAACAGCATGCCCGCGAACTACTCACCACCTCCCGGGTCGGTGGCAGTGTGGTTGAACGTATCTGGAGTGATTGCAGTGAAAACTATTTTCTACAATACACCGCCGATGAAATCTGCTGGCACACCGTTAATATGTCACTGCTAACTGCCAACGAACCACTGGTACTTCTTCGTCGCGAAACAGAGCGCGGATCCACCGAGATATTTATCCGCGTGGAAGACTACGATCAACTCTTCAGCGATATAGCCACCGCACTGGATCAGCTTAGCTTAACCATCGTCAGTGCCCGTATTCTCACCTCCCTCAGCGGACTCACACTCAATACCTTTTTTGTACTGGACCGGGATGGAGAAACGATTCGCGACACCAGCCGACTACAACACATCTACCAGTCCCTGACTGAAACACTGGCATCACCGGTCACACTACGGCAACCAGCATCCATACCAGCACCCAGGCGTTTGCGACATTTCGAGTTTGAGCCTGTCATCGAATTCGACAACGGCGTCTCCGATGAGTACACCTCATTGTTTATCAAGGCGATTGATCGCCCCGGTCTTCTCAGCGCCATCGGTTACAGCTTTGCTCAAAACAACGTGAGAGTATTGTCTGCCAACATCACAACGCTTGGCGAAACTGCAGAGGATGCATTTTTTATACAGAGCCAGGGAAGAGAAAAAATTGAAGATCCCGGGTTGCTGTCAACATTGCGCAATTCGTTACTTGAGCATGTAGATGCCTGACAACCCATCAGAGACGGTAGTCCTCGCACAGTCACTTATAAAGCGGCCGTCAGTTACACCGGATGATGCCGGTTGCCAACCGCTCATTGCAAAAAGACTGCAAGCTGCCGGTTTTACCACTGAGAATTTGCCGTTCGGTGACGTCAACAATCTTTGGGCGGTATACGGCACCAGCGGCCCTCTTTTTGTATTTGCCGGCCATACAGACGTTGTACCCGTTGGTGATCTGGCTGTCTGGAAACACCCTCCGTTTGGTGCGGTAATTGAGAACGGTTTGCTCTACGGCAGAGGTGCCGCCGACATGAAAAGCAGTATTGCCGCGATGGTCATAGCCACCGAGCGCTTGCTTAACACCACTCAAATAAAAGGGCGCATTGGCTTGCTGATCACCAGCGACGAAGAAGGTCCTGCGGTCGATGGCACGGTTAAAGTGGTCGAGCATTTGCAGCAGTCCAACGTTAAACCGGATTGGTGTATTGTCGGTGAGCCTACCAGCACCACCCGTCTGGGGGACATCATAAAAAACGGTCGCCGTGGTTCTATGAATGGCGAACTTGTGATCACAGGCAAGCAAGGTCATGTGGCTTACCCCCACCTTGCAGATAACCCGATTCATCGCTCGACCTCGGCGCTGCATGAGCTATGTGAAGAGAAATGGGACAACGGCGACGAGTACTTTCCACCAACTACTTTTCAGATTTCCAATGTTAACGCCGGCACCGGTGCTGAAAACGTTATACCAGGCGATCTGGTCATCAAATTTAACTTTCGCTTTTCTACACAGTCATCGACCGACGAGCTGCAAAATCGCGTTGTGCGGATTCTCGAAAAGCATGGACTCACTTATCAACTACACTGGCGTATCTCCGGCCAGCCGTTTATCACCGAACAGGGCAAGCTGGTCAATGCTACCGTTGAGGCGATAGAAGAGGTATGCGGTATCACGGCCGAACTGTCCACCAGTGGTGGCACCTCTGACGGTCGGTTCATCGCCACCAGCGGCGCCGAAGTTCTGGAACTCGGACCCCGAAACGACACTATTCATCAAGCGAATGAATGCGTTTCTTGTGCAGACCTTGATACTCTGACCAGGGTTTACGAAAACGTTATGCGTCGGCTGCTAACCTGACCTGAACATACCCGAAAACCGCAATGAACCGTTTCGGTATTATCATCAAGGCAAACAATTCGTCTTATTGCCTGAGACTCCAGGGGTGCTCGTACAGCGACGAATTGGAGTAACTTTCATCATCAGTTACTTCAATATCGAGCCACTCGGGAAGTTCTATATGCTCGTCGGCTGATGGCAGCTCAATTTCTGCGATGACCAATCCTTCGTTGGCATCGTGAAATTCATCTATCTCCCACAACAGACTATTAATCGTTACCTCATGACGCGTTTTTGAAATCGGCGGACGATCACATAACGTCGACAGCATTACCTGACCGTCCTCGGGTGGAATCGGGTATTCGTAGTCATAGCTGCTTTGAGCGTCGATTCTCGCTTTTATCGACAGATAATACTGCTGATCTTTTTGTCTAACCCGACAAACCAGACCGTCTTTTCTGGCAAGGTAGCCTTGTCGAATTCTGATCTCTCGCCTGCCCACCGGCCACGAGTTTTTCCTGACAAGAAACCTTCGCTCTATTTCAATCATCGATTTGTTCCAGCCGCCGCTGACAAATAGCGCCGTTCACCCAGGCGAGGCACTGCATCAATTAGTTTTCGAGTGTATTCGTGTTGCGGGTTGCCACATACATCAGGGGTGCTTCCAATCTCTACCAGCCGTCCCTGGTGCATCACCGCTGTCTTGTCGCTGATGTATTCGACCACCGATATATTGTGCGTTATAAAAAGAAGCGTCAGCCCAAACCGGCTACGCAAGTTCAGCAGCAACTCAAGAATTTCAGCCTGCACCGAGACATCCAGCGCGCTGGTTACCTCATCGCACACGACAAGTTTCGGATTCACAGCAAGCGCCCGTGCAATACCAATGCGCTGGCGCTGGCCGCCAGAAAATTCATGCGGATAACGCCACAGCGTATCTTCAGGCAAGTTGACGTCGGTTAACAATTGCCGCGCCAGTGATTCGCGGTGTTGCGGCGATTCACCAATACCATGCACCGCCATCGGCTCGGTTAACGTGGTAATAATATTCAAACGCGGATTCAAAGACGACAGTGGATCCTGAAAAACAACCTGCAGATCAGTTCGTAGCGGCCGCAATTCAGATGTCGATAAACTACCAATGTCCTGACCACGATAACGCACGATACCGGAGGTCGGTTTCAGCAAGCGCACAATCGCTCTGCCCAAAGTAGATTTTCCACTACCGGATTCACCAACGAGCGCCATAATCTCCCCGTTGTTAATCGACAGCGAAACATCATCAACAGCACGTACGTACGATGACACACGACGAAGCAAGCCGCTGCGCACGGGGAATTGGACGTTCAGTTGCGATACTTCAAGTATAGGTTCTGCTGTCGGCAATACTTCCGATAGTCGCTCCAGATTCTCCGGAAGCGATCCAAGCAGTCGCCGTGTGTAGGTGTGCTCTGGCCGATACAACACTTCTTCGCACCTTCCCTGCTCAACGATTTTACCGTCCTTCATTACTGCAACCGTGTCTGCGATCTGCGCAACTACGCCTAAATCGTGCGTTATAAATAAAACGCCCATTCGGGTTTCCTGTTGCAGTTCCGAAATCAATTTCAATATGCCGGACTGCACCGTTACATCAAGTGCTGTAGTCGGTTCATCGGCGATCAGCAAATCGGGCTTGCAAGCCAGTGCCATTGCTATCATCACTCGTTGGCGCTGACCACCGGAAAGCCTGTGGGGGTAGTCTTTAAAACGTGATTCGGGCTTGTCTATCCGCACATCGCGCAAAGCTTGCAGAGCGATCGACTCTGCTTCGGACGGTGGAAGTTCGGGCCGGGTAAACAAAATCGCCTCGGCAATCTGTTCTCCAACGGTATATACCGGGTTGAGCGACGACATTGGTTCCTGAAATATCATCGCCATCCGGTTACCACGAATACTTGCCATGCGACTGCTGTGAATTGCCAGTAAATCAGTCACCCCGGAGTCTGCGTCAGCCGAGTCAGCCAACTCTATAGTGCCTTGTGGATGACTGGCAATAGTCTCCGGCAACAACCTCATAACCGACAACGCAGTCACCGATTTCCCGCTGCCTGATTCTCCCACCAGACACAGCGTTTGGCCACGTTGTAGCTGAAGATCTATACCTCGAACGGCATGCACATCGCCACCACTGGACTCAAGCACTGTGTGCAGGTTATTTACGCTAAGCAACACTACACCGACTCAGCGCGTTGGGTGAGAGGATCAAGTGCGTCTCGCAGAGATTCGCCAATGAGATTGTACGAAAAAACAGTGAGAAAAATAGCGCCGCCGGGAAACAATGCCATCCACCAGTTAAAGGTTGAAGACTGCACCGCCTGATTTAGCATTTGCCCCCATGATGGGTCATCAAGCAAACCCAACCCGAGAAAACTGAGGGTGGCCTCTGCAAGAATAGCTGAAGCAACACCAAAGCTCGCAGCCACAAGCACAGGCGCTATGGCATTTGGAAGAATGTGGCGAAACAGGATAGATCGCAGCGGCAATCCGGACGCCACCGCTGCCTGCACAAACTCCTGCTGTCGCAAGCGCAAAAACTCGGCACGCACATAACGCGCGTAGCCAGGCCAGCTGGTCAAACCAATAATCACCATCATTATGTAGAGCGAGCGATCAAAGAACGCAACGAACGTTAGCAGTAAAAACAAGGTTGGCACTGCTTCAAAAATCTCCACAAGACGCATGCCCAGCATATCGAGAATGCCGGAGAAATAACCCATCAATCCACCGATGAACACGCCCAGTACCATAGCAATCCCGGTCGCAACCAACCCAATACCGAGTGCGAGTCTGGATGCATGAATCATTCGGCTAAGCAAGTCGGCACCATTCTCTGTCGTACCCAGGTAGTGCACCCGATCCGGACCAAACGCCGGTGGCTCTAGTCCGGTGTCACCAAAGTCACGAAGGTAATCCTTCGGGGAATAGGGAACCGGAGCATGCAGCACCCATTGCGGTGGAGTTGTCTGCGCGACTTCCCGGTACTCTTCGTAGACTGAGAGCTTCGGTGGATTGATAAGCTGACTACCCAGGAGATACGTCGCAACGGAAAATACAGTCAGCACTACGATTTTTTTAATGATGCCAATACGCCAGAATAAAATACACAGCGCGAGAAAAAAGGTCGCTATTAGTGTTACATCCAGTGCGTTTAAATGAAGTGCCGCAGGGCTATAGGTACGACCGCCGACGTTTAACAACAGTGGACGACTATTAGCTAGCAGCGGTGCAAACACCGCCGTTAGCACAAGTATCAAAAGCCAGCTGGCTCCTAGTCTGGCACCGGTTCTTTTAAACGTATCAGCAAAGACTCGCGCCCCGAGACCGCGGCTTTTATCGTTACTGTGTGTAGCGGAACCGGTCAGTTTATTCATAGCTGACTCTGGGATCAGCCAGCGCATAACAAAGGTCTGCCAGCAGATACCCCATAAGTGTTAACACTCCACTCATCAGGGTCAGCGACAACACCAGTTCGCGGTCCCGGCCTTTGACCGCTTCAACGGCGAGTTTGCCCATCCCTTCAATACTGAAAAGACTCTCGACAATTACGGAACCTGCGAGCAACCCTGGTAACAGAGAAGCTGCCACTGTGATCAGCGGGATCAGGCTGTTTCGAAACACATGGCGCCACAGAACCACATCTTCCGGCGCACCTTTGGCTCGAGCGGTGCGCGCATAATCCGCGGCAAGGTTTTCAAGCACAGCCGATCGCGAAAGTTTCGCCAGAAACGCAAAGCCGCCAAACGAAAGACAAAGCACTGGCAAAATCAAATGCCAGATACGATCAAACAAAAACCCGCGGGTAAAATCATCGATAAAGTAATGCCCGGCTAACAATGCAGCGGCCACAAAGCCGATTGATCCGGCGAGCAATACTCGCAATGCATAGAAGTTACCGCTGCCAATCCACCAGAACAACGCAGCAATCGACAGGCTGATCAGAAAATGTACCGACGAACTTACGGGTTGGCCGATACTCTCCGCCATAGCGATACCAGCGCACAGACCCACCGCACCAAAAGCAACTGATCTGATCCAGGGGTTTAGCTTTCGGTTTGCGGTAAGCGCCACAGCGATACCCGTAACAGCGCTGACAAAAAACACCAGTACCTCCACCAGACTGCCCCAGTGTGGTAAGAACGGCATGTCCTCGGCTTCGCGCCGATTGAGTCCGGCCTCCGGAAACCAGTGCCAGTTTTGTTCACTGGCGAAAAATCCAATCAGTAAAATACCTGCAAGCATCACTGGCACAGACCACAACGCCAGCAGAACAGTACCCGAGGTTACATCAAACGATTTACCCCGCAGTGTTGCGGCGCGCACGCCAATCGTAATGGCGACGAGATAGACCAATGGTATTGAGATCAGGTTGAGCAGCAATGTAATCGGCAATCGCTCACCAATCAATTCAGCGACCGGTCTTCCGTACAGAAAGCTGTCACCCAGATCCGACCCCTTGCTGATACTGAAGCTGCTAATTTCCAACCCGTTTTCACCAGCCGGGTTTGTAAATCCGATTGGAGAAATATTGTTAAGCCACCTCAGATATTGCACAGGTGCGGGCTGATCGAGGCCATATC
Source organism: uncultured Granulosicoccaceae bacterium (assembly GCA_964409275.1). Lineage (GTDB taxonomy): Bacteria > Pseudomonadota > Gammaproteobacteria > Granulosicoccales > Granulosicoccaceae. The sequence goes on from CAYPCS010000052.1 coordinate 33,660, forward strand.
GCCGATTGTAATAAGCCTCCATTGCCTTGCGTGCCTCCGGCTGCATCACTCCCTCTGTCAACCGTTGGGCACTCAGCCCGCCAGGGGAACTTGCCATCACCGCAAACACAACCAGTGTAATTCCCAGTAGCGTGGGCACAATTAGCAGTACTCGACGGACCAGATACGTCAGCATCAAGGTAACCGGTGTTTCGTCACTGGTTGTTTTCCAGTCATTGGCTATGTTTCTGCAGCGCAGCTGGAACGTAGTTCTCCACTGGTACCTGCGTGGTATTCAATCCGAGGCTGGTGATTTCTACATTCTTGATACGGTTGTCCAGAAACATCAGAGATTTTCTTCGCATCAGAAAAGTGTAAGGCTGTTCGTCATGCAGAATTTGCTCCGCCTGCCACCACAGCGGCATGCGCTTTTCTTCATCGACAGTCGCCCTCGCACTGTCAATGAAATTATCGAGATCAGGGTTGCGGAAATTGACGAAATTGTCGCCACCGCCATCAATTTGCGAACTGTGAAACATCTGGTAGATATCAGTTTCCACCCCGCTACTCCAGCCCAGAGTAATCGCATCGAAGTTCCGGCTATCAAGTAAATCTATCATTACCGACCACTCACTGGGCTTAGGTACCAGAGACACCCCGGCACGTGCGTACAGATCTTTCAGAAACAGCACAATTCGCCTTGTGTCATCGCTCTCCTGGTAATAAACCAGTTCGAACTCAAGCGGCATACCATCAGCACTTTCAAGTACACCATCACCATCGCGATCACTGAATCCCGCTTCCGCCAGCATTTGCGTGGCAAGCTGGACGTCTGCTTCCCGCGGATTTATAGCGGGATTATGCTGGACGCTTCGCGGATTAAAGGGACTCACCGCTATTTCCGCGTAACCAAGCATTATCTCGTCGACTATACGCTGTCGGTCAGTGAGTAGTGTCATGGCCTTGCGAACCCGTGTATCTGCAAATACAGTGGCTACTCCATCTCGTTCCGAATTCCAGCCAATATAGCTATAGCCTGCCGTCGGGCTCATATACTCAAGCTGCTCCGTACTCTGTTGCAGTTGACTGTCATCCAGCAACTTTTTGAATTCACGAGGTCGGGACGAATAGGCGTCGATGGTGCCATTGCGAAATGCCGCAAGCCGGGCACTGTCGTTTTCAATGACGCTCCAGATCAATCGATTAAACGCCGGTTGCACCGGTCCCCAGTAACGCTGATTGCGAATCAACTCTACACGGCCCGAGTCAGGTGTCCAGCTAACCGGATCCTGCAATTGATAAGGCCCTGACCCGAACAAAAGACCTTTGGATTGATTGAAAGTCTCGGCATCTTCAAGGTAGGGAGCGTAGAAATGTTCGGCAAGGATAACCATTTGACCGGCCAGCCCAAGACTTTCAAAGTATGGCTCGGCAAACTCGAATCGTACTGTTAGATCATCGAGCGCTGTGACAGCCGAAATTTTATCGAGCGTCGCACGGACTCTGGGTGCGGCGATACGATCGTCCATCATAAAAGAATACGAAAAGGCCACATCCTTTGCGGTTAACGCCATACCATCAGCAAATGTCAGGTTATCTCGCAATGTAAAATCTATCACCAGGCCATCGCTTGATACTTTCCACGAGTCTGCCAGCAAGCCATTCCACTCCAGCGTTTCCGGATTGCGAATGAGCAGGGTTTCAATCACATAGCTTTGCACAGTGGCGGCGTACACATCCGCTGATACCAGTGGACTAATGGTTTTCAGACCTACCGGAAACGCTCTCACCAGCCAGTCGCCCGATGCAAAGTCAGCACTCTGGCTCGCAGCCGCTGAACGACGAAAGGCTTCGTTTGCAGAGTCACCGGCAAACTCACCGCTCGCAACGCCCATGGCAGCACCAGCATCTACTCGCGAGCGCAGCTCCCGTACTGACTGTCTGATTTCTCGAAGATCGCCCGCCTGTTCGTCGAAGGTCGACTGCATCCGGGCCATGGTTCGCCATTGCCGATCAACCATATACATGGACAGAACAACCAGGCATCCCACAAGGACTACGGAAAACAGTATTATCCAGTCCTTACTATTGAATTTTCGTTCGATGTCGCTGCTCCGGCTACCGGTTAGTCGTCAGGAAAGCTCTCCGCAATATTATAGTTGTTCTGTCGATGCAAGCGCGTATGCACGACGTTACGGAACGGCATTTCCAGCGTATAATTCGAAGTACCACTGACAGAAGTTTGACCATTAACCATGAACGGAGTGTTGCTATGGGATTTTTAACAGGTAAAAAAGCGCTGGTAATAGGCGTCGCAAGCAAACGCTCTATAGCCTGGGGCATTGCTAAATCCATGCACCGTGAAGGCGCAGAAATAGCTCTTACCTATCAGAACGACCGTCTCAGGGATCGCGTTGTAGAGTTTGCCGCAGAGTGTGACTCCGAACTGGTGTTTCCCTGCGATGTGGAGCACGACAGTGAAATAACCACCTTGATGGACTCGCTTGCGCAGGCGTGGGGAAAGTTTGACATTCTTGTTCATGCGGTGGGTTTTGCGCCACGGGAACAACTGGAAGGCGACTATCTGGAGAACGTCACCCGAGAGGGTTTTCGTATTGCTCACGATATAAGTTCTTACAGCTTTGCAGCGCTTGGCAAAGCCGCTCGCCCTATACTGGCTGACGATGCATCGCTACTGACACTAAGCTATCTGGGCGCTGTGCGCACGATGCCCAACTACAATGTTATGGGTGTGGCCAAGGCAAGCCTTGAGGCGAATACCCGTTTTATGGCCCATTCACTGGGTCCGGAAGGCGTGCGTGTAAACGCTATTTCGGCAGGTCCTATTAGAACGCTGGCTGCTTCCGGCATTAGTGACTTTAAAAACCTGCTGGCCTACGTCGCTGCCGCCGCGCCTTTAAAAAGAAACGTCACCATTGAGCAAGTCGGTGATACAGCCGCATTTCTGTGCTCGGGCATGGCCGCGGGGATTACCGGCCAGACGATCTATGTGGATAACGGGTTTAACAATGTTGCGGTTCCACCTTCAATGATGTAACCCTTACGTGTGCTTTAAGGTCAGAAAATGTATAGATAGATAGATAACGCAGGAACGCAGCTTTGGAACTAATTCTGTACGGGGAATAACCAGCGACATCAGCACTGGCTTGCTTTGTCCCCGACAGATAACGCAGTGTCATTTACATTAGATAATATTGACAAGATTCAAAGATTAATACCCGTGGTTCATCCCTGCACCCTGGTTACCGCCCAGCAGCACCTCGTTTTTTTCCACTTTCGCTTCATCTTCCAGAGACACTACGAAAGACTCAAACTCGGCATTTGCAGGTACAGCAACTGCTGTTTCGGATTCTGCATTCTCGTCTGCTGGTTCGGACTCCGCGATTCCACTGAAAATAAGTACACCAATATCCCCGTCGGTGGTAGTTACGGTACGATAGCCATTACCCCCCGATGCGGGCTTAGCCATTGTAAACAGAGATCTTGTAATTTCGCGATCCACTTCGGAGTCGTTTCGACCCACGGCTACAACGTCAGAGAACGTACCCGAATGACTTTCAGCCACGGCGAGCGGATCAGTTCCACCACTCAGTTCAGCGGTGACAGTCTCAGCCAGGTCTGTTAGCTCAGTGGTGGCTCGCTCTGTCTGAATAAGACCGAGGATGTCTTCACGCACTTCATCAAGCGGTTTGGGTTTAGCTTCTTCATGTTCAAGAATACGCAATACCACCGTGTGATTCTCTGCGACCTCCAGCACCTCGGAATTTAAACCGTTTTCCAACACGTCTTCTGAAAGTGCCGCAGCCAGCACTTGTCTGTGCTGCCCGATGCCATCGACTGAATTAATATCTATCCAGTCGGAGTTCTGAATTTGCAGACCGGTCTCCTCCGCTGCTGGCTGTAAAGAATCGTTATTCTCATAGGCTGCATTAGATAGCAACTCACTGGCGTCAAAAAAAGCAGTCTCGGCAGCATTGATTCTGAACTGATCTTCTACCTCTTCTTTCGCTTCATCATAGGACTGGCCCCGTTCCGCAATAATTTTGTTCAGCAGGATTATGTGGTAGCCAAAGTCAGATAGAACGGGTTCACTAAGCTCACCTTCTGCCAGTGAAAAAGCAGACTCTTCAAACGCGGGTACCATCACGCCTTCACCAAACTCACCCAGGCTGCCGCCATTTTCTGCCGACCCTGTGTCATCAGAAAATTCCTTTGCCAGTTCTGCAAACGACTCGCCGCTGTTGATGCGATCAAGAATCGCATTGGCTTCTTCAAGCTTGCCCTGTTTTTCAGAATCACCGTCGACTGCCAGCAGGATGTGCGAAGCATCTCTCCTCTCAGGTGTTACCCACTGATTCTTGTTTTGATCATAGTATCCGCGTAACGCTTCGTCGGTAACTTCTACTGTCGTTTTCAGATCATCGATCTTCAGTTCCAGGTATTCAACTTTCACCTTTTCCGGATTGTTAAACCGCTCGCTGTTTTCGTCGTAGTAGGCGTCAACATCCGAGTCGACGACTTCAATTGATTCGGCTTTTTCCTGAACGTTGAAAACAATCGATGACAGATTGCGTCTTTGCGCTTGTAACTCCCTTATTTTTTCATTCTCGGCAGTGAGTAAAAAACCGGTGGATATCACCGATTCTCTTAATTGCTGTGTGAGCAAATCACTTTTGAACTGATTTTCAAATTCTGCGGCCGATACACCCATCGATTGCAATTGCAACTGATAGCGATCTTTATCAAAGCGGCCATCGATAGAGAAGGCCTCTACCTCAAACAGTTGCGTTGCAAGATCTTCATCACTGATCGCCAATCCACTGTCAATCGTTGATTGTCTGACAACCTCTCTGGTGATAACGGTATCCATTGCCTGGTTGCCGATCATGCTAACGGCGTCAAACCCCTCAGGAATTCGACCACCAAACGCCTGCTGCAACTGTGCTCTTTGATTTTGATAGGCGCTGTTGAATGTATTCAGCGAAACTTTTTCACCGTTTACAACAGCCGCATAATCAGGGCCACCACCGTTGAAGTACGAGTTGACGCCGAAAAGCGCAAATGGAACGCAGATAATGCCTACGAGCAGATACTTGAGCCACTTCGAATTACGTATGCCGTCTCTTAGATCAAGTAACATGGTATTTTTTCATGTGGGTGGTTAGTCGGAAACACTGGCACCTGCCGCCAGCTTTCACCTAATACAGCCAACCTTCAATGATAGCACTGGACGCAAAAAAGGGTGTCTTTTGACACCCTTTTTTTACTTGTTGGCGGAGCGGACGGGACTCGAACCCGCGACCCCCGGCGTGACAGGCCGGT
>CAYPCS010000053.1:0-2954 GCA_964409275.1 uncultured Granulosicoccaceae bacterium
TTTATTAAACCCTTCTTCCTTAAACCCTTCTTCCTTAAACCCTTCTTCCTTAAACCCTTCTTCCTTAAACAATGGGCCTGCGTTTTTCCGTCATGCACTGACGACTGTAGCTGTGAAAAGATCGTTATCCTGTTTTTCAAGCCCACTAGCTCTCTGCGGCAATACCCGGGAAGACCGAACGTTTTCCAATTTTTTTGTAGTTGAACATTTGAAAATCCTTCGCCCATAGTTTCTCTACTGTCTGGCGAGTTGACTCGTCGGTGTAGTAGTAATAATTGCAATAGTGTTTTCTACGCTGCCTTGAATTTTCAAATGCAGTGTTTCTCACCAGAAGCGGAAATGGTTTGATTCCTGTTTGTTGCAGAAAAAACGCGAAATCCTGTGCCAGATACTCATATCGGAGCAAATACTGTACTCTCACTTCCCCTTCCGCATCGCAGATCCAGTCTGCCTGCGGACGATACCTTACGCGATTAAAATCGCGGTATTTATCGAGGGCTACATTCCTGACGAATTTATTGAAATCCGAACCATAAACGGTACGATTTCCCCAGTGCCATAGAGACACCATCCGATCATACGGATTTCTAATAACGCTAAAGGTAATATAATCTCGCAGATCCTGTTCAGTTATGACACTACAGGTACCCTGATGCGGCTGGCCATTATCATCGAATATGCGCGAACCGTATGAGACAAAATTCTGGATGGAGTGGTGCTTACCCTCGAATACATAGTGCGGGTATTGATTCTGGAAAGACTCCGTTATGGCTGTCCCGGCAGTTTTCGTTATATCAATAAACAGCAGTCCCAATTCTGCGTTTTTCATGTCGAAATCCTGCTATTCAAAAATAGCGCTACCCCCTCAGCTTTCGGATAAGCTCGATCATGGGGCTCTCATGTATGAGCCTCAGTGGAACTATCGGCAGTATTTTTTGAACTGTTAGACTTTTCGTCACGCCAGTGAAAAATTCAAACCATACTGCAGGTTTAGTAACAGGATGCGACGGCGTAATGCTCTATCTTCACAGCATCAATTAAAGACAATAAGCAGAATACAACCGACAAGCAATGTTAAAAATATTACATGAAGAATTAACACTATCATCTTTCCGAGTACGCCGGCTTGTTTGTTGGCAACCCCGTATAACTTAAAAGACAAACCTCCAAATACGACGATTATCGGCAAAGAAAACACCCAAATAAAAAACACATAGAACCCGTCTTTCTCCGTCGAGTCGGTTTTTACTTCATGTTCAATCACTAGCGCCATTGTTATGGCACTAACGATAATCACTACCAGGGTGTACAAAAACGCTCCTACTCCGGAATTCCTGTTTTTCGCGGTTTTAATTGATCCGGTAGTCCAGCTGGTCTCGTCTGTTCGTTCCTTTGGCATTGTCACTAAATTTCCCCTACCACGCAGCCTTCAATTCCCCTAATCCTTCCAGAAAGAACCATCGTTGAGCGAACTCTTCTCTCGCCTGATAGCATAGCCTCTGACAGGTCATGACGTGTACATTATCCGCTCTTGCTTGATACCCTGCGGCGAGCAAACAGATCAGACGTCAATTGACCTATGTCGCTTTCTCTCACCGGAACAGGCGACATGTGACATGGAACAGGTTTTGACAAAACGAAATTAATAACCGCAATATCCAGTCCGCGAGACGGCTGGAGTTCTGTCTGGTGTATCATCAATCCGAAGAAAATCAGAAGTATTAATACAGTAGTGTGAAGTAGCTCATACAACGCCACTCCCTGGCTCTGAACTCGACATTTAGTTCGATCGACAGAAGATTGCCGAGAACGCTCCAAAGATCGAAATGCACACACCAGTGTTGTGCGTTCACCGCAGCAGAGGTTCTGCTGCGCAGGCTCCTTGCCCCCCTGCAATTCACAATCGGTGTCACAGTGTGAAACATTTGGGGCAAGATTATTCTCATTAAACCAGCATATCGGCCGAACTCTGCTCATTAAATTCACCAAACACTGGCTCAGAATTCAACGAGGACTTGTAACATGAGAAACATACTTACCGCAGCGTTACTACTTGCCTCCAGCATAGCAAGTTTCAACGCGTCAGCAGAAGTTTATTCATACGAAACTGATGAATTACATAATTACGGTGCACAGTTTTCGTTTCCGGATCTCAATCTTGACCGCGCCACAGCAAACCTCGTATTTACCTCAAACGAGTTCTCGCATGACCGGAAACTAAGCAAGCTCACACTCGATTTTGAGAATGCCAGGGATATCAACGCTATCAACTTCACCCGGAGTCACTACGACACCAGCCTGTATCATGCTGTAGTTAACGATGCATGGGTGTTTAAACAGGTAATCGTCGAAGTAAGACTAGACAACCACCAGCCTTCTAACGATGTAGAAATTCGAATTTCCGTACCGGAAGTAACTACAGAGCTAAGTGACACACCAATGACACCGGGAGTGGAATTATTCCAGTCTAACGCGCAGATATTCGATGTAAGCAGAAAGAGAGTTGCCGATACAGGTGTCTTCCGACAGAACCAGAAGCGCGTACTGGTGAAACTGCTCGACCGTCTGAGCGCCTCGTCCCCCTACGCAGAAACTCAGGGGCAGGGTTTCGAACTCGAAATTGACTGGCACGGCCATGGCGTAAAGACAATTTATATTGATGCTCAGGTGCCAGAAAGCCAGTTTCACCAAATAGAAGCGGTTGGCCTTATTATAGAAGAGCACGATTTCAGTGGTTCCGTCCGGCACTCTCTTTCTATCAGGTACACCGATGTCACCGGAAATTCGCAAGTAACCTATAGCCATCCTATTTCACAGATACTGGAAGATGTTTTCAGCAACGTGATTTACTAGCAGAGTACCGGATCGTAAACGCAGGGGGAGGATCGAATCGTAAACGTGGGGCCAGAAGGCCCTGCGAACACCAAATCTGATGCATTGCAGGGCTAGTGACT
>CAYPCS010000053.1:3054-17900 GCA_964409275.1 uncultured Granulosicoccaceae bacterium
TAAAAGTGGAAACCGATGCAGGCATTACCGGTTGGGGTGAAGGTACTCCCTGGGGTAATACCTACGTTGCTGCGCACGGACCCGGTATTCGATCCGGCCTTGAGACGATGGCACCGGCAATTCTCGGACGGGACCCGCGCCAGATCGAAATAGTTGAACGTGCGATGGATCTCTGCCTGCCCGGCCATCTATACGCCAAACAGCCAGTTGACCTTGCCTGCTGGGACATCATGGGGAAAGCGTTTGGGCAATCAATCGCAGACCTTCTGGGCGGCCGGCGTGAGACTGGTACACCCGCAGCATCATCGGTGTCTTCCGGTGAGCCAGACTATATGTTGGGCATCGTCAATTCCTATCGCGATATTGGCTATATTGCACATTCCGCCAAAGTCGGTGGAAGTGACACAGCAAAAGACATTGAACGCATCAGACATATCGAGGCAAACCGTCGCGATAATGAAACTCTTCTCTACGATGTTAATCGGGCATGGACGCGCCGGGAAGCGAGCATTGTTATGAACGCCGTAGCTGACCTGGGTGTGACTTTTGAGCAACCCGGCGAAACACTTGACGACATCGCAGAGATAAGAAAAGTGACAACCTCTCCGATCAGCGTCGATGAGTCTCTTGTTACTCTGCAAGATGCAACACGAATAGCCAGGGACGGACTTGCCGATGTTTTTGGCATTAAACTGAATCGTGTCGGAGGACTCACCAAAGCACGGCGCATGCGCGATGTCGCTATCGAGCACGGCATACAAATGTTCGTTATGGCGACGGGGGGATCGGTACTTGCAGACACAGAAGCCGCTCATCTCGCGCAATCAATACCCGACGCATTCATACAAGCGTGCTGGTCATGTCAAGATATGCTTACAATAGACATCGCTCCCGGCAGTGGTCCACGCTGCACCGCAGGCTTTATCACGGTTGATGACACACCGGGCCACGGTGTAATTCCCGATGAAAATCTTCTTGGTGATCCGGTTGCGGTCTACCAGTAAACGAAAACCATGCGCTTAAATATCTAATAAGAATTACTTTGCTGCCATGAAACCTGCAAAGCTGTCTTGCGTGAGGATGAAAGTAACAACGATATGTGTGACGGATGGGGACAGTCTGGTGGTTCTGGAACTTTATGTGAGTAACTATATATTGAACGACAAAGAATTTTAAAACAGCACTTCCACGCAGAAGTGCTATCTCCCCTCGAAAGTGGCGGTACGCTACCGAACGAACTCGTCACAGCGGTAGCGTATTAGCAGAGATCAGTTGAGTTTATAGAAGCTCAAAGAAAACCCTACCGCCCCTTAAACACCGGCTTTCGCTTCTCGTTAAAAGCAGCCACCCCCTCCAGACGATCCTCGGTCGGCACTAACCGGTTATAGGCCGCAATCTCAAACGCATATCCACTGGTAATATCCAGGCCACTGGAAGCAGTAACACTTCGTTTGATCTGGGTAACTGACAATGGACCCAGTGCGGATATCTCTTCTCCCACAGCAATGGTTGCAGGCAACAGCTCGACGAGCGGCATGACTTCATTAACTAACTGCCATTGCAAGGCTTTTGAAGCATCAAAGATTCGACCAGTCATGATCAGTTCACGTGCCCGGCGGGCACCGACGGCTCTGGGTAAATTTTGTGTGCCTCCTCCGCCCGGCATGATACCCAGTTTTCCTTCCGGCAGCGCAAAGCGTGCGGTGTCAGCCGCGTAGATAAAATCACAGCAAAGGGCCAGTTCCAGTCCACCCCCCATGCAATCACCGTTAACTGCAGCGATTACCGGAAGTGGACACGCCATCATAGCCAGTATCGCTTGCTCGAGTACTGCATGCTGGCATTGCCATTCGGTGTCACTCATGGTGTTGCGCTGTTTTAAATCACCACCGGCGCAGAATGCTTTCTCGCCACGACCGGTTAACACCACTGCTCGTACACCATGGCTATCGATATAGAACGCCTGAAACAGATCTCGCAGGTCTGTCATCATGGCAGTGTTAAGGGCGTTGCGAACTTCCGGCCTGTCCAGCGTGACCACCAATACGGAGGGGTTAACTGACTTGAGACTCAAAGTGGCGAAATCGCCGAATTTTGAATTCATAGTTTTTTCTCGCAGGATCTGTTTACGTAACTCTAGAAAAGCTCAATCTGGGCACTGGTTACTGACTCAAAGCTTGAGTCAAGAAAGTACAGTATGCCGTTGGCGACCGGTGCCAGCTGTTTGTCAACGTAGTGTTGATAATCGATAGGAGACTCACGTTCGTCACTTGGCTCCGGACCGTTAAGGGTAATTACATAGCTGATCCAGTGCTTTGGTCTTGAGTGTTTCCGGGCAGCCTGTACGTGTGGCGGCACGTTACGCGAATAATCAGAAAGTTTGCGCCGAAGACGCTTTCGATAGACCAGCTTTTCGTCAAGCTCACCGGCCAGCAAATCGGCAGTAGTCGTCTTGACCAGTTCTTCGACTGGCTCGTCATTAAATACTTTTTGATAAAGCGTGCGCTGAAACTCTCTTGCCAGTGGTGTCCAATCGGTTCGCACCGCTTCAAGCCCTTTGAATACTACTTCGGTATCAGTATCGCCGTCAGCACCCGCACGACGCACCAGTCCCGCGTATCTTTTTTTGCTACCGGACTCGGACCCCCGAACGGTAGGCATTATAAAGCGCTGGTAGTGCGTTTCAAATTCCACTTCAAGATGCGATTGCAATTGATATTCAGCTCTTAGGACAATTGCCCAATGTTCATTGAGAGTTGTCTGCAGCTTCAAACCGGTCGCTTTGGCCTGCTTCTCATTAATCTCGTCACCCAGCCAAACAAACAAAGAGTCGGTATCACCGTAGATAACCTCATAGCCGTTTTTCTGAATGAGCTTTTGACTGGCTAGAATAATTTCATGACCACGACGGGTAATGCTGCTCGCGAGGTGATGATGATGAAAACGACAGCCGCTTGAACCGAGAACACCGTAAAGCGAGTTCATGATTATTTTTATCGCTTGCGACAAAGCCCCGTTTCGGTTTGCCTTGGCTTCATCGCGCTTGTCCCATAGCTCTTCGATTAAGGCAGGAAGAATATGTTGGGTTCTGGAAAAAACAGCACCCTCAAAACCGGCCACACCATCATCGTCGTCAACGGCCATGCCCAGCGGGTCAATTAGATACGTTCTTATTATACTCGGGTACAGACTTTTAAAGTCGAGCACAATGACATTGCGATACAAACCAGGCTGTGAATCAAGCACATAACCACCGGGACTACCCGGGCCATCGCTGTCAGCCGCCGCCGGCGCAATGTAACCTTTGCGATGCAGCCGTGGCAGATAGAGATTGTCAAAGGTCTGGACAGCACCACCGGTTTTATCAATGGGCAACCCGGTCATTTGCGCACGCTGTACTGCAAAATTTATTAAGTCTGCACTGGCAAATATTTCCGTCACCAGCCGACAGTCTTCAATATTGTAGTGAGCCAGCGCGGGTTTATCATTTTCATATAACTCATTAATATGCTCTACCCTGTCAGGTGTTCCGATCAGCTTCCCGCGCCCGAGTAACTGTTGCGCAACGTGCTCCAGTGAAAAGCTTTCAAAACTCCAGAACGCGGCACGCAGAGTGTCGATTCCATCGAGTACTGCTCTGCCAGGTACACGCGCAATACGTACCTGGTTGCCTGCGCCTGGTTGCAGTATTGCGGATTCCTCGCCCCCGCGCCCCAGTGCAAACGGCACACCGTTATTGCGGCAACAATTGGCGAGAAAGTCGAGATCAAAATTAATCACATTCCAGCCAATCAGGACATCAGGATCGAGTGTGTGTAACAGCTCGAAGAAAGCAGTCAGCAATTCACGCTCGCTGTCAAAGTAACGCAGTTCAAAATCAACACCTGCTGACGCTACCCCTTTGGAGACCATCAACACTACCGATGTAGCACCGCTGTGCACTGCAATGGAATACAACCTACCCGTCAATCCCTGAGTTTCAATGTCTATTGAGGCCAGAGTAAATTCAGGCTGCCATGATAAAGATTTCAGGCGCGGGTTTACCATCTGCCTGTGTGTTTTGCATTGTTCAATGACACCAGTAGCCGCAAAGCCGCCACTAATGAACCGCTCCATCAGGTAGCGATCGGTTGGTTTAACATCGCCTTCATGCAACAGGCCTGCATATTCGGGACGTTGATGCAGTTCGACCAGATCGCGTTGCCGAAAAGTATAAATGCCGTCGACTGGCCCACCGCCGGGAATCTCTAGCGCAAGGGGTTTACGCTGCGCGCCCGCCGGCAACGCAATCTCTACGTTTCGTTCAACGAAGCAAACAGATTGTTGTGTCGGCACATGAATTCTGAGGGGTCCGGAATCGGTACACGCCCAGTAGGACAGATCTACCCCGGTAGAGAAATCGCGCCACTGCCTGCTCAGCAAAAATCCGTTGACGGTATGTGACTCAGCCACAACCACTCCCCAGCGGCAATACGCGAAGGCAAGCTGAACTCCGGGATTGATGTACGAGTGCGGTGGTGTTCATGAAACAACCGGTTGTATTATGTGTTCGCAGCAGCAGAGCTTGTCGTTGTACAAACTCCAGTGAATAATAACAACCGATTGCAAACAGGGATAGAAGTTTAAAAGCGATGCAAATCTAATCCGGCATGTTCCAAATAGCGGGTGCCCGGTACCTCGATACACCCTCCGGGAGTTTAACGGAAATGCGTTGCTCAGTTAGCGATCACCGAGCAGCTATCGAAAACAGCAGGATTTTCGCTGTACACCACTACAGATCCTGTGGTGCTTGCAGCGGGCGCCGTTAAGGTAGCGGAATAGTTGCCAAACCCCGGGGTTGTAACCGGCACTTCACTTGTTTCCAGAGCATTGTATGAAGCATTCATCATTGTCAGCGAGACACTGGTATATCGCCCGCCATCACTGCGCTTGGCGCGGCACTCCAGTTGATAACTGCTGCCGGTGGCAATCGGAAACTCCTGATACATGCATCCACCATCATTAACCGCCAGCGCCGAACTGCCCTCATCGGCATCAGCACTCAGGGTTAACAAGTCTGCGGCGGCGCAAGAATGCCAGTTGTCGGTACTCATTTCAAAACTGCCGTTAGCCAGTAAATTCAAAGCCGGCTCCGGCGACATCGACGGTGATGTTTCCTGCGTCAAGGTACATGTGTCTACCAGCACCTCGTCTTCACTGTAAATCAATGCCAGTGCGTACTCGGTGTTTGCCGGGGCGATAGCCGTGAACTGGTAGGAATTGTAACCATCGGCGATACGTAGTTGTTGAGTGTCGCTGGACAGGGTTTCATAGTTGTTGTCCAGGAAACCGAATTCAATAACAGACCAGTTGCTGCCGCTTCTCTCAGCCTGGCAACTCAACGTATACGGTAGTGAAACTTGCGCTACAACTTCCTGATACAAACAGCCGCCATTACTTACCACAAGTGCCGAACTCCCGCGATGCGCTGCAGCGCTGAGAGCGGTATTGTTGCTGTCACCGCAATTTGCCCACCCGGCAAGCGGAGTTATATCGTCGAACCCTCCGTTCACCAGCAGATTGTCACCTTCAGGTTCGGGTAGCGGTGCAGGTGCGGGTACAGGAGTTGTATTGTCAGTGGTAACCACCTCGACTCTTGGACCGGACGCATGCCAGATAGCAGAACCCTCACTGGCCGCGTGCGGCAGATGAGAGACATACCACATGACGATATCCTGCCCTTCGATATTCTCGGGAGGTGACATCCAGTTTTCCCCAATCTCGCCGCGCGCTCCTTTTGTCCAGCGCCCTACTTCAGAGGCGTTAAACAGTCTGCCGGCTGCATCCCACCTGGAGAAGTTGTCTGCTATGCCGTCATCACTTGACGAAACCAGTCTTACCTGGTTGCCGCTGACGGTGTCTTCGATGGTCCAGTGCGACGTGCTCGATCTCAGATCATTAAATTCGAGGGACTGTACCGAGTCGTCTCCACGCTTGATTCTATCGTTGGCACTGTCGTCAATATCAAAATCGAACATCCAGTGCGCGTGATGCCGATGGTCTGTCTGACATTGCAATCCACGACTGTACACACGTGAATCAACATACCCGTTTTCACTAAAATAATAGGTTTGATAGATCTGGTATTCACCGATCTGCCAGTTAGCACCGACTTCCAGCTTATCTTCTCCGCCCTGTGTGAAAGTACGCACGCACACTGCCTGATTGTGACATGCGCTATCGGGCGCCCCCTGAGTAGCGCTCTTCAATCGCCTGCTGGAGAGAATATCTGCATAGGGACCGCATACATCATTGTTATATTCTACCCTCATTACAGGCATACTGACTTTACTGATAATGCGGCTTCCATTGTAATCAACGTTGGTCAATACCAGCCCGGACGAATTACTATTGGTGTTGTAATCAAAATTCCAGCCTTTCCATTCAATGTCAGCGGCGTTGAGCGAAAATGGTATAACAAGCGCAAGCAGTGCAATCACTATTGACGGGCTTTGCATTCTCACCGTACCACCCCGCTTTCTATAACCGACTTCGAACCGAGATTCACCAGCGCACTGTAGACGGGCAACTCACCATTGCCAGTACCAAAAGTGACGTACATCATGCGTTGAGGATAAAACCGGCCCGGTGGTTCGGTTGATGAACTGGCGGGAGGGAAAGCGAGCATGGCTGTGCCGCTTAGTCCCGAGGTTTCATAGCCCGCCAGCATCAGCGAATCCGCGCCAAGCGCGATAGCCTGTTCGACCTCTTCATTATGTTCTGCAGGCTGAAATACAACAGCCGGATAAGTTTCATAGGCGACCTCGCCATCTGCCTTAAGCTCTGCCACGACTGACTCATCGGTCGCATAGTTGTAGAACACAAACGACGCCGCTGTATCGAGCTTGGGATCACCCAGCGTTGCCTCAAACTCCCGATAATCGGCGCCAAGAGCTGATTTTAGCCGTGGATTGTTGAGCACCGAACTTCGTGCCGCGTCAATCACCCCGCCCAACACGCTCTTGCGGGCACTTGCCGGCACCTGCTGAACGTTTGTCATGCCCAGTGGTTCCGGTGGCCAGATTCCTTCAGCAATATCGGTGTGTTCTGTGTGACCACCGGGCGAAGGTAGAGTCGAATTCACTACAGTAATGTTATCGCCATCACTGCAGGCGACAAGTGTTATCACAACAACACTTGCCACAAACACTTCATTAACTCCATTTCGCATGGTAACAATCTCGTCTCTGCCCGCCGGACCCGATTCGTACTGGCTGATCTTGCGTGTCAAAATGACAGCATTGGGCAGTATTCATGCCAGCACAAACGATAAGCACCCGACGAACCTGCGACAACACAGCGCAACGGCAATTGGCCATGTCATAAAAACGTCTCATTTGCCTCTATACTCAAAGCGATGCCGGTAGGTAAACAGCTGGAACGAACGCTATGACGCCAAGCACCAGAAGCTTCAAATTCGATGAATTCGACTTTTTTGTGGAGATGGATCGATTTACCGAGCCTGTGAGTGGAACTGAAGTATGGGTCTGGTTTCGCAACGAACCCTGCTGCAACGAAAGCGGCCATCAATACCGGATTTATCTGCCGGCAGGTGTACAAACATCCACTATCAAAGACATTTGCCGCGCGTTCGTTGCCAGTGTGCATTGCACATCGATGTCTGTTGCTGCATAGCGGCGATGCTGGCAGTGTCCGGAATGGATGCGCTGCTCACTATCGGGTATAACCGGGCAGTTTCAATTGTGGATTTTGAAAGTGGCACGAGCTTGCAAGCAGCGCCCACATCGGGTGATCACAGCGCGCCAAATGCGCGCTGTGATCGGGAACGCAATCCAATGTGATATTGCGCAGCCTGCTTGCTCTTTCAGGTGAAAAATAAACCAGCTACCAGCGTAGTCATTGCAACTGATTATATTGATCGAACCATTCGGGAAAACACAACATCCGGAGGTGCCTGATGCATTTTGCTGTGCAATTGTTATGCACAAGCCATCTGCTTTTTTCAGCGCAAGAGCGAAGTTTTTGTCGTATAAACCAATGAACAGGATTATGGGCTTTGCAGTTTTTTGTCCGCTAAACGTTTTCTGCATTTTCCGCACAGGCAATGCACAATGTTGCTGCAGGGTTTAATACAAGCCTTGCAACCGCGATAAATTCCCCACACTCATAACATTCACCATACTCATTCCTTTGTAGTCGACTACGCGCTTTAAGCAGCGCGATCTCCTGATGTTGTAGCCGCCGCAACGTCTCCTTGTGCATAGCCTGTGATTGCAGCGCATCTATTCTGGACAGGCGACCCACTCTTGTCTGATCGAGATCAACGGTTCCTGCGCTGACCTCGATCGATTTTCGCTGCTCTTTGACGTCAACCAGGTGCCTGTCAATCAGTTTCAGAAAATCAGGTTTTTCGGTAGCCACAAAAACCCGCCGTATCTAAACTCACGAATCTTCACACAAGCACCGCCAGGAGCTCCCCCGACTCAATCTGACTGCCTGGTCGCACCAAAATCTCTTTCATGACACCGGCTTTCTCTGCATAGAGCGTTGATTCCATCTTCATCGCCTCAAGCACCATCAGGGTTTGGCCTTTCTCCACATTGTCGCCAGCGGCAACTGCAACGTTCACAACCATGCCAGGCATCGCTGCCGCGACGTGATTGTCATTGTCCGGTTCTGCCTTCCGATGGGAAACCACAGACGACACCAGGTTGTTATCCGCTACCGTCACTTCGCGTGGCTGGCCATTCACCTCGAAAAATACTGTGCGACGTCCATCCTCGTGCGGGTCACCTACCGTAAGAAACTTGATGATAAGCGCTTGTCCGCGATCCTCATCAATCACGATTTCCTCACCGGGCCTCAAGCCATAGAAAAATGCAGGTGTAGGCAAACCACTGGTGTCATCGTATTTGTTCTGATGCTTCACTAAATCGGCAAACACCGCGGGATATAGCACGCTGGCAATCGCATCCTTGATGTCGGGGTTATCGCGTTCACTGTTCGCCAAACGCTCAATTTCGGCATCTAGATCGATCGATTCGAGTGTCTTGCCGGGCCTGCCACCAAGCGGTTTTTCGCCACGCAATATTCGCTTTTGCACCGACTTCGGAAAACCTTTGTAAGGCTTGCCCATCATTCCCTTGAATAGATCCACGACCGAATTGGGAAACGCCAGTTCCCTTTCCGGATCCATCACATCCTCTATTGACAGGTCATTGGCCACCATAAACAGCGCCATATCACCAACCACCTTTGAAGTTGGTGTTACCTTCACCAGATCACCAAACAACTGGTTTACCGAGGCATAGGTATCACAGACGGTGGTCCATTGATCTGCAAGTCCCAGCGCTCTGGCCTGTTCATAGAGGTTCGTGTACTGACCACCCGGCATCTCATGTCGGTAAAGATCAGCGGTTGCGGGCAACGTTTCACTTTCGAACGGGGTGTAGAAATCTCTAACCAGGCGCCAATAATCGGCAATTCTGTCAAGTTTTTCTGTATCGAGGCCGGTATGTCGCCGATTGAATCTGAGCGACTCAACCACCGTATTCAGATTGGGTTGCGAGGTTCCACCCGACAGGGGCGCCATTGCAGCATCGGCAATGTCGAGCTTTACGCCACATGAGTTTAATATGGCTGCTGCCTGTATACCTGCCGTATCGTGGGTATGAAAGTGCACGGGAATTGATAGCTCTGACTTGAGTGTTTTGGTTAAAAGCACTGCTGCGTCCGGCTTGCATAAGCCACCCATGTCTTTTATGCACAGGATATGAGCACCCATTTCTTCGAGACGTTTAGCGAGTTCCACATAATATTCAAGCGTGTACTTGCTTCGATCCGGATTCAGTATATCGCCGGTATAACATACCGAGGCCTCACACAAGCCACCGTACTTACGTACGCTATCCATCGTCACTTTCATGTTCGGTGCCCAGTTCAGAGCGTCAAATACACGAAATACATCCATACCGCTTTCTATAGATTGCTTAATGAACGCCTTAACGACATTGTCGGGATAGTTCACATAACCGACCACACTTGACGACCGCACAAGACACTGGAAAAGAATATTCGGTATACGCTCGCGTAATTGCTCAAGGCGTTGCCACGGATCTTCCTTGAGGAATCGCATGGATGTGTCGAAAGTAGCACCGCCCCACATCTCTATTGAAAACAGATCTGAACACATATGCGCATAGGCATCTGCAATATTCAACATGTCGTCGGTTCGCATGCGGGTTGCGAACAGTGATTGATGTGCGTCTCTGAATGTGGTGTCGGTAATAAGCAGGCGCTTTTGTTTTCCTATCCACTCACTAAAGCCGTCAGCACCAAGTTTTAAAAATAAATCTTTAGTACCTTCCGGCAATTGTGCACCGCTCTCTATAGATGGAAGCGGCACCGGATCACGACGTCTTGATTCGGGCCTGTCTACCACCAATTCATTTTTGTTAACCGCCACGTCGGCAAGATAGGTAAGCACCCTGCTGGCTCGACTGGGACGATCAACAAAATCGAACAGTTCAGGGGTGTTGTCGATAAAACGGGTATCACACTTGCCAGCGCGGAACACCGGATCGTCAAGCAAACGCAGTAAAAAAGGAATATTGGTTTTAACACCGCGCACACGAAACTCATTAAGCGCCCGCTGCATTCGGTTTGCTGCGCGATCAAAACTCTTCGCCCGTGCACTGATTTTCACCAGCATTGAATCGTAGTAGGGTGTGACGACTGCGCCAACAAACGCGCTGCCCGCGTCAAGCCTGATGCCGATGCCACTGGCAGATCTATACTGGTTAATACGTCCGTAGTCAGGCATAAAATTGTTGCCTGGGTCTTCTGTAGTAACACGACACTGAAGCGCAAAACCCACAGGCTTGATGCTACTCTGGTTTTTTATCCCTACCCGCTTACCATCGAGCCTCTCTCCTTCCGCCACAAGAATTTGAGCGCGAATCAAATCAATGCCGGTAACCTCTTCTGTCACCGTATGTTCCACCTGAATACGGGGGTTAACTTCAATAAAATAAAATTGATCACTATCGGCATCGACCAGAAACTCGACCGTGCCGGCATTTTCATAGCTTGAATCATTGGCGATGGCGCAGGCAGCGTCGCAGATACGGGTACGCAATTCGGGCTTTAAGTTTGGTGCTGGCGCAATTTCAACCACTTTCTGGTAGCGACGCTGGACCGAACAGTCACGTTCGTAGAGGTGCACCAGATTGCCGTGACTGTCGCCGAGTATCTGAACTTCTATATGCCGGGCATTACCTACAAATTTCTCTATAAATACATCGGTACTGCCAAATGCAGCGTTTGATTCACGTTGTGATGCTTCCAGCGATTGTTTAAATTCGCCTTCTTCCCTTACGACCCGCATTCCCCGGCCGCCGCCGCCATGCGCCGCCTTAAGCATCACCGGGAACCCGATTTTACGTGCTTCTTTAAGGCCCGCTGCGGCGGATGAAATGGCTTTCCTGGTGCCACCTAGAACCGGTACCCCCGCTCTCTCAGCCAGCGCCCGCGCCGACGTTTTGTCACCTAAGGCGTCGAGAGTTTCAGTGGCGGGGCCAACAAAAATAATCCCCTCTTCACGGCAGCGTCGCGCAAACCCGGGATTCTCCGACAGAAAACCGTAGCCCGGATGGATAGCATCAATATTATGTTTGAGCGCAATAGCGATGATCGCCTCTATATCCAGATAGCTACGAATCGGCTCACCGGCAATACCAACCTGATAGGACTCATCTGCCTGAAACCGGTGCAATGCATAGCGATCCTCATGACTATAGATGGCAATTGCCTCAAGCCCGAGTTCGTGCGCGCTGCGAAACACCCGGATGGCGATCTCGCTTCGATTCGCAACCAGGACACGTTTTATTTTTTTTGCTTGGTTCACTCAGACTCCCGTGTGGCAATATGTAATCGTTACTATAAAACTTGATACAGAAAATGCGCGATCCCGATCCGTTCGCCTGCGCATTTATACTTTGTTATTTTAAGCGACCAACCCGCATGTCGCATTGGCGCTGGTATACCCGATTGCTGATGATCAGCACGCAATAGATAAAGCCTGCATCAAAGGTTCGGCACCAACAGCTACCCGCTTTTTCAAAACCGCCAGCAGTTGTTTTGCTGGCAAGGTCTGCCAGTCAGTGGCTGACAAATCCGGGGAGGCCGGCGCTTTGCCCGTTAGTCCACGCTATCAGCTATTTTTGTGAACGACCAACCCGCCTGTTTCAAGGCGGGCACTAGCCATAAAGACGTTGAGCCCCCAGGCGATCATGTATCGCATTGGATTGCTCACGGGTTATTCGAAGGCCCTTTGCCAGTGCATCGAGATACCGGGCCTCAGACTGATTATCCAGAGAAATAGCCATGAGTGAAACGGCGTATATATCTTCTTCTATACCACGCGGCACCGTTTGTATAAATTCATTGACGTTACAGCCTTTTGCCATTTCGGCTCGGATAAAATCAGTCTCTGCCTGACCGATAGCCCCCGTCTTTTGCAAAATTGCCTCTTGCTCTTGTTGATCGATACGACCGTCACTCAAACCCGCCTGAATCATCGCTCTAAGATACACTTCCGATTGAGCGTTCTGTGACACTGGTGGCTTCCGGGTGGGTACCTCGAATGGATTTTCACTGGCCGTGGTCATCCCTCCCCCAACTCTACCTCCAGTGCCGCCGGTTAAATCTTTCAAGGCCTTGCCAAGCAAATCTCCAAGTCCACCACCGGAATTTCCAGGCTTCTGATGGTTGCTGCCTTGATCAAATGCGCCACCGGAAATACTACCGCCACGCTGTTGTGGATCACCGTTGCGGTCTCCACCCCCTCCGGTTTTATCCATTCCGCCACCGAACACGTTGCCATTACTGCCGGTAGCGCCACTGCCAACACCAAGCAACTCTTCCAGCATTTTGGCGCCGGAACCCGTATTCAACGAACCACTGCCGGTTTTACCACTGCCTAATAATTCGGCGAGTATTTTCGTCGTGTCGGCCAAAGAGATTCTCCTGAAAGATTAGCTTTGCAATTTAAATGTGTTAAAGGTGCAATTCACGCTGCCTGTATCATCAGCGGTAAGCCGATGCGAAAAATTGTGCGGGCCAAATGCTCCAGACTACCCAAAGCTCCAGACTACCCAATGCTCCGACTATGATGGTCTGTTACCACACATCTGTTATCACATACTACTGCCACGGCAGTTATATGACCCGTCTGGCGCCCGGAGGTAGTGGCTCCAGCTAGTCGGCGCATACCCTGCGTATCAGAACGCTGTTGAGCACCGCACGCGACTGCAGCCATTCAGCAATAGCCGGAATTTTAACATACCCCTGGTCATTTCGCCCGAGGTCGCCGGGCAACCGATCAATGCCCGTCTATGTCAGCAATAGCGTCCGTTCGGAGACAGATGAAATCGTGGTTACTGACTGGCATGGTTGAGTGTGTGCACACAACAAAGCCCGTCCAATCACAGGAGGTAACAAATCCCTGTGTATTGAATCCTGAAAACTCAACCGGCTTTTTTGCGTGCTGCCCTCTCTTCAATCCGCTCTTTCAACGACTCCAGTTTGTAGCCAGCCTCCGCAGCAGTCGCGATAATCTGCTCGGCAGACTGGTTTCCGGCCTGGCTCAACGCCCAAAGTACGCTGCAGCGAGTACCGGTTCGACAATAGGCAAGCACTGGTTGTGGCAGATCCATTAAACGATTAACGAATTCATCAACATCATCATCGCTGATTACGCTGCCGTTGACCGGCTGAAAATCGCACATCATGCCAAGCGCATCAGCTTGTTGACGGATCTTTTCATACGCTGGCTGGTTTTCTTCCTCGGCATCCGGGCGGTTACACAGTATGGAGCGAAACTGCATTCCGTCAATATCGGCAACATCTGCCGGCGAAAGTTGCGGGGCGACAAAAAGGTTGTCAGAAAGCTTGCGAACATCCGTCACAATGAAAATCTCCGGCTAAAGTCTGGGTATCGATAAGGAAACGCACAAGTGTATTGGGCCACGACCAGGCAGGCAAGCGAGCAGACAAATGAATCGCTGTGCAAAATTACCAACACCTGCGTTGATTTAACCTATTTGCCCCTAAACGAATTGTCTCTCATAATACGGTCACGCAGATTGGTGTAGATCTTTTGTTCATGCTGGTTTACACCATCAGTTTTCT
This sequence comes from uncultured Granulosicoccaceae bacterium, assembly GCA_964409275.1. Taxonomy (GTDB): domain Bacteria; phylum Pseudomonadota; class Gammaproteobacteria; order Granulosicoccales; family Granulosicoccaceae. The sequence continues at coordinate 17,245 of CAYPCS010000053.1, forward strand.
CAACGACCCGAGCATTCGACGTTAAATTTAAGCCGATATTTTCGCAAACACGTCACTTTCGTACTGAAAAAGACACACGCTGACTAACGGCCGAACTAAAGAGTAGCAAAATTGTCACACGACCGAATGTGCCAGCACGAACCCTGTGTTGTTCGGGCTCTTTTAAACGCGGTTTCCGCAAAGCTTTACGTCTAAGGTTGCCATACGGCACAACAAAGACCATTTAAAACCGGCCACGGCCAACCAGGAGAATAACTAATGAGTCACAATCAGCTACCACGTAAATTTGGCCGCAGCCCGGTATACACTGCCGTGATCACCGGCACGCTCGCGATGGCCGGCGCCGCCACCTTGACGCTCGCTGGTTGCTCCAGCCAGTCAACCAATGCCACCGCAGTCGCCGCCAAAGCTGCCAACCCTTGCAATCCATGTGCTGCTAAAGCCTGTAATCCCTGCGCGGCCAACGCATGTAACCCGTGCGCCGCCAAGGCCTGTAATCCGTGCAACCCTTGCGCCGCGAAGAAAGTTTGTAATCCGTGCAACCCGTGTGCGGCCAAGGCCTGTAACCCCTGTAATCCGTGCGCGGCCAAGGCCTGTAACCCTTGCAATCCGTGCGCTGCCAAAGCCTGTAACCCTTGCAATCCGTGCGCTGCCAA
>CAYPCS010000053.1:18000-38628 GCA_964409275.1 uncultured Granulosicoccaceae bacterium
CTTGCAATCCGTGCGCTGCCAAAGCCTGTAACCCTTGCAATCCGTGCGCTGCCAAAGCCTGTAACCCTTGTGCAGCAGGTGCATGCAACCCGTGTAACCCTTGCGCCGGCGCCAGCATTGCTGCAGACCAGTTCGTAAGACCTGCCAACATAGAGATTAATACCGCTTCAATATCCAGCCAGGCAGCTCTTGGCGAAAGACTGTGGAACGACACATCACTTAGCTCAAACGGCCTTGCCTGCAGCTCTTGCCACAATGGTGATGCACTTTTCAACGCCACATTTGTACAGCCTTATCCTCATGAAGTTGCAATGCCCAAGCAAATGGCTGGTGTTAGCCAGGTTGACGTCGACGAAATGGTAAATTTTTGCATGCTGGCACCAATGCAGGCATCTCCTCTTGGCTGGAACTCTCAGGAACTGCTGGCATTGTCTGCATACACTCTTGAAGTTCAGGCGGGTTACAACCCTTGCGCCGCAAAAGCAGCTGGTGGCGCATGCAATCCTTGCAACCCTTGTGCAGCCAAAGCTTGTAACCCGTGCAACCCTTGTGCGGCCAAAGCCTGTAATCCGTGCAATCCTTGTGCGGCCAAAGCTTGTAACCCGTGCAACCCTTGTGCGGCCAAAGCTTGTAACCCGTGCAACCCTTGTGCGGCCAAGGTTTGTAACCCGTGCAATCCGTGTGCGGCCAAAGCTTGCAACCCGTGCAATCCGTGTGCGGCTAAAGCCTGCAACCCGTGCAACCCTTGCGCTGCCAAGAACTAGTTAAACCACGGTTGCAGTGACAACACGGTATAAAGAGAGCTCTGGTTTCAGAGCTCTCGGCCTCGCCAGCCTGAGTGCTGTTTTCCTTGCCATAAGTCTCGGCTGTGCTGCCAAAAATCGCGACAGCGAAAGTACGCCAGCAACAGCGCCAGCCCCGTTTACCGAACCCTCTCTTGTGCCCGTAGCAAGTGGCTCTTTTATTTTCGGGTCCAGTGCAATCGAACGCGAATACGCCTACCAGCTAGACGAACTGGCCTACGGACACAGTCGTACGCGCACTGGCAAATGGTATGACTCCGAGCCTTCAAAAACTACCGAAACCACTAGTGCTTTCAACATCACCACCACACCGGTTACGAACGGACAGTACCAACAATTTGTTAACGCCACCGGACACCCGGCTCCCAACGTTGATCAAACCACCTGGTCTTCGTATGGATTGATACACCCGTACGATCGCACCCGACGCCATGCCTGGTCTGGAAACCAGCCACCTTCCGGGCGGCTAAATCACCCGGTAGTTCTTGTCAGTTACGCAGACGCTACGGCTTATGCCAGTTGGCTGAGTGGCGTGACCGGATCTACCTGGAGATTACCGACAGAGCGAGAATGGGAGAAGGCAGCTCGAGGTACCGAGGGTCTGGTTTTTCCCTGGGGCAATGAATTCCTCCCGGAGGCACTAAACAGCCACGATGCTGGTCCTTTCGACACCGTCGCTGTTGGATCGAGGTCATCACCCAGCCCTTTTGGTATGCTTGACGCCGCAGGACAGGTATTTGAATGGATCAGCAGTTCCGGAGCCAACCGCTCCTGGGTGAAAGGTGGCTCATGGGACGACAGTGGCTGTGGCGTTTGCAGACCGGCAGCCAGACATAGCCGCCCGAAGGCGTTGAAACATATATTAATAGGATTCAGATTGGTAAAAGAATGAACTCGACCCAAAAGATTGAAAAAGCAATACTCGAGACCGAGTTGCTCGCTCCGCTTTCAACTGAACAACTACAGACCATGGAAGCAGCGGGTGCAGATATAAAGGAATGTTATCGGCTTTTATTGAAGAACGAGGATTTCGGCAACATCGTGCGAGAAGTGCTGAAAAACCAGGGGCAGTTTGTCCAGTTTGATCACTATCCAAAAGGCGATGTGCACGATCGCGATTCCTGCTCACAATATTTCTATCATGCGCATCGGGGTCTCGACGGCGAGAACGGGCACTTCCATACTTTTCTTCGCTCCAAAGGTATGCCGGAACAGGCCACTCCGATTCCCTACAGTGGCAAGGAAAAGTGGCCCGAGGGAGATGATGCGCTTAGCCATATCATCGCCATCTCAATGAACCCGCGTGGCTACCCGATCGGGCTTTTTTCGACTAACCGCTGGGTTACCGGTGAGACCTTCTACACCGCCGAAGACGTAGTATCGATGCTTGACTACTTTGAGATGGACTTACTCTATCCGTCATGGCCGGTGAATATATGGATCACTGCCACCATGAAGCTCTTTCGGCCGCAAATAGAATATCTACTCACCAAGCGGGACGAGACAATTGCCGATTGGGAAAGCAAATACCCTGATCGGGATGTATATGAAGACCGTGATCTCGAAGTTACCAGCCAGCTAAATATCGATGTCGACCGGCAACTGGAGTTAATCAGTAGTGAGTTGCAGTCAAGAAACGTGCATTAATACCAGGCGTCATATGGCTGTGCATAGATGCCTAGCCTCTGCCCCGATAGTTCGGCACATCCTGATTGGCTATCCAGACACCGGCAGGCACCTGACCATGTTGAAAAAACACATCGATAGGCATCCCGCCTCGAGGATACCAGTAGCCGCCAAGCCGTAACCATTTAGGTGCCAGTTCTGCGACAAGACGACGCGCAATTCCGACGGTGCATTCCTCGTGGAACGCACCGTGATTTCTAAACGACCCGAGGAAGAGCTTGAGCGATTTACTTTCAACCATCAACGAATCAGGCACGTAGTCAATAACGATATGGGCAAAATCGGGTTGTCCGGTTAAAGGACATAGAGAAGTGAATTCGGGTGCAGTAAACCGCACGCAAAAATCCACGTCCGGATGAGGATTTGGCACTGATTCAATGACCGCTTCTTCCGGACTGCCGGGTGCCGGCACATGACTTCCCAGTTGTTTTAGATCACTGTAGATAGAATTTTTTTCGCTCAACCTGAATGCTGCCCTTGTTCAACTTTACGTACACAACTCTATTCACAAATCGGACGTTACAATACTCGCCCGCGCCCGATTCGGAAACCGCCCACGGGTTCGTTGATGGCTATTGTACTGCCGGGCACCGCACTCCGCTTGATAATCTCTACCTGCATGCAAGCTCTGCGATGACCCAAAAATAAATTCAGGCTAAAATATTGAGAAACTGATTTTCCGCACGACCTAAAGCGATGGATAAAACACAATGAAAGCAGACGATCTCAGATCAAAACAGGACCGCGAAATCGCACGGCAGTTAATGGAAGTGCCGGAAGTCAAGCGTATCAATGAAATGATTGAACGCCGCGAGGAGCAGGGCCCGATGGGAACCCGGCGACGGCTGCTTGCCACGTCTGTGCGGCTTAGTCGAAACATGGCGCCGTGGCTGCACGAGATGGCCGACGATTGCATCAAAAAGCTTGGCGTCGAGATTCCGCTGGAACTCTATGTCTATGCGAGCCCGTCATACAACGCCGCTTGTGTAAAGCCGGAGGACGGACGCCTTTTTATTATGTTCTCGTCAAGCTTGCTTGAGGCCTTTGAAGAAACAGAACTACGCTTTGTCCTCGGCCATGAACTGGGCCATTATCTCTACGGCCATCACGACATCCCGATTGGCTACCTGCTTAAGGGCAAGGCTCGACCCAGCCCGAAGCTCGCATTACAACTCACCTTGTGGTCACGCTATGCAGAAATTTCTGCCGACCGCGCCGGTGCCCACTGCGCTCAGGATCCAGAGGGAGTTGCGCGCTCGCTGTTCAAACTCGCCTCCGGCCTCAGCGGCAGGCTGGTGAAATTCAACATAGAAGAATTCATGCAGCAGGTTGATGAAATGCAGATGGAAGATGCCAACCCCGGCCAGGGCGCGCCTTCCGAAGACTGGTTTATGACGCATCCGTTTAGCCCGCTGCGGGTTCGGGCTCTGCGGCTTTTTGACAATTCCGTTCTTGCCGGCAAAAAGGGCGGCAGTGTGGACGAGCTTGAAGCCGGTGTTCAGGTATTGATGACCATGATGGAGCCAAGCTACCTGGAAGGCCGCACAGACACTGCTGAAAATATGCGCAGATTGTTGTTTGCAGCGTCAATTTCAGTCGCGAATGCGAACAACGATATTTCAGATAAAGAGATCGCCGTATTCGAGAAGTTCTTCGGCAAACGAACGTTTAATGAAGATTTGAACATCGAAAAACTCGCCGCCACACTTCCGGAACGCATAGAGCAAACAAAGGAGCTAACCACTATCGCTCAAAGAATGCAGGTGGTCAGAGATTTGTGCACCGTAGCCCGTGCTGACAAAGAAGTATCACCAAAAGAGCTGGCAGTGATACAACAACTGGCGAAAGACCTTGAAGTGCCGGAACATTTTGCCAACCAGGCTCTGGCACTTGAGTCTGGCCTGGATTAGCAGCCTGATCGGCGCGGTGTTCGCGCGAGACACAGCGCCTTCTGCTGCACTGCTTTACTGCGTATACCCGGGGCTCTTCATCAGAGCCGGTTGATTGGCCGGTTAAACTGGCTGGCCTTTTCCGGTACCATCTCAACCAGTGTGACGTGTGGGTGTTGCCCCCGAAGTTTCCAGGGATAACTCCAGTCTTCACTCTCCCGCCTGAAAACCTTCGGAGTCGATATGCTCGAACGTGCAAGCATCACCCCTTATCTGACCGTTAACCGCGCTGATGAGGCGATCACTTTCTATGAAGCAGCTTTTGGTTTTGAGGAAATCGGCCCTCGCCTTGAAGACGCTCAGGGCAATATTATCCACACTGAGCTAAAGCTTGCCGATAGCTCCATCATGCTGTCAGAAGAGATGCCAAAATTCGGCAACAAAGGCCCCAAGTCGCTGCGTGGCACCAGTGTTCGGATCAATCTGCAAGTCGACGATGCACACGGCACCGCCAGCAGAGCGCAAACCGCAGGAGCCAGGCTCGAAGCCCCGATTGAGGACCAGTTCTACGGCCATCGCTCTGGCAGGCTGGTTGATCCCTACGGCCACGTGTGGATCATTTCGCAGGAGATGGAAAAACTCAGCAACGATGAAATCAAGCGTCGCACCGACGAGTATTTCAAAGAGATGGAAAAGAATTCCTGAGCGGCAGGTATCGAGTCGGCAGCAGTGGCTCGCGGCAGCGTTTACGCAACGCCAGGCTTATATGTTGCCAATAAAAATGCCGGCCGCAAATACCAGCACACCACCCAGCAGAACCTGCACTGCGGCTCTGGCCCAGGGCGTTTCCATGTAGCGATTCTGTATCCAGGTGATGGCCCAAAGCTCCGCAAATACAATGATTATTGCAAGTATTGTCGCGACTTTAAAATTCGGGATCAGATACGGCAAGGTATGCCCGAGCCCGCCGATGGTGGTCATAATTCCCGACGCAAAACCACGCTTAACCGGCGAGCCGCGACCGGACAGCACTCCGTCGTCATGCACTGCTTCTGTAAATCCCATCGATATACCCGCACCAACCGAGGCTGACAGCCCGACCAGGAAGGTGGTCCAGGTGTTACCAGTGGCAAAAGCGGCGGCAAAAATGGGGGCCAGTGTCGATATAGAACCATCCATCAAACCGGCCAGACCGGGCTGCACGTAGGTAAGCAGAAAGCGTTTTTTTTCGTCGGTGTCTTCTTCCTGTTTAACACCTTCCGGCAACAGCGTTTCCTCGAGCATGACCGCCTGTTCCTGATGCTCTGACTCGGCAGTAGCCAGGTCACCGAGCAGGCGTCTGGTGTCTGCATCGCTGGTGCGCGCCGCTGCTGCCCGATAAAAACGCTCGGCCTGACGCTCCATGTCTTCGGCCTGCGCACGGGTTTTTTCAAGATTAAGCGGCCGCACAAGCCAGTCCGGTCGCCGCTCGTAGTAGCCGCGCACATGTTCCCTTCGTATCAACGGAATACTGTTGCCAAAACGTTGCTTAAAGAGATCGATCAGACTTTGTCGGTGCAGATTTTCCTCTTCGGCCATGCGTTCGAAAATTTCTGCAGACGCCGGATAGTCAGCACGCAAACCGTCCGCGTATGCCCGATATATTCGAGCATCGTCTTCCTCGGAAGATATCGCCAGCGCCAGAATTTCTTCATCGGTCAGCGATGAAAAGCTGCGCCGGCCAGGTGAAAATAATCGCGTTATCACTAGCAGGTCTCTCGCATTTTATCCGGCTTTTAGAGAGGTGCGCGCTGTTTGTAAGTGTTGCCAGACCCTGCACGGTGTATACGGCATATCCATTGGCGGGGCGCCTGCGCCGCGCAGTGCGTTCATCATCGCATTCGACAAGGCCGGCAGCGATCCGGAGCAGCCCGATTCACCTACACCTTTGGACCCGAGTTCATTGAGCTTTGTTGGTACGGCATAGGTGTCACTCACAAAACGCTGCACTGCACCTGCCCGTGGCATCGCGTAATCCATAAAACTACCTGATAACAGTTGCCCGGAATCGTCGTACACCACCGCCTCCGAGAATGCCTGACCTGCGCCCTGCACCACTCCACCATGTACCTGACCTCGCACCAGTTCCGGTGAAATCACATTGCCAAGATCATCAATAGCACTGTAGGAAATCACATCGGTCATGCCCGTATCCGGATCAACTTCGATTTCCGCAATATGGCATCCATTCGGGAAGTTGGCCCCGGTGATGGTTTCCGCCGAGCTGTCCAGCGGATGCGATCCGCCATCCTTGTTTTGCAACTTCAACACAAGCTCGGAAAAGCCAATCCCGTGATCCCCGTTGCGCGCCATGAAGTGACCATTGGCAAACACAATATCCCCGGCATCGACATTTAAAAGCCCGCTAGCCATCGGCATTGCCCTGGCCAGAATCACTTCAACCAGATTCTTGAAGGCAGAGCCGGTACCATACAGCGATCTGGATCCACCGGTGCCGTTGCCAACCAGCGTTTGATTTGGATCTCCGGCCTGATAACTGATTTGCGCAGGCGCAAGCCCCAGACCTTCGCCAACGATTTGTGCGTAGGCCGTTTCATGCCCCTGCCCGGAGGGGCCCGACACGGCAAACAAGGTCAGATCGCCATCGCTGCTAAAACGGCAGGACACCTCGTCTTTGGGTGCTCCACCCGCACCGGATTTTTCAACGTAGTAACCAATACCGATACCTCTGAGCTTTCCTTTAACCGCCGCTCTATCACGGCGTGCGCTAAAGCCATGGTAATCCGCCAGCGTCAGCGCTTTACCCAGCACGGCGTCAAAATCACCGCAATCGTACTCGGTGCCATTGGCGGTTGTGTACGGAAATGCCTCTGCCTTGATAAAGTTGTCACGACGGAATTTAACCGGATCAAGCCGGTGCTCCGCCGCCGCGTGATCGATCAATCGTTCGATTGCAAAAGCAATGTCCGGCCGCCCTGCGCCGCGATAGGCGGACACCGGAGTGGTATTGGTAACCACAAGCGTAGATTTCATGTAGAGCGCTGGCACGTTGTAGGCACCACCCATGGTAACTGCCAGATTGTTGGTTCCAATAAACCCTCCAAAGTAGCAGTTGTACGCGCCGAGATTGACCTCGTCAGAAAACTTTATCGCAGTGATTTTGTTGTTGGCATCGAGCGCCATTGCCCCTTTTAAAGTCAGTGCTCGACCATGCCACTCGGCCGTAAACAGTTCGGAACGCAGGGCCACCCACTTAATCGGTCGCGAGAGTTTTCTGGAAGCGAGCACCAGCAAGGCATGCTCGGGTCCGCAACCGCCACGCAGGCCAAAAGAACCTCCTACATCTTCAGCCACCACTTCCAGCGCATCTGCCGGCAAACCGGTAACAGCGACAAGCGATGCACGCATGCCCAACATACCCTGAGTTGGTGTGTGTACAACGGTGACGCCGCGCTCTGCATCATGATTAACCAGAATGGCGCGCGGTTCCATCGGCGCCCCGCTCAAGCGCTGACTTTCAATATCGAGACTAATAGTTTTCACAGCGCTTGCAAATGCGCGGTCTACCGCTGCCTCGTCTCCACTCTGAAATACCAGTGAGGTATTGGCAGGAATATTCTGATGAAGGCGAACAGCGTCTTCAGCCATCGCCTGGTCAACCGTTGTAACAGCCGGCAACGGCTCATACTGTACTTCAACTAACTCACACGCATCGTGTGCTGCGTTGGCGGTTTCGGCGATTACCATCGCCACCGGCTGGCCGACAAATCGTACTCGGTCGATCGCCAAAATCGGCATGATGCCCTTCGCTATTGTGGTGTTGCCAATGCCCGCTATGTCCGGACCGGAAGGCATCCCATTCATCCGTGCTACTGTGACATCTGCGGCGGTTAGTACCATAACCACGCCGGAGGCTTGTTCCGCCGCCCTGGTGTCTACAGAGAGTACTCTGGCATGAGCGTGCACCGATCTGACGAGTGCAGCGTGAAGCTGACCGGGGAAATTCCAGTCAGCACTGAATTTGCCTGTGCCGGTGATAAGTCTGCGGTCTTCGTGTCGCATCAATTCCATCAGGCTTCACCACTCTCGCTGCGAGCCGGACCACTCGACTGCATCGCAGAGGCGGCCGCTCTTACTGCAGCCTCAATGTTGATGTAACCTGTGCAACGACACAAATTCCCGGACAGGCCTTCTCGAATCTGGCCGTCATCCGGAGCGGGGTTTTGTTGTAACAACTCGACGGTGGCCATAATCATACCGGGTGTACAAAAACCGCACTGCAAACCATGGCAGGCAGAAAAAGCCCGCTGAACCGGGTGTAACTGGTCTGATTTCGCCAGCCCCTCGATAGTGGTTATTTTTGCATTTTGCGCTTGTACAGCGAGCATAGTGCACGATTTTACCGCGCTGTCATTGACCAGCACGGTACAGCAACCACACTGACTGGTATCACAGCCGATATGGGTTCCGGTGAGATGCAGATCATCGCGAAGTGCATCTGCAAGCAGGGTTCTTCCTTCAACGTCGATAGATACAGCGCGGCCGTTGACGGTAAATTTTACGGTCTTCATAAGCGAGCAGAGTTTCGGGCAGACAACTAATAGTGTACGGCGATAGATGTGTTCGACGCTACCGTAAAACGCGATCAGCAATGTAGTTGATATGTCAATATAAACCGTTATCAAAACTAACAGAAATACTGCCAGGCACTCTGACAGAGCAGCCAGGTGCACAATTCTCGCTGGATCTAGATTTCGCAAGCGGTAGCTTTTCTGCCACGCAAGTCGATTACAATGATGTTTGTCACTACACGCGAAATGATCATTATCGCTGCTGTCAATCGGTCAGTTCACCACGTACCCCAACCTGCGATTTGTTATAGCAGGTGCGGATGGTTAGAATCCTTCCTGAGATAACAGAGCACACGCGTGATGTGGCGGCTCGCTCCAACACAGCACTGATTTTAGAATTCAGGGGAATACACTATGGGCAAGATAATCACGGTCACCAGCGCGTCGCTGTTGTTGTTTAATTCAGCCGTAGCTACAGCTGCGGACAACACCGCACCTAAATCAAATTCGCAGACTGTTGTGATTAGTGGCACGGCTGCCGGCGGACATGAAAGCGTAGAGTCACTCAAAGCCGAAATCGCCGACTTGCAAACTAAACTGAAGAACACGGACGACGGCCGCAATTACCTGCTCAGGCAGCTCAAGGAAACTCTGGCTCGCGAGAATGACACCAAAGCACGGCTTGCAGAACTGGAAGCCGCAGAGGCGGCCAGTGCTGCCGAAAACACGGAATTACAGAAATCCCTGTCCTTTATGACCGACAGCAGAGACTATTTATACGAGGAGCTGACCGCTGCCAATGCCGCGACCGGGGAAGCTAATGCGGCCAATGTAGACTTACGCAAGCAGGCGGCATCTGACAAAGCCTTTTTGCACTCACGCATACAGAAAATTGCCAGCCAACGTGACGCAGCATCCGACGCAGGAGACACCAGGGCAAGTCAGCTGGAGAAACAACTCGAAAGCAGCCAGACAGGGCGCGACTACCTTGCTGATCGGCTGCAGACCGTTATCGACACAAGTTCGGCTGAAAACGCGAAGCTTAAAACAGAACTTGCGAGTGCCACTGCCGGTCGTGACTATTTAGCTGATCGTCTTAGCACCACACTCGAACGCTCGTCTGCAAAAACCGCTGCTCTGGAACAAGAGATTGACGACATCGCCTCAGTGGCTTTTGCACAAATCGACAGCGCAATCAAACAACGGGATGAAGCCAGAGCAGCCACAAAAGACGCGGAAAAGGAAATAGAAGAAATTGCTGCAGTCTCCTTCACCCAGATAAACAGTGCCATTGCAGAACGTGACAGTGCGCTGGCAGCGGCCAGTGATACTAGCTGGGCAGACAATCTAAGTGCAGACCTGACGCAAGCCTTCGGTGGCCTGGAAGGAACCGAAGTAACCGCTCGCAATGACAATAGCGTTAGCATCAAGGTGGGCAATACGGGTTTGTTTAGATTGGGTGGCACGAACCTCAGTGACGCCGGTAAATCGGTTCTCGACTCAATTGGAACCCGGCTCATCGAGCAGACAGATTCAAACATCAATGTGGTAGGTCACACGGACAACGTTCCGGTAGGCACTGCCAGTCGATTCTCCAATAATGCCGAACTATCGCTGGCACGAGCTTCATCTGCACTGAAGCACCTGACCGAGGTAGGTGTTTCGCCAGAGCGTATGTCAGCCTCAGGCGTTGGCGACATCTACCCGATCGCGAGCAATGATACCGAAGCCGGGCAACGCAGCAATCGGCGTGTCGAGATCGTGCTATCGCCGGCTAACTAAAAGTTCTAAAAAATAATCCAGTGCAACGCGCCGGGTAAAACCCCGGCGCTCTTTTGTAGCCATTGTTTGATCTCTGAACCGGCTACGTCGAACTTTTGGGACAACCCGCTAACAAAGATCGACAGTAAAACCAAAGCCGTCATAGTTGTTGTCGAGGCAGGTAAAAGATCCATACAACGCCGGCTCTCCACCTGTAACCAGCCAAACCGGCATTGCAGATACAAATTCTGAAAATCGTCCCTTTTGCTGCAGCGCCTGCACAAAACCGGATCCGTTAAAAAATTCGCCCAGCTGCGGAACAATACCACCAGCGATATAGATTCCACCGGTTGACCCGAGCGTGACCGCTAAATTGCCAGCTACTATTCCGAGCCATTTACAAAACAACTCCATCGCTTCTACACACACATTACAACTTCCATCGATAGCACTGGTTGTGATTTCTGCGGCCCGATCAAATTTCACCGGCAATTTATCAACCGCGCAAATTGCACGGTAAAGATTAACCGTACCAGGCCCGGACAAATATCTCTCTGCAGAGACATGGCTATGTGCCTTCAGCAATTGCTGGTAAATCTTTAACTCACGTTCGTTTTGTGCCGCCATGGATACATGACCTCCCTGGCTCTGCAGAGGCAGCCAGTAGCTACCGGTGTACAACAGGCCGGAAACACCCAGACCAGTGCCAGGTCCTAACACAGCACGCGGTCCGACCGGATCACTTTCACCACCGCATACTTTCTCCAGTTGCTCGTGAGGCAGGCTTAAAATACCCACGGCAGCAGCGGTAAAATCGTTAACGATTCTTGCCCTGCGCCAACCAAAACGTTGTAGCAAACCGGAAACGGATACAGTCATGCAGCTATTGGTAAGCTCCATATTGTCACTGTATTTAGCAGTACTGGCAAAGGAGAACGATGCTTTTTCTATATCGGTACCGTCGACAAGCCGGATATATTCAGCGACTGCATCACCAAGATCTGTGTATTCAACTACCGGTATCACCCGATAGGAATCAGCCTGCATCACACCGTCCCGAAACAACACAAAGCGCGCGTTGGTACCCCCTACATCGCCAGTGAGTACAGTTTCCATTAGCGCGAGCCGAATCCTTCGCCCGGCACGCGTTTTCTTGCGCGTATCCTGGTGACGCAAACCAGGTGTCTCATGGCAGCACTTTCATGTAAAGATTAACGCGCATAGGCTGGGTTAAAGTGTAACTACCAGTGTTGTCAGCACATTGCTCAAAGCGTTGTTTTACCTGATCGTTGCGCACGGAACTCGCTGCATAGCCGTTGTAGGTCAGAGAAGCGTAATGGCTTACGTACTCGTCAAAATTACGATAGGTACGATCGACGTCGTAGTACACCTCTCTCATGTCTTCGAACATCGGCAGCGCGTATTCAACCAGCGCGTTGTAGGCTTGCAACCGCACTTGTGTTTCATCGTGAAACAACTCCATTACATGTTGTGCCGAGCCGATTGCGACCGGCTCGATAACATATAGAAAACCGTCGCTCTTGAGAATACGTTTCATTTCCTCAAACACCAGAGAAAACCGGGATGCCGGAACATGATGCATTGAATAAGAAAAAATCACCCCGTCTACAGAGTTGTTTTCAACCGGCACCGCTCCCGCACCGGCCTGGGCGTATCCTACATTGGCGACCACCGGAGCCTGTCTGTTTTTTTCAGCCTGAACCGGATCAGGCTCAATACCGAGAACCTGTGCGCCTCGAGCCGCCAGCGTCCGGCACAGTTCACCCGAACCACAACCGGCATCAATAATAAAACGGTGGTCGAATTTTATCAGCCGTTCAAGAACGCCAAGATCCGATTGATGCCCCCAGTCTTCTGCCACGAGTTATCTCCACTAATTCGAGTGGCGCCACTCGCGCCATACCACTGAATTATAACAGTCTGCAGTGTCCACAATCTGTTTCTTGCATGTACGATCGGCCATGAGTCCGCAATACATCCTGAGTGGTTCTTCTGCGTTCTTCTCTGGTCCGGCCTGTACAGCAGTTGCGGTTTTTTCAATTTCAGACACTTTGATTTTTCCGGTTACGGGATGACGACTTCTGAATCAAAAAGGCGGCGCATAACTTTACCCATCGATGAAAAATCCCTGTTGCCGTCCACACGCCGGCTAACTACCGGTGTTACCAGTGCCCCGTCTTTTTCAGCCACCGTAAAGGTAAAGATGTACGTGCCCTCTATTCCCATACGCAGGTCTGTTATCCGGATCTCACCGGCTTCTTCTCTGACCCGATAAAATCCGTGGGTGAACTGCTGCAGACGAGCCACCGGCCAATGATCTTCCACACCGGTCAGCAATGCCTTGTCACTGTGATAGTCAGTCAATCGCAACGGCTGACCGGCAGGATCAAGCAACGAGTAATAGCCGGTCGAATATCCGCTGCCAGTCATCACCACAAATCGCCAGCCAAACGTGGTAAACGGCATAGGCGTACTTAACAGGCGATCGTAGTCGACGGATTGCTGCGCAAGCGAATCCCGTGCGAAACCGTGAGCATGCCATTTGGCGGCGACTGACCAAAGCAAATACACACAGGATAAACATAATGCGACGGTATTCATGCGATGGCCTCTCACTGTTCGCCGCCATGCAAAGGCAATACCCGCCAGCAATATCACTGTGTAGACGGGATCAATAATAAAAATACTTGATCCCGATACTGCATAGTCACTCAAAGGCCAGAACAGCTGAGTTCCATATACAGTAAAACTGTCAAGCAAGGGATGCGTAACCAGTGCCAGCCAGCACATCAGCCACCAGCGTCGCAGTCTCAGGCCGGTATCCGGCCACCAGCGTCTTTCGATCGACTGCAGGACGAGCGCAAGCAACGGTGCCACCAGTGTTAATACAATTAGCGAGTGGCTGTAACTTCGGTGCCACGTAAAATCCTTGACCGCACCGCCAAAGGAAATCAGCACGTCAAGATCGGGCAAACTGCCCACAACTGCGCCGACCAGCAACGCCCTGTTACCAAGGCGGCGGCCGAGCACAAGTTCGCCAACCGATGCTCCAAGCGTCATCTGCGTAAGTGAATCCAATGTCCTTTGCTCCCCGCTCGGGCTTGCCCGTGATTAGCCAACCGCCTACGATGCACAGTAATCGACAGCCAGACAAGGGTTATTCACGCAATGTCTTTTGCCAACCACGCTGAACTCGCACAGCAACTCGCCAATGCACGCGGTACGCGACAATTGGCCGCGTTGCAGCCTTTCGATGCTATCCCGTCACTCGCCGATGCCTACGAAATACAGCACCTCGCTACCGATGCCTACGATTCACCCCGCATCGGCTACAAGGTAGGAGCCACCAATGAAGCGGTGCAGGCCATGTTCGGTTGCAACGAGCCGTTCTACGGACCTGTGTTCGAGCGTGAGTGTTATCCAGCTGGCCAGAAGATCAATCTGCTCAACGGCATACTGGGTGGCGAGGCCGAATTTGCTTTTCACTGTAGCAGCGATTTCCCTAATGAAGAGCTCACCATAGAGTCGTTGCCACAACTGATAGCAAGCTGTCATATCGCAACCGAAATAGTCGGGCGCCGAACCCTCGGCGACGGTTTGCCACCGTTGAACACAGCAGTTGCCGACTACGGTGCCAATGTTGCTTTTATTCCCGGGCCTGCTATCGACAACTGGAGCAAAAGAGATCTCGCTTCTATAGAAGTAATAGCCAAAACCAACGGTGTGGAAACCAGCCGTGGCACCGGTGCCGCCGTACTCGGTCATCCGCTGAACTCTCTGCTTTGGCTGCACAATACGCTGCGTTGCAGTGGACGAACGCTTAAAGCACAGGAGTGGGTATCAACCGGTACCTGCCTGGGCGTCATACCAGCGGTCGCAGAGTCGCAGGTCGACATCGAATTCATCGACTGTGGCACTATGAGTTACCGCTTTAGTTAACCAATTACCCCTGTAAGCAACGCATTGGTAGTAAGCAATGACAATGGAAACGACCGTAGACACACCCGTTACTCTCGAGTCAGCCAATCAACGCCTGCAAGAGGTGTTCGCTCCCTGGATTCAGCAGCTCAATCTGCACGTCGACAGCATTGATCCGCATAACGTTATATTGCGAATGCCCTACAGTGAAAACCTGTGTCGCGCAGGAGAAATTATCTGTGGTCAATCGCTGATGGCGCTCATCGACACCAGCATGGTTTTTGTGTGTTACGCCGGTCTCAACCGATTCGTCAATTGCGCCACAGTCACCCAGAATACAAGCTTCCTCAGGCCCGCCAAAGGTCATGATGTCATAGCCACTGGTCGCGTCGTCAAAGCAGGCAGAACACTGGTTTTCGGCGAGGTTGTGATTACTTCCGTGGCAGACAACAAGGTACTTTGCACCGGTTCACTGACGTATGCGGTGCTTCCCTGACTTGAAGCAGAACGGTGTGCATAACAATCACAACGCGGACTTTACGCTGTCCCGCGCAGATACCGCTTCATACCAGCGATGCAATGCCCCCAGTTCCTCATCCGGCTGCAGCTTGATCCATCGGGCAAAGTTCACGGTACACAGCGCGGTGATATCGGCGATGGAAAAAAAATCTCCGGCGATAAATTGCCGATCTGAAAGTGTGTAGTCGAGCCAACGGAAAAAGTGTTCTGTACGCACCCGACCACGCTCGACCAACCCGGAAATTTGAGCGTGCTCGACGCTGCCACTCAGTGCATTTTTCGCGAACGCTTTCGATTTATTGCGAAACGATTCCCCGACCGCCATAAAACCTTCCTGCTCGACTCGCCATTCCAGGTCAGCGACCCTGCCTCGCTCGATGGCATTGCTGCCAATCAAGGGTGGCAGAGGATGCTGCGATTCCAGGTAGTGCCAGATGCCACTGGTCGAAGTCAGACAACTGCCATCATCCAGTTCCAGCACCGGCACGGTTCGATGAATGTTTATTTTTTCAAACTCCGCCGTGTGCTGCTGACGGTTGGCAAGATCGATCGCCACAACCGGTATGTCCAACCCTTTTTCGGCGATATAGATTCTGACCCGGGCAGGACTCGGGGCTGTAGAGCAATCATAAAATTTCATCAGATCCGTTTCCGCGACAATACAGATGTACAAGTAGTAATAAAGCAAATCCACCTGTAACAGATCGAATCTATGTAACAGCCGGTTTTGCCATAGCAACATTACCTTGCGGCAGACAAACGATCAAACAAATACAAGCAGCGCAGTGCTGCTACAATCTCGGCAACCGGTCGCGGTATTGGTATTTACTCGTGACCTGCCCCATCTCATCCAGTCACTCTATAAACTCCACGGGAGAACTATGAAAAAACAACTTGTTGCGCTGGCCGTTGCCTGCGTTATGACCGGAGGCACCGCGCAGGCCGCGATTGATCTCGATTCCGAAAAAGACAAGCTGAGCTATAGCCTGGGCATGATGCTGGGCGCCCAGATCACCAAACGATTTGGCGATCTGAATTTCGAGGCACTGCTCGAAGGATTGCAGAAACAACACAACGACGAAGAAACTGCGCTGCCCATACAGGAGGCTCAGGCAACTATTCAGGCATTCGAGCAAAAGGCCGCCGAAGAAGAGCAGAAAATGGCAGCGGTCAGAGCCGAAAAAGCTGCTGCAGAAGGGGCCGCATACCTTGAAGAGAATAAGGCGCGCGATGGGGTACAGGTTACTGACTCTGGCCTACAGTACGAGGTTATTACTGAAGCTGACGGCGACAAACCGACCGCCGCGGACCAGGTGCGCGTACACTATGTAGGCACACTACTCGACGGCACAGAATTCGACAGCTCGGTCGCCCGCGGCGAGCCCGCCGAGTTCGGCCTCAGCGCGGTTATCCCCGGATGGACCGAAGGTCTGCAACTGATGAATGTCGGCAGCAAATACCGTTTCGTTATTCCCTCAGAACTCGCGTATGGCAAACGCGGCGCGGGCGGACAAATTGGCCCGGATGAAACCCTGATCTTTGAAGTAGAGTTGTTAGAGATTAAATAAGAAAGATGAGTCAGTCTGCAGTGCAACCTCGCCGGTTGTGCTGCAACTGCCAACTGCGTTTGCAGTCGCTGCAAACATCGCAGGAAATATCCGCCATAAAACTTCTATAAATAGTGTCGTAATCCGCTACATCATAGCGACCACTGCCGTGCTATTAATTGCGGAGAAACACTGGCGTTGATACCTGTATGAATGAACCAAAAAGAAAACCCCGCCGCGGTGCCCGCGCAGCGAAAATTGCCGAACGAAATGCCCCGCTCGCAGCAAACGAACGCGCGGTTAATCCGGGTATGTCCAGCGGGCGTTTTGCCCCGCTCAACGAGTCTGACATCGGCAAAATAAACAATGCCGTGATGGACGTGCTTGAGAACACCGGCTTGTCACAAGGTATCCCCAGTTGTATTGAAGCGGTCACAAAAGGTGGCGGTAGTTACCGTGACGGCAGATTGTTTTTTCCACGTTCACTGGTAGAAGACACGCTTGCCAATTGCGGGCGAGACTTCATGCTGCACGCTCAGGATCCGCAACACGATCTCGACATCTCCAGCTCAAAGCTGTATTTCGGAACAGCAGGTGCCGCCGTACACATCGTCGATGTTGAAGGGCGTGAATACCGCGACTCAACCTTGAAAGATCTCTACGATATCTCTCGTATCGTTGATCGAATGGATCATATTCATTACTTTCAGCGTCCGGTGGTGGCCCGTGACATGGAAGACCCGGCTGATCTGGACCTCAACACACTGTACGCGGCAATCAGCGGAACGACCAAGCATGTTGGCACCAGCTGGGTACTGCCAGAGCACGTGGACGAATCACTGAAAATGTTGCATCAGGTGGCGGGGTCCGAGAGCGCGTGGCGAGCACGCCCGTTTGTTTCCATGTCGTGCTGCTTCGTCGTCCCTCCGCTGCGTTTTGCCGAAGATGCCTGTGCATGCCTCGAGTCAGCAGTATACGGCGGAATGCCGGTATTGCTGTTGTCAGCAGGCCAGGCCGGGGCTACCAGCCCGGCGGCAATAGCAGGCTCTGTGGTGCAGTCTGTGTCCGAGGTACTGGCCGGGCTGGTATACGTCAATCTGCTAAGTCCCAAACACCCGGCAATTTTCGGCACCTGGCCTTTTGTATCCGACTTGCGTACCGGTGCCATGAGTGGCGGCAGCGGAGAACAGGCGATACTGATGGCTGCGTGTGGACAAATGGGTAGATACTACAACCTGCCAACCGGTATCGCCGCGGGTATGGCAGATGCGAAACTGCCAGACGCACAATCGGGATATGAAAAAGGCTACACCGTAACCCTTGCCGCTCATTCTGGCGCAAACATGATTTACGAGTCTGCCGGTATGCATGCGAGCCTGCTGGGTGCCTGCCTGGAGAGCTATATCATTGACAACGATATGCTTGGCGCTATTAATCGCACAGTCCGCGGTATCGAGGTGAACGATGAAACCCTGTCGCTGGATACCATGCGGGATGTTTGCATTGACGGCCCGCTACATTATCTGGGTCACCAGCAAACCATGAGCCTCATGCAGAGAGAATATCTCTACCCGGAAATCGGTGATCGCAACAGCCCGAAGGAGTGGTACGAGAAAAATCGACCCGAGCTGTTGAAAGAAGCTGCCAGACAGGTTGATTCTATCTTAACAGGGCATTTTCCCGCACACATCGACTCAGAACTCGATGCGCGGCTGCGGCAGGATTTCAATATCAAGCTACCTCGCGAGGATATGCTCAAGTCCTGATCATTTTTCCGCAATTTTAAAACACAAAAAAAACGGCGCGTGAAGCGCCGTTTTCCGTTTTGCTAGTTAGACAGTCCTGCTGGTTAGCCGTTGGCGGCTCGCCGATCGGGTAAAGTACCGAGATCGAGCTCCCTCAAATACTGTCTGAATTCTTCACTCACCTCTTCGTGAGCCAGAGCATATTCAACCTGCGCTTGCAGGTAGCCCAGTTTGCTGCCGCAATCAAAGCGCTTGCCTTCGAAGCTGTACGCCAACACCCGCTGAGATCCAAGCAGTCTCGCGATTGCGTCTGTCAGTTGAATTTCGTTGCCTGCACCGCGCTCCTGAGTCTCCAGTAATTCAAACAGTCGGGGCGTAAGAATGTATCTACCCACTACCGCAAGATTTGAAGGGGCATCGGCCTTGGCCGGCTTTTCTACCATCCCTTTAACTTCGTAGGTTCGCTCGCTGGATGCGCGTGCATCAACCACCCCGTATTGATGAACCTCGTCCATCGGTACTTCCTGAACCCCCAGTATGGAACAATGCTGGTAGTTGTATACGTCGACCATTTGGCCAAGTACAGGTTGTCGGTCCGAGCTGATCAAGTCATCGGCGAGAATAACAGCAAATGGCTCGTCACCGACCACCGGTTTTGCACAAAGCACGGCATGCCCGAGACCCAGCGCTTCTGACTGCCTGATGAATACACACTTCGCCTCAGGCGGGAGTATCTCACGCACTATCTTGAGCATTTTTTCTTTGTTGCGCTCCTCGAGCTCGCGCTCAAGTTCGTACGCCGTGTCAAAGTGGTCCTCGATCGAGCGCTTGTTTCGTCCCGTAACGAAAATCAACGTGTCGATCCCGGCCTGCACCGCCTCCTCTGCCGCATACTGAATTAACGGTTTGTCGACCACAGGGAGCATTTCCTTGGGGTTCGCTTTCGTTGCGGGTAAAAATCTTGTGCCCATTCCGGCTACGGGGAATACGGCCTTTTTTATTGGTTTCATTTTTTATCCATAACTATCAACGACCAACTCTCGATTGTCGAACTCGCATGCACCACACATTGTTCGTGCCAGCGCTTCACACACTGGTTACAGTTCATCATACGAACCGACAACACTCAAACCCTGACAAGCGCGACACTTTACCTCAATACCCGGCGCCGGTAATGCTGCAAATGTCTGATTTTTCATTGTATGAAAGTTAAGACACACTTTATAACTTGTCAAAAGTCGGTTGAATCTACATTTAACCGTCGAACATTACGCTCGGCAGAGGCATCAAGCCAGCTTCGACTGCCACGTATACCACATAACAATTCATAGGGTATTGCGCTCATATTACGTGCAATTTCATCCACCCCCAAACGGGCATGCCCCCAAAGTGTTACGGGAAAATCAATCGGAGGCGGGACGGACAATTCGCTGACGTCTACCACCATCATGTCCATCGAAATTCGACCCAAAAGCGGGCATCGCTGGTTACCCAGCATAACACTGGTCAGATTAGGTGCGACACGCGGATAGCCATCTGCATATCCGGCAGCGATCACTGCGACCCGCGTGGCCCCTGTGCACTCGTAAAGACCGCCATAGCCAATCCTGTCGCCACGCTTGAAATTGCGAATAGCAATCACAGGTGCAGTCACACGCATCGCCGGTTGCAGTCCCAGATGTTCTGCGGTTTTCAGCCCGGACTCAAACGGGCTTGCTCCATATAACATGATGCCTGGCCTTACCCAGTCAAGGTGGCAATCAGTTCGACTCAACAATGCCGCCGAATTGGACACCGAGCGGACCACCGGCAGTGGCCAGCGCAATGATTTAAATACCCTTAGCTGGCGATCGGTGGACAGGTCGTTTTCTCGATCCGCAGACGCCAAATGCGTCATGATGCCGAGGACCTTGACCCCGGCAGCCTGCAAACTGCGGTGTACAGTACTGGCCCGATCCGGAGTAAATCCGAGGCGTCCCATTCCCGTGTCGAACTTAACCCAGCAGCCAAGTTCACGGACATTAGAGTGGCTTTTAATTATGTCCAGTTGATCGCGATGATGAACTACTGGCCAGAGCTCTGCCCGCAAACAGTCTTCAAGCTGAAGCGGGTTGCGAAAACCCTGTAGCACCAGAATCGGCTTTGACGCGGCCGCCTGACGTAACGCT
>CAYPCS010000054.1:0-29706 GCA_964409275.1 uncultured Granulosicoccaceae bacterium
ACGTTGATGGTGGCAAAAACCAGTGTACCCAATGCCATTACCAACAGGCCGGCACCTTGCCAGTCAAGCGCCACCCGTTTTCGAACGCTGCCTTTAGGTACTGCGTATTTCGTTAGTACAAACGCAATTATTCCCAATGGCAGGTTAATCCAGAACGCGTAGGACCAACCG
The DNA here is from genome assembly GCA_964409275.1 of uncultured Granulosicoccaceae bacterium. GTDB lineage: Bacteria > Pseudomonadota > Gammaproteobacteria > Granulosicoccales > Granulosicoccaceae. The sequence continues at coordinate 172 of CAYPCS010000054.1, forward strand.
CCGTTATCAACCAGATAACCTCCTACTACCGGACCACACGCGGCAGCAGCCGAAGCGGCAGCCGACCATATACCCACAGCCTTACCACGATGTTCCGGTGGATACAGCCGCGCGATAATCGACAGTGACTGCGGCAACATCAACGCCGCTGCTACTCCCTGCAAGGTACGCGCGAGCACCAGTGTGGAGCCATTGGGTGCCACTGCACAGGCGACGGACGCCGCCGTAAATCCGGCTATGCCAAACAGAAACAATCGTCGCGGACCGTAGCGATCACCCAATGCACCGCTGACAACCAGCAAGGCACACAGTGCCAGCAGATAGGAATTGGCTATCCATTGCAACGTGGCGAAGCTCGCACCTAACTCACGCTGGATAGACGGCAGTGCAATATGCACCACGGTGCCGTCGATAAACCCCATGCTTGAGGCAATGATGGTGGCGCTCAGCGCCAGAGTGCGCTTCACGGGGTTAACGGTCATATAGTCCTGAGGTTATAGATCGAGCGCTGCACTATCGCACCAAACGCGCCACAACCTAATTACAAGACTGGCGCTCAGCCATCCAGATCATCTCCATTATCGAGATTGTTGACATGTGTAATCTAATGTGTGAGGATTCACACATGGCTACCAATCTCTCCATCGACCCTGAACTTCTGAACAAGGCTCTTGAGGTTAGCGGTGCAAAAACAAAAAAGGCTGCAGTAACCCAAGCGCTTGTAGAATTCATCGCAAAGCGTGAACAAGCTCGAGTCAAGGAACTGTTCGGACAACTCGAGTGGGATTCTGAATACGACTACAAGAAGCACCGTTCAAGATAATGAGTCTGTTGGTCGACACGAGCGTCTGGTCGCTGGCAATGAGAAGGGATGCACCACCATCACTGCCAGAGGTTAATTTGCTGGTAGATGCTATTGATTCAGGTTCCGAGATTTATAGTACCGGCATTATATTACAAGAACTGCTACAGGGTTTTACAAAGCCACAAGCACACGATTTGATTATAGAAAGGTTCGCGTCTATTGCGATGCTGGTGCCAGACACTTCAGACTATATAGACGCCGCGAACCTTCAGAATCGTTGTCGCAGAAAAGGTGTACAGGCCGGGACCATTGACTCACTGATTGCACAGCTCAGCTTGCGATTCAATTTGTCCCTATTGACCACTGACAACGATTTCAGGCACATAGCCAAAGTCGTAAAATTGAGGTTTGCCAGGTAGTAGCTAGTGCCCATCCATAAATGAACGCTACTGCGGTCGTCTCACGAACGCAATCTTTCACCGACTACATATAGTTACTTATGAACAACTAAGCGCCCACATGTAGTCGGTGAAATCTCACGCTCGTGAGACAACCTCGCTACGCGCTATTTAAGGATGGACACTAGCTAGGCCTCGGCGAATAGTTCCTCGTTCGACAACGTCATGCCAACCTAACCACTATCCCCCAGGTACCGAGCTATTGCGTCAATTGCAGCCATTGTGTCGGCCGCCTGTTCGTCGTTAAGCGGCTCGGGCCAGGTAGACAGCTTCACAACCGTCAGGCTGTTATCCGGATCGGAGTAGATAAACTGGCCAAAAATGCCAAGGCATAGTAGTACCCGGGTATTGACGTTGCGATTCCAGAAAGTATTTCGGTAGGCACCACCCTGTAAGGATATCCAGTTGTCTTGCGGCAATCGGTTGGACACCCCTCGCCTGCTTTCCTGAATAAACGAGGCAGGTATTATTTGCCGACCATTAAACAATCCATCGCGGGTGAGCATTTCACCGAAGCGCGCATAGTCGCGTAATGTCGCATTGAAGCCGCCACTGGCGGAAGCGGTACCAGCCGTATCAACCGTAAAGCGTGCATCTTCTTCCACGCCAAGTGGTACCCACAACAATTCGCTAACAAGATCAGATAAACGACGACCACTGGCTCTCTCCAGGCAAATTCCCAACACCTCGGTTTCAACTGAACGATACGCCATGCGACTGCCGTGTTCGACCTCCCTGGGCAGAGTGAGTATATAATCGAAAAGGCAAGCTTGATCGCCTTCGCAGGACGGTCGCCATCCTGACACTCTTTCGAGTACTGCGCAGTCACAATCGGGATCGGCATATTCTTCGGAAAATCGCACACCGGAAGTCATGTCCATAACGTGCCTGACAGTCGCGCCTTCGTAGCCGGTGCCCTGCAACTCTGGTATCCAGCGGGTCAACAGCTGGTCTGGTTCGAGCCTGCGCTGCCCAATTAAAATACCGGCTGCAGCACCAACAACTGATTTGGCCACCGACTCTGAAAGATGCAATCCGGCAGAGTCCAGAAATCCTGCATAGTGTTCAAACACGATATCGCCATTGTGCAGAACGATAAATCCATCGGTATAGCTGCGGTCGAACCAATCGGCGATACGGATCTTGTCTCCACTCGATGCCGCAAACTGCACACCGTCAATTGGCTGCAGACGATAGCGGAACTCCGCAGTCGGACCAATGCCGCGATACACCCGGGCACTCGGCATGAGTTCCGCCACGTGGCAAAAGGACCAGCGGTTAAACGGCGGTGAATCCCAGTTCGACAGGTCTGCTCGCAATTCCGGCGGACAGGGCGACCCTTGCATAATGTTTTTGTCTAATGGACTGGCAGTCATATCTGGCAACGTCGCACCTTTTGTTGACATCGGTCAGTGAACATCATACCCGACTATTCAGTCTGTGCTCGATTGGTGTATAAGTGTCAGGTTGACACTCCGGCCCGTTATTATAGATTCACGACCCCAGTGGGAGCACAATCATGAGTGGAAGACTGCAGGGCAAGATAGCAATTGTTACTGGCGCAGGCTGTATCGGTCCCGGGTGGGGTAACGGGCGCGCAACTACCTGTCGATTCTTTGAGGAGGGCGCAAAAGTTTTCGCTGTCGATATCTCGGAATCAGCGCTGGAGGAAACCCTGCAGCGGGTGGAAGCGGTCCGCACAGATAACAATAATGTGGCGGCAAAATACGGCGAGTTGGAGACACATATTTGCAATGCAACCGATAATGATTCGGTTGCTGCGATGATTGATGCAGCCGTGCAACGCTTTGGTGGCCTCGACATACTGGTCAACAATGTAGGCGCGCCAGCCAGGGGTGGCCCGGTTGATCTGACGGAAGAGGCATGGGATGCACAGATCGACATAAATTTGAAAAGTGTTTTTTTAACCTGCAAACACGCTATTCCCTGTATCGAAGAAACACTGCAGGAAAACAATACAACTGACAACACTCGGCGCAACAGCAGCAACAACAACAGCAGCAGTAACAACAGCAGCAGTAACTCTGGAACTACCGGCGCCATTGTAAACATCGCGTCTACCTCTGGTATACGCTGGACCGGAAACGCACAGGTAGGTTATGCGGCGAGCAAGGCCGGGGTTATTCAATTTTCACGTGTTGCCGCAGTCGAGTACGCCGCGAGAGGCATTCGCGTTAACTCAATAGTGCCAGGTCAGTTGCACACACCGATGGTGGAAGCGCGGTTGGCAGGCATGCGCACAAGCGGTGACGTCGATGCGCTGTTGGCCGACCGACTTGCACGAATTCCGTTGGGCTACATGGGTGACGGACGCGACACCGCCAATGCTGCAGTGTACCTGGCATCGGATGAGGCAAGCTTTGTTACCGGGACGGAAATTGTTGTCGATGGCGGCATGAGTGCTCGCTGCGACTGAAGTGGCCACTGCCCTCGTGCCTCAAGCCGTTCCTATCGAACCCCAAGGCAAAAAAAGGTAATAACCACAGAGCGAAAACCCGTTTACTCTGCACCCGCCAACTCACTGTCAACCAGTGCGAGCCAGTAGGCGATGCCATACGGAATAGCAGCGTCGTTAAAATTATAGTTCGGGTAGTGGAGCTTGCCCGAATCATGGTCCGGGCTGGCGGTGCCCATCCAGATATAGTTACCCGGTCGCTCGTTTAACATGAACGCAAAATCTTCACCGGCCATACAGGGCTGATGTTCGCGAATGACCTGAGCGTCACCGACAATAGTAGCTGCTATACCCGCCGCAATATCCGCCTCTGCCGACGGGTTGATCGCGGGTGGATAATTCCGGCGATAATCGATAACCGCTTCGGCGCCAAACCCTTGCGCTATCCCTGTTGCCAATGATCTGATACGAGCCTCGGCTTGCTCACGCACATCTGCATCAAAATATCGCACCGACCCACCGATCACCGTCTCATCAGGCATAACCACGTAAGCGTCAGACCCCTTGAACATCGATACACCAATAGTGGCGGTCTCGTGTGGCGAGATGTTGCGCCCCGGCACACTTTGAATAGCAGTTACCAGGTGCGCCGCTGAAAGAACAGTATCAATGCCGTCATGTGGCATACCCGCGTGCGTACCCTGACCACGTATCGTGATATCAAAATAATCTATACCTGCCATCACCGGACCGGCCAGCGAGCAAAATTTTCCCAGTGGAAGTTCGGGCCAGTTGTGCAACCCCCAAACGGACTCGCAGTCAGCCCGGCTGAACAAACCCTCTTCAACCATGACTCGCGCTCCACCTCCTCCCTCTTCTGCCGGTTGAAAAATCAGCGCGACCGACCCGTTAAAATCGCGGGCCTCGGACAGCAGCTTTGCGGTACCGAGCAGCATCGCCGTATGTCCGTCATGGCCGCAGGCGTGCATCACACCATCAGTCGTTGAACGATAAGGCAGATCATTATGCTCCTGCATTGGCAGTGCATCCATGTCAGCGCGTAAGCCGATTGTCGGGCCCGGGCACTTTCCGTGAACAATACCCACTACACCGGTGGTGGCCATTCCAGTGATCACTTCATCAACGCCAAATTCGCTCAGTTTTTCAGCCACTATGGCGGATGTTCGAAATTCTTCAAAGCCGATTTCGGGATTCGCATGCAGATCACGGCGCCACTCCACAATGTCACTATGAAGTGCCGCAATTCGATTGTGGTGGCGGGAGTTAACGGGTGGGGAATCAGTCATCCTGTATTTTATCCGTGTTTCAAAAAGCCGATCTCTTTTTTAGCTGAGCAAATCGACCGGGTGTCATCATACAACAACAAGCGACTGACTATGGCGTCCAACGTACTCGGATCCAATCAACGGGAGCCTTTCACCTTAGGCTCATTAGTCCAAAGATTATAGTGCTCTGCGGCATCGGGGTCAGTAATACTCGGCAACGGCGAATCTAGCCGCGCAAGTTTTTCGATTTTTATGACCGCGGAATCAAACTGATCGCATTTTCGGCGTTCACCAATCAGCTTGTGCAGGAATCTGCCACGCCTGGGATTCATTACCAGCACACCCGAGGCCGAGTCACTATTCGATTTAACAAACCAGCCTGGTAACGCCACAACAGGAATCACCGGAATACTGCATTTACGATCTTTACGAAGGATTCGAGCCAGACAATCTGCATGACATTGCGCCTGCTTTAACGGGGCGTCCGTGGTGTAGTGAGGAAACTTGAGCTGCTTGCCATCGTACTCTACCTGCCCTTCCTTTTTACCGTCAGATCCTGCGGGTTTTCTTACGGCCTTTGTTTCGACCACGAATATCTTGTCATATCCAACGACTACATGGTCAATATTGCCATAATGGTATGGAATATCATGAAAAACGAACGCGCCAGTCCGGGCCAATAAATTCAACTCTTGTCCAGTGTATTCCTCTCCTTGCACCCCGACTCTGTGGTTAATCGCGGCCCGAAAAACCCTGTTTATACGACAAGCGAGAAAACAGAAAATGATAAATCCAGCCACAGCCGTCAGAATCGCGCCAGTTCCGGAGTAATCAAAAAAGAACAGTGAAAAATGCACAAAGAGTATTGCGACAGTTAGAATGACATAGTGTGCTGCTATGTTCGCTAGCAGATCTGACAAAGCGGATCGGACTGATTCCCCAGGTAACCGAAGCCGATTTTCGACGAACGGTGAGTACCTGCGGCTATGGCGTATTTTCCATATCGGATAATACGTCACACATACTATTACCAAAAAGAACAGGCTCGTACTTAGCAGCGGCCTTATGTGATCCATTTCGACTCAACTTCTCTCACTACAGCACTGTATGTAGACGGCCAATTGCTACTCCCCTTTATTACTTGATACAGAAAGTGAGGACTCAGATTCTTGCAAACTGTTCAAACTCGGTTGTTTGCTTTTCTTACGAAGCACAGGGTTGCAGGAGTAACCCACCGTTAGACACTGCCTGTGGCTTGCTGGCGAGGCGCTAACACTCGCGGCAACCTTGCAGAAACAATGGCGTGAGACGCGGCATGGTCATGGCCGCGATTGCCGGCCCTCTACAAAATTCCTCGTAACTCAAGCCACTAAATTATACCCAAATAAGGTATGAATATACCCAATATGGGTATATAATAACTACCATGGAAGCGAACAAAAAATCCAAAAGTCTGGCAGACGCTCTATTTACTTCAACCCAACAAAGAATATACGCTGTTCTTTTTGGCAACTCTGATCGTAGCTTCTATTTGACTGAGATAGTCCGACTGGCCAGCATTGGCACTGGTAGCGTGCAGCGCGAACTATCTAAATTAGAAAATAGTGGCTTGGTTACCTCTGAGAAAATAGGCAACCAAAAACACTACCAGGCCAATGCTGATTCACCACTATTCGACGAAATTAGAAGTATTGTTCGTAAAACTGTAGGGCTGCGAGAGCCGCTTTTACACGCGTTGCAACCTTTAGCAAGTAAAATAAAATTTGCATTTATCTACGGATCAATTGCCAAAAATACCGACACTTCAGGGAGTGATGTTGATTTGCTGATCGTGTCCGACGAGTTGAAGTTGAAGGAGCTCTATTCCGTGCTAATGCCTCTGGAAAAGCAGCTTGCAAGAAAAGTTAATCCGACAATATACAAGGAAACTGAATTTAAAGAAAAACGGGATACCGGTAGAGGGTTTCTTACCAAAGTATTAGCTCAGCCGGTCATTAATCTAATTGGCACCACTGATGGATAGGAGGAAACTCGACAACCTGGTCAAGATTGGATCACTCGATCGAGAATTACCTGATCCACACGAAGTTGAGGCATTAATTGAATCCGGGCGTGTCAGACTAATAGATGCTGAGAACGCAGACCTTAGCCTGGAGTCACGCTTTGATTTGGCCTATAACTCCTCTCATGCACTAGCTCTGGCGGCGCTTAGACAGTGCGGGTATAGAAGCAAAAACAGATATCTGGTATTCCAGTGCCTGACTCATACAGTAGATATACCTGACGAAGAATGGCGGGCACTGGATGATGCGCATAGAAAAAGAAATATAGCAGACTATGAAGGTGTGTTCGATGTTACTGAGGAATTGGTAGTTAACGTAATTGCTGTTGCCAGGCAGGTTCTTGAGAAGCTGACAGTTTAATCTTCATTCGCCTGACCATCACCAGCGAAAGTATTAGCGTATGCGCGCTGGCGAAGGAAGCGGCTTCACCGGCCAGGAGACTGACGGGCAATCGAATAGTGTGGCCAACTAATGCGATTAGCAGGACAAGCAACCTAAACAGCCACACCGTGGCTCGTACTATAGCGATACTCCGAAATAGCCGCCCCCCATCGCAATTGCAATGGGGGTATTGCCAGTTCCACTTCAATATTCGTGTATAAAACCAGAGGCCTTTACGGTCGCGGAGTATCACACAAGCTCAGCTCATCACAGGGCTTTGAGAACAATTTCAACACGACGATTCTGCTGCCGTCCTTCAACGGTATCGTTGCTGGCAATCGGATAGTCTGCACCAAAACCGGCAGCTGACATGCGCTCCAGTGGCACGCCCTCGCTACGTAAAAATCGCAGAGTGGATGCGGCGCGTGCAAAAGACAGTGACTCATTACTGCCAAAACTACTACCGTCACCAACCGGTATGTCATCCGTATGGCCGATCACTGTCATGGCCACGTCCTGGCGGGTGAGTTGCTGTGCAATTTGCGCTAACAGTGCCGCGCCATCATCATTGAGAGCCGAGCTTCCGGTTCGGAACAAACCGTTGTTGCCGACCACTTGCACCCTGACGTTATTATCAGAATCGGTAGTTACTACGGTGCCTTGCAATCCACCGATATCGGACTGAAGTGAGCCGCTTAAGTCTGCCGCCCAATCGGCCTGCCCTGATTCAGCGCTCGCAAGTAGCAGCTTGAGTTCGCCTTTTGTCGATTTTGCATTGGCAATGGCACGGCGGAGTCTGTTACGCAGTATGTCACGTTCTCCTTCTGCGCTTGTCAATTGCGTATTGAGTTCACCCTTTGTCGATTTTGCATTGGCAATGGCACGACGGAGTCTGTTACGCAGTACGTCACGTTCTCCTTCAGCGCTTGTCAGTTGAGTATTGAGTTCGCCCTTTGTCGATTTCGCATTGGCAATAGCACGGCGGAGTCTGTTACGAAGTACATCACTTTCACTTTCAGCGCTCGTCAGCTGCGTTTTGAGTTCGCCCTTTGTCGATTTCGCATTGGCAATGGCGCGGCGGAGTCTGTTACGAAGTACGTCACGTTCTCGTTCGGCGCTCGTCAGTTGTGTATTGAGTTCACCTTTTGTCGATTTTGCATTGGCAATGGCACGTCGGAGTCTGTTACGCAGTATGTCACGTTCTCCTTCAGCGCTCGTCAGTTGCGTATTGAGTTCACCCTTTGTCGATTTTGCATTGGCAATGGCACGACGGAGTCTGTTACGAAGTACATCACTTTCACTTTCAGAGCTTGTCAGCTGCGTTTTGAGTTCGCCTTTTGTCAATTTCGCATTGGCAATGGCGCGGCGCAGCCTGTTGCGCAGAAGGTTGCGGTCCTCAAGGGCGCTCGTTAGCTGTGTGTTCAACTCACCTTTCGTGGACTTTGCGTTGGCGATAGCCCTGCGCAGTCTTCCCTGTAAGTGACTTCTGTCCGTGGACAGACTGCTCACCATCTGCCTTAGCTTCGCATTTTCCTCTTCCAGCGCGGTGTGCTCGTCAGCCTGTACCAGGCCTGTTCCAGCCACTAACGCCAGTAGAAGCGGGGTGACGGCAACTTTATTCATCGAATTCTCCGAGTGTGAATATTGTGTGTAGGACAGTACAGCCGTATAGCAAGAAAGAATCCTGCCGCAATCACCGATGCATTGCCGACCGCTCTGGTTTTAAATCACACGGTCGCGAATTAGTTGTAAGTTCAATAAAATACCGGGCAAAGCATCGCGGATAGCGATAACTGTGCCTTTATCGCGCGTAACGATACTCAACGCAAGAATACTGCGTCAGGAATCGTGTGAAGACGCACTCCGCGCTGGAGATTTTTTACGACGTAAGCAGACGCACTGTGGATTAAGCTCAATTTTCACAGAAGGAACAATATGGAATTTAATGACATCCCGACAGAACAGACTGCGGCTGTGACTGACGCCATATTGGCTGTCATGGCGATAGGAGCCGGTTTGTATTTGCACCGGATTGGACAAAATTTCCGTTGGAAAGCCAGGTTATGGACGGTAATTTTCGGCTTGCTGGCACTGGCGGCTATTCTGGGCACCATAGTTCACGGCTTCGAAATGTCCAAAGCGCTGCAAACAATTATCTGGTACCCGCTCAACTTTTCACTGGGTTTGCTGGTTGCGTTCTTTTTAGTCGCCGTCGTGTACGACATTTGGGGGGAGACGACCGCCAGGCGAGTGCTGCCGTTAATGGCGATCATCGGTACCGTATTTTTTGGTATCACCCTGGTGTGGCCTGATCAGTTTCTGGTATTTATTATCTACGAAACTGCTGCAATGCTCTTTGCTATGGGAGCCTACGTGTGGGTGGCCTGTCGTGGCCACCTTGAGGGCGCATGGTTGATGGTTGCAGGAATCTTTGTAACTATTGTTGCCGCTGGTATTCAGGCTGGCAAAATTGTTTCATTCTCACTCATCTGGTCATTTGATCACAACGGCGTTTATCATCTGGTCCAGATGGCAGGAATTATATTGCTGGTAGCGGGACTGCGCAGGGCACTCAAAAGGAATGTAGTGTAACGTCCAATCGCTAATAGCCATCCATAAACAATACGGCTTCCACTTCTCTGAGATTCCACTGGCGGTTGCCATTTATTGCACCGCTTGCATTCAGGTATTTCACAATGTCGCAGCACAGCTTGTTTGCCGCAATTTGTGATTTCCAGCTACGGTAGCCTACAGGCCATTTCCATTTGTTTAACCGGGGCCTGCTTCCTCCACGGCCCTGCACGGTTCCAAGGTCTTTTATCTGTTGATGGTAGCTGGTGTTCGACAGGTCCTTCATGTAAGGGTCGAGAATTGAAGTCAGCGCTGTGGCTACTCTGGAATCGAAAATAACAAACGATTCCGGCCTCGCAACCGCGTACAATTTGGTCCATGCACTGTTAATTCGGCTTTCTTTCCCGGGACAGCTATTCTGATCAATAACATCAAGGGTACTGAACACTTCTTTATACAGCTTGTCTTGATCTGACTCCGGCAGCTTTACACCACCCCACGCACAAATATCTTCGAAAAGTGCGATGAGATCAGCAGTGTCTTTTTTACCCTCTCTGTTGTGCTCTTCAATTACACGGAAGCGTTTGGTGAATTTATCTATAAGCGGCCTGGTGGCTTCCCAGTTGTTTCGGTGAGATGGCCAAAAATAAGTCTCTAGTCGGGCGCACCAACCAGTAACAGCAGGGTTTGGATAGAGCATCCTCGACCTTCTGAAATACGCCTGAAACGGTGTATTCGCTATTGTATTGGCCACTATTTTTACCGGGTCAATACCATCGACAGCGACATAGTCAGGCGGCAGCGACAAAACACCTGTACCAGCCGACCCTACCTCTGGCCGGGCGGGTACAGCAACTAAATCACTGAAGAGTGACTCACCCTCGCCTTCAGAGTCTTCCGAACATTCCGGTACCTCATCCTCACCACTACCCGTCTCGATCAGGCCAAAAGTTGCATTGCCGAATCTGTAATACAAGGGAGTCTGCCCGCCGGGATCAACATGGTTACCCCTCTCCAGACCATCTATAGAAATTCCCCGATTATTAGGGTGCGTCCGCAGAGTAGCTTCAGCATAGGTTTCAGACCCTATATAGTACCACCCAGGTTGTTCTGGACACGGACGACGCAGCAGATCATCGACGGTAAACCTCGCTGGTAGCACCTTCTTTTTTATATCTGACCGAATCTCATCTTGTAGAGGCATCTGGAATATCCTATGTTGTTTAGTGCAGTGCCCCGTGTCTGGACAGTGGACAGCTACTTCTGTTTACCAGGTGTCAGCCCGCCCGGGCAATTACCACCCACACATTAACCGCCAGTGTAGTAACACGGTGCACTCGCAATTTTTAGCTTACTTTCTCCAGGGACAGTTGCTGGCACGCTGCCCTGACCACCCGGATGGATTCCGGATATCCGTCTATCTTTGTCAATTCCATGGAATAACGTTTAATGAGTGTTCCATAGCAGGTATTCCACTTACGATCACTTGGAGTCATGCCCGCTTTTACAGCCATTGCCGACTCGCGACTATGAATACCAAGGTCGTAGCCTATCTCGCTCACCCACTGGCTGAGGCACGAAAATCCGTGTATGTTCCAGTGCTTTACTGCTTGTAAATACTCCTGAATGTAGCCGACTTCTTTTACAGACAGTATTTCCCTGTTTTCAACTAGATAGCTTGTGACTTCCTCAATGGTGTCCGATTGAACTTCGTCTATAAAGCAGAGCCGGTTTTCATCGTCTATGTGTACCCTGAACCAGCCAACGCAATTACTCTGCCCCGGATGCCATTTCCAGTCAGCTGCGCCCTTTATAAGGTTTGCCACCAACCGTTGTTCCTTATTACCCGACCGTAGCTCCGCTAGAAGACTGTACGCTTCTATTTCCAGCACTAACTGTGGGACTCTAAAAATACGCTCCGCACCACGCCACACTGAAAAACTGATGTTGAAGGGAGATTGATCCGGAATGTTTTCCAGATCTTCACCACGAAGTACACCGTCATCCATAATCTCTAATAACTCGCGCTGATACCTGGCGGTGAGGGAAGGCTCCCGATTTTTTAAATCACGCCATGAGATTGAATCATGACCAGCCCGTTTCAGCTGCATCGCTACACGTATACCAGCCGCCTGTAACTCGGTGATGTTCACCGGATCTTGCAGGCCTTGCAGAGCCTTCAGGTGCGATGTTCGCTGGCGCTGCCAGGTATCCGGAAACCCGTTTCCTGAAGCTGCAAGGTAGCGCAACGCTGCCTGCTGTTTAAGATCCGCTATCTCACCTTCAGAAAGCTGCGTCCAGAAAAGCTCTGCGACCGCGTTAAACCACTGCACAGGCCTTTCTTCTATTCGATCCTGGTGATAGCCACTCAGGGGAATTTCCGATTTATTACCCGGCAATATACTTTGCCGTTCGCAGAACATACCGACTAACGTATCTGTTATTCGTACAAATACGATAACCGTGCCACGCATATCGAAGCGATAGTTTTTCGGACATACCCACCGGCCAGCACCGGCTACCGGGGTATTTTCACTTGCTACCTGGCGCCACGCCGATTCCGCTTGCAAAAGATCCACTTTGTTTTTTCGACTGCCTTTTTCGACCGTCTTGATACTGCGAGCGATGTCTGACTTGACCGGATTGATCAAAACTATCGTGCCGGAGAGTATAAATTCAAGATCGTTAGCGGAGAGCCCCGGACGGGAGAATTTTCTAGCCATGGCCCGGGCGACCTGTAGCAAGCAATGCGAAATAAACTTTTACAACAGATACGGCACCGCTGGCAGCCATCAACCGACCCACTAGCCTGACCAGATGACCATATTGTTTTTATCGATCACCTGTACCATAAAGTACCTGGCGGAGATTCTGGAGGCATTGGCTAGCGCGGAGGATTCATTACCATACGAACCGTGAGTGGACCACGCCTGACTCGCATTCTTTGATTTGAATCTTACTTTGAACATCCCTGAGTCCTTTGCGGCTGAGACAGCGCTGAATTTTGCCGATCAGCAGGCTTTTGGAAACCGGATTTAAATCACTTCCAGGTACCACCGTACCGTTATCGGCTATCCCGGCCTAAAATTTCAGCCACAACCACAAACAATATCACTAACGTGAAATAATTCGCCGTCAACCCCGCCAATAGTGCCTGTCAGAGACTGTATGATCAGCTATTCGGGGTATTTTTGCGCCGCATCAAATTCGGCAACCACACATTTGTGGAGGGCGCAGGTTACTGCGATACTATTGAAGTCTGCATAAGCAACAGCTTTACAATGGAAGACCCGCAAACACAACACCTGCGCCACAAAGATCTACCCCGCAGTGCAGAGCACGTAGCGGGCGAAATCCGCGGCGGGCAATGGCTCATCGGCCCTCACCCGGAACCCGGCATTGCGGGCCTGAATTGCACAGGCAAACCCGCAAGGCCGAAACCAACCGCGGGAACTATCATCGATGAATCGTGAACTCTGCCAGCAGCTGATTTCACTCAGGCGCAATAATTCGTCCTGGAAGCTGCTAGCGTCGCGAAATGCTCCACTGACACTATCGTGTCTAAAGTCACTTTTCGACCACGGCAAACCAACTGTCACTCTGGAAGACGCCACCGAGAAGCTTGCCGAAGCATTCTCGTTCTATATCAATGATACCGAATTTGATGTTGGCTCCGAAGACACCCAAACCGACACCGCCAGAAAAGAACTTCGCCAGTGGTTAAAACGCCGGCTAATTGTGGAACGCGATGGTCAGCTGATGAGCACAGACGCTCTGCAACTCGCCTTCGCGTTTATCGACTCCCTGCAAGATCGAACCATGACATCAACTGCCTCACGGCTTGCGACTGTGCAGCGCGAAATAGAAAATCTGGCCGCAAATTTAAGCCAGAAGCAATCAGACAGAGAAGCCTTGCTGCAGGCCAAAATCGCGCTGCTTGAAACCGAGCTTGCAGCGGTGAAGCAAGGCAACTTTGAGGTACTTGAGGGCCCGCAAGCTACCGAAGGTATCAGGGAAATCTATCAGCTCGCAAGCAGCCTGCACACAGACTTTCGTCGCGTTGAAGATTCGTACCGCGCGGCTGATCTTGCCTTGCGACAACGCATCATGGGTGAGAAACACAATCGCGGTGAAGTGGTTGATGATCTGCTGGCAGGCCACGAAGCGCTGGTTAATACCGTCGAAGGTCAAGTATTCGAGAGCTTTCATCAGCAGTTGGTCAACACGGTTGAGCTCACCCAAATGAAGCAGCGCCTGCGGGATATTTTGCAAAACCCCCAAACAGAAGCAGCGCTTGACCGAAAACAATCCACCGATCTACGTCAGCTGGTGCCGCGCCTGGTGGGTGAATCAGAGCGCGTTATTCAGGCACGCGCGCGCAGCGAGCGCGATGTACGCGGGTTTTTGATGTCTGGTCTTGCCGATGAACAACTTCGGACAGGTGCATTGCTGCAAGATATTTTTCAAGTGGCCCTGGATGTAGACTGGCAATCACAGAAGGTCAGACGAACGCCTGCCCCCTTACCACCGGTAGCCATCGTTGTCAGCAACCTGCCCGTGCCGGAACGCTTTTTACTCAAAGACAATTCAGAGCAGCAATCACAAACACTCGACTTCAACACTCAGGATGCCAACCTGCACACTATGGATGCGGAATTCTGGCAAGCGTATCAGGCGCTCGACCGCACCGAGCTTTTTAACAATACGGTAGCCCAGCTTAAGCTCCAGGGTAAGCCGGTTAGCTTAACCGGGCTAGCGGCGTCACTACCACCTAGCCACGACCTGGAAACCCTTACCTTCTGGCTAGCCATGGCACGAGAGGCAGGCATTGAGATACTCCACGATACCGATACCATTGATCTGTTCGATGAAGAAGATGGTTGGACACGTTTCTACACGCCAAAGATACAGATGAGCTATACCGATGTGGCAGCGCTTTCGTCGGGAGATATCGAATGACCAACATATTCGACCGCATCACTGAAACACCCGACTCGAACGAACCCGCAAAAACCGATGCCGCAACGGCAGCTCCTGCACTTATCGAGACCAACAATAGCGACAATGCACAAACCGCGGAAGGCCAGCGCACCGACAACACGGTTAAAGAACTCACACAGGAATTATTGCGTCGCGGATACATCGAGGAGTCAACGAAACCGGTAATGTTTCGTCACAGTATCACCCACGAAACCGCTATTAATAATGCTCTGGAACCTCTGGATCTGATCCTGAAGCTGGACACTCATCGTGGCGTTGCATGGATAGGAGCCCATAGTACCAACGATGACCTTGACGCTGAATGGTCACACCCACTGGTCAGGCGACAGCGACTTACACTTGAGCAATCACTGGTGATTGCGCTGCTAAGGCACGCTTTTGTTATGCACGAACAAGAAGATGGCATTGGCCAGTCGGCGTGTAGAGTTGCAGTCGACGATTTGCTGCCACAATACTTAACCTATTTCCAGGACACCGGCAGCGACAATAAAAATGAAAGCAATCTGTTAAGACTACTGGATCAGCTTAAAACATATGGCATTGTTTCGGAGGTCGATAAAAACCAGGATATCTTTGTCCGCCCAATGATCGCCCATCTCGCCAACCCGGAATCATTGAGCGCTTTACTAAACACTCTGAAAGAGAAATCTGCTAACAACATCGTCAATAGCGCTAATGGCAACGGCATTGGCAACCATGCGGAAAACAACAGCGACAACAGCGATGGATAGCCGACCCGCGAGCTTTGATCTCTTTGGTGATCCACAGCCTGTCCAACAGAACCGTGCTCAGTCAAGTGAAGTTCAACAGAGTTACGCACTCACTGAACTTGAGGTATACAACTGGGGACCATTCTCCGGTATGCATCGCGCTACCATCGATCCTCACGGCACCGCCATCATTGGCCCCACCGGCAGCGGCAAAACCACACTCATCGATGCATTAATGACTCTGCTGGTGGAACAACCTCGCTACAATCTTGCCTCAACCGGCGGCCATGAGAGCGACCGAACACTAATTTCCTACGTACGCGGCGTGCTTGGCGGTGACGGATCGGATGGTCGCGAAGAGGTTTCACGCTCTGCCAACACTATCACCGGGCTGTGCGCTACCTATGAAGGTGCAGATGAACCATTAAAACTTGCCTCGGTACTCTGGACAGACAGTACCAGCAATGCAGCTCAGGATTTGAAGCGTCGCTGGATATTCTCCCAGGCTGACCAACAGCTACTTTCGCACTGGCTACAATTACTGCATGAAGGTGGCGCCCGTGCATTGATGCGCTACGGCAGAGATACCGGCAAACTGCGCATATTTGAAAGTAAAAAAGCCTATCTCGCACACACCAGAAAGTTCTTTGATGTGGGTGGCAACGCTTTCACATTGCTAAATCGCGCCGCCGGACTGAAGCAACTCAACAGCATTGATGAAATTTTCAGAGATCTCGTGCTGGAAGACCGCAGTGCGTTTGATCGCGCTTTAGAAGTCGCAGGTGAGTTTGACAATCTGGCTGGCATTCACAAGGAGCTACAGATTGCGAAAGCTCAACAGGAATCCCTGGTGCCGATAGACCTCGAGTATAAAAAACTCGAAAAGTTGCGAATCAAAACCCGCAACCTTACAGAGCTCAAACAATGCCTGCCGGTTTGGTACGCCATAACCGCCGCAAAGCTGTGGCAGAAAACTCTGGATCAACTAGGGCTGGATCTGCTCAACACAGCCCAACAACTGCAGCTGCAAAAGAGCGAGCACACTGCTTGCAATAACCGGGTAAATACGCTTAACGAAACCTATCTTAAGCTCGGTGGTAATGTTGTTAAAGAACTTGAGAATACGATTTCCCTGCAAAAAGAACGTGTAACCGATATTCGCCAACACGCAGATAACTACCAGGTGATGGCCAAAGCGCTTGGTCTATCCACCGAGCTCACTGCTGCGACACTGCAACAAAACCAGTGTAAGCTTGAACTACAACGGGAAGACTACCAGAAACAACGCGACGCCCGGCACAGCGATACCCTGTCCGCACATTCACAACTTCGCGACCACCAGCAAGCGGCAGAAGAAACAGAGGCCACACTACACAAGGTCAAACAACGTCCCGGCTCTAACATCCCACCCGGGTTTCAGGATTTTAGAGCGGAACTGGCACAACAGCTCACCTTAAGCGAAATCAATCTGCCTTTTGTGGCAGAACTCGTAGAGGTTAAAGCCGAAGAATCCAGCTGGCGCGGTGCTATTGAGCGCGCCATCGGTTCAGAGCGATTGCGCATACTGGTACCCGAACAACACTTATCCGCAGCGCTTCAATGGGTGAACCATCGCGATAACCGGCTGCATGTTCGCTTGCAGCGTGCAACCGAAAAAACTGCCCCGGCCGAATTTTTCACCGATGGATTCTGTTGCAAACTTGAATTTAAACCACACCCGCTGCGCGAGGCTGCCAAAGCCCTGGTTGCGGCGCGCGACCGGCACTGCGTGGCGTCAGCGGATTTACTCAGAAATACCGAACATGCACTTACGGTAGAAGGCATGATGTCTGGCAGACGCGGTCAATTCGAAAAACAGGATCAGCGCAAACTCGGCGCTGACTGGATGACCGGTTTTGACAACAAGGACCAGTTACAATCGCTGGCGATGCAGCTTCAGGCACATCAAAAAGAGCTGGAACACTGGCAGAAGCAAACTAAAGCTCAAGAGCAGGCACTAAAACAGTTTGATACCTCACTGCTTATGATAGACAAGGTTATCAGCCTGTCGTTTACCAGCATTGATCTGCCAGGGGCCGAAGCTACACTGCAGTCATCAGAGGTACGGCTGCGTGACTTACTGGCTCCCGATTCAGACAGCAGTAAAGCCAAAGCCGCCTATGATCAGGAAAAACAGAAACTGGAGCAAATTGAACACAAGATCACAGAAATCAATATTGCCACTGCCAGACTGGATGAACGCAAGGAAGTGGCCAGCCATCAACACCAAAAAGCACAAAACCGTGTTGGCGATGGCTTAAGCGAGGAACTGGAAGCCAGCACAAAAAAACAACTCCCGATCGATCCTGAAATTAAAGCAGAAGATCTCAATGATGCGGAGCGAACGGCTCTCAATAAAGTAGAACAGGATCTTGAAGGGCAACTTAACAGAGAATCTGACTCTGAGCGCCGCCTGGTCGGTTTGATGGGCAAAGCTCAACAAGCCGACACGGGCGCGCTAACCGAAACCGCTACTGATCTAGCCGACATTCCAGACTACCTCGAGCGACTGCGAGTACTCAACGAAGAGGCCCTGCCAGAGAAGACCAGGCGCTTTCTGGACTACCTCAACCGCTCATCAGATCAGGGCGTTACCCAATTGCTCTCCAGCATCGCTGAGGAAGTGGATGGTATAGAACACCGCCTCGCAGATCTCAATCTAACGTTGCAAAAAGTGGATTTTCGATCCAGCCGTTTCCTGCAGCTGGCACCGCAGCGCATCAAGCACGAGCGATTGCGCACAATGGAAACTGCGCAACGAAAACTTCGCAGCGCTGCACTGAAAGAAGACAACGGCGAAAGCCACTATCGCGCACTGCGCGAACTGGTAGAAATCCTCCGTGATGCCGGCCAGAACAAGAAACTGGTTGGTGCTCGTGCGCTGCTCGACCCGCGCTATCGGCTACAGTTTTTCGTGGTTGAAGTCGACCGCGAAACCGGCAACAAATCACCACCGCGAACTGGATCCCAGAGCGGCAGTGGCGGGGAAAAAGAACTTATGGCAAGCCACATACTTACCGCATCACTGAGCTATGCGCTGTGCCCGACCCAGGCAAGCGTACCTTTGTATAGCACTGTTGTCCTTGATGAAGCATTCTCTAAAAGCTCACCATCTGCCGCCAATCGCATTATTGAAGCGCTACGCATTTTTAAATTACATCCCATTTTTGTTACACCCAATAAAGAAATCGGACTACTGAAAAAGCACACACGAAAAGTTATCTGCGTACAGCGACCCGGCACACAATCAAGCATGGCTTCGATTACCTGGGAAAAGCTCGACCAGCTGGCGCACCCACCACAAAGGCCGAATATAACCGAGCCTCAGCACCTGCCAGACAATCCGGATTCATGAAGTCACCCGTAGAGATTTCAGCCAAATTCAAAAGGCAATGGAACAACAATAAAAAAAGAGAATTCCGCTTATTGGGCGGTGGTGCCTGGCCAATAGTCGAACCCATCGGTCGACCGCAGCCAACTGCAATTGCCACAGATCTCGACGCTGTTAAAAAACACATCAATACCTGGGCAAGTATCACCACAGGGCAGGTAATCTGGGAGAGTGTTAAGTATCGGGCCACCTCGGAGGCCGTAAAGGTTCCGCACACATGGCAATTAAATAAACCTACTGAATGGATCGCTGCCTGTCGCGACAACGGTATTCAAAAGGAATTTGAGGCAATGACAAAACTGGTCAGTGAAAGCGCTCCCGCATTTCACTCCCTGCTAATCAAGCGCCGGTCCCTTTGGCAGAACAAACCCGTAGAAGAGGTCATAAAGGCTTGTCAGGTCGCCGCTGAACTCACACCCGGCTATGCAAGGGGCAAACCACTCAGAACACTATCGCTTGCGGGTATTGATACCAAATTTTTTGAACGCCATGCACGGCTCGTAACAAAGCTACTCGATTCCCGCTTTGAAGACGAAGTCAGCACGCTTGGGCTAGAAACGTTCCTTGACGCATTGCAGGAGAGTGATCACTGGGTGTTACTATTAGACCTTGACACCAGTTTGCTGCCATTTAAAAGACAACGAGTATCAACAACCGATCTGGCGAACACATCATTGCCGGGCAGGCAAATTATTATTGTTGAAAACGAAAGTTGCGTTCATCAACTACCGGCGCTGAAAAATACAGTCGCCATACTGGGTGCAGGCCTGGATCTGGAATGGACCCGTAACCCGACAATGCAAAACAAGGCAATTGCCTACTGGGGAGACATAGACACATGGGGGTTACAATGCCTTGCCAGAGCACGAAACAACCTACCTGATCTGGTAACACTAATGATGGACCGCGAGCATTTCGATAAATACCGGCACCTCGCCGTTATAGAACCTGTTGTCGCTGGCACCGATATTCCAGACAGACTGGATCCCGCAGAACAATCTCTTTATAAACACTTATTGAACAGCGAAGCCGGACGCCTGGAACAGGAGTTCTTGCCTGTTGACCTTGTGCACCGCAATATCCTGGACTGGAACGATCTTCAACTTCAATAATCCGCGGTACCACCGAAAAGCGGAAGACACACACGCTGTGAGGTATTTTGTGCAATTCAATATCATTGTCGTTGGTGACGCGGAGACATTTCAGTTGCATTTAAGCGGCTAAACGAACCATGATGGCGCATAATGTTACAGGCTGATTTGGAGGCAGCTGCAGAAAAAAATCGGCGATTGCCCGATGCTCTGCCTTCGAGACTGCGCAACGAACCCGGACTGCGCCTGTCAGCTCTGTTGCAATAGAATATTTTTAGATACTTTCTCTCGAGAGACTACTATGCCTTACCAACCAGCCAGCAGCGTGCTTCAAGACGTACGCGTTCTTGATCTTACCCGCGTTCGCTCCGGACCTACCGCAGTGCGTCAACTCGCGGACTGGGGCGCAGATGTGATCAAGATAGAGCAACCGGAATCGATAGAGCCGGACGGTGCTCTGGGAGCAGCCAGAGACACAGCAGACTTTCAGAACCTTCAGCGAAACAAGCGCAGCCTTACCCTGAACATGAAAACGCCCGAAGGTCTTGAGGTGTTGAAGAAACTGGTTCTTAAAGCGGATGTGCTGGTGGAAAACTTCCGACCCGACGTCAAGCACCGGCTCGGTATAGACTATGATGCGCTAAAGGGATTAAACCCTCGCTTGATCTACGCCAGTATCTCGGGTTTCGGGCAAAGCGGTCCATACGCCGGCCGACCCGGCTTTGACCAGATCGCTCAGGGCATGGGCGGCCTTATGTCTATCACCGGTGCGGTAGACGAAGGGCCGATGCGAGCTGGAATACCGATCGCTGATCTGTGCGCGGGACACTTTTGCGCCCAGGGGATTTTACTCGCCCTGTATGAGCGTGAAAAATCTGGCAAAGGCCAGTGGCTTCACACCTCTTTGCTGCAAGCAATGATTGCAATGCTGGACTTCCAGGCTGCGCGCTGGACCGTAGAGGGCAATGTTCCGAAACAGGCCGGTAACAATCACCCGACCAGCATTCCCACCGGCGTATTTAAAACCAGTGACGGACACATTAATATCGCCGTTGCCGGTGAAGCCACCTGGAAGCGGTTTTGCACCACACTTGATAAACAGGATTGGCTGGAAAACGAAGATTTCAGCAATGCACCATCACGCTCTGCTAACCGTGACGAACTAAATAACCAGATAAACAGCATAACCGCTACAAAAAGCAGCCAGCACTGGATAGAGGTATTCAGCAAGGCGGGTGTGCCCTGCGGAGAGATCAATAGCATCGACCAGACATTTGCCGATCCGCAGGTAGAGCATCTCGGTATAACCGAAACAGTCAATTCTGAAAAACTTGGCGAGCTAAATCTGATTGGCCAGCCCGTCGTGCTTGATCGCACCCCCAGTTCCGTTCGGGTGGCACCGCCACAGCGCGGCGAACACTCTTCAGAGTTGTTGCAGGAACTGGGGTTTAGCCAGAAAGAAATACAGGCAATGCACGACCAACAGATTATTTAAGCAAAAAATCATAGCCAAAACTACACTGGCCAGTGTCCATTCATAAATCATTTATGGATGGGCACCGGCTAAAAACGCTACGAGCCAGGCACCTACAAGAGCCAGATAACTTATGAGCACAGACAAAATGATTGCCCGCAAAGAGGGCATGATTGGCAGAATTATTTTCAACAATCCCGAGCGCCACAATGCAGTGTCACTGGAAATGTGGCAATCGGTAAGTACTATGCTGGCAGACTTTCTGGAAGATGACGATGTCCGCGTTATCATTCTTTCAGGAGCCGGCGGCAAAGCGTTTGTGTCAGGTGCCGATATCTCAAAATTCGAGAGCGAGCGCGCAACACACGAAGCAGTACTCACGTACAACGCCAAAACAACAGAAGTCTACAATGGCATTAATCAGGCGAGCAAACCTACCATTGCACTCATTCAGGGACATTGCATCGGTGGCGGTCTGGGGCTGGCTGTTGCGTGTGACTTAAGATATTGCACCGAACGATCAAAGTTTGGTCTGCCAGCTGCAAAACTGGGCCTGGGGTATCCGTACGAAGGGCTCAAACGGTTGAGCAATATTGTCGGCACGGGCTACGCCAAAGAAATAACCTACACTGGCTCTATCTACGATTCTGCCGCTGCCCGTGACATGAGACTGGTCAATAAAATACTACCGGACGACGAGCTCGAAGACTTTGTGCTGAAACAGGCACAAACCATTGCCAACAATGCACCGTTAACGGTCGGGGCGATGAAAAACATATACAACAATGTAGCCCGGGAACCACAAGACCGCGATCTTGCAACCTGCCAGCAAATGGTGGACCGGTGTTTTGCCAGTGAAGACTACACAGAAGGCAGGCAGGCTTTTATGGAAAAACGAAAACCGGAATTCAAGGGCCGATAACTATTGCGGATTTCAAATATGCCTCTGCCCGATGATATTCATACATAATCTCCAGGTGAAACAGGAGTATAAATTGAGGACTTTTATTCCAGCGTCGTTTCACCGGGGCGGCACCTCAAAGGCAATCATTTTTAAAAAAGATGACCTGCCGTCCGATGAGGACCTGTGGGACAACATTTTCCTGCACGTTATGGGTAGTCCGGATGCCTACGGCAGGCAACTCAACGGACTGGGTGGCGGGCTTTCATCGCTTTCAAAAGTGGTTGTGGTGGCACCGTCGGAGCATTCCGATATTGATCTTGACTATTCGTTTTATCAGATCTCTGTAGATCAGAATGTTGTTGATGCAGGAGCGATGTGCGGGAACATGGCTACATCAGTTGGACCATTTTCTATTGAGCAAGGTCTTGTAGAAAACCCTGGAGACGGACCCGTTGCTCTTTGCATTCGAAACACGAACACAGACAAGATTTACGAAGCGGAATTTTCAGTAGCTGACGGGCAGGTGGTGGAAAGCGGCGATTTTTCCATACCCGGGGTTTCCGGAACCGGTGCCCGAATTGGTCTGCGGTTTATTGACCCTGCCGGGTCCCGAACAGATGCGTTATTGCCAACGGGAAACGCATGTGATCAGCTAACACTTCCAGGCGGTGATCCTATTGAAGCCAGTTTAGTCGATGCCACCAACCC
Source organism: uncultured Granulosicoccaceae bacterium (assembly GCA_964409275.1). GTDB lineage: Bacteria > Pseudomonadota > Gammaproteobacteria > Granulosicoccales > Granulosicoccaceae. The sequence continues at coordinate 23,470 of CAYPCS010000054.1, forward strand.
GGTGATATTCGTCCGCGCCGGAGATCTGGGTTTACAGGGAACTGAAACGCCGGAGGCTATTGAAAGTAATAACGAGCTAATGCAGCAGCTCGAAAACATCCGGCGAGCAGGCAGTGTTGCAATGGGATTATCTGCGAGTGAAGAGTCGACGATACTTGCTAATCCCAAAATTGCTGTTGTTGCCCCGCCTTTGAAATTTAAAGCCATCAACGGCGAAACCTTCGAGCCCGATGACATGGATGTTACGATTCGAATTGTATCTATGAACAAAGTACATCGTGCGGTAACGCTCACCGGTGGTATGTGTCTGGCGGCAGCAGCGAATTTACCGGGCTTTGTCATTCAGCCGGTAACACCGGCAAACGACAGTGTCCGAATCGCCCATCCGTCCGGAGTATTCCCGGTATCGGTAACGGGTCGATACGGAAAAACACCCGAGATCAAATCACTCACCTGCTACCGAACGCAACGCTGTCTTATGGCAGGTAGACTGCCAGTACCAAACCGATTGCTGGATTCAGGTTTGCAGGCTGACCTGTAAGTTTATTTTGATTATTAACTACGCCATTTCACCAATCCTTTCCTGCGACGCGGACAGCTACTGTATTGAGTCAATGCCATATCGACCCCGCAATTGACAGACAAACCTGACAGGCGAGCAACGGCAGACGACCCGGGTGCAGGCAGTGTTGGTGGCAGCATCCTGCGACTACGAAACTTTCGTCTTTACTATGCCGGCATCTGGTTTTCAACCACGGCATTCTGGGTGTTGAAAATCGCAATCGGCTGGGCCGCCTGGGAACTTTCGCACTCAGTCTTCTGGACCGGAATTGTCGCCGCGTGTTATTTGCTACCGGCATTTGTGTTGTCGCCATTGTTTGGGGTGCTTGCCGATCGCATGCGTTTGAAACGCGGCGTGCTAATTGCGGTGTCCGCTCAAACGATGATCGGACTGACGATGAGCGCCGGTTTTTTTACGGGCTCGTTGAACGTCCAGTTGCTGGCAGCCCTGTCGTTAATATATGGCATTATATCCGCCGCCTATCACCCTATGCGCTTGACTGTGGTCGGGCGGTTGGTAGATCGATGGCAGATTGCTGCAGCAGCCGGTCTGGCGTCGGTTGCGTTTAACACTGCGAGAGTGCTCGGACCCGCACTGGCGGGGATACTGTTGGCACAGTTTGGCACAGCATTCACCTTGCTCGTCGGTTCACTGCTGTACCTGCCCTACCTTGCACTGTTTAGTCTGGTCACGCTGCGTAGTCGAACGCGGGTAAATAAATCGTGGTTTAGCGAGCTGGTCAGCGGATTGCGTTACGCAATTCAATTACCTGTGATGCTACCGGTGATGATCATGACTATGATAAACGGTGTAATCGGGCGGGCATTGTTTGAATTGTTGCCCGCTATCTCGGGTGATGTGTTAAGCGCAGGGGCTCAAGGCCTTGCTGTGCTGACTGCCACTTCCGGTGCAGGTGCTGTTGTGGCCGGGCTGGCAATAGCCCGCTTCGATTTAAGTGTTGCGCAGCGCATGCTGGCTCTGGCAGCAAGCGTCGCACTGGTTTGCGGGGCAACACTCTCAACCGGCCTTGCCCGTGAGTTGATTCTCGCCGCAAGTTTCTGTGCAATAGCAGGATTTGCCGCCTCATACGCAGGCATTACCTCACAGTCCATTTTGCAAATTTCTCTGGAAGATGCCTACCGGGGACGTGTGATGAGCTTGTGGACAACGTTAAGCTTCGGTGCGCCGGCAATTGGCGCATTGTTGATGGGAGCCATGGGTGAGCTATTGGGCACTGGCACTGCAGTGGCAGTGATCGCTGCTACAGGTTTACTGGCAACACTGCTATTGATACCGCGCTATCGCCAGTGGACTGTCCCGAAGGCTCTATAACCAACTTTATAACCTGCTTTTCCAGGCAGCTGTCGTCAGGGCAAGGTAAATAGCACTACCAGATTTTGGCACACCCTGGATTTCTATATTTACCGATAACCGGGAAGCTCGACCGCCTGTCTATCTCGCGCTCCAGCGCCGATTATTATTAAGACTTAGCCATGATTTCCTGTCTTCTCTATACCGGCCACTTGTCAAACCCGACCATCTGCTCACACCATACTCCAGCGGCGAGCAACTTGTCCTCACTGCGCGAGCAGCCCATGATCTGCACACCGAGAGGTAAGCCGTTGTCAGCAGCCGCTAGCGGATAGGTTACTACCGGCAAGCCAAGGTAGCTCGACGGCGCATTGAACGTTCGATCTCCTGTGTGCTCAAGACCAAACGGAGCCGCATCAACCGCTGCCGGCGATAGTATGCCGGTTACATCATGCAGCGCATCGTTCATGTCTTCAATCGCTTTTTTTCGGTGCTGGAGCGCCAGACTGTATTGCACCGCGCTGATCGTTTGACCCTCTTTGATCAGTTGTTTTATTTTTGGCGGATACAGCGATTCGCGCTGGCTAAAATTATCTGCATGACTGGCTGCTGCCTCACTCGCCATAATGATCTGGTGATTATCCAGAATGGCAGCAAAGGACCCGGGTAGTGATCGCTCGACTATTTCAACGCCCTGCCCTGTCAGTTGTTCGCAATGTGTATCTATTGCTCTGTTCATTGCAGCGGAGGCTCCAGTCTCGAATAATTCGCGCGCACGCCACAGACGCCGGGGTTTAGATGAGCGGATTGTTGTGTCGTTGTCCATACCCGGCTGCCAGCCACTGTTATCTCTTAAGATGTGCCAGAGCAGCTGTGCATCTGCCACACTGCGGGTAAGCGCACCGACATGATCGAGTTGCCACGAAAGGGGAATCACTCCGGTAACATCAATCTGCTCATGAGTGGGCTTTATTCCGGCCAATCCATTGTACGAGCAAGGTCGTATAACCGAACCGGCCGTCTGGGTACCGAGCGCTGCCAGACACATCCGGTCAGCTACTGCGGCTGCTGACCCGGAACTGGAACCACCAGGGGTATGGGCACTATTCCAGGGATTGGTCGTTGGACCAGCGTCACCCATCGCATAGGCTGTCGTTACTGTTTTACCAACTACTATGGCACCGGCTGCCTTGAGCCGGGCAACCGATGCAGCATCCTGATCTGCAACACGAACCGGATAAGCCTCTGTGCCACCAGCCGTTGGCATACCGGCTACATCAAAAATATCCTTGATACCAATCGGTATTCCGTGCAGTGGTCCTGGCCTTGCGTCTGCACGCGCCATCAGATGATCTGCCTGTTCGGCTGCCTCGAGCGCGGCATCACTATCGACCATCACCCAGGCCTTGACCACAGATTCGCGCTCCGAGATGCGATCGAGGCAGGACTGCATCAAATCAAGCGCGCTGAAGCTGCGACTGCGCAACAACTCTGCTGCCTCGATAATAGTGTGGAAGCCAGGGGACGGCGTGGCCATGGTAACTCCTTTGTAAATCGAACATGAAGAAGATACACGTAGCCCTGGTACAGGTCACGAGGAAATCCGTTACTATTGAAACTAAACCTCTTAACTCTTCGTCGAGTGCTGTGTGGGGAAACGCCAGCAGTTTTTTTCCTGTTATTGAGCCAATGATGCCAGATTTCGACTTTCCGGTAACCGACTGCCACGTTCATGTCATCGGTGAGACTGAGCGATACCCAATGACATCGCCGCGATCGTATACACCTGCGCCCGCCAGCTTTGATCAACTCGATACCATGCTGGACAACACAGGAATCGAAAGGGTCGTCGTGGTGCAGCTCAGCTCTCACGGGCTCGATAACAGCTGCATGCTGGATGCAATGGCAGAACTTCGCCACGAAGTTCGCGGGGTAGTTCACACAGGCGCAGAAACAGGCGCAGCTGAACTCGATCGCCTGCATTCAAAAGGTGTGCGTGGTATTCGGATCAATCTAAAATCCACAGGTGGAAACGACCCGGGCGTGGCACGTGTGAAATTGCAACAGGCCGCAGCACATTGCGCCAGAAATGGCTGGCACGTTCAAATGCACACAACGCCAGCCATCATAGCCGAATTGACTGACGCCATTGAGGATTGCCCGGTTCCGGTGGTACTGGATCACTTCGGACTGATGTCTGCCAAAGACAGGGGCGGCGACGGGGAATCGGCAATTCGCTATTTACTCTCGGAAGGACATCTCTGGATCAAACTATCGGGCACGTACCGACTGGATAACCCGAATGCAGACACACTGGCTCGCGACCTGTATTCAGATAATTCTGATCAGCTAGTCTGGGGATCGGATTGGCCACATACTCCGGCACATGATGGCATCATGAAGCACCATCCGGAACTCCTGCCGAATCGGGACTTTGATCCTGCTGATCTGTTGGCCGATTGCCGGCGCTGGTTTGCAGACGAGTTGGCGATGAAGCGTATTTTTTACAGCAACGCGCAACGCTTGTACGGCTTTGGGCAATGAACCGTATTGCTTAAACTTGTTCGCACTGGCAGATTGCAGTACCAAAGAATTCTCGATTGGAGGGATATAACATGTCAAGCGTGCCAACGTTAAAATCCAGACTTGAGAGTGGCGAATTTATCGCAGCTCCCGGTGTGTTCGAATTAATCTCTGCAAAGATAGCCAATACAATGGATTTTCCTGCTTTATATATGACGGGCTATGGAACGGTGGCGTCGTTCCTCGGCTTACCTGATGCAGGGCTTGCAACCTACAGTGATATGGTTGACCGCGTTGCTACTATCGTCAATGCCATTGACAAACCGCTAATCGCCGACGGTGACACAGGCTATGGCGGCTTGCTCAATGTTGATCACACGGTGCGCGGTTACGAGCGAGCAGGCGCAGCCGGAATACAGCTCGAAGATCAACAGGTGCCGAAAAAGTGTGGACATACTCCCGGTCGACCGGTAATTGAACTTGAAGACATGGTGCAAAAAATTAAAGTTGCGGTCGCCGCACGCGAATCCACTGACTTTCTCATCGTTGCAAGAACCGACGCACGAACCAGTCACGGGCTGAATGAAGCCATTGCACGAGGTCAGGCGTATCAGGATGCCGGCGCCGATGTTGTGTTTGTCGAAGCACCGGAATCAATAGAGGAAATGGAAACCATTTGTAAAAGCATCGACAAACCAAAACTGATCAATATGGTTGATGGTGGTGAAACACCGGTGTTACCTGCGGAGGATTTAAAATCACTGGGTTATAACATAGCAATCTATCCCGCTACCGGCTTTCTGGCAGCAGGTGAGGCATTGCGCTCGGCCTACGAGCATATCAACAAGACCGGTTCAAGCGCCGGGATCACTACCCCTGTGTATAACTTCATGGAGTTCAGCAAGTTGATGGGGTTCGATGGAGTGTGGGATTTTGAAAAGGAGTGGAAATCAAGAATCGATGAATGATCACCAGCACTCAACAAGCGGAAGACCAGAATGCGAATGAAGGACAAAGTAGTACTGTTAATCGGGGCGGGTCAGAGTGAAGGCCAGGGCATCGGCAACGGGCGCGCATCAGCAATCGTATACAGTCGCGAGGGAGCGCTGGTTACCGCTGCTGATATTGATATTAGCTCGGCACAACAAACGGTTGATCAACTCGATAGCGATGCATTTGCTATCGAGGCAGACGTAAAAAATGATGCCAGCATGGCAGCTGCGGTAAAAGCCACTCTGGACAAAAGGGGTCGGCTTGATGTTTTGCATTACAACGTCGGTGTCAGTCTGGCAGGTGGCGACAAGGGTCCGCTGGAAATTAGTGAAGACGCGTTCGACAATGTTAACGCGATCAATCTGCGTGGCTATGTGATGGCCTGCAAGCACGCGCTGGTACCTATGCAAAAACAACGGTCGGGAGTCATTATTGGCATTTCTTCGGTTGCGGCCATGACCACCAACTACCAGACAGTTGCCTACAAAACATCGAAAGTCGGCATGATTGCCTACACCGAGCAAATTGCGCAACACAACGCTGAATTTGGCATTCGTGCCAATGTTGTTTTACCCGGTCTAATGGATACACCGATGGCAGTCGATACCCGAGCTCGCGAATGGAACCAGACCCGTGCTCAGGTAGCAGCCGAACGCGACGCACGAGTGCCACTGAGAAAGAAGATGGGTAGCGGCTGGGACGTCGCCAATGCCTGTTTGTTTCTAGCCTCCGATGAAGCGTCATTTATTACCGGTGTATCGTTGCCGGTTGATGGTGGCGCGCTGTTGCATACGGGGTACTAGTACAGAAGACAGAAGACAGATGACAGATGACAGATGACAGATGAC
>CAYPCS010000054.1:29806-37004 GCA_964409275.1 uncultured Granulosicoccaceae bacterium
GACAGATGACAGATGACAGATGACAGATGACTACGCGCAGATCATACCCCTAGCACTCTAATGGGGCAACCGCCTTGCCAGGCTTCAATCGCATCAACTGTTTGGCTATAATAAAGCTTCCAGGCCTGTTCTGTTACATAGCCTAAATGTGGCGACAACAGCAACCTGCCACTGTCGATAAGCTCGCGGTTTCGATACCTGCTGTCCAGTGGCAGGGGTTCTTCGTCATAGACATCAAGACCTGCTTTCCAGGGCTTCCCTTCATTCATACCATCGAATAACGCTTGTTGATCAACGATCGGTTCCCTGGAGGTGTTTATAAAAATAGCCTGTTCCCGCATTGCCTGAAACGCGCTCGCATCTACAAGTCCTTTGCTACGTTCTGACGACACCATGTGAACTGACACTACATCACTGGCCGCCATCAGTGCCGGAAGAGACGAATGGAATTGCACATTGTTCTCAACGCATTTTTCGTCAGTAAGATTCGGGGACCAGGCATGAATTTCCATACCAAAGGCTCGACCGAGGTTTGCCATTTGTATACCAATCTTGCCAAGACCGATTAACCCCAGTGACTGACCGTGCAAATCCCTGCCAAGACCCTGCTGCCACCCGTTACTGTGCATCTCCCTGCACTCGGTCAGGAAACTGCGTGAAAGATTTAAAATCATCAAAATTGCGAGTTCTGATGTCGTTGTTTTTCTAGATTCGGTTGATGAGACCACAACACCATTGGTGCGTGCTGCGGCCAGATCAATCGACAGGTTTCTCGGGCCTGTGGTTACCAGCAATTTCAGATTCGGCAAGGCGTCTATCAGATTTGCCGGAAACGGAGTTCGCTCGCGCATCATGCTGACGACGTCAAATGGTTGAAGTCGTTTTACCAGTTGATCATGGTCTTTCAGGGTATCCTTAAAAACAGTAACACTAGCGTCTTGAAGGCGGTTGAAGCCACCTGCCTCAATCGCCACACCTGCATAGTCATCCAGAACAGCAATCTTAATCGTCATATTTTCGATACATTTTAAAAAAACCAAACAACAGGATACTCTTAATTTTTCCAGACGTGGAGCAACTGCCGCCTCCCGCAACGCCTGTTTTACCAATACCGACAACTATTCTACCAGTGAAGGTTGACACTACTAACGCATGCACTGACACTTGGATTGCGCAGTTCCTGTGCTTTATTTCCTTGTTCCTGGATGTCCGGGAGCCTCCCTGTTCGCAACATTGAGTTATCGAGGTCTGGCTATGCAAGTTACGCCACTCAGTCCGGCACTTGGTGCTGAAGTGACCAACATCGATTCCGCCAGTATCAGTGAAGCGGAGTTTTCACAGTTACGTCAGGCATGGAATGATTCCGGTGGTTTGCTGGTCATACGTGATCAGAATCTCGAACCCGACCAGCAGGTTGTGTTTGCCCGTCGATTCGGTCAGTTGTTTGGCGAGGCAGATCAATTCCAGGATTCTGTGAAAAAAAATCTGTTACCAGGACAACCGGCGCTATATCGGGTTTCAAACAAGCGTGATAGCAGCGGTGAGCCACTTGGGCGCGCCAGAGCAGGAACCTACTGGCATTCAGATGTATCTTTTCGTCGACAACCGGCGCAAGCATCGTTGTTATACGGAATTGAGGTGCCCGATCACGGCGGTGATACGCAGTTTGCCAGTTTAACTGCGGCCTACAATGGCTTATCTGAAGCGATGCAAACCTTGCTTCAACCACTCAATGCAATACACGATTTTCGTGTAGCGGCAGTCTCAAGCGGTACTTATAGCGCGGCTGATCTGGCGTCCGGCGACTTCGACGGCGCTAATCGCTGGACGCACCCGGTCGTTGTTATCCACCCGGAAACACACAAACCAACGCTTTATATTAACCCGGGTTTTACCTCTCATCTTGAAGGATTCGAGCGCAGCGAAAGTGACACTTTACTGGGCTACCTTTATAAGCACTGTCAACGACCGGAGTTTGTTTATCGGCACCGGTGGCAATCGCATGATCTGCTGATCTGGGATAACCGTTGCACTATGCACTGCGCTATAGCTGATTATACTGCTGATCGATACTTACACCGGGCTACGGTTATTGCAGATTCTCCTCTGCGTTTTCAGGTTTGACGCCATCGACTCTACCGAGCGGTTTTTTTATAGACCAAAAAGTAACCACTCCGACCCTGCGCTTGAACTTTTAGTGAATCACTATAAAGCGGGAACGGGACAATCTGAGGCAATATCACGACATATGCGATTCTATCGCCTCGAATTCGTGGCACTGGCCAACTTCCACATTAAGCGTTTTTTCTAGCCGTAATCGATAAACAGGGTTACAATTTTTCAGAGTGTTGGTAGCTAACGTATTAAACAGGTTGTTCACAGGGGGAGCATAATGCAGGCATCGCACATAGCACGAAATCGGGAAGAATTGGCAAATCTCGTTGCACACATCAACAATGATAAAAACGCCGTCACCATAGACTGGCATGACGGTCACCGATCAATATTTCACCCCGTTTGGCTACGTGACAACTGTAGCTGTTCTGATTGTGGAGATCACAGTGGCGGCCACCGCTTTTTTGAACTTGGCATGCTACCGAAGGATCTTGCAAACCGGGTCACCTCTGTTGACGGCATGATTAAAATTGCATGGCTTGCAGATGGTCACGTCACTACCTACGACCCGAGCTGGCTTCGAAGTCATTGCCAAAGTGACCAGGAGAGACAAAAACGTCGGCCACAGCCGATACTTTGGGACGCCGCGATGACGGACAAGCTGCCCCGGGTAAACTACTCTGCTATTACAAATGATCGTCATGAACTATTAAAACTCTATGACGCTGTTCATACCTACGGCATTTGCCTGCTAACCGATGCACCCGCTGACCCTGATGCCACCGAAGAAATTGCGGCATCGCTTGGTTTTATACGCGAGACTCATTACGGACGTATATTTGAAATAATTTCGACCCCGGAACCTGCAGTTATTGCAAACGCACCGGTACCACTTCGCCCCCATACCGACGAGAATTTTCGCGAACCACCGCCGGGCATAATGATTTTCCATTCGATAAAAGCCAGTGAAGACGGTGGTGGAAAATCGGTGATGACTGATGGATTCAAACTGGCTGCAGATTTTAAAATTAATCATCCACAAGACTATAAACTGTTAACCACAGTTCCAATTCCACACCGCCGGTTCATTGATCAGGTGGGCCTGCGAGCAGAAGCCCCGATGATCAGGCTGGATTATTTTGGTGAAGTCTGTGAATTCAGATTGAACGAACGGACCATGGGGCCAATCGATCTGCCACACGACATAATCGAGCCGGTATACCAGGCACTGGAGAAAATATTTCGCTATTCCTACGATACAAAATACCATATGCAATATTTGTTGAAGAACGGTGAAGCTCTGGTGTTCGATAACGCTCGAGTGCTACATGCACGCACCGGTTTCAACGGTAACCGCCACGTACGCCTGACTCACGTAGGGAGCGATGAATTTTACAGCCGTTGGAGGCAACTTCGTCACGACTTAAACGGTGATCTAAATCTTGTCTGATTTGAACGGCTGTTTCCAGCCACTCTATTTACAATCCTCTTTGCCAATCATTTTGTCCGTCGTCGCTGGTGAAGCAAGATGAGCTACGAGTTATGGCATGAAAATAAAATCGCCATTGTCACCGGGGGCACATCCGGTATTGGTTTGGATGTCGCACGGGTTTTACGGCAGCGCGGGGCCATAGTGGCCATTGGCGGGCGAAATCCGGACAAACACAAATCCTTGCAAGATAGCGGATTCCTGATAGCGCACCTGGATGTATGCAACACCGATTCCGTGGAAGCGTTCGTCACTCTGGTTACAGATACTGTTGGTGCGCCAGACATTCTCGTCAATTCCGCTGGTGTATCGGTGCACCAACAAGTGGTCGGCCACACCGATGACGACTGGAACGCCGTGATCGACACGAATCTAAACGGGCCCTTTAGAATGATACGACGCTGTCTGCCCCACATGATGAATGGCAACTGGGGCAGAATTGTCAATATTGCCTCGACAGCGGCGACCACTGCCGAAGCGACTCACGCTGCTTATTGTGCTTCAAAATCCGGCTTGCTGGGACTCACCCGTTCTGTCGCACTGGAGGCAGCGCATTGCGGTGTTACCTGTACGTCTGTCAGTCCTACCTGGGTAGAAACTGAAATGCTCAGGAGTAGTATGCAGAAAATGGCAGCACGTTCCGGCCGAACTGTCGGGGAGGAAAAAAAGGACATTGAAGCGGCAAACCCGCAGAACCGACTGGTGCAGCCCTCAGAAATCGCGGAGCTTGTGTCTTTTTTATGCTCTGATCTATCACCCGCTCTCACCATGGAAGATATTCAGGTGAACGCGGGTGCTTTTTGGTAGCCGCGCCATAACTGGATACTTACCGTACAAGAGCCCGCAACCCTAAGGTAGCACGTTCGCATTAGCAGCGGTTCTGCCGCGCAGGCTCCTGATCTGCTGATTGTACAAGATACTCATTTCACCAGGAGACGGCCAGGGCGAGCCTCTGTGACCTGATTCTGAGCCATAGTGAACGCCCCGTTAACCATGACGGTGTCAATTCCTGCTGATGGCAACTCGGGATCCTTAAAAGTAGCGTGATCAATAATCGTGTCAGGGTTGAATAAAACCAGGTCAGCATAGAAACCGGGCTTGATTAATCCTCTCTGTTGAATGCGAAAGTTTGCGGCGGTTGCTCCCGTCATACGATGTATCGCGTTCTCCAGTGAAAAGAGTTTTTTGTCGCGACTGTAGTGACCGATAACACGAGGAAAAGTACCCCAAAGCCTGGGATGGGGGTGAACATCGTGTGGCAACCCGTCTGACCCAATCATTGCACCTTCAAACGACAGCACATTTTCAAGATCTGCATCAGACATTTGAAAGTATATCGCCCCGGCCGGTTGAAGTCGTTCTACCGCAGTTTCCAGGTCGCAACCCATCTCCGTGACAATATCGGTTAAATCCCGGGTTTGAAACTCGGGGTGCGATTTAGACCAGGTGATCATAACTTTTTCAGATCGCTTGATGAAGTCCATTAACAAAACCGTTGAGCTTGCCGTGTACGGATAAACATCACAACTGACCGGGTGACTTTCGCGGGCTTTGGCAATCAGTGGCAGTGTCTCCCTGGTTCTGCCCCAATTTGCTTTTCCACATGCCTTGTGATGAGAGATAACGGTGGAGACGCTGGTGTCAAAGCAGACCTGTAGTGTTTCCTCCACAGATTCAACCACTCCATCTTCTTCGTCTCTCATGTGAGTGGTGTAGATGCCCTGATGATCCTTCAGAACCGCGACGAGCTCAACGACCTCTTCAGGCGGGGCGTTGATGGCCGGTGGATACGCAAGGCCTGTAGAAAAACCGGCCGAGCCAGCCACAAGGTTTTGATCGAGTCTGGAGCACATCAGGTCAAGCTCTGCCCGGTTGGCGGGTTGATCAAGTTTATCCATCACACCCACTCTAAGCGTTGAGTGACCAGTCAGCATGAGGCTATTGACCGCAGCCGGTGATTTGTCGAGTGCTTCAGCATAGCTGTCAAAATCCGGGAAATTCCACTCGCGTCGTTCGCCAAGCAGATTCATTGGTGGCACGGGAGCCCGGTTATCAAGTGGCGCGATACTGATACCGCAGTTACCGGTTATAACAGTGGTGACACCCTGGCTAACTTTTGCCGTCATATCCGGATAGGCCAATACCGCGCGATCATCATGCGTGTGTGCATCAATAAAGCCAGGGCACAAAACCAGACCTGTGGCATCGATGATTTGCATGGGTGTGTGCTTATCATCAGCACGGATTGTTTTTTCAACAGCTGTAATTCGAGAATTCGAAACAGCAACATCGGCTATAAACCGGTCGCTGCCACTACCATCGATTACTGTTGCATTCCTGAAGAGCGTTTCCATCTGGGTATCTTCTTGTGACCGGACAGGGATTGTTGCACAACAGCTTGCATTGTAAAGCTTTGGCAATAACCTGGGTCATTCGTTTAGAATGAAAAATCTGCCAACAGCTAACGGGAGCCACTCTATGGAGAAATTGACGGATGCCAGGGAATACCGCATTGCAGTCGTTCCCGGCGACGGGATTGGTCCCGAGGTCAGTCACGCAGCGGTTCAGGTTCTGGAGTGCGCTGTGGCCGGCAACGCACTCGTAAAATTCACTCAACACGATGCCGGCGCCGCTTGTTATCTCGACACCGGTACCGCCTTTCCGCAGGCAACACGTGATGCATGCCTGTCTGCGGATGCGGTGTTGCATGGAGCGGCGGGCATGCCGGGCGTGCTCCACCCTGATGGCACCGAAGCGGGGCAGGATTTTTCCATGCAGATTCGCGCCTCGCTCGACCTCTTCGCCAATATAAGACCGATAAAGCTTATGCAAGGTGCGCCTCAACGTCTGAATTCTGTATCACCTGGTGACATGGACTTTGTAATCGTGCGGGAGAATACTGAAGGTTTGTATGCAGCGCGAAGCGGTGGAAACGTGCTTCGCGACGAGCTGGCCACCGATACACTTGTTGTAACGCGCAAAGGTGTAGAGCGAATCGTTCACTGTGCTGCCCGACTTGCACAAGCAGGCTCGGGCGCACCGGCAGATGGCGTTAAGCGGGTAACGATAGTAGACAAGGCGAATATTCTACGAAGCTACGCAATTTTTCGACAGGTTGCAACGGAAGTACTGGCTGATTATCCGGAGGTTGAAGTCGACTACGTTATCGTTGATGCGATGACGGTTCACATGATTGAAAGACCACAGCATTTCAATGTAATAGTCTGTGAAAATCTTGTAGGCGATATCCTGTCCGATCTTGGTGCGGCACTTATGGGTGGATTAGGCCTTGCACCTTCGGGTGAAACAGGTATAAAACATGGCATGTTTCAAGGCTCACATGGTTCAGCGCCTTCTATTGCTGGTAAGGACCAGGCCAATCCGGTCGCATGCATACTATCAGCGGCGAGAATGTTGTCCTGGCTCGGTGATATGCACAATGACTCTGCATTACAGTCCGCCGCCGCACGTATAGAACAGGCAACAGAGCGAGTGCTGGCAGCAGGCAAACACATCACTCCTGATATTGGGGGCAGTGCGTCAAGCTCTGCATGCACAACCGCTATTTGTGATTCTCTCACACTCGACGGTTGA
>CAYPCS010000055.1:0-36726 GCA_964409275.1 uncultured Granulosicoccaceae bacterium
TTCAGGCAAAAAACACGCTAACTGATCCGAGAGGACCATAATCCGCTGAAATCGTAGACCCGTGTTCAGCTTCTACCGGCCGAATAAACGAGCCCGAAATCACCACCTGCCCGGCGGTAATCGCCTCCCCGTATTCGGCCAGTCTATTTGCGAGCCATACGATTCCCTGTGCCGGATGATTTAGAACGCCTGCTCCGAGACCGGTCTCTTCAATTTGGGCATTGCGAGAGACGATCGCGCCTATCCAGCGCATGTCTGTTTCTGATGGTTTAACCGGCCGCCCACCCAGGACAATGCCGGCGTTGGCGGCATTGTCGGAAATGGTGTCATTAACCGTTCTGGTTTTGCCGCTCTCGGGATCAACCCTGAGAATTCGGGTATCAAGTATTTCAAGTGCCGGGCAAATGTAGTCCGTGGCATTGAGCACATCGATCAGGGTTATGTTCGAACCACGTAAATCGTTTTTTAGAATGAAGGCAATTTCAGCTTCTATGCGCGGCTGTATGAAACGATCCGCTGGTATTGTGGCTCCATTTTCAAAAAACATGTCGTCAAACAGGACACCGGAATCCGGAATATCAATATTCAGAGCCATCTGCATCGCTCTGGACGTCAGACCTATTTTCCAACCCCTTACACACCGACCATCTGCTACCTTCAGCTTGACCAGTGCGCTCTGCACGGCATAAGCATCGTCCATTGTCATTGCCGGATACTGGCGGGACAGCAACCCTGTTTGCGTCGCCGATTTTTCTGCCTCGAAAAGTCTGCTTGCCGCGTCGCTAATTTCTTCGGGAGTCATGACGGGACCTGTTCATCAACCACGGTATTCACCAGACTGCCAATGCCCTCGGCAGAGACTTCTACCACATCGCCTGGCACCAGCCATTTTGGCGGATCAAACCGGGCACCGGCACCCGTAGGAGTACCCGTCACAATCACATCACCAGGCATCAGTGTGGTGAAAGTGGATATGTAGTTAATCAGGTAACGAAAGCTGAACATCATGCGGCCAGTCCGGTCATCCTGCCGCAGCTCGCCGTTGACTGTAGTGGTCAGGCGGATATCGGCAATCTGGCTTTCATCAGAATACGGTACCAGCCAGGGGCCAATTGATCCGCTGGAATCGAAGTTCTTGCCCTGTGTCACATTAAACTTGGCATGTCGCAACCAGTCTCGCAACGAGCCCTCGTTGCACAGAGTCACTGCAGCGATGTGATCAAGTGCGGCACTTTGCTCTATATGCCGACCAGCCTTACCGATCACCAGAACCACTTCGCCCTCATAGTCAAAATGGCTGGAAGCGGTTGGCCGCACAATGCCCTGTTGATGACCGGTAAACGAGCGCGCAAAACGCGGAAACAGTGAGGGATATGACGGCGCATCAGTGCCGTCCTTGTACTCGGCATTTCTGGCCGGATAATTGACACCCACGCAGAGTATTTTTTCCGGTCGCGGAATCGGCAACGCAAACTGAATATCGTCAGTGGCGATGTCGGGCGCAAGCGCTTGCGAATCTTCTGCAAGTTTGCGCAACGTACCTTCTTCGATTACCTCTTTTAAAGAGGCCCATCTTTTACCATGCCGCGCAGTCAGATCGACTACACCTTCAGAAGTCACCAGGCCATATTTCTCTACACCCTGGTGATGGAATCCCGCAAGTCTTGATGTTGTCATTGTTTTCTCTGAAAGGTCTTTGTCTGCTATCGTCGCGAGAATATAAGGGGTCAGCTGCTGTGGCAACCGGCGTTTTGTAAAACAGAAATGGCCAGCCTCTTATTGCCTGACATTACCGTGTAACCCGGTCTAGGATCTCGCAATTCAGGTGTTACGCAGCCGCGGATGAATAGCATTGCGCTTCCAGCTCAACGCTGAGTTTATTTCACGTATTTCAAACGACAAGGCGAAGTGCTCGGTGCGCAGCTCATCTTGCAGAAAATTCTCCAGCGCTGAAAACACCGCGTTGCCGATCAATTGTTTATCGTCCTGTGATCGGCCAGAACCAAGCCGCAGTGACAAATCGATAAAACCGTTTTCCGCCAGCTGATCTGCGACCGCATACACATCACAGCGTACCCCTCTAACCCGCACTGCACCAATTTCAAAAAAACCGGTTTGCAGAGCGGTATCTAAAATTAGCGAGCTCATTTTTTTAAGGTCAACCCTGCTTTCCAGATTGGCCGAATATTCAAAACTGAAGTGTGGAATAAATTATCTCCCCTGATTTGTTTTTTGCGCCTGTTAAGGCATCGCGGAGTCCGTCACCAACTATATGCTGCGTGTGCAAACCTGCGGCTGCCGCTCGCCTCAGCACGTCTGTCAAGTTCATCGCTACGCAGCAATTGTGGCCAGAGCATCATCTTCAAGAGGCACAATCGGATCAAAGTTGCGATGGGCTATCCACTCTTCACGCTTGTATTTAGTGATGTGGTTGGACACAGCACACAACGTTAGATAAACAATTGTGCGCGGGTACGGTGTGATATTCGGCGGTGAAGCATGCACCAGATTTCCATGAAACATGATCATCGACCCGGCGGGCCCGGTGGGGGCCACAATGCCTCCACGATCTGCCAGTTCGGTAACGGTGGATTTGTCCAGCGTCCACAACGGATACGACGTAGTTTCAAGATCATGCCCAGCCTCGAGCACCCCGCTTTTGTGGCTCGCGGGAATAAACATCAGCGGACCGTTTATTGGCATAACTTCATCAACAAATACCGCAATGTTCATGGCCCGCGGCTCCGGCATACCATCGTCCCTGGCCCAGGTTCCGTAGTCCTGATGCCATTGCCATACATCCCCTTCGAACGCCGCTTTTGCATTGACCTTGTACTGATGCATGTACACATCTTCACCCAACACCTGACGCACTGGCTCAATCAAGCGTGGATGCGCGCCGAGTCGCCGAAAGGCTTCATTGTAGGTATGCGCTGCAAATGCAGTTCGCGGTGCACCGGTTTTCTCCCGCCATACTTCTTTTCGCTCCATCGCATACACCTGCGCGGCCGCCTGTCTCAACACTGCTGCCTCTTCCGTGGAGAACGCACCGGGCTTAAACAGAAAACCGTTCTCATCGAACTCTGCCAATTCGCTGTCAGTGAGCTGCATCTTCAAAATCCCCCTCTTTCACGGATTCAGAATGTATCGCAAACCATCCGGCAGTGCCACTGCAGCGGCCGCAGGGCTATGTGCAAGCGTCATGATGTGCTGCCACTCAGTCGAAGTCAGCGTATGATCGTGCAATCCTGCTCTTACAATTAACACCAATGAACTTCTGGCCCCGACTACTCTATGGCACCGCAATTAGAGCGCTCTCGCCGCTACTGCTGGTCCATACCATTCGCCAGAGCATCATTCGAAAAGGCGGCTGGCAATTCCTAAGCCAGCGCATGGGCTGGACACGTTGCCGCGTCGAAGCCCGCGATGCTTCGATCTGGGTCCATGCAGCATCGGTTGGTGAAGTGCGAACGGTGATACCGCTAATCGAGTTTATCACCAGCACCTACCCTGCAGCGCGTGTCACCCTGACCTGCAACACGCCCGAAGCCCGAAACACAGCCGCCACTGCCTGTCCGAACCTTGCAGTTTGCTACTGCCCCGTTGATTTCCCAGGCGCCACCCGGCGTCTCTTCAGAAACATTCAGCCTGCAGCTCTGGTACTGGTTGAAACTGAAATCTGGCCGTACATGCTTTACGTTGCAGGGTCGCGTAAAACCCCGGTCATGATAGTCAACGGGCGACTCAGCCATAAAACAACCGCAGCACCCGCGCCGGTGAAATTTTTGTACCGACAAGCCCTACAGAATGTCACTAACGTGCTTGCGCGCTCGGGTGAGGATGAAAAACGGTTTATCGAACTTGGGCTTGACGCAGCCAGAATAAGCAATGCAGGCAATTTAAAGCGGGCCTATCGCGTAAACTCCACCGGCAAACTGATAGCAGAGCTTCAGTCGCGGCCCTATGTACTGGCCGCTTCTACTCACGATCCGGAAGAGCAAATACTGCTCGACCTGATGCGCACCCTGCCCGACAGCCCGCTGCTTGTAATTGTGCCGCGTCATCCGCAACGAAGCGCCGAGATACAACAACACATTAGAGACAGTGGCCACTCTATGGCGGTGCGAAGCAAAAGCCAGCAACCAACCAAAGACACGCGCGTATACCTTGCCGATACCACCGGTGAAATGGATGCATTCCTGCAGCAGGCCCTGATTGTCTTTATGGGCGGTACCCTGTCACCTGTTGGCGGGCACAATTTGCTTGAGCCAGCCGCGTGCGGGAAGGCTATTGTCTGTGGCCCGAGCCTGTCAAACTTCGAAGAGGAGTCGGCACTTTTGCAAAATTATGAGGCGCTCTGGATTGTCGAAGACGAACGTGCTCTGCAGCAGGCATTCGCCCGGCTACTGGCCTCGCCCGAGCAACGAGAAAAGATGGGAGCATCGGCAAAAGACGCTTTTCAGTCGGTACAGCACTCGCTGGAAAACTATAAAATCCGGGTTAGTGAATTTATTACGACCGCTATAAATCAGGCGTATATCAATCGGTAGACACCAGGGCAAAACAGCTCGATGAAGAACGAGCTAATTGATTAACACTTTCAATGTCGCGCAACCACGCGACGCAGAATTCTATGCTCGAGCCAGACCGGGATATAAGTTGCCTTTTTGTATGTCAGATATCCTTGTTTCAGCTGACCGTTGAGGTATTCTCTGCGCACTTCCAGGCTACCCCGCTTACCAGGCGGCGTAAACGATGACAAAAAACTCAAACCGGTTACCGATCATCTCACGCTGCACAAACTACCTGGCACACGCTTGCAACCGCTTGACCGGTCGCAGCACCACCCTTGAATTTACACTGGCCAGCCAGCCGGTAAAACTGCACATATCCAATCAGCGCGAAATTAGAAGAGCACACGCCATCCATCACGAACTGGATCTGGTTGAGCGCATTAATGCACATCTGCAAGGCACAGACACCGTCTACGATATCGGCGCTAACATCGGGGTACTGACGCTGCTGATGGCCAGACAAAGCAGCAATGTCCGGGTATTCAGTTTTGAACCCGAGCCCCGCAATTTCTCTCAACTGCAGCAAAATATCACCCTAAACAATCTTGACGACCGCGTCACCCCCAACCAGCTTGCTCTTGGTGCCAGCGAGGGTGAGGTGGCGTTGCACGTACGCGGTCATGCCGGAGAGGGCCGCCATTCAATCGCCGAGAGTGCCGGTTCCACAGATGCTATCAACGTAGCACTCACCACCTGTCACAAATTCGCCCAGCGCCAGAACGCACCGCCAGACGTATTAAAAATAGATGTGGAAGGCGCCGAGGGCCAGGTGCTCGCCGGTGTCACTGACATGCTCGGCACCCACCCCCCTCGCGATATATTCCTTGAGATCCACCACAAGGGCGATGGCGATCAAATGCCTGATGGCAGCAAAATACACGACTGGTTTACCAGCAACAGCTATCAGTTGTTGTGGGATGTTGAACGTCGGTCCGGCTCTCACAGGCATTATCGGCACAGCTCCGCAGCGGCCGCCTGAAGCACAATGTATTCAGCCGCTATTTCTCTACGTTCTCGCGCCAACCATTGTGGCTAAGCGGTGGCGGGACTATCGGACTATTGGAAATTTTATAGAACCATGCGGCGTTTACAGTCACGCGTCGATCTACCTGTGCGCAATATCCGTGCAGCCAACAACGTCAGGTTTGGTCGCCACGTACGGATTCGAAAACACGCCTGGTTTTCACTGACACCTGATTGCCAGGTATCCATTGGCGACAACACACGCATCGGTCGTTATTTTATTTTGTCCGGAGTTGGCTCAAGTATCACCATCGAACCTAATGTTCTGATGTCCGAACGCGTATTTATCACCGAAAGCAATCACAGTTTCGAGGCTATAGATAAACCGGTACAGGATTCTTCATTCTCTGCCGGGCCTGTGCTAATCGGGGCCGATAGCTGGATCGGTATAGGAGTTTGTATTTTGCCGAACGTGCGTATTGGAAAACACTGTGTAATAGGAGCCAACTCAACGGTAACACGTGATATCCCGGACTATTCTATTGCGGCAGGATCTCCGGCGAAAATAAGAAAGCGATACGATTTTGAACAGCAAGCGTGGATCAACGTATGAACGCACCGGGTGTACAGGCAGCAAATATAGTTACGTCGAAACCCGGCGGGTCATTCCCGGTCACCGAGCGAGCAGTTCTTTAGATTGGCCAATAACATGACCGGTGCCGATGTCGTCTTAACGACTTACTTCACTGGAAAACCAGATCCACAAAAACGCAGTCGCGGCAGATTTAATTATCTAAAGCGCCTGAAAACCTGGCATCGGAGTCGGTCCGGCGGTGCCACCGCCGAGAAATTCGGTGTCGCCGGCATTGACGACTTCGATCGAATCAGGGTTTGGTACGAAAGCCTGCTTAAAGTTGGATGTCGAGGCGTTATATTCCACGACTACCTGAGCGACTGGTTTACCCGACAGTACACATGTCCGGAGATCACCTTTGTGCAGTACGATCTCACCACTCCCCGGTCGATGAACGACGAACGCTATTACTGCTATCTACAATACCTGCAAGCCAACCCCGGTATTAAGCGCGTTTTTCTACTCGACCTTTTTGATGTCGAATTTTTCAGCAACCCGTTTGATCTAATGAATCCCGACCGCTACGATCTTTACTGCGGTGCCAATGAAGGTGAGTTTAACGATGAAATGAATGGCGAGAAAATGATCGCAACGTTTGGCGAAGCGTACTATCAATTCGAGCTAAAACTACACGCCGGCACCTGCGGTGGCACTCGTGAGAACATTGAAAAACTGTTGATACCAATGGTAAAAACATTCGATGAACTCACCACCGGCAATAAACTGGATAACGTCAATATGGCGGTTTACAATAAATGCGTTTACGACCACTTTGATAAAAACCGGATCATGTGGGGCAACCCGTTAAACAGTCGCTTTAAAGCTTATGAGGCAAGTGGTAACTTTGCTATCCGGCACAAATGATACACAATCACACAAACCGTTTGACACGAGACTAATGCTGGTACGCTACTTTGATCTGGGTACATTCAAGGGCGGTGAACTGGCGCGCATGAACCGCCTGCTCACCGCCGAGCCACTGGTAACAGACTATGAGCTATATGGCTTCGAAGCTCACCCCAAACTTGCTCGCCATTGTCGGCTAAAATTCTTTTTTAACAAACGCGTGACTATTGTCAATAAAGCGCTCGGCGAAAATGACGGTGAATGCACGCTATACCTGAACCGCAATCTGGTCGGCTCATCTATATATTCCGGCAAAAATAACATAATTGCCGGTCGCGAGATAACCGTGCCAAAACAGCGATTTTCGAAGTACCTGACGCAACACAAGCTTGATCAACCAGGCGAGAGCTTCAATATAATTAAATCGAATATCGAAGGCGCAGAGTGGGAGGTATGGCATGACCTGCTCTCCGCCGGCCAGGTGCCGCTTTTCAATCTCTGGCTTGGCCCCAGTGAGGGCTATGATGGCTGGGCAGAAGATTTTAAAAAAATAAAAGGTATGGAAGACAAAGCCACCGAATTAGGTCAGAGCTTTAAAGTACACAACGCCTACGTTCATCGATTCAGCAGTTTTGATAAAAAGATTCCCAACTCAGACGTAGCAGGTCTGATCCACAAGGCGCTTTCCAACAATACCGCCAACAATCGTTGAATATATAGCAACACCTGTTTTAACCTTCTACCTGTTCAGTTCGATATACCTCAAATCCTCTGGCCCGATAGTTGGCAAGCGCACCCGGGTGATCAAGCGAGCACGTATTAACGATTACACGCGTTGTATCACCCCACTGCCACGCCAGATTGATCGCCGTAGACAACATAGGGCCGCCAAACCCTTTGCCAATAAAGGCCGGGGCCAGTCCAAAGTATGCGATTTCCGTCGCCCCTTCTATCTGCCTTTGCAATTCAAAGTAACCGGCGATACTGCCCTGCGACCAGGCAATCCAGGTACGCAAATCATCCGCATGCGCATAGGCCTCCCAGCGCTCTTGTGGCCAGTTCGCCTTGTCGGTCCAGTTCCAGGCTTCGCCGATCAGATCGTATAAAAACCGGTTAACCTTATACTGTTTAACTTGTGCTTCATTAATTAACAGACCATCGACCGGAGGTTTTTCACGGTGATCCGATGGTGAATTCATTTGAAGGTAATTAACTGTGACTTGTGACAAAGGCATGTCCGATTGAAACATAGCTAACGCGAAGAATACCGGCCAGAGAAATGACTGCGGCCCGTGTCAATGGATACTGCGCAACGTACGCACACCGGATGGTGTCTGAATTTTCGCTTCCAGAAAAGGCACACTGGCAGTTTCTTGCAGAGTATGAACCGACACCAGATTCTGCGCATCAATTGAACCCAATGCCGATGTCAGCCAACTGGAGTGCGGGTGATAAATATCGAGTGACAGCAGTTTACACCTGCAGTCCGCCATTCGCGCCGCAGGATGCGATGTAGTGTGCCACTCAATAAGGTAAGGCAACATTCCGGCGCCTGGCAAACAACCATCGTCCGGCAATCCGAACAACCAGTTCAGCTCTCCCCTTGTTACAGGTACGGCTTTGCCAGTATTGAAACTGGCACGGGCAAGCAGACTCTCTATTCCATCCGTATTTACCACCCAGGTTAACAACGATGGAGAGACAGCAAGTTGCCGCAGCACGTATGGATCATCCAGACCGTACCAGCGCGGTTGTTGCGGTTTCGACCCGGCAGGATTGACGGCTATTACTTCCAGAAATACATCGTCACCCAACTGCATCAGGTGATTGTGCGTGCCCATACTTTCGTGCACACCGCCAACCGGTATGGTGACACCCAGCGCCTCGCGAACAAAGGCAACGCCCTGCTCAAGCGTTGTCGCACCGATAACCAGATGATCAATTGCAACAGCCATTGTATCAATTCACTCGCAATTTTCCCGCAGACACTATACCTCTTTTTCAGCAGGGTTCACGGGCTACATTTATACTGCTGTTTACTAAAAAGCGTTGCCCATGATCATTCCGCCAGGTGCAGGTAGCCACACAAGAATGAGGTAACCGGCTTTTTCTTTTTACTTTCTAACGAAAACCTGCATTCAGGGATTGCAGTTTTTCGTTACCAGGACACAGCACTTCCTGTTTCAAACCATTGAGCGGTGTCTCGCCCAGGGACATCACTTCGTGGAAGTCCGGCTGCCGGGAATCAATATAGATAAGGCCGGTCAGAATCTCGCCTTTTTCACGGCTCTCCAGTAGCGCGTTTACCGCGGCGCGCTTATCACCGGGATCGTAGTCCGGCCGGGCTTTTGCAAGATTCAGTGATGACCCGTCGTGCAGGTCCACCAGCACAGAATCGCCCGCGTCGTAACGAGCAGTTATCTCGCTTCGTGCGGGTACAAAATCGACTATATTTCCGGTTTGAATGTGATCACGAGTGTAGTCATAGCTCTTGGTGGAACCGTGATGATTATTGAACGTTACACACGGAGATATCACATCAATCAAGGCAAAACCACGGTGTGACATTGCGGCCTTCATCAGCGGTACGAGCTGTTCCTTGTCACCGGAGAAACTGCGCGCAACGAATGTTGCCCCGATTTCCAGTGCCACACCAACCAGATCAATATTCTCAAAAGGATTCTCCAATCCGGCTTTGGACCTCGAGCCTTCATCCGCTGTCGCAGAATCCTGTCCCTTGGTCAAACCATAGCAACCATTGTTTTCAACCAGGTACAACATATTTAGATTGCGCCTTACTACATGCGCAAACTGGCCCATGCCAATTGAGGCGCTATCGCCATCACCGGATACACCGATATAGGTTAGCTCATGGTTTGCCACATTCGCACCGGTGGCGACAGACGGCATACGACCATGCACCGAGTTAAAGCCGTGGGATTTGTTTAAAAAATACGTAGGTGACTTCGATGAACAGCCAATGCCAGACACCTTGGCAACCCGGTGCGGCTCGATATCAAGCTCCCAGCAGGCCTGTATAACCGCAGCACTAATTGAGTCGTGACCGCAGCCGGCGCAGAGGGTCGAGATTAACCCCTCGTAGGAATTGCGCGTCAGGTCAAGCCCGTTGCGTGGCAACTGCGGGTGACGAAAAGACGGTTTTTGATAGCTCATTTCAGTCTCCTGCCGCTGAGCCGGAATTGTCAGCGTCGCTGATAACGGTTTCGCTGTCCAGCAGCTCTGTAATTTTTGTGTACACGGTATCCGCGGTCAAGGGTGATCCGTCGTAGTAAAGGACGGGCTGTAATCGAGCCGGATCTACTTCCAGCTCTGTCACTAATACCGTACGCATTTGCGCGTCCCGATTCTGTTCAACGACAAATACAGTTTCGTGCCGATCGATAAACTCTGCTACCGAAGCATGAAACGGTACCGCCAGTAGCTGCAGGCTGTCTGCATTAACACCGGCATACGCCAGCATATCTATGGCTTCATGCACGGCCGCTACCGAGGTACCAAAATGAATCACCCCGATTGAACTGCTACCACCCGACACCAGCGGCTCTGGCAGGTATTCACTTGCGCCTTTCCACTTGCGAAGCAGCCGTTGCATATTTCTTTCATACGCATCGCCTTTTTCGGTGTAAGTAGCGTATTCATCACGCGAGGTACCGCGGGTAAAAAAAGCGCCTTTCTCAGGGTGAGTGCCGGGTAAGGTGCGAGGTGTTATGCCATCGCCGTCGGCATCAAGGTAACGGCCAAATTTTTCAATGTTGTCCAGCGCTTCTGCATCCAGTACTTTGCCACGATCATAAACGTGATTGTCATCCCACTCGAGTGGATCACACAGGCCATCGTTCATGCCTATATCCAGATCGGTTAACACAATCACAGGGGTCTGCAATCGCTCGGATATATCAAAGGCCGCCGCGGTTAGTTCAAAACACTCTTTCGGGTTCGACGGCAGCAACACAATATGGCGGGTATCACCGTGTGAGGCGTATACCGTGCTGAGTACATCAGATTGCTGCGTCCGGGTGGGCATGCCGGTAGAGGGACCGGCTCGCTGCACATCAATAAGCACTGCCGGCACTTCAGCAAAATAGGCCAACCCTAAAAACTCTGTCATTAATGACACACCAGGGCCGCTGGTCGCCGTAAAAGAACGCGCACCGTTCCAGTTGGCGCCAATAACCATACCCATTGCCGCGAGCTCGTCCTCTGCCTGAATCACCACGTAATTCCGGTGACCGGTATCCGGATCTACACGCAGCTTGCTCGCATATTTCTCAAATGCTTCGGCGACCGACGTCGACGGTGTAATCGGGTACCAGGCCGCCACTGTTGCACCGGCGTAAAGCGCGCCCAGCCCGCAGGCACTGTTTCCCGATAACAGAATTCGATCCCCGATCAGGTCCCGTTTTTCAACCCGTAACCCACAACTGTGATTGTTGCCGGCGGCGTCATAACCCAGCTTCAGTGCATTGCAATTGGGCTCTATTAATTTTTGTTTACCGGCAAACTGCTCGCCTATTAATTGTTCCAGCACCTCCATGTCTATATTGAGCAATGCCGCCAGCGCGCCAACATAGATCACATTCTTAAACAGTTGCCGCAACCGCGCTTCGTCGTAGGTGCGATTGGTTATCTCTGTTAGCGGCACTCCTATGTAGTTTATGTCTCTACGCAAAAGACGAATATCGAGTGGCCGTGTTGAGTCATAAAAAAAATAGCCACCGGGCCTGACTTCCCGGATGTCGTCAGCCATACTCTGCGGGTTAACGGATACCATGAAATCAACACCACCTGCTTTTCTCGCGGTGTACCCCTGTTCACTGATTCGAACTTCATACCAGGTGGGCAGCCCCTGAATATTCGATGGAAAAATATTGCGCGGCGAGACCGGCACTCCCATGCGAAATATAGATTTGGCAAACAGCGCATTGGCACTGGCAGAGCCCGAACCATTGACGTTGGCAAATTTGACTACAAAATCATTCACCGCCTCTATTGGCGGAATGGATTTTCCCGACGTTTTTTTACTGCTGCTTACTGCAGATTCCGGTGTAGCGGAATTCACTGGCTCAGACATTCGCAGGCTTTCCTGTTAGCGGACCGGGAATTTGACACGCTTTGCTTACCGTATAGCTGAATTGCTGCATGTCCCAGGCGGCCGTCGGACATCGCTCCGCGCACAAACCGCAATGCAGACAAACGTTTTCATCTTTTACCATTACCCTGCCAGTTGGCAAATCGCCACTGACATAAAGATCCTGATCTGTCTGGTCGGCCGGAGCGCTTAGTGTCGCCCGCAGGGTTTCCTCATCGGCATTGCGAATAAAAGTTATGCAGTTGGTTGGACAAATATCAACACAGGCGTCGCACTCGATGCATTTTTTCTCTTCGAACACCGTCTGCACATCGCAGTTAAGACAACGCTCAGCCTCGGCAAACGCTATTTGCGGGTCGAACCCCAGTTCCACTTCGGCACGCCGATCAACCAGCGCCACCTCATTGGCAAGGTGTGGCACGGCAAAGCGTTTATCATTGGTGACCGGGCTATCGTAAGACCATTCATGTATACCCATTTTAGTTGAGAAGAGCTGTGTTCCTGGCGCCGGACGATCCGCTACCATGTCTTTTTTGCCAAGACACAGATCAATAGATACAGCAACCTGATGCCCGTGAGCCACGGCCGTAATAATATTCTCCGGACCAAACGCCGCATCGCCGCCAAAAAACACCCTCGGATTGGTTGACTGAAAAGTGGTTGCATCAACTACAGGCTCTCCCCACTCATTAAACTCAATGCCGGTGGTCTTCTCAATCCACGGGAAGGAGACCTCCTGGCCAATCGCCACCAACACATCGTCAGCCTCGACAAAAACCGGTTCCTCACCGGTGGACACCAGCCGACGCTTACCATCTTCGTAAACGGATTCGACCCGGTCGAAGGTCATGCCGGTGAGCGTACCGTTTTCGCAGACAAACGTTAGTGGAGTATGGTTTGGCAGAAACGGAATCTCTTCGCGCTGCGCATCCTCTTTCTCCCACGGAGATGCTTTCATTGCCTCATAGGTGCTGCGCACAGTGATCGTCACCTGCTCACCACCCAGCCGCCGCGCGGTGCGACAGCAATCCATCGCCGTGTTTCCGCCCCCCAGAACCACCACTTTTTTGCCAATTTTATCGGTGTGATCAAAGGCCACACTTTTTAGCCAGTCTATGCCGATGTGTACATTGGCATCGGCATCGTCCCTGCCCGGCAGATTCAGATCTCTGCCACGCGGCGCGCCGGTGCCAACAAAGATGGCATCGTAGTCCATCGCCAGCAATGCCTCGAGGCTGTCGACACGCTGTTCAAATATCCGGTTAACGCCGAGATCCAGCACCCGATCTACCTCTTCGTCAAGCACTTCCACCGGCAACCTGAACGAGGGAATCTGGCTGCGCATAAAACCACCGCCTTTGGGGTTTTCGTCGTACAGATCGATACTGTAGCCGAGTGGCAAAAGATCGCGGGCAACCGTCAAAGATGCCGGGCCAGCGCCGATTAAAGCGATCTTTTTTCCGTTCTTTTCTACCGGTACGCGGGGCAACCAGCCGGAAATATCTCCCTTATTGTCAGCCGCCACTCTTTTCAGGCGGCAAATCGCCACCGGCTCCTCTGCTCCACCGGCACCGCCGAGCCGACCACGTCTGCAAGCCGGCTCGCAGGGACGATCACAGGTGCGCCCGAGTACGCCCGGGAACACATTGGATTCCCAGTTAATCACATACGCCTCGGTGTACTGGCGACGTGCAATCAAACGTATGTACTCGGGTACAGGGGTGTGGGCCGGGCAGGCAAACTGGCAGTCCACCACCTTGTGAAAATACTCCGGGTTTTTTATATCGGTTGGCAACATGGCCAATAGATCCTCCGTGGGCGAACCGCCGCTCAAGACAAAATGATAACAGTCTTTCACCTCGCGTCTCACCTGTATCACCAACGAATCAGTGTTACTGACGCAGATGCAATACTGCAACAACCTCTAAACGTATATAGCGCACCTGATCACGAACAACCCCAATCACAGATTGTATTTACCGACCGGCATCATACCGGCAGGCGTTCGTTGTGTGCTCAATGTTATCCACCTCCGATCAACCACCTTTACAAGATCTGCCGGAAAGTTTGCGTACTCCGCACAGCCCCCTGCCCGTGCTTTTGGTATAACCAGACAACCCGGATTTCATGGTATACAGTTAATTAAGTTCTGACCTGCAAACAAATCGGCAATTGTCCGGAGGGAACCGTGTCTTTATTTCTAGGATGTTACGATACCGGTATTAGCGACGATACCATCAACGGCTATCTAAAAAAGCTCACAGAGCAATCGGGGTTGAAAGATGGCAAGCTGGTATGCGACGCGGGTTTTCGGCGGCTGGCGCCAATAGAAGGTGAGCAACTGACCGTATCCGGCATACAACAGATTCTGGCTAACGCCGGGTTTTTCCCCGGCGGCAAAACCGACGGTATATTTGGCTATCGTACCCATTCGGCAACCCGCCTGTTTCAGGAATATGTTCGAGCCTGCGAGCAAGATAACGAATGCCTTCCCGATGGCATAGCAGGACCGCAGACCAACCGGCATCTGCTGCGCTGGCGTGACGAGAATTTACGCGCCAGCTGGAATGACACCATGCTGCAATGGGCAGATGACAAGCTCCCCGCCGACAACTCCTACTCGACCTGGCTGGCTTTTCTGAAAAGTCTAAAAGACCGCTACGTGAAAAACCCGACCGCCGAGCTGGATCTGGTTAACAACTTTCGCGACAGCACAGACACTATCGCTCCGAAAGACTGGACGTTCAACAAGGATCAAATTCACCTCATTGGAATCAGGCGGCTTGAGCAGGACGAGAAACGCAAGTTTGATGACATTTTTGTCCTGCTAATTCGCGGGCTGGTGTTCAAATTTCAGGGAACCACCGACCCTGGCTCCAGCTCACACAAGGACGGAGCACCTTTCCTGGTCACTGGCCAGCACACCTATCGGTTTGGATTGCATCAATCCCGCTACCATGCATTGAGGCCAATGAATTATGCCACCCATGGTGTGCTGGTCGTTCGTTCAAAGGGAGACTTTAAGCTGTCAGAAACGGACTTGCTCAAAGGTGTAAGTGCAAACGGAACCATCAATATTCACTGGGGTGGCAAAGGGGTCGGTCGATCCGTTAACCGATGGTCAGAGGGATGTCAGGTACTCACGGGCTCCGGGTATGAAGACCATCAAGGCAACGTTATCGATTGCTCATCATACGTTGCTATGAACAATACCAAAGTGAAAGAAACTCGCGGCAAACAATCCCGCGGTGCCTACAACGTACTCGGCGACCTGATCACGGCACTGGGCAGCGGCCTGCCGACCGAAGGTGAAATCCGCTACACACTGATACATGAAAACGATTGCCAGTCAGACCCCGCTATAGCTTCCGAAATAACGGCCAGCCTTCAGCGCGCAGCCAGGTTTATTGCAAAACTGACGTGACAACACACGTGCAGTCTCGTGTAGTGCAACCTTCAAACCCGATAAATGAGTTGAAGGTTGCACTACACTTGCAGGCTGCGGGTTGTCACTGACTGGAAAGAATAGTCTCAAGTAACGACTCAAGTTCATCGCGTCGATTGACAAGATCTGTTTTCTTTTCCTCGGCCTGCACTACGCTGATGTCTTCTTTAAGCACATCGGACTCGACGTCCCTGGCCTCATCGCGCATGGCATCAAGTTGCGCTTTTATTGCCGCCACCTCGTCCTTTTTTTCTCCAGCCTCCGCTGCTGCATCGTCAGCCTCCTTCTGCAAACTGGCGATAGAGCGATCCAGATCATCCAGACTGCTCTGTAGCGAACCTAACTCGGCCTCGCTCGCTGCCAACTCGCCGCGCGCAATCGTTGATTCCGCTTCGAGCCTGCGCGCCTCATCGCGCTCTGCCTGCAGATCCCTCTCCCTGCCCTGGTTGTAGTTATCGCAATCAGCGGTAAAGGTACATTTGATGGAAGTTCCTAAACTGTCATTGCGCGGATCTGTGCTACCGCTGGTCGCACAACCAGCCACTACGGAAAACAAACACACTATGCTGCTTAATCTAATACTGTTCATCATTTCTCCGCGACAGAGACAAGTGCCTGCCGTATCGATTTGCTTCGTGAGTACAATTCTGCTTATGCGTCAAGTTGACCAATTGCATCGTTTATCGATGCCAGTGACGCGACTTCCTGCTCAAGACTGTTGACGTAATTTTGTAGCTCTGCAATTTCACTTTCCATTTGTCCAGCCCTACCGGATTCCCCACTGGTTTCCATAAGTTCGGACGCGCCCTGTCTTTGCTCCAGATTTCCCTCCACCACTTCCAGCTCTTTTTTAGCCCATCGAAGGTCAGCTGCGGCATTCGACCGCGCTTTCGCTACTTCCTCTTTAACGAGTGTTTTACCGGCTTTATCGGCCTGCAGTTTTTCCAGCGCAGTACGGCTTTCAGCAGTCAGAGTTCTGGTATGCGCTACCAGCTTTTTTGTCTGGTCATTTTGTTGTCGCGCATCAAGTATTTCAGCATCGAAGTGATCAGCATCGTTTGAAAAATTCTTGCGGCGTCTGTCCAGACCCTCGGCTATCGTACAGCCGAGGATGGTCCCGATAAGGCCGTCACGCAGAACCTCAATCTTGTTTATTTTTTTACCTTCCAGCAATTTTTGCTTCACCAGCGCAGTAACCACGCCTGCAGCAAATCCCCCAAGGCACCCCTGCTTAACCGTGTTACTGACTTTGGGGTAGTCGCTGGTTCTACCACTGCCCCCGATTTTTTCACCAATTTCGGCCGAGGCCTTTTCCAGCGTGCTGCAACCTGTAAGGAACATAAATGCCGACATGGCCACTACTACCAATATCTTTTGGTTCATTGCTGAATACCCGCCCTTTGTAGTTATACTCGCAAAATTGCGATTCGTTTACTTATCAATGAGACGCGGGGTGCCCGGGATACCGTCCACTCCGCAACAAGACAACACTATTTATCGCTGAAGAGATCATCACTGGCAAACGCATCGAGAATATCCCGACCCCATTGATCTACTTCGGTATTTCCGTCCAACACCTGCACCGTATGATTCTGCACCAGCACTACCGCCTGTCCCAACACACCGGTAGCGCCAGTACCCGCAATAGACTCAAGATTACTTAACGCAAACTCACGATATCCAGCTAGCCTGAATACGGTGTTTTTATAGGCCTCAACTTTTTCATCAAACGCGGATTCGTACGCCGTTATCTTCTTCTCCGCCTGTTTCACGCCCTTGATTGCCGTGGGTGTGGTTGATGACGAAAGTACACCGATCAACTTGCGGGTTGTACGAATCTGGAATTGGGTTCTCGCGCTCTCTGCGATCATATTCGATGCGCGTTTGATAAGTTCTATGGAAAGCGCTTCCGAAGTTTCACTGATATTGGCACGCGCTGTTTTTGTATAACGTTTGAGGTTTTCACTATCAGCAGCAGATAGAATCCCGCGCCTGGACAACTCTTTCACAAGAGCATCGATTTCTTCTAAAGGCTCTACCGTGTTCAAAACCGTCGCCTGCGTGGACACTCCTGATGCACTGTTCAGACGATCCGTCGACCGGTACTCCCCGTAGGATTCCTCCAGACTGTCCAGTGTCTCTATATCCGGTACTGTGTGGCTGCCAAGGGCCAGACGAATGCCGAGCCGGGCATTGCGCAAAGGCACCAGAGCACCACTATCATCCAGACGCCAATCCTGAACTTCCGAGCGGGTACTTGGACGCAACGACCGGGTTTGTGCATTGAAGGCATAAGAGCCACCGCGTGACACGCGCATGCCCGGTTTACCCTGCCCCAGTTCTGCCAAAAACCGACCGTCCAGCAGTTCGGATACATTCCCGTAAAGATCATGAATTCCAAAATGGGTGGGCTGAAGACGTCCGATAGACGTAGGCCCCTCTCGAACCCGTGTGGCACTTGAAACGTAGGCAAAATCGGCTGCCCTGGCAGGTTCAAAAGGCAGTGAAGAAATACGGTTATCGCTATCTCCGTGCTGTCTGGCGGCATACTCCCACTCGATTTCTGTCGGCAGACGGAAAAAGGCAGGCAAACTGCCGAACCGGGGTAGCGCTTCAATACAGGCTGGTGTTTTATAACACCATTGCGTGTATACACGGACAAATGCTTGCAGATCGGCGATCGATAAACCTCTGGCTGGTGCGGCCAGCAAACGTCGTCTCACATGTTTGGACACGTTTTCCTGGCCGGCTTCCAGCCACTCCTTGCCAAACAGACTCTTATCCGCCAGAACCTCAAGGCCCGCATCTATATCGCCATCACCGAAAACCGCAGCCAATTGCGCAACGGTGACCTCATATTTACCGATAATTATATCCCAGTGCTCGCCATCTTCAGACGGGAACGACCCGGACACAGATACCATCCTGGGCCCTTCAAACATTCGTGCATCCGGATCACCGAGCTGGATATTGCGCTCCGGGTTACCCCAAAATTCACCGCCCGGCACCGGAACCGCACGAAACACCATATGCAGACCACCTGGCAACGGAACCCGTATATCAGCATCTTCAGGGCATGGATCATCTAGCGGCTTTTCACCTGCAGAGTCTCCAGCCGTTTCATAACAGGAATACTGTGATGCAGACGCGGGTACCGGCGCAAGAAATAGCAACGCCATTACAGCGGTAACAACCATCCCTGCGCATGAACTGCTTTTTTTTCTACTCATAACGCATACCCTCAGCCGGATCGACCCTGGTTGTCCAGATAACAGCGAAGAGTGAACTCAGAGCGGTCAGCGCAAGCACTATAGAAAGACACAACAGAGCGTGGGACCCTTTAATGACGCAAACCGCATCATCAAAACCCAATGATGATGCAAAAAAGCGATTTATTACCCACGCTGTGAACAATGCGATGGCGACACCAAGTGCACCACCGGCTATCGACAGATACGTGCCGGTAAACAGCGGCAACAGTGATACTTCTGACTTCGAAAGACCAAGCAAGCGCACCTGTGCCAGAGAATCCCGCTTACGTTGTACGCTGCCAATTTGATTAGCCACCAACACAATGACGCTGGTCACGACTCCCGCCACCGCAATCAACAGAAACAGACTGGTTAAGCCTTTATCAAGCGCCTGTAATCGAATAATTGCCTGCAGCGCTGACAGCGTTGGCACCTCCATTGCCAACAACGTGCTCCTCACTTTTGCGACGTTGTAGATGCTGTCCGCGAATAATCGAAAACCCCGTGCTCCCAGCGCTTCCCGCTCAAACGTACCTGACTGCGAATTAAAACTGACGGGGTTTAACCTGCCCTGTGCAAGTTGACCCAGTAAGCCTGGATCGACGCGAAGTACTGCTGTTGCCTCATCGCCAGCGTGTGTAGATTCTTGCACCAGCTGTACAGGGAATGACACCTCATTGCCTTGCAGATCTACTTTCAACTCAGCTGTCGAGGTGTTATCCGGGGACACGTTTAGTCCGAGGTTGCCGGCCGCTGTCCCGCTTACCAGTGCCACACTTATTGGCAGATCAGCCTTTGTTGATGACGTCGATACCGGGCCGCCGTTAGTAGCAAGTTCAACCGCATGCCATCCATCGCCAGTGCTATCGACAGTAGTACTTTCACGTAATTGCAACTGCGCTGCTACGGGTGAATTCCAAAGCCAGAGTGACGCACCAAGATTTCGCAGTCGCTGGCTGACGCGTTCCACCGATATTTTTCCGGCCAGCTTGTCGATCACACTAACCTCGTACCATTGCTTCCCTGGTGGCGCCGCTATACCCAGTTTGCGTGAAAAGTCGCTGGCAGACAGTAAGTTCAGATGAAAGAAATCCGAATTAACCAGTAAGCTGTTTTCTTCCGAAGCTGACAGCGTGCGATCCAGGCTGAAGATGATCGACTGATAGCCCGGCACAACGTTGCGGTCGAGGCCCGGCCATTCGCGCTGTGGCACTGCAAAACCTTCTCTGAAAGATTCTATATCGCGGGCAAACTTCCACGGAACGTATGCACGCTCCAGCACATCTGCACGCAAGGGCAATACGGCTTTGACCTCAACACCCTCTTCCGCCCTTACAATGTCCCCGTTCTCGGTGCGCTGCGCGCTCAAAATCACCGTGTCATCGGCGGCGATATCCAGGCTTTCCGCAAGCTTTGCGCTCAGCACCACCTGGCCATCAGCAGGCACCGGTGTGTTGTTTTCAAGCAGTAGCGGGTCTGCTTCGGCAGTAGGCAGCATATCTGCCAGTTGCGAGTCACCAGAGTTGGTCTGCACTCTGATGACCGATGCACCTTCAGTGACGCTTTCAACCACAAATGCAACTTCCGGCATACCGCGAAGACGGGTAAAAAAATCGGGAGGATATTGTTTGGTTTCAGCCGGTTTAAGCTCGCGATTCACCGGATCCTGAATTAGCTCGTCTTGCAGCTTCTGGATAACGCCGTGTTTTAATCCGAACAGCACAAGTAATGGCGCTACCAATCCTGCCAGTGCCACGACCAGGCACAGCGACAACAAACGTTCGTGCAGAACATCCTTCAACGCCAACCCGGCGAGTAACTGCCCGGTACCGACAATGGGTGATCGAACAATACGCGGCGATGATGATCGCAAGGCAGGATCACCCGTCATGATGCAACCGGCATCGGTTGCACAGCGGGTGTTGCCATGAAAAGTGTCTCGTCAGGAGCACTTGTCTCCTGCAACTGCAGGGTCAGCACATGGCTTGCCGTGTTTGCTGTCAATTCACGATCATGGCTAACCATAACGACGGCCGAACCATAATACGAAGCCATTTTTCCGAGAATCGACACTACCTCGAGTGCACGTTGTGCATCCACCGCTGCGGTTGGTTCATCCGCCAAAATTAGTCTCGGCCGATGTGATATCGCCCGCAGGATAGCGACACGCTGACGCTCGCCACCTGATAAATCCGAAACCGGTTTGTGGTACCCCCAATCAAGGCCCAGAGCCTCCATCGCGGCAAGTGTTTCGTTCCGCACCACCGGTAACCCTGCAATCTTTCGAGGCAGTTCTATATTCTCTCCTACACATAAAAACGGCAACAGGCCACCGCTTTGCAGCACATAGCCCAGATTGTGGGCTCTGATCCGCGACAAGCCGGTATCATTTTCAGCCATCCACAATGAATTAATATCAAAAGTGATCGGGCTTTGCCTGTCAGCCAGCACACCTGTGATATCAAAACGAACCGACTGTGCAGGCTTGCGAACCAGCCCGAGGATATCGAGCAACGTACTCTTTCCAGAGCCGCTACTGCCGACCAACCCGACAAAATCTCCTGGCCGCAATTGCAGCGACGGCAGCGAAACCGTAAACGTGCCATCACTACCAGCGTAGCTGTAACGCAAGTCCTCTACAGCCAGAATATCATCCGACATCGCTAGTTCAAATAACAGCGGGGAATCAGGGCAGCAGACTCAGAGGCAAAGCAATAACTTCCTGTAAAGAATCGTCATTCTCATCAAGCTTCAGCCAGCGATCAGTGTTACCAGCCATTTCATCATAGGCATTCAGCTTTGATTCCAGCCGGGCTATAAACTGTTTGCGTTCATTGACTTTAAGATTGGCAAATTCGTCAGGGCTCATTGCCATGACACGGCTTTTGTACGGCAACGAGGCAATCCAGTTAGGTAAAAACTCCTGGTCTTCAAACGAAGAATCCGTTTTCAGTTCGAGGCCGAGGGAAGTTCGCGCAGAAGCTTGCTTAAGCGCAACCAGAAAATCGACGTTACCCACCGTTTGCAGTTGAATGGCATCTACAAGGGTTTCTGTTTGACGGATGATATTGTCAAACTGACGGCGCGAAATCATCACCCGCACGCTCAATGCTTCACGTGTTGCATCCGCCAGATCATAGTCGTGCACCCACGAAGTAAAATCGCGCGGAGGCTCTACACCATCGCCGAGAAAATCCGCTATTGCAGCCTGCATAACGCCGCGCGCAAGCTCGATCATCTGTTGCCCCTCCTCGTTCGTAGACTCAGGTGCTTGCGGATCACTATCGCTGTTGACGAATTTATTCATATCCTCAACGTCACCTTCGATAAGCGTCTTGATCTGCTCGCCAATGTACTGCGCCGTATCTGTCAGGTTCTCTGCTGCCTGATCTGTCTGTGCACTGAACGTTGAGTTAATGCCGTCAGTTTGCTTGTAGGCGAACATGGCAAACTGTTCCTGCGCTTTGCCCCACTCTCGTTCTGCCCTTTCATCCTTTAAGTGAATTGTGTACGGAAATATTCCACTCGTACGTGCGAGTTCATATAGATCCGCTGCTGTAGAGCCAGTGGAGTTTTTGTACCCGCGTTTCTGATCGGCAACGTCATGACCACTGGCATCACCAATCAATAGCATTACTCGAATGGAATTTCGACCCTCATCAATAGTGCGCCACTGAGAGTTGATTCCTGCAAGGTAACCGCCATGAACATTCTCGGCCCACTCATCACTGGACACAGTGGCTGCTTCCGCCTGATTAAGCACTTCCAGAAAATCTGCTGCCGGAAGCAATTCCGGCGTGAACTGTTTTACGTCCCAGTTCAACTCAGGGGTCGCATCAATACTATCTCGGTAACCTACCAAACCAAACCTGACTGAATTCTCACTGTCTTCATTCTCTGCAAGGTTCTTTACCAGGTTGCCCAACGTTTTTTTAACCGCGTCTATATAGGGCTGCATTGACCCCGTCATATCCATGACAAAAACAACGTCGGGTATAGCTTCCCCGTCAAACAGACTCTCTGCCAGATAATCCTCATCTTCCAGAGTGCTTTCACCTTCGGATTCAGCCCGGCTTCCGGGTACCGCAGCCACCACTTGAAGATAATGTGAAGGATCGTCAAACGTCTCTTCACGCTCCCAGTTCACCACCGGTAACAGGTAGAAATCGTCGTCAATGTTCAAGAAGCGATCTGGCTCTTTACCGATTACCTGGTCCGGTATTTCACCACTCTCAATCTGATCGAGCATTTTATCCGTTCTGGATTTTCGGCCGTTTTTAGTAACAAACTCCTGCAACGCATCTTTCTCGGTGAACATCAAAACAGGAGTTCTACGATTGCTGCCGGTGCCCGGATGAGAGTACTCAAGTAGTAAAGCCTGACGCCACTCGATAATATCCTTTGCTTTCATCCAGCCAATCGGGCGTCGCTCTGAATAGCCCAGGTGGTACCAGCCGGTGATGTTTGCCGGCTCTCGATCATCCAGATCGACTATTTTAAAAACAAACATCGGCTTAAACCCGGATACTGCATTTGAAATAGGATCGACGCTATCGTCAGCGGTCGCGTACAGGGGAGAGAATGAACGGGGTAACGCACGCAAAGACAGACCGGTAGCCGTCACAGTGCAGACAGCATCGTCCAGGCATTCTATGCCGTGCTCGGCCATATCCTTCACATAGGCATCATTCTGTTGCTCGTCGGCATCATCATTACCTTTGCTCTGATTGTCCGATTTATCTTCGTTGTCGGCTACCTTGTCTGTGGCCTTTTCTTCATCAGAGTCACCCGACTCAGCCGTGCTTTCATCAGCGGAACTCTCACTGGATGGCTCCTCATCGACCTTATCTCCGTCAGACGTATTCTCATCTGAACCACCGGACTCATCTGAATCAGTAGTGGCGGAATCTGTCTCGCCTGGTGTTTCAGCACCAGAATTATCGGACTCTTTTGATTGCTCGTTATCTGTCTCTTTCTCAAGAACAGGATTGTCAGTCTCGTCTGCAAACGAGACCGGAGTACTAAACATTACCGAGGCGAAGATCACCGTAAAAACAAGGGTCATTCGGGGTGCACAGCTCAACAGCAATTCACCAAAAGGGCAAGGGAGCCCGCCTTTACTCGATTTCATTAAAACCCGTCCCGGTAGATGTCTTAAAATAAAGTTGATAAATCGATGCCAGTGCGGCCACATCAATCCTTCACAACTGTTCCTACAAAATTATGTTGAATCGCTGGCCATCGCGCTCAATCGCGAGTCCGGACGTGTTTTCAGCGATGCGGTCAACGGCGCTATTGAAATCAGACACGTTACGAATGGCTCTGCCGTCAATGGCAACAATTCTATCTCCTTCTCTGAGCCCTTTGCGGTCAGCCCTCGATCCCTGTGCCACAGCAGTGATTAACCAGCCACCGCTAATCGTTTCCAGCAAACTCGCACCGTGCAAGTCACGCGTAACGGACGCCCGTCTGGTCTGCCGGGTCGACCCGGAATCGCTAAGAGTCGGTGCATTGCTGTTGCTGTTCCGTGTACTCTTACCGGACACATCAGCCAACGCTACGGTCGCCACCAGTTTTCGTCCGTCGCGCCGGTAGTAGATTTTTTCAGGCACACCCGTTTCTGCGAGCAATATGTAATTGGCAAACTGATATACGTCTGCAATAGATCGGTTACCAGCCCCGACAACCACATCATTGTCTCTAAGACCGGCGTTATGAGCGGGTGACCCAGGCTGAACATCCTCAAGTATCACCCCGCCATTGACATCGAGGTTGAGTCGTTTAACGTCAGAGAATCTGATGTTATCGACCGTGGCACCGAAATATCCCGGAGTCTCGTCACTACCTTGAAGCAGGCGTTCAGCAACGGTTAGCGCGACATTTGAGGGAATGGCAAAACCGAGGCCTTCGGTCTCGGTGAGTATGAACGTGTTGATTCCCAACACACGACCTTCGCTATCCAGAAGAGCACCACCGGAATTACCTCCGTTAATTGCCGCATCCGTCTGGATAAAATCTTCAATTTTCGGTCGCCCCGGCCTCGACCCTTTTTCACCACCATATCCGCGACGCTCAAGGCCACTGACTATCCCGATCGTCAGTGTTTTCTTAAGGAAGCTGGGAAATCCCGCAGCGAAGGCAAGGTCGCCAACCTGCACAGTATTGGTGTCAACAAAAACTGCCTGATGCTTTAGTTCAAAGTCGTCGACTTTAACCAAAGCAATATCGACAAGCTTTGACTCGGCTACCACTTTGCCTTCCGTCCATGCACCGCCGTCAAACTCAACGATCATACTTTTGGCACCGCCAGTCACATGTTCGTTGGTAATAATTAGCCCCCTGGCGCGATTGTAAACAACCCCGGAACCGGTACCGGAAGGGACATATTGCTTTTGGCTCTCGGAATATTGCAACCGGTGCAGTTTTACCACGGCCTTAAGCGCATTCTCCATGATAGGCGCATAGCTAAGTACGCCTCTGTTCTCATCAAACGGGCGCTCATAGGGTTCCGGAGAGGGTGCGACCACTTGCTGCGCCTGCACAACAATGGGCAGGAACATCAACCAGAAAGCGAGAAATTTCCGTTGCATCAACCACTCCGGATTGCAGCGGCACAATTGCCAAAGCACAGGGAATCTGTATCCATATCAATTGCCGATAGTCAGCAAGTTGTTCAATAGAATTTAACCATACAAACAAGGTATGTGTTAAGCGGAATTTTCAATTACCTCAAAGGTTAAGCGTGTGGCCATCTGACTTGATATAAATACACCAAATCAGTTACTTTCACCCCTGCATCGCCGGACAAGCTGTTAATGCAGCACCTTTAACAATCTATTTTTCACGCTAATTGCCCCGGTTATCAACATG
The DNA here is from genome assembly GCA_964409275.1 of uncultured Granulosicoccaceae bacterium. Classification (GTDB taxonomy): domain Bacteria; phylum Pseudomonadota; class Gammaproteobacteria; order Granulosicoccales; family Granulosicoccaceae. The sequence goes on from CAYPCS010000055.1 coordinate 25,694, forward strand.
ACAACAATTCGGACACACAACAAATAGATTCAGCGTAAGGTCAAGCGTGCGCGCAATGCATAACTAACTACTAAAGGATTATCTAATTGTGGAAAATACATGTCAGAATACAAGGTCGGAAATCCTGGCTTGTTATTTCTCCGGCTTTATGAAAGCGTGCAGCTGCTTACTTTTATTGGTATCAATTCAGACAGTTAGCGCTAATGAGCTCATCGCGTCTCATGGTGACTGGAGCGTCTCTTACGGCGGGGAACGAAAAACACTGGTAACGGTGACACTCAACACTGATCGCATGGTATTCGGTTTTGTTTGCACTTTGTCTAAACAGCAGGACTGCACCATCGGCGCACACCTTTCCGCCCAATGTGACGATAACACCAACGTTTCAGCAACCATCCTCATCGACGGCGCACCTCTTACTGACTGGGATGCCAATTGCGAAAGCGCCGAGAATCCGAAGACCGGCCAAAGCGACCGTGTTCTTCTCACATCAAAACTCACCGGGGAAAATGTTGACGCTTTGCTTGCAGCCATGCGCAAAGGTCAGAGAGCCTCCGTGACCGTAGAAACCAGTTCAAACAAAACCTTGCAATCACAGTTTTCTCTTGCCGGATATTCAAAAGCAGCTGATGAAATGTTTAAAGTGCTGGGATGGGAATCCGGCAGTTCAAATGGAATCGGCGGGGACAATGAAAAAAACAGTACTGCCAAACAGGACCTTGAAAAAAAGCGCTGGACGTTTTAACCGTAGAGCGCCCCTGAAGCGGAGTTCCTGGTAACGGGAACCTGCCACAACGAGGGCGTTTTGCGATTTACCCGCTACCGCGCAGCAATCTCTATCGTATGACCGGCTTGCCACAGCTTCTGCTCATCGGTGTAGTACGGATAAATGCGACTGGCAGAACCCGTAAAGCGGCCGGGGATTTCCGCTACCAGACTAATAGGAACAGTGCGTGTCTCTTCAGCCTTCAACGCACGCCAGTAAAGAATAAGCTCTGCGTCCCTGACTTCCCAGGCACTGATGCTGCCAGCACCAACCAGTTCTTTTAGCTGATCATGGCGCAACTCCAACCCTGCAGGTATACCGATAATCGCTACAGGTGTAGGCACATTCTCACCTGCTACGGTCGCAGTTACACTTAATTCAACGGGCTCCCCCTCGACTACCCGGCTATGGCTAAGCGCAGTTACAAGCCTTACCGGGGTGGTGCCCGCATTTGCCGGCACCGGTGTGTTGTAGGTAATTTCAAGCGCGAACGGCATTCTACTGCCATCGGACATACGTATCTCAATGCGGTGCCGACCCGCACTTAATTCACCTGCAAAATCCGGCAACTCTATGGCACCTTTTGATTCAACGGTAAATACAGACGGCTCGCCATAAGCTTCACCATTCACGTATAACTGAACAGATCCGGGCTGCTTTGGCACCGCCCGCGCTGCATCGTAGGCATTAATCGCTTTTAACGCCAACACGGTTGACTGTGTCGACCCGAATCGACCGGATTTGCTTCTTTCAAACAGCCATTTAATCGAGTGCTCTACCCGGGCTGCAAATTGCTCGTCGTCGCGCAGCCAGGCCAGCAGTGCGAGACTGGTGGTTTCAATAGCCAGTGCGTCGCCGCCAGAACCGGTAATTGAAGTTGCCGCACCCTCTATAACTCCGCTATCGCTAGTGGCCGCTACCAGTTTCTTCGCCAGTATTTCTGCACTGAGGTTATCGCCGGCGAGATACAGTATATTAGCTGCCAGAGCATCAACGTAGCTGTCATTGCCGCCTAGCGCTTTTGCCTTTACTTGCTCAATTTCTTTTGCAATGGACTTTGCATCTTGCCCGGCTTCAAGCATTGACCATACGATGTAGGCATCAGTAGTGAGCGGGGGGGCCCGGCCAAAGCTATCCAGTGCACGTTCGTTGCGTTTAAAACTGCCATTACCATCGCGACGCTCAAGCAGCCACTCACGCGTTCGTTTGATCATAGAGGCATCCACGGGCATGACTTTCGCCATATCGGCAAATTCCATCAGGCCATAGGCGGTCAGCGCTTCATGCGCGGGGTTTGCGCCAAACCACTCATAGCCGCTGTCCTTTGACTCAAAACTAATCAGCTTGTTATAGCCTTTTTTTAGCAGTTCCTGAGCACTGGCAATTTTGGCCGGATCTACTCCGGTATGACTGTTGAAATACTGTGCCGCCATTACCAGTGGATAGTTAGTAGAGCTGGTTTGCTCAAAGCAGCCGTGAGGCTCACGTAGCAGAGCATTCAATGCCTCCTCCATACTGGCCAGTGGCGACGGATAGACTCTGGCCGTTGCCACCATGCTGCCTGCAGTAACATCGACAGGGATTTCCACGGTCGTATCAAATGCCGTGGCAGATGAGAGCAATCCTCCTTTTGCCACACTGACTGGAAAGCCCGCCGGTATAACCGTGAGATTGCGAGTAACCGTGTCAGTATAGGCCCCGGCTTCCGCTGTGATAGTGATCGGAAATGTTCCCGCCCTGGAGGTTGTCACCCTTACTATGTGTCGATGACGTTCACCGGGCGCAAGCGTTACCGTCGGTGTAGTGTTGCTTTCAATGCCTTCACCTGTAACGCGCAGACTGGCATCGGCAATCGCCTTGCCTGTGGTATTGACCATAGTGACCGGCAATTCAATAGTGTCAGCCGCGACCACGTGCTGCGGCATTTTTGCGGCGATATAGAACGGTTCAAGCGATGCAATCATCGTATCACCGACACCAAGTGCGCCATTGCGACCAAAACCGTCAGCCAGTACCCGAAAGGTAGTTACGCTGTCAGATAATGAAAATTTCACCGTAGCACGTCCATCGCGTGCGCCGGTTTTAACGCCGCTGTTCCAGTACAGCGTTTCAGTGAAATCAACGCGGTCACCAGGTTTGCGGTTTGCCCGCGTTTTAAAAGCAAATTCTCTAACGAAGCCAACCATCACAGGTCTGGCACGCATAACATCCCTGTCTGCAAGTTCAGCGATCGCGGCCACCTCGGGGAGCACATTCTCATCGGCCACAGCGGTTTTTGCGACAAACACCTCTTGCTGTGCGATTTGTCGTGGCGGTGGGGGCAATGGCGCCTCTGCAACTGGTACCTGCGCCGCTTCGGCATCATCGCGGGCGTCGGCAGCAACGTTCTTTTCCTCCGCCATCATTTGTGCATTGAACCGTTGCCCCTGGACAGCTTTCAACTGCAAATTGGCAATCCTTGCTATCGGTGCAGGAGGGCGAGCATGCGCCATCGCGCGAGCAATTTGCGCAGGGTATTTTTTTTCCGCATTTTGATAATCGACCAGCACAAATCGTCGCCAACCCTGAGTTCCCAGCAGCAGGTCGATTGCAGAGTCGGCAGCCGGATTGTTGTTGTCCAGATACACATGCGCATCGGCAAGGTCGAGTACTTCGTTCTCCAGATAAACCATGACCGGCAGCCGCGGTGCCTGCTCTCTTTTTTCTATCAACTCCAGGACGGTGTCATCCGTTACAGTCAAACCAACTACCGCTTCAACCGGGTTGCCGGAGCGATCAGTAGTAAGTACATCAACACTTACCTCGGCACCTGGAACATATGGCCCTTCAGATAACTGCAGCTCTACGTTCAGGGCGAATTTGGGATACCGGTAGATCAACCTTTCAGCGAGCGGAAAACCCTGCCGATCCCACACTGTGGCAATCAGCACCCCCTCCGCATCTTTGCCATTAAGCACTACTTTCTCGCCAATAATTTTTTGGCTATCAATGAGTACATCGCGCTTGCGCAAAGTTAACCGTGCAGGTTTACCGGTAGCATTTGAAGCGACGCCAAATTCAATCGAATCCGTGTAGGCAAACGACTCCTGAGTACTACTGATCACCGTGCCGGTAGTCTTGACCTTTGGGAGCTCTGCCGGGCTGCTGATACCAGACGGTGCGCTAAACACCGCGGCATACCGCGCACCTTTTACAGGGGTGAAAGTAAATCGCCCCCGCCCTTCATGGGTTGATTGAAACTCGACAATATTGTCGGTACCAGGGGTATTACCTTGCAGCGCCACTATATGTCCCCGGACATCGGCAGGTTTGCCATTAGCCAGCAAGGCCTGAAAATAGACACGACTTTGCAACCCTGCGACCAGTTCACCGCTCTCCGGGTAAAACGCAATATCAAGCTTTTTTAGAAGTACAGGTAGTGATTTGCTGGCGGTTTCCACAATACCGCCATCTTCAATAATGAACGACAGACTTCCCTCACCGGTCTCGATCATCTCGGGTAGCGTGAACGACGCGTCGATCAAGCCAGTATCCGTTATCTGCTGTGCGGGTCCCCGGTAAATCTCTACGCCATCGAGCCTTGCGATTGCCGAGACTTTTGCGCCCGCCGGCACACCCCCTTCCGCTCGCTCTATCAACACACTGGCTCTGACCTGATCACCGGGTCCATAGCCGTCACGGGTGAATTGAATTTGCGATTTAATCCGTGGCGAGCGGAAAGCGCGAATATCAAATTTTCGCTGCGTTTCCGGCAATCCCAATGTCGGGCTGGTTACTTTGGCCGTGTACTGACCACCTGCCACGCCCGCCGGCACGGCCCACTGGTATCCGATCACGCTTTCTTTATCCTGCGAGAAACCTTCGTGAATAACGTCGCCCTTTGGACCACTTATTTTGACATGAACGGTGTGTCTGCCTGACTGCAGAGGCGTATTGTCACCGGCATGCAACAGGACTGTGCGCAAATAGACATTTTCGCCGGCTCTATATACAGGCTTGTCGGTGGAAAGGTAGGCGAGATATCGATCCTCACCACCGAGATCATCAGCCGTCACTGGCTCCGGTGCATTGGCAGCGCGACTTAGCGTGGCGTATAGCAGCACACCCGCCAGGGCAAGCCAGAAGGAAGCTGCGAAATGTATTTTTGTTCTCATGGCACTATCCGTTTTGTTACGAGCGGCAAGATGCAGGCCGTGCCAACGATGACACGTCTGCACTGATACCACTTAATCGCAGCAGAACTGATAACGGGGTTAACGCCAGAATACTAATTTCGAAAACAGGCAAACGGGTACAACTACAGTGGCACGATTGCCGCCTGAAAACACACTTTTATAGTTATCGCTGATACAACTCGCTGCGCGCACCCAGAAAATTATCCCACGCGAACCAGTAGGATATGTGCCCGGCAATACGCGCCCTTTTTAGATTGCCGTCAGAGGACACCAGAAAGTTTTCAGTAACCTGCCAGGTCTCACCATTGGTGGACAGGCTATTGTCGTCAGACAATTCAAATGTTTCCTGCTGATCACGCTTATACGCCCTGACCGTACGCGTGGCCGCATCACCAACTAACACCAGTGATTGAGCACCCACCTTGTCATTAATAACAGGAGTATCTTCAAACACATTGAGTGGCCAGGCTTTGCTGGCTGCAAGCCCCCTCACCCCGAATATATAGTCTTTGCGAAGCAACCGGCTTTCATCACCGACTACCGCAGGAAACATCAAATCAGGACTCGCGAAGTATTCGTTATATACATACCCCGAGTCATAATTTCGAGTGTACCCGGTGTCAACAGAGAGCACTGTAGTTTCAGGGTTGCTCTGACGCCATGAACCCCAACTGCTTATCGTAATCGGTCGGACCTTAAGTTTTACACCACTAGCCACAAGGGAACCGACGACCGGCTCGCCGTTGTACTGATTCCAGAGACTGGCAGTTTCGCGGTCGAGCATCAATTTGTTAGATCGATATAGCAGTCCGGATGAACCAAACACCAAAGGTTTGTCTCTACCTTCAAGTAACGTCTCGTACAGAATACCCGAGCCACAAAGCGTGCAATAGGCGAGCGCGACCGGAACACCGCCAATAACATCGTTTACCATCTCGTGCCAACCCAAAATCCTGAGCGGATAGGCGCGAACATCTCCATTAATCTCGATGCCAAATACCAAATCATCAGCTAACAGATAATCGGCTTCGTCAGCGCTTACCATGGTGGCATGATCAAGCGACGGTATAGCATCGTACAGCGCACCACCCCATACAATTTCCTCTAGCCTGATACGCATATTCTCACGCGCCCCGTAGGGCAGATCAAAAAGCAAGGGAAAACGCGGGTCTCTTTTACCCAGCAACCCGAGTTTTAAATCTCGAAAGGTTTTGTGCGGTACAATTTCCGGATGGCGCTCTTGCCAGGCATACGCCTCATGCCAGGTCGTTATTTTTTCACCCGTAAGTTTCGACAGGGCTTTGGCAAGCGTTGGATTTGACCGGGACCAGCGCATCGCAAGTACAAAAGTCGGAATCAGGCTCGGGTCATTCAGTGCCGCTAGCTGCTTAATGAAGGGCAAGCGTGCATCGCCAAAGTTAATAAACATCTGCCGACTAAGATCAGCAATTCGATCATCGTCAATCCCGGTTGCATGAAGCTGCCCTGACGACACCAGCAGCAAAAAGAGCATACTGCGTAAATAAGTTCGAGCGCCACGCCACCCAACCAGGCCATTGCAGTGATCAGTTTGCCTGTTCATTATTCTATTAACCTGTTCCTGACTACACTCTGGACCAGAAATTTCCAGTTCAGTTCGCGAGGCCGGTGACACAGGCCGCATTGCAATTGAAGTTGTCCGCCACGTGCGTGGCAATTGCCATAACCTGGCGCGGGATCGATATTGGCCACACAGGGATCAGTCTGTCGTGGTGGACATTACCCCCTGAGTCACATTCAATTTTGAGTGTAACATTTTGAGTGTATCGGGGATGTCTCTGACTGACAAACTAATGGCATAGCAGACAAAGACTGTCGGCAAAGCAACACTGCCATCACAGCAAGGTAACGTACGGCGCAGCCAGTTTCATCGAGGTATACACCACGACGCATTTTCGTCCAGTGGAACGCAAACCAGTTAATGCTTACAAACCGGTCCTTGCAAAGATACCTAACCACTTGAATGAGATAGTTATGGCATCCAATTCGCTCATACATATCAGTTATTTTTCATAAGAGCTGATTTCTGATTCCGGGAACCACATCACGATCCGTTACAGATACCTGGTCGCATTCTTGATGTGCAACCAACGGGTGAGATAACGCAGCTGTATTCACACCCACCCCGACGACGTTCACGATTAATCACAAAAAGTCGAAGGGCTTTACCGACAGGTAAATTGGAGGGTTCACGCAGGCGGCGTCGTCTGCAAGTCTTAACAGGAAGGCGGTGGTAACGGCAGACGCCCTGACACGGCCCCTGTTTTATTGTCCCCTGCTTTATTGTCCCCTGCTTTATTGTTTTGAGACGTTCTTGGCCAGGAAAACAAAAAAATCTCACGCCAATCGCGTTGTTATAGAACCACTCGAACCGCGTATATTACACTCAGCTGACCTACCGTTTGCTTTGCCGGATGCGTATGTACAGGAAACAGACCCGGGTATCGATAGCCTGTTTTCTTACCTAAATCCTTCAGTGGACCAGCCTCTCACCGGTTACTCCGAGCGTGCTGATTTATCAGACGCAACCGGCCCCAATGAAAACTTGCTGGCAGAAGCCGCACCTCACGAGCGAACAGAACTGGTATTTATTGATCTCAGTACGCCGGAGGCCGCCGGTTTTGTACGCGAGATTCAGTCAAGTGCCACTGAAAACGTCCAGTTTCAGTACATAACAATGGGCGGACATCAAAACGGTATTGATTTGATCTCCGCAACCCTCGCGCAGCATGACCGCGTCAGTGCGATACATATTATCTCACATGGCGAAGACGGCCAGGTGAATATGGGCGCCAACATACTCAATACCACTGCACTGCAACAATATAACAACGCCATAGAAGGCTGGCGCAACACACTGAGCAATAACGCCGACATCCTGATCTATGGCTGCGATGTTGCCTCCACTGCTACGGGTCGGGAATTCGTCACCGCATTTGCGCTGGCGACAGGTGCCGATGTCGCCGCAAGCGATGACCTCTCGGGTCATCAGTTGCTTGGCGGAGACTGGGATCTTGAACACACCCACGGAAATGTGGAAACCCGAATTGTGTTGTCAGATGAATTGCAGTCCAACTGGCAGGCAACCCTCGGACCAACCAAGCTTACTAGTGGTATCGAACTAAACACCGACGGCGGAAACAATTCAATCCTGATAGCGAATGACGGTAGCGCCCTGCTTGGCGGTCTGAATTCCCTTACTTTCGAGATCAGTTTTTCGACAAACGATGCAACGTCGACCAAGTCTCTCGTTTCCTATGCAACCGCAACAAACGGCAACGAATTCGCTTTCAAGCTGGCGGGCTCTGAAGCACATCTGACAATTGCAGACACCGACATCGTTCTGACATCAATAGACTACACAAACCTGCAAGACACCGCCATCCAGCATATTGCCATCACCTGGGACAATACCGATGGCGACTGGGCTTTATTGAGTAACGGAGAATTGATCGAGAGTGGTACAGGTGTTGAAGCTGGCAACACGCTTGACGCAGGCGGAGACCTGGTGATCGGCAACGAACCGGCGTCGCCAGGCGGATCCTTGCAACCGGATCTGGCGTTTCACGGATCACTTTACGACATCCGCATCTGGAACGATGTCCGTACTGAAACCGAAATAGCACAAACCTATCAGCAAAAGCTCGACGTAACGCCCGCCGACGCCGCTAACATTGGCCTGCTCGGTAATTGGCAAATGGATGGTTTTAACAGCTCAGGTGAAATCGTTGATATTGTCGCTGCCAATAACCTGAGTACGGATAACATCGCACCACCTCTTGTAAGGCATTTAAGCGGCTGGACCAACGCCAGTGCGGGTGTGGTAGCGAGCGACTCGTCAATCACCTTTGTGGACGATGGTGCTGCCACTGGATTCGCATCACAGATAAATTCGCCCACGCTCGGTTCCCTGGGCTTCACTGACAACTACTCGGTTAGCTTTGATGTGCCAGCACTCTCAGCGACGGGTGCCGGATCTCAGGCGTATGCTATCGGGCTGTCACACACGGAATCATCACCTGCAGAGAACGACATCCAGTATGCAGTTTCATTCGATTCGAATCACAACACCGGAGACCAGGTTCGGCTACATGCGCTCGGCACAATCACAAACCACGATGTAAGCTATGCCGATGGTGATACCTTCTCCTTCCGTGTCGACGGAACAGATCTTCATTTCCTCCACAACGGTACAGTCTTTCACACGGTGAGTAGCCTGAACGGCACTGAAGACTGGTACGTCGATACATCGTTCTTTGCATCCGCCTCTGGCGACTATAGTGATCAAGCCGACTACACAATCTCGGATTTTCGTGTCTCTGATGGCAACCTCGAAGGTGGCGGCTTCACCGAGAGCGTTCCGATTCAAGGCCTGCACGTCGTAGAAAATGCTGCAAATGGCACCAGCGCCGGATTCGTTGTGCCATCTGAATCAGACATCAACAACAACATCGTTAGCGATGGCCGGTTTACCGAAACACCGATCGCCAGTGGCTTCGAAATTATGACGAGCCCGGACTCGTTTGGTGACTGGGAGGTCGTTAACAACAGTATAGTGATCTATAACGATCCAGACACCGTCGGCCCGACACCCTCTGGCGGGCGCCCGGTTGAGCTAGCCAGTCTCAGCGGACCGGGCACTATTCAGCAATCGCTTGACACTGTTTCAGGCAAAACCTATCAAGTCACGTTTGCATTGACTGGAAATTTTCTTGTCGGTGACGCGACTAAAGACCTTCGCGTCACCGCCGGTTCAAGCTCCTTCGACTTTTCAACAACCCAACCACCGGGATGGACCAGGCAGGACCCGGTGTGGGACCTCCGAACACTCAGCTTTACAGCAGCAGGACCAACTACGGTATTGGTTTTTCAGTCACTTGATTTATTCCCTGCCGGGCACAGTGTGATTGGCGATATATCTGTTGTTGAAATTCCCGCGGCCGTTTCATCACTTCTGACAAACGATTCGTCCCTGACCTACGATGCCGCAACCGGGAAGTTTTATCGAGTGATTGTGGGAAATCACACCTTTAACGAGGCACATACAACGGCGACAACCAGCAAGCTTAATGGCGTAACCGGTCAGCTGCTGACGATAGAATCTGCATACGAGAACGAGCTGACAAAAAATCTCGCTTCAACGTCAACCGAATATATTTGGCTGGGAGCGCGAGACAGCGCAGTAGAAGGTGAATTTAGATGGATCGAAGAATCAATTGATGGCGATTTAATCTGGTCAGGCGGTGTCACCGGTGCACCAACACCGGGAACATTCACACAATTTCAATCAGGGGAACCAAACAACGAAGCACCATCAGAAAATCACCTCACACTGCGAGTATCCGGCACCACACATCCAGGTATCCAGACAGGCCAATGGATAGATTATGACGAGGCCGACCCGTTAAACCTGGGCGTATCGTACATTGTCGAGTGGGACGCCGGTGAAGTTCGATCAAACTATCAGTTTAGCCTGACCGATGATGCAACTGGCCGGTTTGCAATCGACAGCAATTCTGGTGAGATTACCGTTGCCGACGGACAACGCATCGACTATGAAGATGCAGTTTCCTACGATGTCGGCGTCCAGGTGACAGACGCTGAGGGCAACAGTTACAGCAAAACGATGGCAATCGCGGTAATCGATGACATAGTGACTCCGGTCAACCTTGGCAGTGGCATAGAGCTAAATAGTGATGGTGGCAACGATGCCTTTCTGCAAGCTCAAAATGGCGATGCTGTTTTCGCTGGCGCACAGGCATTTACCACCGAGTTTATTGTCGCAACTGATCACAGCAAGAGTGTTGCACCGCACCTGTTCAACTATTCCACAAGCGCTCAACCGCACGAGGTGCGTGCCTACTTCACTGTCAATAATCAGCTGCTGTTTGGCATCGGCGGTATGGTAGTTCCTCTTGGTGATGTCAGCGACGCACTGGATGGTACCCCCCGGCATTTTGCGCTTAGCTGGAACAACAGCAACGGCAAAGTAGCTCTGTATATAGACGGTGAGCCACGAAACACGTCGACAATCGGCACAGGTTATACAATCG
>CAYPCS010000056.1:0-36363 GCA_964409275.1 uncultured Granulosicoccaceae bacterium
AGACGTAAACCGCTGTTATTGCGGACCTTGATGTAATAAATTGTAATAGGCGAGCGTTAGCCGCGAGCCAGTCGGTAAGCTACGAGGTGCAAATCATTATCCTTAAGCAGACACGGTTGAACCCGTCTCACTCACAGTAGAGCTGTTTACCAGGTTCTAACCGGGCCAGAATCCAGATGCACGAAGTTTGATTTGGGATAGTATCCGACACCACCACCGCCCAGTAGCAGCGCCGCTCTTTGTATGTTGCGAGTCTCCACGCGAGGAATGCGTATGTCCATTGCGCGGCCTGCCATATGAAAACTGCGCCGTGCGACACCCTCTGTCGTTTTGCGAAGCATGTCATTGGTTTTCTTTGACCGAAAGCCTGACAAAAGCTGGACCGGTTGCCCGGATTCAAGTTTGAGGGTGAGCAGATACAGGATGTTCAACAATCGCGGATCAATAGATTTGACATCGTTAGTGCGGAAGTCACGCATTATCCAGTTTATCTGATTGAGTCCGGACTGCAGGTAGGCACCGTCAGACCAGTAGGTCACCTTCTCGTTTTCGGCGGTGTGCACGTTGAAGAGCGATAACGATCTGTCCGGGTAGACAATGGGTCTGCCATTCGATAGCCTGGTGGCTGCTGTCGCGGACGGCAGGCCCCAGGGCAAAAGTGCACCCGCAAGTCCAACCCCCAGAATTTTGCGCCGGGAAATTGAAGGGGCAGCAGAGTTACCTGATTTCGTTTCTTCTTCTAACACGGGTCTGTCCGGTTTGCTTGACCTGGGCTTTTTTATTTTATTGTTGGCCTGGTTCTGAGCTACAGAATTAAGCCAGACTGGCGCAGGTCATCGTCGCCTGGGCTTGGTACGATGCATGTTTGAGACCAATATAGCATGTACAGTATGTAACAAACTCTCAAAATTTGACGTGGATGTGTTTTTTTAGGTCGTTATATAAACAAATACGCTAAATTTGAGATTTTCTGCATCTGTTAGAGATAGTAACATTTCGCGCGAGCGGGGAACTCTTATATGGGTCGCAGTTTTGCCGAATTTCGATACAACTCGTTAATTTTTTGTGTGGTTACAGGCCGCGAGTGATCCAGTAATTCTGCCAGGTTTATGTTATGCCTGCTTGTGCTACCCGGATATTTACCTGTTCAGGGTGGCTAAACTGTGTTTGGAATCAACCCCTTGAACCTATGAGGTGACATGGCTCAGCTTTTTTTTAAACTACGACTGGTGCCAGAGGAAGAAGCGAACGATGTTCGTCGATTGCTGGATGAAAACCGGATTGACTGGTTTGAAACGAGTGCTGGTCGGTGGGGTATTTCCTTTCCGGCGATTTGGCTGCGAGAGCAAAGCGATACTGAAAGAGCGGAGTCTCTGCTAGCCGAGTATCAAAGCGCCAGAAAATCGAAAATGCAGGCCGAGCAACGCGTGCTCGCGGAACAGGGTGAGCAGGAAACTGTCTTTTCCCGGTTTTGTCGATATCCGGTCCGCTCTCTCGCCACGCTCGGCGTGATTTTGGTGATTGCCTATTTTTCAATTCGGCCGTTTTTTCAGATCCTGAGTTGATCCGAATTGAGTATTTGTTACCAGTGTTTAAATTGTTCGGCGATTTTTCCGCGCAGCCCGGAATCGACCTCGGCATATTGATCGAGAATTTTTGCATAGGTCGGGGTTGTGGCGGGGTGTATAGCCGCAATACCCAATTGCGAGAAAGAAGCTCTTGCGGCGGGGTCATCTGTCAGGCTCAAGAGAGCCGTCTTCAGTTGCTGGACAAACTGCGGACGTCGTTTCGCAGAGGTCACATACGGCAGTGCCGGAAAGTCAGGCGACTGAGCGATAATTTGTAGCTCGTCAGTAAGCTCAACCTGACTCTGGCAGGCCAGAGCCCAGGTCACAGCGTCAATACAGCATATATCCGCCTCACCGCTGGCCACAAGTCTCATGGAGTTAATATGGCTACCGGAAAAAAAGCAGGTGCGAAAAAATGTGTTCTCGATACCAACATGTGCGAGGGTTATTTCCATTGCAATGAGACCTGATAACGAGTCGCTGCTGTTGGCTGCCAGACGTTGACCACGGTAAGTTATCAGGTCAGTACTGGCTGATTTTTTTGTGACTATAAAGCTTGAATACTGCCCATCGCGGCATCCGTCGAATGTGTAGGTTGGTGTACCGAGAAGAGTCAGTTGCTGGCGCAAGGCGGTGATATAGGGGTAGCCGCAGGTTTGCGAGAAAAACAGTTGTCCGTGTTTCCATTGTTGACCAAGCGGCATTTTTCGATTGAGTGTTAGCGGCGGGTTAAGTGCGAGTACCCGTCGGCGTAGTTGCTCCCAGAACCGGTCATTAGCAGATGCTACTGAAGGCGGGTCATACATGCCCAGTGAGGCAATAGATCTAGTCGGTATACTATCGGCGGTTGCGGTTGGCATACTGAGTCCGTTTTGCTGCTGCCCATCATACTGGTTGCACAGAGGTGGGCAAAATTATCGCTGCATCTTGCTGCCGCGGGAGTATGCAGATGACATTCTAAATTGCGGTGTTTATCACGTTGAGGTACGCAAATGACAATAAACCAGTGGAGAGCTACATGAATCCGGTGCTTGCCGATGTGTATCGAAACACTCTGGTAGAATCTCGCCACCGGGGCAGTGTGGTCGCCATGAACGGACATGGAGAAACTGTGTTCGAACTGGGCAATATTGACGACCTCGTCTTTCCTCGCTCCTCGTTAAAACCGGTCCAGACCATTCCGTTGCTGGAGACAGGCGCAGCCGATCATTTTGGCTTGTCAGTGGAGCAAATTGCACTGGCCTGTGCCTCGCACGGGGCGGAAAAATTCCATCGTATTACTTTACTGAACTGGATGGAAAAAACCGGTCTCTCTCCTGCAGACCTAGAGTGTGGCAAGTCTCTGCCATTGCATGTGGATAGTGCTCATCAGCTATTGCGGGAAGGTGGACAGCCCGACCGCCTTCACCACAACTGTTCGGGCAAGCATACCGGCATGCTCACACTTGCCAGTTTTCTGGATCAACCTCTGGTCGGGTATTCCCGTTATGAGCATGAAGTGCAAAGCCGCTGGATGGATGTGCTCACTGAGTTGTCTGCCCTCGAGATGCGGGATATGCCATGGGATCGGGACGGATGTGGTATGCCTGCGCTGGCAATGCCTTTGCGAGCGTTTGCCCGATCGTTGGCCAGCTTTTGCCGATTGCAAGACCAATCATCAAAGCGCGCTGAGGCAATGAAAAAAATTCTCGTCTCGATGAATTCATACCCGGAGATGGTCGCGGGCTCGGGCCGCTGTTGTACCGCGACAATGAAAGTGCACAAGTCACTGGTGGTAAAAACCGGTGCTGAAGGGGTGTTTGCGGCGATAGCACCAGACAGCGGTATAGCGATCGCTTTGAAAATAGACGATGGCGCTACCCGTGCCGCAGATGTGGTGCTGGGCGCGGTTCTGCGTAAGCTCGGGGTGTTATCAGATTCGCAATACGATGCGCTACAGCCCTGGTACAACCCGGTTGTTGAGAATTCCCAGGGCGTGGCTACCGGAAAAATCCTGCCTTCATCTGTTTGGCACTAAAACAAAAAATGCAGAAGGTGGCGAATGCGCCAGCTTATATGGCCAACTCTACTATAAATTGATAGAGATCAGCATCAATGGCAATTGAATTTGTTTGTTCGCAGCGCTCGGCGATAGAGTCACCTTGTTCACCAGGCAATCTGATTTCGGTGTCTTTGTATGTCCGGCCTGCTTTTAATTTTTCGATGATGTCGTTGACTCGGCGTTTGTAGCTGGAATCGCCTAATACGATTTCCGGGTCAATGGCAAAAACAGTATTTGCGCGATTATCAAATGTATCGCCAACAACCGATGCACCTGCCAGTGGTGCGGTGAGTAATTCGAACATCAGTGCCAGCCCGGAACCCTTGGCGCCTCCAAAAGTTCTCAACGCGCCGGTAAGCGCCGCAGTTGCATCTATTGTCGGTTCTCCATTGGTGTCCAGTGCCACGCCGGACGGCAGGGGCTGGTTATGATCTTTTGCATCAATAACCGCAAACCAGGTAGTTGCCGCCGTGGCCATGTCCAGAACCAGCGGACCCTTTGTACCGGGAATTGCAATCGCGATCGGGTTTGTGCCAAGTACCGGATCTATCCCTCCCTCCAGTGCCATCACCTTTGGTGATCCTGCCAGTACCAGGCCTATAAAACCCTGGTTCGCCATTTGACGCGCATAGTAGCCTATAGAACCGGTGGATGAGCGTGTGTTGACGGTATTGACCAGAGAGATACCGGTTTCAAGAACAAGGTCAATTGCAGTGTTTGTAGCGGTTTGCAACACCAGCATTCCAGTGTGTCCGCCGCCGTCAACCGTAGCAATTGCCTTTGAACGTACAACCGTTTTTACTGCCTGGCAGTTGGCATCCGGCAGAGTCGTGCGTTCCTTTATTTTTATAAGACCCTGGCTGTTGCCGCGTTTTTGCGCGTACATCAATACATCGTGGACTGTTTGTCGCTCGTTTTTTTCCAGTCCCTGATTCTCCAGTGCTTTCAGGACGGTTGTGCTCAATTGATCAAGCGCGACAGTAATATCAGTCATTTTCCAGGCTCGCGCGCCATTTGGTTTTCCTCCAGTTCTTCTATGGTGGAGGGCCAGTCTTTTTTAAGTAGCCGGGATAGTGAACGATCGGCGAGCATTTTCCCGTGGTTCTGGCACCGTGGGCAGTAGTTGGTTTCATTGCTTGCGTAGCGAATACGCTGGATTTGGGTTCTGCATACCGGGCAAGGTTGTTGATAGCGTCCGTGTACTGACATGCCTTCTTTGAATGCAGTGACTTTTAGCGGAAACTTATCCGAGTATTCTTTGCGTAGTGCTGTGAGCCAGTAATCGAGTACAAAGGTGCAGCTGCGGTAAAGGCTGTGAATTTCTTCTTCATTCATTTTTTGCGTTTGCACAACCGGAGACAATCGCGCGTGGTGCAAGATTTCGTCGGAATAGGCATTGCCAATTCCACTGAACAATGCCTGGTCGGTTAGAGCACGCTTCAGGGTATGATTTCGCAGTGTTAGCCGCTGCGAAAATTGCTGGACACTGATGTCGGCAATTTCCAGACCGCCGCGATCAACACTCAGCATATCTTGCATGTTGCTGAATAAATGCATTGAAGCACGCCGTTTACTACCTGCCTCCGTCAGCAATAGAGTGCCTGTGTCAAAGTAGAATTGCGCAATGCACTTGCGGCCGGGTATCTTTTTTGTTTTTTCAACCCACTGAAATCTACCGGCAACCATTAAGTGGATCACTATCCAGTTGTCTTGTTCAAACTGAAAGGCCAGCCTTTTACCGATTCGCCGTATATCTATAAGCTGGTTACCGCAAATATCATCGACAGCCGGTGTTACTGTACGCAGAAAAAAAGGGTTGCCAATGACAACACGACTCAGCGTTGCATTTGGCAACCTGTGTTTTAGTGCGTCGATGTACACCGTGATGTCAGGAAGTTCGGGCATGAGTGCGTTCGGGATTCTCTATTTTCCGGCAACCGGTGTGCTCATTCGGCAAGTTGAATTAGCAGTTTGTCGTCTTCTACGCGTATGTCGTCAATGCCGGCCGCAAACGATTTCCAAAATCCCTCGTTACCTCCAAACTCCTGTACGAGGTCTATATTTTTCAATCCGCCCAACCAGGCGTTTGGAATCGGGATACCCCAAACACTCAGACCTTTCATGACCACGACAGGGCGGTTACGCGAATACGACAATCCCACACCGCTGCTGACCTTAAGAGTCTTACCGCCAACAAATGGCAGATCAGGATCGAGATCTACGA
This sequence comes from uncultured Granulosicoccaceae bacterium, assembly GCA_964409275.1. Lineage (GTDB taxonomy): Bacteria > Pseudomonadota > Gammaproteobacteria > Granulosicoccales > Granulosicoccaceae. The sequence goes on from CAYPCS010000056.1 coordinate 5,834, forward strand.
GCAATTTTACGCTTGCCAGATTGTTTGCCAAATCCACGACAAGCTGCTCCGCCAGATCTGTGTTTTTCGCCAACAATGCATTGAGCTCACGTTCGGATAACTCGATGGTTCTTTTTGAAGGATCTTCCGAGTACAGCTCTGGTTGGATTTCCCCGGCTTGACTGGCTTCGCCCTGGCCGCCTTCACGTTGGGTTGCGGTTATCTCGGGGTCAGAGTTTTTTGAAAAGTCGCCGAGCGCTGCAAGTTTCACCGATAGCTGCTCTTCTTCTGTGGTATTCAGGCTGACCGGTTTGAAACTTCGTGTGAAGAACTGGCTGTTCACCACCCAAAGCGTCGCGCCAATCGTAAGGACAATAGTGAGCAGGATAAGTCCAATAATAGACAGACAGCCGATGGGCCGTTTGGCGGAACTGGAATCGTGGTGCCGGTCGTAGGAAGTAGGCAAGAGTATCCCGTTTTCTTTGGTGATTTTTTTAGATTGAACCGTTTGGCGCTGAAGTTGAGCAGCTTGCATGTGCGCGAATGTCGGGAACGTGCCACAACCAGTCCGGTTTTGCGATCATTTGACGTGCATCTTCATTCAATTTTGCAAAAGTAATCGGTAAAAAATGTGTTTTTGCAGGTGGCTCTCACACTGGAATCCAGCCTTTGCGCATAAGTAGCGAATTTTGACAATTGAGTGGTTGAAAGCCGGTTCAACGTTATAATCGTATCGTAAGTTGCTGTTCTATATATATTTTATCTTGAAAAGCAGGTGAATTTAACGGCTGGTTTTTGTCCTCTGTTGCTGAAAAAACACTGGTATTTAGCCAACAATAACCTATAGGTAACATTCTGTTGCTGAAAGTAATTTTAGAGTACTGGTTGTGAGCGGGCGAATACGTCCAGACAAGACAGCAAAGACTGTTCGGTGTCAATTGGTCGACACATAAACAAAAGTTAAGGTGCAAACACGTGGCTGAAAACGCCCTCATTCCCGGAAAACCCGGTTGGGTGCCCTACCTGCCCCCCAGTCGTTCTGGTCGGTGGCCGTGGTCCCACACCAAAACATGGTGCTGGGGTTTGGTGGCTTTTATCGTTGTCGCAACGACAACAATTGTCTGGTCGGTACCCTGGTTCGAGTCACGGCTGGATACGCTGTCGAAGACGCGAATGGCAAATGCGGGTATCGATGCAGCGTCCTTGAATTTCCGTTGGGACTATCGCGATCTTACCGTCACCGGAGAGCTCCCCCCGGGCGTTACTGCAGAACAGTTTGCGACAGTGGTAAGGCAAGGTGAACAATCTGGTTCAGCGCTCTTTGCCACGGGTATCAGGAAATTGCGTTTGAATCTAAGTCAGCCAGACCCGGAACTGGCCAGAATCATTACCAAAGATCAGCTGTTGAACGTGAATGTGGAGGCGGGCGAGACCGAGGCCACTCTAAGTGGCACTGTGGAAACCGAGGCACAGCGCGATCAACTGGTTGGTGCGTTGCTGGTTTCCGGCGTTGAGCGGATCAATGACAATCTTGAGGTAGTGAGTGCTGATGAAGCCAACAACGGCAGTGATGCAAAGGTGTCAGCGCTGGCGGCCATGCTTGAACTAACAGGACCAAAAAACGTTGCTTTTGCCGATATGAAGCTCGATCAGGACAATCTTGGTTACCGCATTATGGCCAAGAACAAAGCAGCAGCCGAGGCGATAGAGGATGCCGCTACAGTTACTGTGCTTGAGTTTCGAGTTACCGGGGAGATTGATTACCTGCGAAACGGCGAAGTAGATGTTATGGCGAGCAGCGACGGCGAAAGAATGACGATAAAGGGCCAGGTGCTTTCCGAAGAACAGCAACGCCGACTGTCGTTCGCCGCAAATGAAGCAATCGGTGCTGATCAGGTGACCAACGAAATTCGCATTGTGGAACAGTCTGCTCGCATAGCCGGAGCCGATGAACGTATAAACAGACTATCGGCGATAGTCGCCCGGTTTTCATCGGATGTGGTTGGTGAGGTGGGACTTAAAGGGACGAATCTGTCGCTTAACGCTTTGGTCGGTGATTCCGCTGTGCAATCTTCCCTCATGGAAGTAACCGCTGTTGCTCGAGCTGAGGGTATAACAGTGGCGGAGACTATTAGCTTGCGAGGCGAAGGCAATTTGAGCGATATGGCGACGCTGCAACTGGAACTCGACCGGTTGGCCGAGGAAATTCGGGCCAACGTAGTCTTCAACAGTGGCAAAGCTGATTTAACACCGGTAGCTATGAACACCCTGGATAAGGTTGTTGAACAATTAAATCGCTTTCCCCGGTTTCGGGTGGAAGTTGAGGGACACACGGATAACGTCGGGCGAGAAAGGGTCAATGAAAAAATCAGTCAGCTGCGAGCAGCCGCTGTAAAAAATTACCTGACAAGCCGGGAGGTTCCGGAAACACGGCTGGTTGCAGTTGGTTACGGGCAAAGGCGGCCTGTGGAGTCAAACGACACAGCACTTGGCAGGCAGAGAAATCGACGTGTGCACTTTAATGTGATCACTCAATCAAACTAATAATAAAGAGGGTTAACGCATGTCTTGGGTAATATGGGACATACTTGTACCGTTGCTGATAACGTTTTGTCTTGGCCTCGGGCTTGGCTGGATGTTATGGCGATGGAGGCGTCAGTTAGCAACGCACTCAGGCGCAATAAGTACCGGGATATCAGACACGGGTGAAGCAGTGGCAACCACTGACGCCGAAGCGATGAATATCGCACTGATAGAAGAGCGCGATAATGCGTTACAGGTGGCAAACGATGCCGCTGTCAGTGTCGATGCGCTACAGGCCCGAATACTCGAACTTGAAAACAGCGCAAGCGATCAAGGCGCACCCGCAGACAGTTCAGGGTCCGGAGGCATGGCTGAAGCCCCGGATGGACGAGAGGCGACAACAGAACTTGCTGCATCACTTGAAAAGGAACGCTCAGAGCGGGGTCGACTTGAACAGGCTTTGATGGATTCCAACAGTCGATACAAAACTCTGGCTGCTGAACTGGAGTCTGTGGTTAATGGCGTCGAAGCGGGAGCAATAAAAGACAAGGCTGCGCTGCAAAGTAAATATGAGCGCTCAATAGAAAAAATTGCCGAGCTCGAAAAATCAATTGGTAGTGACGATCAAAGCGACGGACGCCGTAGCAAAGATGATCGTGAAATCGATACGTTAAGAGCAGGATTGCAGTCGCGCGACGAAACTATAGAAGAGCTGAAGAAAAAACTGGCCGGTTCCCCGGTTGCGCGATCGGCGAGCGTTGCTTCCATTGATAAGGTAACAGACATTCACAGCCGAAAAGCCGCGGATAAGAATGCCCCCGTCACATCGTCTTCCGCACCTTCGTCGCTGTTGGGTGCCGATGAAAACACGAGTCCAAAGGATAGTGCAGTCGAAGGAGAAAGTGCCGTTGCTTCGGCTCAGACCAGCTCAACTACTAATCTCAAGTCGACAGCCACAACAGATTTAAAAGAAACAACTGGCGATAAAACCGCCGGGTTCGCATCGACCAAAAACCCGGGCAAGGCAACTGATACCAGTCCTGCATCTGATTCAAAAGATCCGGAGGCTGGCAAGAAAACGGAGGGGACAGCAGACAAGCCTGCCGCTGCCAGTCAGATGTCTGAAAACACAGGGAGTGAAAACACGGCGGAAAACGATGAATCAAAAGCTGCCCCTGTGGAGGGAAATGGCAAAACAAACAAGCAAGCGGGCAAGGTGATACCGGCTTCCAGACAAAAGGCTGATGATGGAAAGATTGCCGCCCAAAAGGAGACAGTAAAACCCCAGGGGGCTAAAGAGAAAAAGAGATCTGCGGCTGCTAATGACACGGGAGACGAGAGTCCGACTGCCACAAAAGCTGGCTCTGAACCGGCTTCCGGAAAGGTGGCAACAGCGTCGGGGTATGTTCCTGTCGCGTGGACTGTGCCGGATAAGGAACCGGCTAAAGACGAGCGCGATAAACTGACAGATATAAAGGGTGTTGGACCGGTGCTGGAAAAAGTACTTCATTCGACCGGCATTTATTATTTTCAGCAGGTAGCTATGCTGGATGAAAGTGGTATTGACGAATTGCAACAGCAGATACCCCAGTTTCCCGGTCGCATACAAAGAGACCAGTGGGTGGATCAGGCCGGAGAGTTATACAAAAAGAAATACGGCGGCTAAGTCGTTCATCCAGCCAGAATTGCGAGCTCAGAGCCAAAGAGTGGCTTTAAAGCAAGCATCTTGCGGTAAAGAGACAGGTTTTAGTTAGATAGAACGGGTTATTCAAAAGTGCTCACAACACAGTTGTGGGACTGTTTTTTGACTCTACCTGGCGTTTAGTCTGTCTGCGCTCGCAGATTGCGTGGCGGATTCTCACGTAAAGAGGCCCAGGGTAAAAGGGGCTCTTTGGATGTATCCGAGTCACCAAAATTACAGCTCGCTGTGAACACGGATATTCGCGCTGAGCCCGTATTTTTTCCAACTGGATAGATTACAGTAGATTGCGTGGCAGACGTCTGCACGTGATCGATCGCAGTAAATTGATAGACCAGCTCGCTCTACAGAGAGTCTGTCCGGTCAGTCTCTCCACCCGACTACGCAGCCAGTGTCCCTGATCGCCTGGAGCAGTGGAAAAGTATTTGTGACTACCCGCAGTGCGATATTCCCGGTGCCCGAGAATCGACTGTTCATTCGGCTTTCCAGTGTCTGGTAAACGAGGTCCCTGTCTGTCTCGGCGTTAACCACCACAAACAGAGTGAGTCTGGGATCACCCGTAGTACCAAAATCAATAACGGTGGGGAGATGGGCTTCCCTGACGTCATCAAGGTCTGACAGGTACCCCGACATTTTCTGCATCAGGGATTTGTCAGTGGGTTTGACCGGTGCAGCGACAATGAAGCTGGTACTGTTGGTTTTAGTTTCCATAAAGGCCGCGTCGTATCGTTATACAGTTTCGAATTTGAATGGTTGTTCAACCGATGGCAGACCGGTCAGTGAATTTGTCCATATCATAAACCTGCATTAGAGCAGGTTAACTTTGACCATTGTATTAAATCCAGGCGCTTCGAAACGGGTTAACGCAAGTATTGTTGAATCGAGGCGTTTTTGTGCGTTCCGTTGCAATATCCGCGCTAGGAGCATGGGCGACAGAATCTTTACTACTGCGAGAGTGCCCGGACGGATTGTTTTCATCGTTCATTTTCATCAGGATTTACACCTATGGACCTAAAGTGAACGCAAAATACCCTCGCCGTTAGCGTATTTACGCTTCGCAAGATCCCGGCACCAACAGCCGCTTTGGTGTCGTTTCGCAATAGTATATCGACCTGCGTAAAAAAATGTATCCGGCATCTACAGATCCGGCGCGAGATTGGCGCTAACGGCACGCTACTAGTGCCCGGCAGCGTCCTGCCAACACAACTCGGTGCCTCCGGATAACTTTGTTTGGTGTTGATGTTTGTCTGGTGGCCATCGTGCTAATGCCTGGATTTTGACGATCCGGTTTTCGTTATCATTACTATTAAAGCGAAGTCGCTCAGTTTAATGAAATTCGGTAGAGCGTGAAACAGCCTGCCAGACTGGCTCGGAGATGCCTGACAGCCGGCCCGGTTGGAGTGAATGCATAGTATGATCACGCTTTTACACAAGCTATTAACCCATGTCGGTGCCTATACAAATTTCCAGATTCCGTAAAAAAGCACTGCTTGATCAGGGGTTGTTGCAGGCCGAACCATTTGGTCGCGGGCAGGCAGCAGTGCTGTTTGCGATCCGCCGTCTCGGATACATTCAGATTGACACTATATCTGTTGTGGAGAGGGCTCACCATCATGTGCTCTGGAGCAGAATTCCGGATTACCGGATGAGTTATCTGGATAATCTGGTTGAGCAAAAGAAAATTTTCGAGTACTGGTTTCACGCAGCTTCGTATTTACCTATTGAGGATTTTCGTTTTGCCCTGCCCCGGATGCAAGCAATAAAGAGTGGGGAGAAGCACTGGTTCGAAAACACCAGTGTGAAACTGATGCAGGAGATATACCGAAGGATTGAGGTCGAAGGTCCCCTGATGGCTCGGGATTTTATTCAATCGCCGAAAAACAAGTCCGGGTGGTGGGACTGGAAACCTGCAAAGCAGGCACTGGAGCAGATGTTTATTCAGGGTGACCTGATGATAGTCGGCAGACGCGGATTCCAGAAACGCTACGATCTTATGGAAAGAGCACTGCCGGAAAAAGTTGATACTCGCTGCCCGACGTTGTCGGAGTACGCAGGCTATCTCGTTGACGTCACCATACGTGCACACGGATTTGCGGTGCTCAAGTCTTTTACCTATTTGCGCAAAGGTGCGCCTCTGCGTCAAGCGGTAAGAGAGCGTTTGCAGCATCTGGTTGATGAGGGACTGTTGTGCTTATCCAGGCTACCCTGCAACAGTGAAGTCTATTGTGACCCGGCTATCCTGGAGCTGTTGCCGCGTGCCGGCAGCAGAGTGAATATATTGTCTCCGTTTGATAACAGTGTGATACAACGCGAACGATGTCGATCCGTTTTTGATTTTGATTTTCAGATAGAGTGTTACGTACCTGCCGCAAAACGTGTCTTTGGTTACTTTTGTCTGCCAATATTGTCGGGTGATCGATTCATCGGCAGAGTGGACTGCAAGGCAGATCGAAAAGCATCGTTGCTTATAGTGAAAGCACTATATCTGGATACACCGTTGTCGGATGCTCTGCTGGCCCGGGTGGTGAAGCGCTTGCAGGACTTCGCGGGTTTTAACGGATGCGACAGGATATCTATAGAGCGGGCAGAGCCTGCCAAGGCAAAGAAGAAGATACAGCAACTTGTGAAGAAGCCGGGGTGAGCGCCAGCTAGCTAACTCACCCGTTTTAAGACTGGTGGTCCTCTAGCCGAGTACAGAGTACGGATCGGTGTATTCAAGGTTGAGCGCTTGTGCCACAGGTTCGTTGGTGATTGCCCCGCGGTGTACATTCAGTCCCTGTAAAAGATGATCGTCATTTTTGAGAGCTTGCTGGTAGCCTTCGTTAGCGAGCGCCAGTGTATACGGTAAAGTCGCATGATTTAACGCATGTGCAGATGTGCTGGCAACAGCCCCGGGCATATTCGCCACGCAATAGTGCACTATATCGTCGACTATGTAGGTTGGAGACTCGTGGGTTGTTGCTTTGGACGTTTCAAAACAGCCACCTTGATCAATAGCAACATCCACTAGAACCGATCCCGGTCGCATGGAACCGAGCATTTGCCGGGTAACCAGTTTGGGTGCTGCGGCCCCGGGTATGAGTACTGCACCGATTATCAGATCAGCGTTTGCCACATGTTGTTCGAGTGCGGCACGCGTTGAATATATTGTTGATACCCGTCCATTAAACTGTGCATCCAGTTCACGCAGGCGATTGATAGATCGATCCAGCACGGCCACATTTGCGTTCATACCAACCGCCATCTGGGTAGCGTTGGTACCAACAACTCCGCCGCCAATGACAACGACATTGGCTGGTGCCACTCCCGGAACACCGCCGAGCAACTTGCCGGAACCACCACGGGACTTCTCAAGGCACATAGCACCGGCGTGTATAGACATACGGCCAGCCACTTCCGACATCGGTGCGAGTAGAGGCAACCCGCCGTCGTCGTCCGTTACTGTTTCATAGGCGATAGCAACTGAGTCTGATTCAAGCAAAAGACGAGTTTGCTCTGGATCTGGCGCGAGATGCAGATAGGTGAACAAAAGCTGGCCGGGTCGTAGCATTTTGCACTCTGCGGGTTGAGGCTCTTTTACTTTTACAATCATCTCTGCTTGCGCGAATACATCCGTAGCGTTTGCAACGATTGTGGCGCCTGCGCTCTTGTACGAGGCGTCCGGTTCACCGATTCCGGTGCCGGCACCGGTCTGAACTAATACGGAGTGCCCGTTTGATACCAGTTCACGAACGCTAACCGGTGTCAGTCCGACTCGATATTCGTGGTTTTTAACTTCCTTTGGAACACCAATTAACATGGACTATCTCCGGGTGGGGTTTACAATTGATTTGACTGACTGCGGCACGCAGAATTAATTGGCAAACCATAAAGGTGCAAAATATATTTTGGAGTGTAGGTCAGAATCGCCGGATTTAAATCCCAAAATATTGCTATTTGCCGAATAATATTTGGTTAAAATGGAATTTTCCCTAATTATTATTGTGATGACTGTGAGAGCGCTGGATCGGATCGACAGGAAAATTCTGCAAGAGCTGCAAAAAAACGGGCGCATCTCTTATGTGGAACTTGGCGAGCGAGTGGGTCTGAGTACCTCTCCCTGCCTGGAGCGCGTAAAACGCCTTGAGCAAGACCACTACATAACAGGCTACACCGCTATCTTGAATCCTGATCTGTTGGAGGCAGGGCTAATGGTGTATGTTGAGATCAAACTCGAATACGACAGTAAAAGCATATTTGAGAAATTTCGCCAGGCAGCACTACGTATTCCCTTTTTACTGGAGTGCCATCTGCTGTCGGGGGATTTTGATTACCTGATGAAAATTCGGGTCGCTGATATGTCAGAGTATCGCCAGTTGCTCGGTGATATTTTGCGCGATTTGCCAGGAGTGAGAGATACACGGTCGTATATCGTCATGGAAATAATCAAGGAATCGACTCTGCTTCCGGTGAACAAACGCGGGTCAGGCTCCACCAGATAGAGACTAAACAACAACCAGGGCAGGATTGGATAAATCTAATAAACGAGTGTTAGTGAGTTCACGCGATATCGAAATAGATTCAGCATTTTTACAAGCTGGACAATTTGCACAATGTTTCGATTGGTAGCGGTATATTCGTGCGAGAACGGGTGAAGAAACAGAAAAATGAAAAAGACGACGGGCGAGATACTTGGCAAACAAAAACGGGCAAGCGCAAGACGCAGCAAGTCTTTGCCTGGTGGTGGCCGTCTAACGCTAGTGGCGGGGCCCACCTCTGAGGATCACTTTCTTCGTGCTATGGAATTGCGCAGAGGAGCCGAAGACATTCCTATGGACGAGACGGCAGCTGCAGAGCTGTTGCAGCTTGCCGCGGAACAAAAGCACCTGGGTGCGAGCGCTGCCATAGCGTTGCTTGGAGAGGATCATTTTACTGAAGAGGAGCGAGAACACCACTTTAGTAAGTCGCGCGACTGGATAGAGCATAAATCTTCTGCTGGCAGTGAATGGGGCCTGGTGTTTATGGGCACCATGTATTTTGATGGCCAGCATGTTGAACAAAGCTATGAGAAAGCGTCGTATTATTTTCAGCAAGCTGCTAATCAGGGAAATTCCTGTGCACTCGGTTTCCTGGGTTATATGTATTCAGAAGGACATGGTGTTCTGCAGAATCGGCAGACTGCAGTCAATTATTATCGAGCTGCCTCGGAAAAGGGACATGTGGTTGCGCAGTTTGATCTAGGTGTGTGTTATGCCCAGGGACGCGGGGTACCGAAAGATAAAACCGAAGCCGTGAGATGGTTTACCCAGGCAGCAGAACGCGGAGATATTCATGCCCAGGCGATGTTGGCGAAGATGTACGCGACTGGCAATATGGTGGACCAATCCGATTCAGATGCACTGCGGTGGTTTGAGGTTGCGGCTAACAATGGTCACACCGCTTCCCAGTTTGATCTGGGTATATGCCACATTAACGGGGTAGCCGGTCGCCAGGATTACACTGCGGCGATGAAATGGTTCCGGAAAGCGGCGGAGGCGGGCTATGCGCAGGCACAGCTGGATCTCGGAATCGGGTGTGCAGTGGGGCTGGGTGTGCCCAAGGACGTGTATCAGTCCGTATACTGGCTACGCATGGCGGCTGATCAGAACAGTGCCGCTGCGCAATATAATCTTGGCAGAATGTATGAACATGGTCTGGGAATAGATCGGGACGAACAAATTGCGATAGGCTGGTACCGTAAAGCGTCAGAGCGTGGAAATCGACGAGCGCAAGTGAATCTTGGTCTGCGCTATGCCAATGGCAAAGGTCTGAGTAAAAATTTTCGCAGGGCTGCTCGCTGGCTGCGACGTGCTGCCGATCAGGGTGATGCGAGAGCACAATACAATCTGGCAGTGATGCATCAGAATGGCTGGGGTGTTGATAAAGATATTTCCAGTGCAAAGAATTTATTCGAACACTCAGCCAGACAAGATTACTTGCGAGCCCAAAAGGCGTTGCAAACTATTTCGGACGGTCAGTTGAGCTCCGTCTGATTTTTAAACTCCAATGGATTGAAACCATCACGCTTGCGCAGATTGCAGCATCTATCGGTAATTAGTGCGTCGAGCGCCGCTGTAAAAAGTTTGCCTCGACACCACCCGGCACAACCGCCTTGCGTTCATTGCATAGTTACTGCTTTTCTATGGTCATGTAGGCGTGCACGTAGTCCATGCCGTGTCCTTGTGGATTGTCTGTTACCTGGCGCTGGTATTCACTGTAGCATGACTCAATGATTTCATGGCGTTCCCCGGTGCTGCGCTCCGCTGACAAACCACCAAGAAAAGTGCTTTCGTTCCACGAGCGAATAGTCGGGATATAGTCTTGAGCAAATTTGCTCGCCTCGCCGTGTTGTTTAAATCTTTCTGCAAACGGGCAAGGCACGACAGCGGTATCGATTTCCAGCAGCCGCAGTCCCGCTTTGTACACTCTGGATTGCGGGTCTTCGAAGGGAGCTCTGAGTTCTTCAACGGAATTGTAGTACTGCGGTAGCGTCATCGCCTGATATTCCGCTTGAGTGATACCACCGCTGGCTACAATTTCCTGCCATATCCTGTTGAAGTTATCGAACATATTTACACCGCCGGTATTACCTAGATACTGCCCCTTTTCGTCGCGGCAAAAATTTACCAGTACCAGCTTACCCCCGGTTTGCAGCTCGCGCGCGCGATGTAACAGGATAGTCTCCCAATCGGTACGTGCCTGTCTGGCGAAGGTCGCTAGCTCGTCACCCTCAGCCCCGACCATATGGATATGATTTGAGATGTTGCCAGGTTTCCGGCTGAGCCAGTGCATGGCGGTGGCAGAGAAACCCAGATGCAACGTGTTAGACGGTACGATGGGTGTATAGAAAGACGAACCCGACTCCAGAACGCTGGTATTGATTGAATCGGGTAGATAGGAGTCGAACTGCGTGAGCCCGTGCAGAATTTGCACAAGGGCGTTAAAGTCATTGCGAGCCTGATCGGCGTAGACGATCTGAATATCTCTATCTGTACTTTCGCGTATGTGGTTGATCACAGAACGCCACAAGTCGAGTGATGTACCACCGTCAGCACAGCCCATGTCGGAGAACGACCAGTGTTCCCCGGCTGTCAACGAGACATCAGCAAGTGCGTCCAGCACCATCGGGATCGCGCGATCGATGACATGTTTTGCGCCAATAGTTGCCAGAGAATAAAGACCACCGGCGGACATTGTTATGTGGTCCGCCTGAGCTGATGTTACGGGCATAGTATATAGTCCGATTGTTCGGTAACTACCGGAGTTTCGGTTTGAACACCCCTGAGCTTTGCCAGTGTTTTATCTAACTCTGGTTTATTGACTGGACCGGGTGTCGCTAGAAGTTTAGTGAAATATCCCTGTGGTCTGCGTCGCATGCTGCGACATAAAGTGCCTGGTTCTGACTGAGTTTTGACTGTTGTCGCACGCCAATTGTCGACCGAATAGTCTCTTCGTAACTGCCGATCGGCGCCGCCAGAGATTCCATTGCCAGAGTGCGCCATTGAATCTGCTCAATGTATTCCTCTTCGGCACTTTTCAGTTCTTTTAGCGCTTTTTCCACGCTAGGCTTTTTCGCCTTGAGCGCTCTGCGTGCTTTGGAAATCGCCGATTTTATCTGGCTGGCGCCTTCAATGTCTCCAAACTGTTTGCTCGCGTCACTCAATGCAATGACGGATTCTTCTGCGGTGGCAGTCTCGACTAAGCTAGAGAGCTTGCTGATTTCTCCGTCCAGTGCGAGCAGTGCTTCTGTGCTGGCAAGCGTAGATTGAAGCTCCGCGATAGGAGAGTAGCCTTTATCGGCTGCTCTGCGATACTTCGTTCTCTGGTCTCTCTCTGCTTGCTGCAAGGCGGTAAAATCGGCGCGGGCCTGTTCCCAGGTTTCAGGAGTGGTCGCCTCGATTGAAGTTTTGTGTTCTTGCAGTTCGGCGAGCTTTGATTGAAGCCGGGTTTTGCTATCTAGATCATCGTCTGGCAATCGGCGCAGCTCCGTTTCGATTTCCTTTGTTTCGCGATCAACTTGCGTGGCGAGTGTGCGGATATCCCGCACTTGTTCATGCAGTGGGCGAAATTCTCCAGTGGCATCTGCAACTGTACCTGCAGCAGCGTTTGATTCCTGCAGCAGTACCAGTGCCTGTTCGGCTTCGTCAAAACTTGATTCGACGGATGTGGCCAGTTTCTTTGGCAGTGCACTGAAGTCCAGGCTGCGGGCATCAGCAATAGCTTTTCTAATTTGCTCTCCGTCGCGCTCCACTTGTCTGGTTACGTATTGTTCTACACAGTGCTGAAGCTTGGGGTTACGCGGAGGTGGTGCTGTTTCAGAGGTTAACTGCAGTCGTTTTGGCAGGTAGTTCACCAGTTGCGGGTAATATCCCACAATGCCAAGCGCTATCAATTGCAGCATGATAAAAGCGATGACGCCTCTATACATTTGCGTGGTTTTTACAGCGGCTGGTGCGACGCCTCGCATGTAAAAGAGTGCGAAGCCAAACGGTGGTGTCAGAAACGAAGTTTGAATATTAAGGCCGATCATCACTCCGAGCCATACCGCGGTGATATTCGCAGATGGATCTGCCAGTAAAATTGGCGCGACAATAGGTACGACAACAACTGCAATCTCGATAAAATCGAGAAAGAAGCCAAGGATGAATATTACGCCCATCACTATCACAAACTTGGTCCAGAACCCGCCAGGTAAGCTGTTCAGGTAATCGCGTACCAGTTCTTCGCCGCCAAACGCCCGGAATGCCGCCGTTAACATGGCAGCACCCAGTAAAATGATAAAGACGAGTGATGTGGTTTTGGCGGTATCGATCATCACCTCATAGAGTGTATTGTCTATTCGCATTACACGAATACCACTCCAAATCAGTGATACTAGAAGGCCGCCTACTGCGATGATCGAGAGGGTAATGCCCAGTTGATCCCGATCCGTTTTTATGTCCTTTATATTGTTGTCAAACAGGAAGAGGATAACGCCGATGGCAACCAGAGAAACCATGGCGAGAAGCGCAGGAAGATAAACACCGCGTCCACCTTCCTTAAGCCGATAACCTGCCATCAGCAGTGCTCCCGCAGCACCAATAGCACCGGCCTGATTAACGGTTGCGATGCCTGAAATTATCGAGCCGAGTACTAAAAATATCAGGGTCAGTGGCGGGACCAGCGTGGCGAGGACCTTGACGATAAACCCTTTGTCGTAACCTTCGATACTACGAACTGCGGGCGCTTTTTTAGGATTGAGAAGCGCGTATAACAGTATGTACGCCATGTACAAACCGACCAGCACCAACCCTGGAACAAATGCGCCCAGAAACATCTCCCCCGCACTGGTCGAGCTAACGTCGAATTCAGACGGCATTGTGATTTCGCCGGTTGAAACCTTGTAAAGAGCCTTGCGTGCGGTACTTGCCTGATCGGTGGCACTGGCCAACTGATCGGCCAGTATGATCAGCACGATGGACGGTGGAATAATTTGTCCGAGGGTGCCGGATGCTGCAATTGTGCCGGTGGCGAGAGATGGTGAGTAGTTGTTGCGCAACATGACGGGCAGTGAGATCAGACCCATGGCAACTACAGTGGCGCCTACAATTCCCGTTGTCGCCGCCAGCAGCGCTCCGACAAACACTACCGAAATTCCGAGGCCGCCAGGCACCGGGCCAAATAACTGCGCCATCGTCATTAGCAGGTCTTCGGCTATTTTTGAGCGCTGTAGCATGATGCCCATGAAGATAAAAAGCGGGATCGCAATCAACGTGTCACGTTCGACTTCCCAGTAAATACCGCGCAGGTTGGTTACTCCGGCGGATAACCACTGACCTGGTCCTCCCTGGGCAAAATAGGCGTCCACTCCACCGCCAAACGCATAGCCACAAATGGCGGCAACAGAAATGGTAATAATTGCAGCGCCGGGTAATGCGAAAGCCACCGGATAGCCGCAACCAAGTGCGAGTGCAAGGACAATAAGAAGCAGTGCGAGAAAGACGAGTTCCATAATTATTATTCCCGTCTAGTGAGCGATTTCGGTCGCGACTTTTCGCTGACCGGGTTGTTGGCGGTAGTCAGCGCAGGATTCCAGAAACTGAGCGACAAATTGCAACAGCATGGTGATAGCAAAAACCCCCAGGAAGCCGGCCATGAGATATTTTGTGTACATCCCGAAGCCGGATTGTGAAACTTCAAAGTTAGCCAGCGGGCCGTAGATAATGGCAGATTTACCACCCAGCCCGATAATTATTATGGTCCAGCACAGGGTCATACCGAATGCCAGCGCACCAAATGCGTTCACAAAACCCTTGTTTCCGGGTTTCATGCCTGAGTAAAAAATATCAACTCTCACGTGGCCTTCGAATAAAAGGGTATAGGCGCTGGCAAAGAGGAACAAAGCTGCGTACCAGAAGCGCACAAGGTCACCCATGAACGCTTGCTCATAGGAAAATATAAAACGGGTGATAACAATTGCCAGTTCGGCGATCACGATGAGCAAGGCAAACCAGTGAAAGCCAAGTGTTTTAGTGATTGCTCCGACGATAAAACCCAGCAGTAGCAGTGGCAGATGCACTGTTGGACCGCGATACTGTGGTCGCGCCAGATCTTTCGCCAGCTGCTCGTTAACCACGGATGTTAGTAAATCTTCAACACGGAGAAACGAGATCGCCATGTCGGCCAGGCCGATAAAAAGTACGGCCCAGAAGAGCGAGCGCACCAGATAGGTGTTGATAGCGGTAATGGTTGCTGCGTCTGCGCGAAGAGTGCGGTGCTTGCCCTTGACGAAAAACCATGCAATCGCCAGTGCTCCGGCGTAGATGGCCAATTGCGCCAGTGCGCGCCAGTCAAAGTCACCAGATACCAGACTGTTTACCCCGGGCCACTTTTTGGCGTGTACCAGAGTGTTGTTAACCAGGTAGGCTACTAGCATGGCCAGCATCGCCCAGCTGAACAGGCGGCTCACCATGTCTGCGGTGCTGCGGACGGGTTGTGCAGTTTCCATCGCTGCTTTTTCGCTCTTTAGATTGCGGGGGCATTTCAGACACAACCATGCAGGCCGGGCCTGAAGGGATGTGAACTTTATTGTAGTAGATCAGAAAACAGGGCGGATTTACCGCCCTGTTAACGACTACCTTATTTTTACTTCAGGCTCTGCGATACTACAGGTCCAGTACGCGGTTGCGTTGATTGGCAAAACCGACTTCGGCGATTTTCAGGTAGGCACCCATTTCTCGCAGAGCTGCCTGAAAGCTGTCGTCGATTTTTGCAGCCAGTGCACTATGGTCACGAGTTTCTTCAAAGACTTCTGCCGCAGCTTCACCGAAGCTATCGTAGATCTCGTCGTTGAAGGAACGCAGTTCAACACCGTGGTCGTTCACCATTCGGCTTAGGTACAGACCGTTATTGGCAATAGCTTCTTCTGGCTGGGCTGCATTCTCTTCCAGGCACGCTGCTTCGATAATTGCCTGTTCCCACTTTGAACGCTTGCCCCACCACTCTGCGTTCATACCAAATGCGAGACCACCACCTGGCTCGTGCATTCCTGGTGAGTAGTAGTACTTTGCTGCTTCATAAAATTTCATGAAATAGTCATTGTAGGGACCAACCCATTCTGTCGCGTCGATGGCGCCGGAAACGAGGTTTTCGTAAATCTGCCCACCTGGTAGTGAAACGGGTGATGCGCCTAGTTTAGCCATGACATCGCCGCCCAGACCCGGAATACGCATTTTCAGACCCTTGAGGTCATCAGCAGATTCGATCTCTTTGTTAAACCAGCCACCCATCTGGGTGCCAGTGCCACCACAAGCGATCGCTTTCAGCCCGAATTCACCGGATAATTCGTCCCACAGGGACTGACCGTCTTTGAATTTGATCCAGGCGTTCCATTCGGACTGGATCATGCCGAATGGCACAGCAGTGAAGTAGGCAAAACCAGGGTGTTTGCCCTTCCAGTAATAGTCAGCGGCGATGTACGCCTGACTGTTGCCTGCTGCTACTTCATCAAATACGTCAAATGCGCCAACACGTTCACCTGCGGCGAAGTACTGTGTCGTAATTTTGCCTTCCGAGAGTTCTGTGATTCGATCAGCAAGACGCTGTGCGCTAATTCCCAGACCGGGGAAATCCCGTGGCCAGGTTGAAACGATAGTCAGTTCTGTTTTCGATTGGGCGATTGCCGGTGCTGATGTAATAGTTGTAGCAGCAGCTGTGGCGGCCGCTCCCGCGACGGCACCGGATTTTATAAAGTCACGTCTCTTCATTATTGGTTGTCTCCAACGGTGGTTATCAAGATTGTAGTGATCGCCTGGTGATCGCCCGACCATTGTCCAGGCGTGTTGCGGATGTGACCGGCAATCGGTCGCGAGGATAACATTTTTTGGGGTCGACAGTGGCCTTAAGATATGGCGGAGTCGATACCACCTGCGCGCCAGAAGCCCGCCGATTGACTACTTCATTTGGCGTTGCGGGGCAAATTAGATGTCCATTGAAATGTCATCGTTGGCAAACACCATATCCATATCAATGCCCTCGTAGAAGTCGAATATCCTCTCAATGACCTTGTCGGGATCGTCCTCAATAGTGAATAAGTCCAGATCCGATTCGCTGATAGTCCCCATCGCCAGCATGGATTCACGCAACCAGGTGACGAAGCCATCCCAGAATTCATGTCCGACAAGGATTACCGGAATTTTCCTCGATTTACCGGTTTGAATCAGGGTGAGGATTTCGGCCATCTCATCAAGGGTTCCAAAACCTCCGGGCATCACTACATAAGCGGACGCGTATTTAACGAACATCACTTTTCGCGCAAAGAAGTATTTGAAGGTAATGGCAATATCCTGATAAGGATTGCCAGACTGCTCGAACGGTAACTGAATGTTCAATCCCACGCTTGCAGATTTCCCCGCAAATGCCCCGCGGTTTGATGCTTCCATGATACCAGGACCGCCACCGCTAACCACTGCGAAACCTGAATCGGACAATTTGCGCGAAATTTCTTCAATGAGCAGGGAATACTTGTGGTCAGGGGCAAAACGCGCCGATCCGAAAACACTTACTGAGGGGCTGATGGCAGCAAGTTTTTGGAAACCCTCGACGAATTCAGCCATGATCTGGAAAATTTTCCAGGATTCGCGACTTAGCGCATGATCAATATCTGCTGCTTCCTGCAACTGTGGTTTGCGTTTGATTGTTGGCTTCATATGATGAGGTGTTGTTGCCTGATGTGACCGGGCTGGAAATGGTCAGTCGAGACGTCGTCGCCGAGTTGCCGTAATATACGGCCAACTCCTGTAGATTCGTTAACGCGCCCGACCAGGTTCAAATGGTCGATCAGATAGTGTAGCCGATTTGCTTCAGTATCGGCGCTGGTATTAGAACAAATTTTTTACAGCAACCGAGCCCGCAATGTCTGAATTACCACCTTTGGTACTGGTCGACGGATCTTCTTACCTGTTTCGCGCATTCCATGCGTTGCCACCTTTAACGAATAAGTCGGGCGAGCCAACGGGTGCGATGCTGGGTGTTGTCAACATGCTTCGCAGGTTAATTGAAACCTACAAGCCCACTCATATGGCTGTGGTATTTGATGCGAAAGGCAAGACTTTCAGAAACGATCTTTATAGTGAGTACAAAGCTACCAGGCCGCCGATGCCTGATGATTTGCGCGCGCAAATAGAGCCGCTGCACGCGATTATTCGAACAATGGGATTGCCGCTTTTAAGTGTGCCGGGCGTCGAGGCCGATGATGTAATTGGTACTCTGTCGGTACAAGCCGCAGCATCGGATTGCAAGGTAATAATTTCTACAAGTGACAAAGATCTTGCGCAACTGGTTAACGAGAAAGTCACATTAATCAATACCATGAGCAGAACGACGCTGGATATAGAAGGGGTGAAAGAGAAATTCGGTGTTCCCCCGAACCGGATCATTGATTATCTGGCTTTGATGGGCGATACCTCTGACAACATTCCAGGTGTAGTTAAGTGTGGACCCAAAACGGCGGTAAAATGGCTCGGTTTATACGATAGTTTCGAGGGAGTGGTGGCTCATGCAGATGAGGTAAAAGGTAAAATAGGTGAAAACCTTCGGGCCGCTCTGCCTACGCTGCCATTGTCGTACGAATTAGCCACTATTAAACTTGATGTCGAGCTGGATAAAACCATCGAAGAACTGGTAATTGTCGAGCCTGACAAGAAACAGTTGAGAACCTATCTTGAACGATTTGAGTTTAAATCGTGGCTTAATGAGATCGATGGAAAGAAGCCGGTGGTTGCCGCGACTGGCCCGGCAATCCCGGTGGCCGAAGAAGTGACTCAACGTGATTATCAACAAATTAAAACTGCAGAGCAATTGAATAGCTGGATAGACAAAATCCAAAAAGCGGGTTTTTTCGCGTTCGATACAGAAACTACCAGCCTCAACTACATGGATGCCGAGGTGGTTGGCATGTCGTTTTCAGTAACCGCTGGTGAGGCTGCGTATTTGCCGTTATGCCACGACTACGAGGATGCGCCTGACCAGCTTGATCGTAATGAAGCCTTTGCACAGTTGAAACCACTTTTAGAAAGCGATGCGATAAAAAAAGCAGGCCAAAATCTGAAATACGACAGAAACGTTTTACTGAATCACGGTATTGATCTTCAAGGTATTGAGGATGACACCATGCTTCAATCTTACGTTTGTGATGCAGCTGCAAATCGCCACGATATGGAAGAACTGGCAAAGAAGTATCTCGGTGTATCTACGGTCAAATTCGAAGACATCGCCGGTAAGGGAAAAAAGCAGCTCACGTTCAACCAGATAGATGTTGAGAAGGCTACTGAATATGCGGCTGAAGATGCAGATATAGCACTGCGATTGCAAAAGACACTGGGAAGTATATTAGCGCCGGAACCAACGCTTGTCGGTATATACCGGGATATCGAAATTCCTTTGCTTAAAGTGCTTTCGAGCATCGAACGAACCGGCGTAATGATTGATGCGAAAATGTTGAAAGAACAAAGCGTGGAGCTGGACAGCAGTATTGCCGATATTGAATCACTCGCTTTTGAAGAGGCGGGTCAGAAGTTTAATCTGGGCTCCTCAAAGCAAATAGGCGAACTGCTCTATGAAACTAAAGGCATGCCGGTTATTAGAAAGACGCCTAAGGGACAACCATCGACCGCCGAGGATGTACTTGAGCAACTGGCACAGGACTACCCGCTGCCGAAGCTGATTTTAAAGTATCGAAGCTTAAGCAAACTCAAATCAACCTATACCGATAAGCTGCCTCAACAGATCAATAAACGTACTGGTCGTGTTCACACCTCTTACCACCAGGCAGTCGCGTCCACTGGGCGTTTGTCATCCACCGATCCGAACCTGCAGAATATCCCGATCCGAACCTACGAGGGCAGACGTATACGCGAGGCGTTTATTGCAGCAGAAGGCTATAAACTGATTGCGGCGGATTATTCCCAGATTGAACTTCGAATAATGGCGCATCTGTCCGCAGATGAAGGGCTGCTGGCAGCCTTTGCTGATGGTCTCGATATTCACAGCGCGACCGCCTCAGAGGTCTTTGGCACCTCGCTGGATGAGGTTGATGCTGACTCCAGGCGTGCTGCCAAGGCGATCAACTTCGGATTGATTTATGGTATGTCAGCCTTTGGCCTGGCACGACAGCTGGATATTCCCAGAGGTGAAGCGCAAGAATATATCGACTTGTATTTTGATCGATATCCGGGAGTAAAGCGCTATATGAATGCCACCCGAACCGACGCCAGACAATCGGGCTATGTTGAAACAGTTTTTGGTCGTCGGCTCTATCTGCCCGCCATTGATTCGAAAAATTATCAACAGCGGCAATACGCCGAGCGTACAGCGATCAACGCTCCAATGCAGGGAACCGCAGCGGATATAATAAAGCGGGCGATGATAGATGTTGATCGATGGCTTCACGATGAAAATATTGACGCACGCATGATCATGCAGGTGCACGATGAACTGGTACTGGAAGTAGCTACAGACAAGGTTGCAGAGGTGACTGCCGTCGTCAGTGAGAAAATGGTTGCAGCGGCCGAATTGTCAGTGCCGCTCGAAGTGGAAGCGGGTGTGGGCGGCAACTGGCAAGAGGCCCACTGATGTGACCTGCAGAGACAGGAACCGCTGACTCTTCCTAGTCGTTCGTCAGAGTAATGTCGCTTCTGGACCGATACTGCGGTCCACGGGTACTGTTGAGTGCACACTAAACGGAGATAAAAACCATCAGTAAAGACCCATCTCAGACTTGTGGTGCCACGATCGCTGCCAAGGCCGGTCATTTTCTCGATGTACATTCGGGAGCAGTGGTGCCGGAACTTCAACCATCAACTACCTATGCGAGGGATGACCGTTACCAGTTAATCAATCCGGCTAACGGCTATTCGCGAGATGACAACCCGACGTTTATACATGCGGAGAGGACCCTTGCCGATCTTGAGCATGGAGAAGAATGTCGGTTGTTTGCTTCGGGTATGGCCGCCATTGCGGCGATCTTCTATACGCTAACGCCGGGCAGCCATGTGGTGCTACCAGAGTCTATGTACTGGGGAGCGAAGCAGTGGATCCACCGTCATTGTGATCGTCAGGATATTTTCATCACCGAGTACAGTACCGAATTCGCCGGACATATTGAACAGGCGTTACAGCAACACAACAACACGAGGCTGGTATGGGTGGAAACGCCATCAAATCCGATGTTGCATATCACTGACATTGAGCTCGCCTCGCGCCTGGCTCACGATGCAGGCGCTATGCTGTGTGTCGATAGTACAGCGGCAACCCCGGTATTTACCCGACCACTCGAGCATGGTGCGGATCTGGTCGTTCATTCGGCGACAAAATACCTGAATGGCCATAGTGATGTTTTGGCAGGTGCCGTTGTAACCGGCGAGGATCATTCGCTCTGGCAAGCCCTGGCTGGAGAACGTCAAGGGGCTGGAGCGGTGCCCGGGTCGTTCGAGTCATGGTTGTTGATGCGTGGCATGCGGACGTTGTATGTTCGGGTTCGCGCAGCAGCTGCTAATGCTCAAAAAATAGCCTCCTTCCTGGTGCAGCACACTGCAGTGGAAAAGGTCTATTACCCGGGACTGGCAGACCACCCCGGCCACGATATAGCCTGTCGCCAGATGAAAGGTGGCTTTGGTGCATTGATGTCTTTTTGTGTCAGAGGCGATGCCCGGGCTGCATTGGCAGTAGCGTCAAGGTTGCAACTGATCACCAGCGCAACGTCACTGGGCGGTGTCGAAACGCTGATTGAGCATAGGCATTCAGTTGAACCCGAGTCCAACGGTATACCTGAGAATTTATTGCGTTTGTCGGTTGGAATCGAGCACTCTGAAGATTTAATCAGCGATCTGAGTGCGGCACTGGACGCTGGTTAGTGCCCATC
The DNA here is from genome assembly GCA_964409275.1 of uncultured Granulosicoccaceae bacterium. GTDB lineage: Bacteria > Pseudomonadota > Gammaproteobacteria > Granulosicoccales > Granulosicoccaceae. Next base: position 27,451 of record CAYPCS010000056.1, read on the forward strand.
CGGAAACAGGGGTGATGCGAGGTTCACGCAGGTGCGCGATATTCCGCCTGTCATAGGTAGGCGTTTAGTTACTCTGAATAACTACATTATGTGTCGGTGAAAGAATGCGTACATGCGTGGACCGCAGTAGCGCTTGTTTCTGGGTGGCACTAAATTATTGGCTGGTGTTTAACCCGAAAGCCCTATGTGATTTTCAGGCAAATTTTAGAACTTCTTCATTGCTCGCAACGGAATCGCACAATTGGCGTTCGATGGACTGGATCATCTTGCTGGCAATGTCCTGACCGGTGGCGGTTTCAATACCGGAAAGCCCTGGGGATGAATTCACCTCCAGTAGCAATGGTCCACGTTTACTGCGAATGATATCAACCCCTGCAACTTTCAGGTTGAGTGTTTGCACGGCCTTTTCGGCGAGCTGTTTTTCCTCGAAGCTGATATCACTCAGAACAGCAATTCCACCTCGATGCAGGTTGGCTCGAAATTCACCAGGTGCCGCCTCTCGCTGGATTGCTGCGGCGACTTTGCCGTCAATCATAAAACAACGCAGATCAGTGCCGCCGGCTTCTGCAATATACTCCTGCACCAGCAAGTTGGCGTGCAGTGACTTCATTGCGTTGATTACGCTCTCGGCGGCTTTTGTCGTTTCGGCAAGCACAACTCCGCGCCCTTGAGTTCCTTCAAGCAGTTTGATAATCAGTGGCGCACCACCGACCATCTCTATAAGGTTGTCGGTCTCGTTTGGAGAGTTTGCGTATCCGGTTATCGGGATGTCAAGCCCCTGTTTTTGCAGTAATTGTAATGAGTACAATTTATCTCTGGCCCGGGTTATCGCGTCCGCGTTATTGAGGGTAAAAATTCCAAGGCTTTCGAAATGGCGGATAAGCGCACAGCCATAAAGCGTGATCGAGGGTCTGACTCGTGGAATCACCGCGTCCAGATCGTTAAGTATCCGGCCGTCGCGATAGTGGACGGCCGGACAGCCAGCGTCGAGCTTCATATAACACTGTCGTATGTTCAGGAAAACCATTTCATGGCCCAGCTTTTCGCCTGCCTCGACAAGACGGCGATTACTGTAGAGTTCAGGGTCAGTAGCCAACAATCCGATTTTTAACCGGTTGCCTGATCGCGGGACTGATTTACCGTAGAGTAGGTCGATCTGGCTATCGCTGATCTGACCGAGCAGAAATTCCTCTGCGCTATCGACCAGAATTCTTCCGCTCATTGCCTCCCGGCCCAGCAACATACGAAAGCCCATAGAATCTCGATTCGCCAGGGTCAGTTCGATATCCCAGGTTTGTCCGTTTAGCGCGAGGGGCGTCTTGATGACAAAACGCTTTTCAGTAGCTCCGTTAGAGCTTTTAATTACCCGACGATCAACCACAGGTGACTCGCAACGGATGGTTGCCAGCCGGCTGCTTTGTAAAGGGTGAATATCGAATCGTACCCAGGGTTCAGAGTTTCGGGTGAATGGCTCGATGTTAAAAGCGTGGATTGATGATGTTTTCGCTCCCGAATCCACGCGCGCTTTGACCGCTGCTACTTCAAGCATTGGCAGTGCGCACCATTCCTCCGAGCCGGCGATAAACATTTTGCTTTTGCTATGCATAAACACGAAATACCAATCTGCGTTTGCGGGGCCTTATGACTCGAATTTGGTAATGAGTTTGGATGTTGAAGTGTGATGTAGCGCAAGGTTTAGGCCGAGGTAATGCTGACGCAGGTAATCCACATTGTTATTTGATTACCAAAGCTCCAGGAGGCTTTACTCAATGTGTCTCGATGAGATAAAAAGAGCAGCGATTTAAAGATGAAGGTGTTGGGTAAAAACCAACAAGAGCGGCTCGATTACTCAACTTCAATGCCATTATGTTGACGCATAACTGAAATAGAATTAACAGACCTGTTACATCCGAAAAATGTGTCCTTGTGGTGCATCACAAATCCGGTTTTTCGTAGCGTAAGCCCTGGTAAAGTTTGGGTTACTTCCGCTTTGGATGATGGATTACGGTTATTCTCGTTTGGCCTCGAGGATTGACTATTTGCGAGCGCAATTCTTTCGATTAAGTGGGGATACAACCCATTCGAAAGCCAAATGCAAGACGGGAACAAGATGACAACAACTAAAACCAGCGTTGGCGGCAATTTGAATAAAGTTGGTAGTGTTAGCGAGGGCTTTCAGGAACAAAGAGGTTTTTTCCAGAATGCCACTCGTTATCTGAGAAGAAAATTTAAAAATGTTCGCGATCTTAATGATGCGGAATTTTTGTCGCTGTTTGATATACCCGAAGTAAACCATCGCATAGGCAAGGGATTTAATATTAAGGCTAATGCCGCATTGGTTGAGCACTTCCATCAGCGTGTTGAGCAAGACTGGTTGAAACCACCGTCGAGGTTGATCGATCTTGCCTTTGATACAGACAGTGCGTCTGACGCTGAAGTCCTTGAACGTGCCAACCTGGTGCTCGACTATGATCTCGAGTGGAGTGGTATCCCCCCTGAGATAGATGATCGCGGCGGAATTGACTGGGAAAAAAACATACTGGAGAATCGCCAGTGGCTTGAGCGTATAAACCGTCATGGATGGTGGCCGTTGCTGGGCCACGCCTATCAACTCAGCGGTGATGAGCGATATGCCAAAGCGTTTGCTACCCAATTGTCTGCGTGGATGAATGTTCACTTTCCTGCTGATTCAACAGATAACAACCCGCATGTGTGGTCGTCCCGGCAAGTTGCACTTCGTTTACGGGTAAGCTGGATACCGGCGTTTGGTATGTTCTATAAGTCACCGCATTTTAATACCACTCGCAAGCTTGAAATGCTGCGGTCCATATTTGATCAGGCACGCTTTCTTAAGCAAAGCAACGCAAGTGACAGCCTGGTGCTAAATGGAGGACTGGTGAGTGCCGGAATTTCTTTTCCAGAGGTACCGGAAGCAGGTAAGTGGCGTAAGGCAGCAATTCGAAGTTGCCGTGACTACCTGAACTCATGCAATGTTGCTGAAACCGAGACTGTTGATTTTCAACGTTCAACCAGCTTGTTGGCGTACAGCGATCGTGAGCTTGCATCAACTGCATGCAGTTAGCGCCTATCGATAGCGAAAGCTATTGTGGTAGGTCCAGGAAAAGCAATCTTTTGCCGATCGCATTAACTTATTGTGATGGCTAGACGTCAAGTGGTCGACAGGAAACCCTGGTTTTGTACAGCACTCGCTATGCGCTGTTTTTTGACAGATACTTCTAATTAGTTAGCGTAAGCCAGCAATGGTAGCTGGCCTGCTACAATGTCATCCTGCGGTCCTGACTCCTGCCCGACGACTAATAAACACGGCCAATTTCCTGTAGTGCGTGCTTCATGGTTCTTGCGTGGTTTCTCTGAGATTTTATGCTCTGGCCCGATTTACTAAATCGACCTAGATGGTAACTTCTCAGTAACGCCTTAATATGGCGCCGATGCTGCGGCCACCTTTCACTTACCCGGTTTGTGTAGTCGGTCGGTGATTCGTATGGCAGACGCATTAGGCCGGATGAGGCAAACCGCCGGCAAAATACTGTCCATTGTTTTTCGCAAGGTGTTCTGCTTTTATGTTTTAACAGAGACGGTGGAAACAAGATCAACAACATCCAGACGATGACAACACCAACTAAAAGAACAGCGATCACCCAGCCCTTTGGCTTATCCAGACCCAGTTTCTGCCAAATCGCATTTTGGCTATCGACGTCAAAACCGATAAAAAACTGCTGCCACGCATAGTTTATGGCGTCAAGCTTTAGTCGGGCTGCGTTGTACCATGGCAACTTGTGCATTAGTTGCCACGCATTGCCTTGTTCATTTCCGACACTGGCTCGAAACCCTTCCTCAACTCGTTGCGGTGCAACAGAGGCAGTTGGATCAAAACGCCTCCACTGACCGTTTAGAAAGGCTTCTGCCCACGCGTGTGCGTCAGATTGTCTGACGATCATGTAGTCGCCGTTGAGTTCTCCGCCCTGATAGCCGGTCACCACTCTTGCCGGAATACCTGCAGCTCGCAACATGAATACAAAACTGCCCGCGTAGTGCTCGCAAAAACCACGGCGGCTGTCGAACAGAAATTCATCAATCGAATTATTTGCGAGCTTCGGTGGTCGGAGTGTGTAAAAAAAAGACTCCCTGTTAAACCAGAGCAACAGGTGAGTGGCGAGTGCACTGTCGTTTGCATATTTTTCGCGCAATTGTTTGGCGAACAGACGAGTTTTCGGATTGCTGTCTGTAGTGAGCAATGAGTTGCCAGTCGGGGCGAATTCGGGCGTAAAGCGATCAGTTAATAGTGACTTCGCCCGGTACCGGACCGCTTTTGTCAATCGTCGTGTAGCGTTGATCTGCCTTTCGTTGTTGATTCGAGCTATGTGTGAGTCAGGATTGTTGCTGTCTGTTGGTAGAGCGACAGGCGTATCCAGCGCCATTATCCAGGGATTTCTTGTCGGTTCCATTGTAACGGTGTAATCAACAACCTTGCTGGTGGAATCCTCCGGTATCGGTGCTGAGTAGTGGTTGCTGGCTGTGCTTGGCAGAATGTACCAGTCTTTGCCATCGAACCCGTCTAAAACAGGACCTCGCCAGTAAAGATCGAACGGTGCAGGCTTTTTTTCAGACTCAAATTCAACCCGAAATGCAACGTCATTTGATTTTGATAACTCTGCAATGCTACCCGGAGACATTCTGGATGAAAGCCCTGTGGTGGCAGCGCCGTTGCCTGAATTACTCCAGTCTGTAGTAGACATCCTGGGGATGGCAACAAACAGCACGGTAGCAACCGGGATTGCCTGTAACAACAGTGAAGAGGTGATATGTACCATTTCACGGTTTGGCATGGGTGCTGATCCTCGTTGCAGTGAGCACAGACTCAGGCCAATGAAAAAAATTGCCGGAATGGTAAACAAGGCAGCGATGATCGATTGCCAGTAAAAAAACTGGGTGATCAGAAGAAACGCACAAAGAACAATAACGAGGCTGGCATCGTAGTTTCTCTTTGACTCTGAATATTTGAAGCCGACGAGAAGAAAGAGAAATGCGACACAGGGATCTCTGGCGAAAAAATGATTGTAGTGCAGGATTATGCCGATGGCCGCAATTACAACCATCAGTGTCATGAAGTAGGGTGGTATACGTATCCGGTTGTCCAGTGTGGGGACAGTTTTAGCCAACACCAGTATCATGCCTGGCAATGATAACCACACCGGCAGGTGCCACATTAATGGCAACTGGGTAAGCAACACCGTTATACCCAGAAGCCGTTTTGATTGAGGCTTTAGATGGAATACCTCGGTCGTTTGCTCTGCGGCGGTTTCAGTCATGAACGTTAAAAACAGCAAGTTGGCGCAGACATTTTTTTTTGTGTTCCAGCCCCTGACTGGCGGCAACAAAACGTGTTGGCAATTCCAGTGCGTAGTCAGTGGTCAGTTTTTCTGCGTCGAGAATCCAGCGACTTAAACGGGATAAACGTTGCTCGATGTCCAGAGTTGACGGAGTATCCTGCCATCGCAGTACCAGGTCTTCTGTTGTCGAGTGAGATTCGAAGTCCTTGGTAAACCAACCTGCACCTCGGGCTACTGTCTTCCACGCAACAGAGCCAGGTGAATCCGTTTTTTGGTAGGGCTTTAATTCCTTAAATTCTCTCTCATTTGTTTGATTGGCAATTGGACCTGCGTCACTCTGTAGCTGTTCGACGAATACACAGCCAGGTGTTTCAGGTCGCGGGTAAACGCAGGTTGTTGCCCTGGTGTGAATATAACCCCAGCCGCGCCACAATCCGAGTGGAAAGTCGCTTGATATGGTTACTCTACCGAGTGTGTGAACACCGCGTTTTCCATCGTTTCTTTGCAAGGTAGCCACGGCGGATGCGCCGGGTTGCAGGTCAATTGTGTCTTTAGCTCCACTTGAATCTGCAACCGTAATAGAACGACGATACCGCTGATTCTTCTCACGAAGTGTTAAATCGAATTCCATAGCTTCACCGACAAACGCATCTGTGGCACTAACGGTAGCCATCTGCAGTTTGGCGATATTTGTGTATGTAGAAAGCAGACAGGATGCAAATAGTCCGATAAGTATGAAGCTGAGCGCGTAGCCCATGTTCAGCCCGTAGTTCATTGAGGCGATTAGCATCACCGCCACTACCCCGAAAAAGGCCAGGCCTCTCTTGCTTGGCAAAATATAAATACGCTCGTGATGCAAGGTGACAGGCAAGGTGTCGTTGGGGTCGACACGAAACATGCGCTGCGCAAACCGCTTCCCTGGACGTGAATTGGTGGACGCGGCTGGCGTGTAACCTGTGGAAGTCATTTGAGGTTGTCCGCGTCTTATTCAAATTCCACGGTGTGGAGAATTTCCCGGCTCAATTTTGAGCCCTTCTTTAGTGAGCCCGCCATACGATGCGAAGCTACACTTGAAAAGACTGCTTGCATGTCTTCCGGCAACACCATTTCGCGACCATGCAACAAGGCCCATGCACGACCCATCGCCAGAAGACTTAGACCTGCGCGGGGGCTTAAGCCTGCACATTGTCCGTTGCCAGCCATATCTCTGGTGGCAGCGATCAATGACTGGGTATAGTCAAGTATCGGCGGTGCGGTAAAGATTTGTCGGCTTTGAGCTTGCCAGTAGAGAATGCTGTGTGGACTGGCAACCGGATCAATTTCCTCGAACATGGATTTTCGATCAGCGCCTGTTAATAGTTTGCGCTCGGCCTCGCTATCCGGGTAACCCAGTTTTATACAGGTCATAAAGCGGTCGAGTTGTGATTCAGGCAGCGGGTATACTCCGAGTTGTTCAAGCGGGTTTTGAGTTGCGACCACGAAAAAGGGTTTTTCCAGCGTATGGCGATGGCCGTCCACAGTGACCTGTGCCTCTTCCATCGCTTCAAGCAATGCGCTTTGGGTTTTCGGTGGAGCGCGGTTTATTTCGTCGGCGAGCAGAAGTGAGGTAAATACAGGGCCCTGATGAAACCTGAACTCCTGAGAAGTGACATCGAATATTGAGATGCCGGTGATATCTGCAGGCAGCAGATCGCTGGTAAACTGAATCCGGTTCCAGCCGAGACCGAGGGTAGCGGCCAGTGCTCTGGCCAAGGTAGTTTTGCCGACACCGGGTAGGTCTTCTACCAATAAATGACCATCTGCTAAAAGGGTAGCAAGTGCGAGCTTGATCTCGTCAGTTTTGCCAACAACGATGGTTTCCAGTTGTGCTAGTACTGCATCAATGTGCCGTTCATCGGTCTGTTGATTCTCTTGAGAGATCATTTACGCTAAGCTCACCTTGCAAAAGCCCGTTTATTCGGGTCTAGTTTGTAGGGTGGATCGGCGACGGTGGCACTATCTTGATACCTGAGGCGCCGCGATCGCGAGTTGTGGCTCCGGTTTTTGGTATCGTTTAGATGTGAATTTGCGATCGTTCACTTGGAATGCTTGTATTTGTCGTGATTTTGCGCAAAATAAAAAATTAGTGAGAATGCCATTTGTTGTTGATTGAAGACTGTTTGGTCTTCGGGTTTTCGGGCTGCCAGTGAAGATAAAGGAATGTGGTCGCAGTGTGACACAACGCACACTCTTCATGTTCCAGTCGGCATAATCAAGAAGAAAAAAGCCGGTCGGGGTTTATCTGTAAGCGATATTGTCGATACCTCAGGGCGCGTGGAGTTGTGTGGTGCCGTAACAATCTGGCGCCGGGCGAATCGCACAACCAAGATAGTGTTGTAGTAATTTACATGGTGGTCATCCCCATTGACCCCAAATGGAGCTTCGAAATGTTCGGACTTGCTAATAGCAGCGCAAACCAGATTTACCCTCTGGAAATTCCTGGCCGAAAAGGCATTATCGGGATGAGCGCATGCCCCGGAATTCGTCTGGATGCCGGCAAGCGGGTCAATCCACAAAAAAATCTCAAGCGAGACATCCAGGCGTACCAGGAGTGGGGTGCAACCGGGGTGGTCACGCTAAACGAAAGCGATGAGCTGGATAACCTCGGTCTGGCGGACCTGGGTGAATATTTAGTAGCGGCCGGTTTTTGGTGGCGTCATCTGCCAATCGTGGATATGAATGTGCCTGTGGGTAACTTTGAAGACACCTGGAAAGTAGAAGGTCAACAAATATGCGCGTCTTTGGCTGCGGGAGAGCTGGTCATTCTGCACTGCCTTGCGGGTCTGGGTCGAACAGGCATGATGGCGGCGCGGTTACTGGTTGATATGGGGTTTGCGCCGGATAAAGCTATTGCCATGGTGCGTCAGGTTCGGCCACGCGCGATTCAGACTACTCCGCAAGCGGAATATGTTCATCAGTTTGCCAATAAATCTAAAAATGACCGCTGGTCGCGTTTACAGGGCAGGCAAACAGCGAGTGCGCGCAATCCCGGGTCTTCAGCTCCGGATCGAACCGACTCTCAAGGCCGGCTGAAAGGCTTTGGAACCTAGAAAATTTTGTCGTTGCGCTCTATTACGCATCGTTACTGAATAGCTGATTCTGCCAGAAACTGCAAAATGACTGCGTGGCAGCAGATGCTTGCTGCGAAGCGCGCCAAATCCGCTAAATTCTGGCGAAATATACCTGTCTGCCCTCTCCCCCGGGTTGTTTGCTTTTTTCTGAAGCCCTATAACGTGTAGCCCTAAACGTGTAGCTCGGCGCGTAAAAAACTGTTTGCCGAGTCTCCGCAACTCGCGGGGCCTTCTGCTGACCGCTGACCGTATATTTTGACAGATCAAATCTTCGCATCTGTTTTTTCACTTTTGACTGCGGCCTGCAAAGTGTTATCTAATAGCATGGGGTAGAGAGACCATTGACAGGTTGCTGCCTGCGCAACATAACAATTCGAATGATGACTACAAACGCTCGAGGAGCACCGAGATGCAGAAATCGCTGAACATCGATCCGGGGAAATGTACGGGAT
>CAYPCS010000057.1:0-30843 GCA_964409275.1 uncultured Granulosicoccaceae bacterium
TAAACCCGAAATCAGCGACCAGCAAGGTATACGGCTGATCTTCGCTAGTGGTAACAAGCGAATCGCTGCCCGTGGGTGCATCGTTAACCGGGCTAATGGTGATATCCACAGTCGTGCCTGACTGCTGTGATCCACCGGTGCCTGATTCACCCAGGTCGTCAATCTGAATCGTTAGAGTGTCGTTGCCGGAGTAATGTTCAACTGGCCGATAGGCCAGGGTTTGCATCGCATTGTTAATAGCGACTATAGAGCCTTGCAGTGTGATACTGGCTGAGTTGTTGCCGCTAAAGTTTAATGTGTTCGTAGAATCTGTGGCAGCCAGACTACCGTTGTCGACTGACAAAGTCACCACCGCATTGGTAGCATCTACATCGGCAAAGCTGACTGGATTGTTGTTCGAATTGCTGAACAACAGTACTTCATCCTCTAGTACATTCTGCGCCTGGGGAGCAGATACCGAGGGTGTATCGTTTACCGGTTCTATATTTAGTGAAAAAAGGTGCCCGGAAGAAGTGTTGCCCTGCGAATCATCGACCGAGAATATAAACTGATCGGTCCCGGCCTCGTCTGCATTATGTGTATAGAAAACCAGGTCGCCGTCAAGCTGGCTCTGGGTAAACCCGGTTACGGCAACGGTCGGTGCGCTGGCGAGGGAAATATAGCCTGATGTTGGTGATTGTGTGATCGTGTAGTTGACTGCAGTCGAAGGCTGCAAGGCATCAGTAGTTAACAACCCGGCGGGTGTAAAATTATACTGGCCACCTTCTGCAACACTGGCCGGCAGATTAATCATAACCACCGGAGCAGTGGAATCACCGCTCATGCTAATGTTTGTTTCCGCTGAGGTGGTTAGAGCAGATTGATCGGTTGCTTCAACTCTTATCAGTCTGTCTGTCAGGTTTGGTACGGACGAATTATTATGATAGGTAACCGTTTGTAGCACTGATTCGTAATCCGCTAATGAACCGTCTGTTGACGTGATAGAGAGAACGCCTGTCTGTGGATTGTAGTGTTGGGTGAAATCCGGAAAGTTAACGAGATCTGCGCCGAGAACCTCCAGGGCACCATCCAGAGGGTTAGTGTTGGTTATTGTGAGGCTCGCAAGTTCAGAGCTGTCGATATCAGTCAGCGCAGAGTCTGCGTCAGTGATGCGAACCGGCGGGTTTTCACTTGAATACGACGTATAGTAAATGCCGGCCAGTGAACTGCTATTGTCTGCATCCAGCGATAGTTGCGGCGCATCATTTACCGGTGCAACGGTTGCGGTCACGGTATTGGTGGAATTGCTAAATGCTGTTATGCCACCTGTTGCGGTGACTGGTATTGCCTGGCTACCGCTGCTTAATCCATCAGTTTGATCCCAGGCCCGAAAATCCAGCGTCGACTGGCCATGGAAATTGGTGTTAGGCAAAAACCGGACTAGTGCACTGCCGTTTAATACCGTTGCTGCGCTGTCGCTGGCTTGTGCAAATTCTGTCCAGCTGCCAGCGTTATCAATGGAGAACTGCCAGCGACCGTTTGTGTTATCGATGCCGGTTACCGCTATGCCGGTGTTAGCGCCTGTGTCCGGGTCGGTGATCGGATTTCCGGCTAAAGCGTTTAATAACGAATCAATTGTGTCACCCGGTGGGTTGTTGTCATCTTCGTCTATAGTTGCCAGATTCAAACCGCTCAGAGTATCCAGAAGTGGCGCATCGTTTACCGCAGCGATTGTTAGAGCAATCGTTTCGGTGGCAGTTTTATTGCCCCCGGTGGTTGTCGCCTGATCGTCAACACTAATCTGCAGTGAATCCATGCCGTGGTAATTTGAGTCTGGCTGGTACACCAGGCCGTCAAGGGTTGCATTGATGGCAGCTAAACTTCCCCGCAACGTAAGCGTCGCGGTATCGTTGCCGCTGGCGGCAGTTAGACCTGCGTCAGGGACTGCGTTCAACTTGCCGTTTTGCGATGACAGGGTCACTAGTAGATTGTCGCTGGTATCTACATCCGCGATAGTGATGGCGCTGTTCTGCGTTTCACTGAATTCAAACGGGGTATCCTCATCCAGGATGTAGGCAGGATCTGGTTGATTCAGGGTCTGGTTTGAATTGACAGCGCTGAAACTGGACGGTGAGGGCGATACCCACTCAGGCGCACTGCCGTCATCGGTTCTCTGGATGGAAAGGCCTATGGGTGTTGCACCAGATTCGATAACGCCAACATCGTGTGCAGTGAGTCCGGCGGCGGCCCCGTCTACGGCCGTCGTGCCTCCCTCATAGCCGATAAACTCCCGCACGGTGCCAGTGTCGTCAATCAATGCAATCGCGTCCATCGGTCCGTTTTGTATCTGCGCAAACCCGAACACAATTGTACCCATACCATTGCTCTGGTCGCCGACGACGCCGGCCAGAGGCTCACTGTGATAGACCAGGCCCTGCGAATAGAGTTGAATGCTCCATCCAGTGAGATCAGTGCCAGCGGTCGCGGCAATCTCTATCGCTTCACCTGTGTCTGTTCCAACATTGTCGTAGTGAATCTCATTGATAAACGCGTGATGTGATGCGCTAATCAGAGGTGCGTCGTTAACGGGTTCTATATCAATTGAAATTGTTGCAGAGGATGTTCCGCCATCTCCGTCACTGATCTGAAAAGTTAGCTCACGCTGCGTGATGTCTGGTGCATCCGAGTCGATTTCGAATACGATGCTGCGAGCCAGTGCGTTAACCGCGTCGCTGCTCGCGTTGGTGTTAAGAGTAACACTCAGTGGAGAGCCTCCGACGCCGCCGGTCCATGTACCAATGACAACGCCTGAATAGCTAACTGAATCGTTGAGCAATTCTATCAACCCGGCTGGATCGCCTTGTTGCTGAATACTGGTCAAATCAGCAGTATGTGTGTAGCCGCTGCTACTCACCGTAAACAAACCACCGTCAAAGTCGGTGCTGTCGATATCGGCGATGCTAATACCAGGATCAACTACCAGTGTGCTGTTCTCCAGGTAGCTTGCATTGCCGGTTGTTGCTGTGATTTGCGGAGCATCGTTTGTTGCTGTGAGCGCCAGTGTGGTCTGGCCGGTGTTGCTCCAGAGTGCACCGTCGGTGACGGTAAAATTGATCGTGCGCTGCGATGTATCAGGTTGTTGGGAGGTATTGTTATAGGTGACTGACCGCAATACACTTTGGTAGTCTGCTATATTCGCAATGCCGGATATCGTCAGTACGCCGTTACTGCTGTCCCAGGTTTTATCCAGTGTTGGCAATGCGGAAATATCTGCATCGATTGATTCACTGGCTCCATCGGGATTAGTCGATAGCGAAATTTTCATCTCTGTGAGAGTGCTGCTGTCGATGTCGAAAATTGTTGCGTCGGTATCCGTCAGCGATACCGGACCAAAGTCCTCGGTGAAAGTGGTTGAATATCCTGACCCCGGGATACCACTGCTGTCGTTGGGGCCGAGGTCGATTTCCGGCGCATCGTTTACAGCAGTAAACTCGAAAGTAAATGTTCTGGCTAATGGATCGGTATCCACTCCGCCGTCCTGAACACCACCGTCATCGATGACCCTGAATGTGAATTCATCATTTGAAACCTGATTTTGCAGTGGTGTATAGCTTAGCAGCGGAAAATCAGCCACAGCGATAGTTTGATCAGGGATCACTGCTGTGTTGTTCAATTCGAGCGAGCCACTTGCCGGCAGTGTAGCAATCTGTAGTCTGACAAAACTGTTCACCGGGCTGTCCGTGTCACTAAAGCCGAAATCCGTGGCATTGAATGTGTACACAGCGTCTTCGTCGATGGTGACGACTTTGTTTGTACCGGCAGGCGCATCATTAACGTCATTGACGGTAATCTGGAACTGTTGTTCCAGCGTCTGGTTCTCGCTATCACGCACTTCAACGGTTACTGAATGAACGGCGCTTGTTTCAAAGTCGAGGCCAGCGCTGCTAACACTGATCTCGCCATTGGCCGGGTCTATCTGAAACCGGCCGTTGGCATCATCGGTCAGTGAATAGCTGGTATCACTGATTACCTGCAGTGCGTTCCATTCAATGACATAGGGTAACGAATCGTTGCCGTCGCGATCTTGCCATTTCCCTGTTCCTGTGGAAATTGCCAGATGGTCTTCACCTGTCGGTGTATGCAGTTGATTGTCCGGGGTTCCGGCGGCCCAGTTTTCATACTGGCCATCAACAGGCTGTCCATTCTGGTCACCGATCCAGAAAGTTGTGTCATCGCCATTAGTTGTTTGCCAGCGCCAGTTGCCTTCTGTCGTTTGATCGCTGCCGGCGAGCCAGAATTCGTCACCGGGGTTCTGGGTAGCTGCGACAATGACATTGTGCAACACATTATTTTCGGCTGCGGATTCAACACGCACCAGTTGGCCTGCGACACCGTTAAGCACGGTAGCTTTGGCCTGTGCTGTGGCGGCTGCCCAGGATTTTTGATCGGTGACGGCCCGGTAGAATTTTTCGCTGGCCGGGTCGTATGTCAGTGTCGGGTCGTTGTCGAGTATCGTGCTGATTGCAGAACTTACGTTGACAACGCTTACGTCAGCTATTAATGCTCCCCAGTAGGTAGTGTCCAGAGATTCGAACTGCAGAGTCGTACTGGAGCTTGTCGCAGTGAAGCTTAAAGTTTGTGCCTGCCATTGAAGATTCTGTGCTGACCACTGCGGTGATACTTCGTATTGAAAATCCTGTGTGGTATCGGCGGCGCTGACTCGCAGATTTTTAAGTGGATCGCCACCGTCACCCGACCCTGACATTTGAAATACGATGCGATATTCGTGACCGGGTTCGGTGGTCAGTGTTTGCTGGATGACCGCCGGAGTGTCAGTGGCGGTGCCGTTCATATCTATTACGTTGCCACCCTGCGGAGACGTTGTAAAATCACGACCTGTGTCCAGCTCGGCCTCACCACTGATAACATTCCAGTCGCCTATCGCTGTGCCAGCGCCGAACCGGGCGTGGAGGTTAGCGCCCACACTATTATTAGTAAAACGACCATCAAGCAGGATGTCTTCAACTGGTGAGGAGTAGCCTGCCACAACATGTCCAACCACCGTGCCGACACTACTATTTTCATCGATATTCAAATCGCCTGATGGAGTGCTGGCGATATAGGCAGCACCACTGGCGTGCATTAATTGCAGGTGATTGGTATCGAGGCTGCTTTCTATAGTGTTCGCAACCGTCAGTTCGGCCATCTGCCAATTGGCAATTAATCCGGAGGCGTTGTAGTCAATCTTACCGCTGTGTCCCAGTGCAATTTCGGCGATACTTCGAGCGTCATTCCACAGCCGAATGTCATGTAACACTCCGTGAAACCGGTGATCGGCGATAAAGCCTCCGGCGTTGTCCAGATCTGTCCCGAATAATAATTCACCGCCGGTTGCAAGGACAGTGTTCTGTGCCTGATAGGAAATAGCATCGACTGGATTGCCGTCCACAAACAGGTTAGCCTGACCGCTGCTGGCGTCCCAGCTCGCTGCGAGTGAGTGCAAGTCACCATCAAGCAATTGAGCGTGCGTTATAGATGATGCGATATCCGCACCGTTGACCCTAAAGTGGATAGTGCCATCCGCGGTCACTGCCAGATAAACATCATCAACGGAGCCACCGGCCGTGGTGTAGTTGACCAGTGCATACTCCTGCACACCTGCCACCGGGTGTAACACTGTTTTCAGCTCAATGGTGAACGCGTTCAGGCCACCAAACAGAGCTGCACCGTCCATCGCCTGTAGATAGTTATCATTGCCGCCATCAAGATTTAGCTCTGTACCGGATGAGACACTGGTGGCAGGATTGCTTACCGTAATAGACCCGGGGGCAACAGCATCGACTTCGTAGGCACCGACATCAGGGCTGGAATCTCTGCTAAAACCACGTTGATCAACAGACGGGGTTGCCCCGGTTTGAGCAGCATCTATGGCGTTGCTGTCACTGGCCAGTGCGTGGCTGAGTGAGGTACCGCCATTTAGTGACAGTGGCTGCAAGCCCGGATCGATACCAATCTTGTCACTGGTGACAGTACCGGGGAAATTGGCAGTATCACTGGATTCGATAACGTTGGTGCCGAGACTTGTAATAGTGCCCTTGATATCGTTCGCCGATCCAGTCTGAGAGGTATTGTCCGCAAAGATGGAGCTCTTGACCGTGGTGGTGCCCTGGGTTGCAGAAAGTCCGCCTCCTGAGCCACTGAGGGTAATGCTGTTGTCAGCGAGAGTGGAGTGATTGATAAACAGATCGCCGCCGCGGTTGCGTATACCGGCACCATCAAAGCTTGCGCTGTTGCCGCTAATGGTGCTGTTAATGATAGTGACCGTGCCACCTCGAACTTCCAGTCCACCACCATTAGAGCCAGAATTCTCGACCACCGCTACTCTATCGAGTGTCAAGGCTCCAAGGTTGTGAATGCCACCACCGATGTGATTTGCCTCGTTGTTGCTGATGATACTGTCGGATATGTGGAGGGTGCCCTGGGCGCTATTGTGCACTGCCCCTGAATTGTTTCCAGAGTTAGCAGTGAGTACTACCTTTTCCAGTGTGGCATTTCCCTCGTTGTTCAATGCTCCGCCACTGGTATTCGGGGCCACGTTGCTCTGCATGAGCACGTTGGTGGCGGTAAGCGTACCGGCATTGTGGATAGCGCCACCGGCGTTGCCGTTTGAACCCCCGTTTTCCAGCACCAGATCGGTCAGCGTGAGTTCAGCGCCGGCGGAAATTTCGAATATTCTGTCCCCGAGAGCCTCGCCGTCTATAGTTGTAGTGAGAGGATCAGCACCGCTTACAACGATGTTACTCGTGATGTCCAGGTCTCCGCGCTGGGCGAAGCCTTCAAAGTTGCCGGTGATGTCAAGCGCATAGGTAGTGTTTCCAGCCAGAAGAATGGTATCTGTACCCGGCTGGGTATTGGCAGCGATAACCGCTTCTCTGAGTGAGATACCATCGCCTCCATCTGATAGCACCAGAGCATCAAAAGAACTGGTGTCTCCGTTAACGATATCCGCGGTTGTGGTAACTGTGATTTCCGGGCCCAGAGTGCGATCGTACTCTTGCTGAAAAGAAGTTGAAAATGGTACGGGCGTCTCTATGTTGCCGATTACCTCTTCCAGTATCCAGTCAGCTTCAAGCGCAGAGGTGCCGGTGGCATCGTCGCTGGAGGCGACGTCTACATTCGAGATATCGGCGATTAATGCCGCTAGTGTGCGACCGGCGTCGGTTGCAGAGAAGTCGCAACCGTAAATTAACAGATCTCCGTCTGATGCGAACCTGCCACCCCACGCATTGAGATCAGACCGGTAGGTGTCCAGTGTTTCCAGATTGAGTACGGAATTGCCTAGATTTATATTCCCTGCGCTGCCGTGGGCCAGCAAGTGAACAGCGTCCACCTGGTGATGTTGTGCCAGGGATTCGGTGATGCGGGTGACTCCGTTTTCATTAGCATCAATTGTGACAATCTCAAAACTCGTACTACCGCTGTCCCTGGTCAGCAAGTCTTGTATCAGAAGCTGGTAATCCGGCGTTTGTGTATCGACGAACACCAGTTCCAGGCGTCCGTCTTGCCGCTCTGTAGCGGGATCGGGACCGGCGTACTTTTCGCCGTCCGGATTTGTGTCGTGCAGCGTATGGTCATGGCTACCCGCCTGAGGCTTAAATGCCGGGAGTACGTCGTCGCTTTCCGTGATTGTGTCGGAGTCGGGGTTACCTGGCGGGATTATGCCAAAAGCGCCCAGGTCTGCTGAATACAGAACCCTCGCTTCAAGTATCTCTATTGTCGGTCGCTTCCTTGCCGGATTTGTTTTCTTTGCCATTGGCTCAAATCGAAAATGGGGCATGGAATGGTGCAATGTCTTTAGGTTGTTGCGGCAATGTCTTAAAAAGCTAAACTTTGACCAGGGGTCTCGTCGCTGGACAAACACTACCCGGAACCGGAAACGCAACAGCTCACCGATACAGCAAATTCCGGAAATTTACGGGATCGAAATTTCTGCCAGAATCGCAATAATCGAAGGATCATTTGTAAGGCCAGGTGGTAAACTGTGCGCAATGTTGCAATCTCGGCTAAATCGACTGGCGCTTGCCTCCTTACTTTGGGTGATATTCTGGCCGGTCTTCTGGTTCTTCAGGATTGGCGATATCACCGGGCCCAAAGCGTGGTTCTGGATCATCGGTGAGCTGAACTATCCGGCCGCCGCGCTATTCTATTTTCTGGCCGATGAATTGATCAGCCGGTTCACCAGTAAATCATCCATGATCTTTGTGTTAGCGGTTGGAATTGTCGCGTTGATCATGCCTTTCTACTATCAACGGGTCGGCTTTGCCTTTGGCGTGCTTGCTGAGGCATTTCTTTTCTAGATAGATCCGATGTGGGTGTTATCGCGCATCGATGTTGTTAATCTGGCAGGGTCAAAATCTCGGGCTCTGGTGGCTTTTTAGATGAGACGTTAGAGGGTGGTTAAACGGTGCTGGCGAATTTGCCCGACTCGAAAAGAGCAGGGGAGTTTTACACCCACGCTGATGAATAGATCCCTCTCCAGGCCATCTACTGGTTTGTTACACGCATAGATCAGGCGTTACTCGGTCCACTGTGAGGGGTCGTTCATCGCGCGTAATTCGTCAAAGTTAACCATAACATGCTGTTGATAGGCGGGTCTTTTTGTCAGCTGGTTGTAGTAGCGGGCGATATTTGGCAACTCTGTTCTTTCGATGTCGATCATAAAGTAGCGATAGAGTAAATGGCCAAACATGATATCGGCAGTTGTGAATGTATCCCCGACCAGGTAGTCACGCCCTGCAATTTGTTGCTCTGCGATGCGCAAGTTACGAGTCAGGGTATCGACCGCTTTGTTGATCGCGTCTTTATTCTGGTGTGCCAGTGGCGTGCGAACAACAGCCCAGAACACTGGAACCGTAAAGTTCATTGCTATGTTGATCTTCGACCACTCGGTCCACTGGTCAACGGTAGCCCTCGAAACAGGGTCGGTGGGCCAGTAAGTTTCGTTTCCATAAGTTCGGGCGAGATAGCGGTTGATTGCACCACTCTCCCACAATGGTGGATTATCTCCATCTTTGATCAGCGGAATGGTTCCATTGGGGTTTAGCGACAGGTATTCCTGTGTATTGTTCACACCATAGTGTATGCCTGCGTCGATACGCTTTACTTCAAGACCCAGTTCGGCACAGCACCACATAACAACCTGAACGTTGGATGATGTTTTTCTACCCCAGACTGTGATCATATTGCCTCTTGCTTATTGAGCGGTGCTGGTATGAAAAGCTCTGGCACCATTAGCTTAAAGAGCGGAAAATCAGGTATGGCAAAACGGGTTTGCCTGTCAGGCGAACGGTCGTTCGAATTCACCGGTTTCGGCATCCATCGTCCACAGCTCTCCTGTGGAAATATCAAACCACGCGCCGTGTAGCCCGATCTGCTCGCGATCAAGCAGAATGGATACACACGGAAACGACTTTAGATGTTCTATTGACTGGCGAATACTGCCGCGCTCGAGTTTGGTTTGCAGCTCTTCCGGTGTTTCATCTCCGTTGCGTTCGATAGTGTTGGCGACGGGCTCCAGCAACGATATCCATTTACCAATGAAGTCACCTGGCGAGAGTGGCTTTGATGTCTCTCCGGTTAGCTGTCGACGGTAGGCGTCGATACCGCCGCAGCGACCATGGCCCATAACTACAATGTGTTTTACCCTGAGTTCCTGGACGGCAAACTCCAGTGCTGCCGACGTGCCGTGGTACTCACCGTTGCTTTCGTAAGGAGGCATGATGTTGGCGACATTGCGAACCACAAATATTTCTCCGGGAGCAGTACCGAAAATGGTTTCCGGCGCGGAGCGGGAGTCGCAGCAGGCGATAATCATGGTGTCGGGAGATTGGCCGGTTTCCGCGAGTTGCTCGTAACGCTCGCGCTCGCGAGCAAGCCGGGTTTTGCGAAAGTGTGCATAGCCGCCAAGTAACTTGCGTGGAAAGCCCGGATCAACCAGTTCTCGCCTGGTTTTTTGTGATTCGGGTGTGTTTTCGTCTTTCAATACGGGTCTCCGCTATCTTGATAAAGAGTCGCAAAAAAACTGTGCGACAACGCCTGCCTGTTCTTCCGGTGTAAAGCCGGATTTATTGTATGACACTATAAATAATTCCACCATCAGGTGGTACACTCGCATGCCGATTCGAACCCGTTGTCGACCACTATGAATATGACTCCCTGGTTTATCAAATCAGACAACACCGACGAATTTTATACACAAGAGCGTTGCTATATTAAGGAGCTTCTAAATTGTGATTCATCACCTCAGGTTTCGCTGGCGCTTGCCAGGGTGGAGCCCGGAATCACTACGCAACTGCATGCCTTGTCCGGAATCAGTGAAACGTATGTGTTGCGCAACGGTGAGGGGATAGTTGAAGTGGACGGGTTGCAGCACGCGGTTGAAAGCGGTGATCAGATAATAATTGTAGCCGATACGCCTCAACGAATTACAAATACCGGAACTGTTGACCTTGAATTTTACTGCATCTGCACTCCACGATTTACAAGCGGGTGCTACAAAAACCTGGCGCCGGACGAGGGCTGATACAATCGTATAAACAGTGGCTCGCCGGTGCTACTTCAATGGCCTTATAGATCGGGGCCATTGCAGTTCCCCGGTCAACGCAACCGGAACCGCTCTGAGTTGCATCTGCATTCGTCGCAGCGCCCACACCAGATTAACTGCTGTCGGGCGCGCTTCAGGCAGACGGGCAAGGCAGCTATCGGGATTGGCATCACCGGGATCGGCGCACATTGCAAGTGCAACCTCGCAGGCAGCCGTTGCACACACCAGTGGTGCTCCGCGGGCATGCATAGTTACGGATTGCATCGAAGGCGTCCCGGGTACTTTTCGGTAACGGCGGTTACCTGTTTTCATGGATTCTTGTGATCGTACCGAGACTGTATCCGCGGTACTTGCGGTAATCGCCGCTGAATTTGTGATCGATGCATGAAGGATTTTCTCAACCGCGTGAGTTCGATGCCGATAACCTGCAACACCTTTTAACAGTGGCGGTTATCGGCAGATTTCTATGTCGAAACGCAAATTCACACGGATTGGTCGCAACCATTGAATAACCAACTTGCAGAGCAGTTACCTGGTACCGCCGACGCGCACGCCGTTCAGTCAGCACAGCGGCCACACTACCCGCATTCCGGCCCGGTGGACAGGCACGTACGCATTACTGAATTGATTGCGGCTCCGGTTTTTCTAATATCGCTGTTGTTTTTGGTATTGATTGCGGTATTGCTGGTTCTGGATGTGGCTATCGATGGCCCGGTTACAGAGGCCAGTGTCTCTGTGGTTGACGGTATCACCGTCCCTGACGGACCCGTTGAGTCCGGATTGCTGACAGACCCGACTGCCGCCAGCTGGCTAGCCGGTGTGGTCTTTACCGCGTTGTTGATTATCTGGCCGATTTTCTGGATCGAACACCTGTACTCAAAAATTGTGGCGCGCAGTCGAGGCTACAAAGGCAAACTTTTTGACTCACTGGTTTGTCTGGTACCACCCTTGCGGCTGGTGGCGCCGTGCCCGGTTAAGCAGAGACAGGTCTGGATCCCGTTCGCCGGGTGGCGTGCACCAGGTAGAGAGCTGCATCGAAAACTTGAGCGTACCTTAAGTAAGCCGATGTTGTTTATCGGGCTGCTCATATTACCTGTATTGCTGATTGAAGGCAGTCTCGCTGCTTCGATAGCGGAAAGACCGGGTCTGGCACTAGCGCTGCGATCAGCAACAGCGCTTATCTGGCTGGCGTTCACCGCCGAGTTTATCCTGATGCTTAACACCACGGACAAGAAACTGGCCTACGTTAAGGCGCACTGGCTGGAACTTGCCATCATTATCTTGCCACTGGTGTCGTTCCTTCGCTTTCTTCGTGTAATTCCGGCAGCACGACTGGTAAGCCTGCAACGGTTCGCAAAAATGGCCAAAACGTTTCGTATGCGCGGCCTGGTCGGCCGAACCGTCAGAGCTCTTGCCCTTCTGGAAGTGTTAAGCCGCCTGCTCAGGGAAAATCCGCAAACCAAACTCGCAAGGCTAAAAGAAACGCACGAAGAAAAGTATCTGGAACTGGCCGAGTTGCAGGAGCAGATAAGCCTGCTGGAATCAGACATTGAGCAGACTCGCAATGCACAGATGGCGGAAATCGCAATCAATGCAGACGAGTGCGAACTTTGTCTATCCTGTCAGCAAAGGCGTGAGTCTGCGGTTGATGGCGATGTGTCGGGATGGCGATCTGCTGCCTGAGGTGCACCGTGAGAGTCCGCATGTGGAAGCCGGCACAGCCAGCTTAACCGGATACCAGCTTCGGCAGCCTGGCTGACCATGTATCATATGACTTGAATGCCAAATACGGTTCGGGTTACCTGCTGACGACCAGCATCGCCCGCTTCTGGCCTGGCAAATTGGTCAAATCCGGAGCGAGTACAAAAAATGGCTCAGATTGAGGCGGGCACACAGGCTTACCCCGCGCGTGAATCACTGGTAAACGCAATAGATCAGGCATGGCAACGATTATCCGAAGCTGGTACCTGGTGGTCGGGAGCCGAAAGAGTTGCAATCGCCGCGCAAGTTCGTGACGCGCAATCGTGTGCACTCTGCGCCACGCGCAAGGCGGCATTGTCTCCTTACAATGACACAGAAAAACATATCGGCGTGACGCTACTGTGTTCCGATGCTGTCGACGCAATTCACCGGGTGGCGACAGACGCGTCACGAATAACCAAATTGTGGGTTCAAAGTATAACCGGAGGAGACCTGCGAGAGGAGCATTACGTAGAGATCGTATCCATTGTGGCAACAGTGACTGCACTGGACACTATGAGCCTCGCACTCGGACGCAAGCCGCAAGAGTTACCGCAACCTGTACCCGGATTGCCATCACGGCGACGTCCACCAGGCGCCGCGCGAGATCTGGCCTATGTGCATACGCTTTCCCCCGATACATTACAGCCAGGTGATTTGGATCCGTTTCGTGTGCACGGCAGTATTAATATTCATCGCGCGCTAAGTCTGGTGCCACAAGAGGTGTTTAATTTTTTCGATCTCGATGTAGAGTTGTATTTGAAGGACCATGAAATCAGAGATTTTGACCATCAGTATCGACAGATCAGCCACGCCCAGATAGAGTTGATCGCCGGGCGAGCCTCTGCAATCAACGGCTGCTATTACTGAACGACCAGTCACACAGCGTTGCTCCGTGAGAGCAGCCTCGGTACTGGTAGTGAGGTAGATCTTCATCAGGTTGTTCAGACCCGCTTGTCGACGGCAATGTCCGGGGCGTCCAACAGTGAAGCGGGCAACAGCGAAACCGGGGTGACACATGGCAATGAGTTGCTGCGATTTGTCGATGCGGTTCTTTTATACCCTGAAGATCTTGTAGCAGCACGAATAGCACTATTGAATATCCTGTCGCCGGAAGCGTTTGTCGATACCTGTGCGACTGTCGCTTCGTTCAACGCCGTGGTTAAAGTAGCCGACGGTACCGGCATTCCGCTTGAAACCGCAAAGCACGATAAAACCGCGGACCTTCGTAAAGCGTTGAGGATTGACCAGCTGCGTGATCATGGCCGGTTTCAACCGGACTGACTATATTCACTTGAGTAGCTGTCACCCCTTTAGAGATTCGCGGGATTTTTGAGGCCGATTGTTCCCGATTCCCCGACTTGCCGGCAGTTTCACGCACAACAGTAGCGATCTCTGCTTGACTTAAACCATGGTTTAAGCGCTAGCATAAAACGTCGCTGGTTTAAATTGGTGTGCCGATGAACGAATCTGTTGAGTTTAGCTGCAGCTTAAGTGCTGACGAGATGCGTGAGCGAAGATCGATGGTGCAGGCGCTTCTAATGCAACACGTGGTCTCTGCTACTGCAATTACTAACGGGCTAAAAATAGAGTTTTCAAGTGACGAACCGGAGCTGCGCGAGAAGTTACTGGAATTTATAGCACTTGAGCGGCAGTGTTGCGATTTCCTTCGTTTTAATTTGAGTGAGCCGTCTGCAGCAGGGCTGTGTCTCTTAATTGAAGGTTCTGCACAATCAACCAATATCATCCGGATGTTTCAAAACGCTATTGAGGAATCGGTATGAATGCAAAGCATAAATCATCCAGCGATACTCAGGTTGAGACGCAGCCGGGTCTCATACACTGGCTCCGCGGTAGCAAAACCGGAAAACGGATTGGTGTTGCGGGCGCATTAACAGGGGTGCTGGCGCTGCTGCTGTGCGAGCTGCCACTGCTATTGGCGTTTATCGGGTTAGGTGGAGCATCTCGCTTACTGTCCACCAAAGTTACCTGGTTTTTGCTTGCGGCTGCGGTGACAATTTTGCTCGTTGTGATGGTCGTGTTGCCAGGCGTTCGCAACAAATCAAAGGACATATCTTGAATATAGGTGATGTCGTCGAACAGCTGGGAATTCCGGCATCGACAATCCGTTACTACGAAAAAAAAGGTTTGCTGCCAGCGCTTGATCGCTGTTCCGGCCGACGAGTTTTCAATCAAAGGTCAGTAATGACGCTGCGTTTTATTCAGTTGAGCCAGGCGGCAGGGTTTAGCATTGCCGAGATAAAAGACCTGCTTGGGCAAAAAATCGGCGATCCAGCCGATACCGGGCTGTGGCATCCGGCTATCGAAACCAAACGAGCCGAGATAGCTCAGCGAATCAGTGATCTCAGGCAAATGGATCGCATTTTAGACGAGCTGTTGAAATGTCGCTGTCAATCCGTAGAACAATGTATGGGAACGCCTGTGGAGCGACCGGCATGGCTGCAGAATAAAGAACAAATTCATTCGTGATTTGTCGGTCCGTGCTTTAAGATAAAACCAATCGAGAGGTTAACCCGCGTGTGGCGGGACCCGTCCCGCTATAGAAGATCCCGCCATGCGCGACCCGAAATACGACGTATTGTTTGAGCCCGTTAAAATTGGCCCGGTGATCGCGCCCAACCGTTTTTATCAAGTGCCTCACTGTACCGGGATGGGATACCGTTATCCGCGTACTGAAGCAAAGCTGCGAGGCATCAAAGCGCAAGGCGGCTGGGGGGTAGTGTCAACGCAGGAAGGAGAAATCCATCCAAGCTCGGATATCAGTCCGGCTAATGAGACACGCTTGTGGGATGAACGGGATATACCAGCCCTGCGATTAATGACTGACGCTGTGCATGAGCACGGCAGCCTGGCCGCCATTCAACTGGTGCACAACGGCTTGCATGTTAGCAATCGATATAGCCGTTACACACCACTCGGGCCTTCCGCGCAAGTGATCATACCTGATGATCCTGTACAAGCTCGTGGTATGTCGAAAGCCGACATAAAAGAATTCAGGCACTGGCACAAGGCGGCCGCGCTGCGAGCGCGTAAAGCGGGATTTGATATTGTATACGTCTATGCCGGTCACGACATGACATTGCTGCATCATTTTCTGTTGCACCGTTATAACCACCGTACAGACGAGTACGGCGGCTCACTCGAAAACCGCATGCGTCTTTTCCGCGAAGTTATAGACGATACCAAAGAGGCGGTAGGTGATAGCTGTGCAGTTGCCGTGCGACTGGCGGTTGATGAGTTGCTCGGTGACGAAGGAATGCAGCACGACGTCGAAGCTCGCGAGATAATCGAGGCGCTCGCCGAAGAACCTGATTTGTGGGATGTTAACCTCTCGGACTGGTCAAACGACAGTCAGACATCGCGTTTTTCCGAAGAAGGGTTTCAGGAAGAGTACACCGGATTTGTAAAAACGCTGACTAGTAAACCGGTTGTTGGAGTCGGGCGTTATACATCACCCGATACTATGGTGCGTGTAATCAAAAGCGGTCATCTCGATTTTATCGGGGCGGCCAGACCGTCAATCGCTGATCCGTTTTTACCGCATAAAATTGCCAATGATCGAATTGATGATATTCGTGAATGTATCGGCTGCAATATCTGTGTGTCCGGCGACAACACCAATGTACCGATGCGATGTACGCAGAATCCGACTATCGGCGAAGAATGGCGTCGTGACTGGCATCCGGAGTACATACCTTCAATAGACTCCGCTGAAACCTGCCTGGTGGCAGGTGGCGGGCCAGCCGGCCTCGAAGCGGCGAGGGCGCTGGCTCAACGGGGCATGCAAGTGACGCTGTCCGAAGCAAGCAAAGAATGGGGTGGACGCGTAAGCCTGGAAAGCCGCTTGCCCGGTCTGGCTGCGTGGCGACGCGTGAGTGACTGGCGATTGGGACAATTGCAACAGGCCGGTAATGCGAACCTGTACCTTGATAGCAGATTAACAGCCGACAATATCCTTGAATCCGGCTGTACTCATATTGCAATTGCTACTGGCTCGAGCTGGCGGCGCGACGGTGTCGGCAGATCACAACGCGTACCGAACAACTTGCTTGATCACAATCGCATACTAACCCCCGACGATCTGATGTTGCATGGTACAACTGTGTTAGATACTAAAACGCCCGTGGTGGTTTATGACGACGATCTTTTCTATATGGCAAGTGTATTAGCAGAACTGATAGCAATAGCCGGTTTTAAAACCGTATTTGTCACATCGGCAGTGGAGGTATCACCATGGTCAGATAACACGCTTGAGCAACACCGAATACAAAAACGTTTGATGGAGCTTGAGGTAGAGATCATTACCGCAAAAACCGTGCGTGGTTTGTCTGCTGACAGTTTGACAATTGAATGCGTCTATACCGGTGGACATAGCCAGATACCTTGTGGCCAACTGGTCTCTGTCACTTCGAGAGTGGCCAATGACTCGCTATGGCGCGATATGCACGAGAGGAAAAGCCTGTGGCTGGACGCAGGTATCAAGACAGTGACTCGCATTGGTGATTGTGACAGTCCTGGTCTTATTGCAACCGCCTGCTATTCAGGACATGCCTACGCCCGCGCGACGGGAGCAACCGATGAACTGCGACCACTCAGAGAGGATTTCGCAGCACTGGACCAGGAGTCTGCGCAGTAGCAGAGGTTATGCCGCGCAGACTCCTGGCGGTCGTCTGTGAATGGCACCAGTTATCCAGCTGTTTAAATCCTGCTCTTTTATCTGACAGGTTTTGATAGACAGTTAGTCTGTCCTGTGTGAACCTTGCGTGGTGCAAAGAATGTTTCGTAGATCATTGGTCTGCGTTTCCAGAGCGGTCGTCGCTTTACCACGGAACCTGATTGATGTCTGAGTCGAATGCCATGCCATGGCGGCTTGTTGTTGCCGGGTGCATTGGTTTTTTTGCAGCAACCGCTACCGGAAGCACGAGAGCTCCGTTTTTACCGGACATGGCGGCAGATCTAAATGTGTCTTTGCCTGCTGTGGCTAATCTTTTTGGTGTCACTGCGGCCGCCTGGGGAATTTCATCCTGGCTTGCAGGTTACGCATCAGATCGAATCGGACGTCATGTGTTCCTGCTGAGTGCACCGCTTTGCATTGCGCTGGCAATGCTGGCTGTGGCCCATGCGCAAACCTACCCGGTGCTGGTGGTCATTATAATTCTTGCCGGAGCCAGCTGCGGTGCGTTTACCACCACAACTCTCGCCGAGGTCGCAACAAGAGTGCACAGTTCACTCCACGGGCGCGCATTTGGTTATGTAATGACTGGTCAGTCACTCACTTTGTTGTTTGGCATACCCCTGGCTGCATGGCTGGGTGCGAGCACAGGCTGGAGAGGCATGCATATCGCGCTGGCCGGACTCGCTGTTTTTGCTTTTGCGCTGATGGTATTTGGCTTGTACACGCCTAACCGGACTGCTCCTGCACAGAGATCAGTTAACCAACCGCGTGCATTGCTGCGCGAGGCATTAACCGGCCCCGTCGTGCGGTTGTTTATCGCGCTAATTGCGGAACGGGTAGCGTTTGGGCTGGCGGCGTTCTACTACGCGTCTTATTTGCGTTCTGCATACAATCTACCCGTTGATGCGGTGGCGTTGCCGCTGGCGGTGTTTGCGCTTGGAAATATCGCTGGTACGTTTACCGGAGGGCAGGTGGCTGATCGTTTCCCGTATCGCCGGGTGAGTTTTGCAGTGGCGCTTGCGAGTGCAGGCTGTTTGGCCGTGCCCTGGTTTCTATGGCAGCCGGGGCTGGCGGGTACCATGATCCTCGGTATCCTGTTTGCCTTTTGCAATGCTATTGCTCGCCCGCCGTTGCTAGCCGCATTGGCCGAGGTGCCGGCAGACGTGCGTGGTGCCGTAATGGGGCTAAACAGTTCCATCGCCAGTATTGGCTGGCTGTTGGCCGCATTGACAGGCGGCTGGTTGTACACTGGTGCCGGTTATGCCGGTTTTAGTGTGCTAATGGCCGCAATGTGTGTGTGTGGGGCGTTAATTGTGCTTCCGGATAGCCGGATTCGCCAACGGCAAACTGCGTGATTGGTGTGAGTTATTCTCGCCCGTGCAAGGCTTTGGTGTTCTTTGATGATTCCTGGCACTTTTACCGGTGCCCCTTTGGTGGCCTGCGCTATTAAACACGAGCCTTTACCTGCGAGTTGCGCCTCGCCGCCATTTTTGATCAGAGCAGGCAAATGGCAAACTCTCAGTGGTTGTGCTGAACGTTTCAGTAAAGTTGTGGGGGTGGGAAGGGCACGAATGATGAATTCAGAGCGGTTATAATTGTATTCTAAAGAGTAAGCCTTGATGACAAACCTGATAACCCGGTTTCGGGAATAACCAGCGTAGTTCTGACATGACAAAACCCGTTGTAGGCATAATAGGTAATTCCCGTTTACTGGAAGATCGGTTCGATGTTCAACTAACCGGTACCAATAACTTTCACGCTTGCACCCAGGTCGCGCACGCGCTGCCGATGATGTTTGCCGGCGATTTGGTAGCGACTGACATCGCCTCGCTGCTGGAAACCGTTGATGGCATCCTGCTAACCGGTTCCAGAGCCAATGTGCATCCAGGTTACTTTGACACACAGCCACACGAGAGTTATGAACCCTATGATCTCGATCGTGATGAAATTGCCTTACAGCTGATACGTAGCTGTGTGGAGCAAGGTAAGCCACTTTTGGGAATCTGCCGTGGATTTCAGGAGATGAACGTCGCCTTTGGTGGCACTTTGCATCCTGAAATTCGTGATGTGCCGGGTCGTATGAATCACCGTATGCCAAGGCTTGAAAGTGGTGAAATACATCCTGATATGGAGGTGGTATTTGGTGACCGGCACGATGTTGAACTAACCCCGAAAGGTCTATTCGAAGGCTACTACGGGCGGTCGAAAATTCGCGTAAACTCGCTGCATGGTCAGGCGTTGCTCGATGTGGCTGACCGGGTCATAGTCGAGGGTGTTGCAGAGGATCAAACCATCGAAGCCATCCGTATCGCACAAGCCGCAGGTTTTGCCGTGGGTGTGCAATGGCATGCGGAATATAAAACGGCTGAGAATCCGGTCAACCGGGTTATTTTTGAAGCATTTGGCGATGCGCTGGCGCAATACCGAAATAGCCGCTGAAGGCCGTCATGCCACAATAGCTATGGCCATTTAAATTTATAAAAAAATAGTGATTGCAGCACTTGTGTGCATGCGCGCATCTGCAGTACCGTTGGCGAATGAGAAGCCACTCTTTTCCTGCCAGCACGCCTTACCAGCAGTGTATTGCAGATGATCCGGTTTTTAATCCTGCCGTACACCTTGCGCTTGGTACGCCTTCAGATACGTTGGCGCTGTCAGATCTTGGTTATCAGCAGCGGCCTGTCAACGTGCCTTCAGACGTCGCGTTGACCACAAGCTTTCAGCTGTTATCGGCGGAGGGGGTAGCGGCGCTATATCATGTGTGCAAGCAGCTGGAACAATTTTCAACCTCTAACCTGCGGGTTGAGCGCAACGTTCGTGGCGGTGTGTATCGCTCCACGTTTTTGCGCGACTTCGCGCTGTCTGTCGATGTAGCTGAGCACCTGGGTAATTTGTTGCACACGCCGCTTGCACCTCACGGAATGCCGCATCAACTTGCACATATTAATTTCCAGCCGCTCACACCTGGTAAAAACGTGGACAAGTGGCACCGGGACACCCTGCAGGTGGATTACGTATTGTTTGTTACTGATCCAAATGATGTTGAGGGCGGAGAGTTCCAGTATTTTCGAGGAACGTACGATGAAATGTCGGAACTACAAAAACTTCAGCAACCGGTGCCGCACGATCGCATAGTGGCTCCGCACATACCGGGGCCAGGTTACGCGGTGCTGATGCAGGGGGATCAGGTGGTGCATCAGGCGAGGGGGATTGAAGCGGGAGAACGAATAACCCTGGTGAACGGATATACCTGGCTGAAGTCTGAAGCAAGGGACTATTCTGCACTGGGGCAACTGGTCAATGCGGATGCGGAGCCAACCGTTATTGCGGAATACACAAGGCATATGGCGCTTCGCTGTCAATCACGTCTCCAGGAGTGCGTGGACTATCCTGATTTTAACAGCGGTACTGAATATCATTTACGCAAGCTAAAAACCGCAAAACGTGAGCTTGAGGATGCTATCCAAAAGCTGCAGTTGCTGGATAAAGAAGAGATGCAACATTTCGGAGACTGATTGCCAGGCAGTCCGGCCCTGCTTCGCAAAAGCGCTGTTTCGGGAATGATTAAAATTCAACTACCACACGCGAGTTATTCGATGAATGTAGAAAGCGTATTTTCCTTCGCACGATTAAAAGTTCTCCTTACGCTTTTGATGGCCAGTGTAATTGCCGGGTGTGGCTCCGAAAGACCCCGTGAAAATGTACTGACCGCGGACGGCGGTGCGCTTGTAACCTTAATGGATTTTTCAAAGCCGCTATCGCTCGATCCGGTTAGCCCGGGTTGGCATCACCGTCAATTCAAGCGCCACGGGCCTATGGATATCTCCTTCGTCACCAAAGACGACAGGCAATCAATTCGACTGGCGACCAATGATTCTGCTTCCATGCTATTCAGAATGGTCGATATTTCGATTACCGATTACCCTTTGTTATCGTGGGACTGGCTGATTGAACAGGGTATTGATGCAGAATTTGATGAGATGACCAAAGACGGCGATGATCACCCCGCCCGGTTCTTTCTCGGGTTTCGCGACCCCGGTGGCAATGATCATCACATGGAAATTGTGTGGGGCAATGACAAATTAAAAGCCGGTGACTGGAAACATTTGTCTTATATGTTCGGTTTTAAGTCCTTTCCACACTACGTCGCCAATGGGGGTTCAGACAAGATTGGCAACTGGTACAACGAGACCGTAAATTTAAGCGATCTTTACGAAGAACTTTGGGGTGACTCGGAAGGTGTAAAATTGACAGAGATAGCACTTTTCTGTGACACCGACGAGACTGATGCAAGCAGTGTTGCCTACTTCTCCAGCGTGCAGGTACAAAAATTGAATTAGCTGACCACTGTAATGAATGGCCGTCCCGGTTGTATTGGTTAAAGGATGCGACACTTTTGGCAAGATCTGTATTGTGTGTGGCAACGCTGCATACGAACGGATTCCGGGGTTGACCAGTATGGTACGGCTGTAGTAATTTAAATTACGTAACCAACTCTGACGAAACGAAACAACTAATCGATATGCCCGTTGCTTCTCCTTCCATGCTCTCCGCGACAGATAACGACAAAGTTATCTGCGTCGCCTGTGCGGCCAGGCCAAACGGTCCGGGGATTGTCAGGCGTGGTGCACCTGTGGTCGTAGAAGGTGTGGCGGGAGTAATGGTGGTGCCAGTTGTGGTGGTGGCCACATACAACATGCCGTAGCGGTTGGTTAGAAACAGATTCTAAAAACCCTTCGGCGAAAGCCGGAGGGTTTTTTTTTGCCCACGAAAGTGTTGTGCATATAAAGTGGAAACTCCTGTAATAGCAGCAATTTTTTAGTTTACAGACAATAAATCCGGATTCATCACAAAGCAGCCAGAGCCATGACAGATCTTGCAACCAGCACCGCTCCCCGATCAGCGGTAGTAAAAACTTTACGCACCAGTGATCATCAATCAGCTTCGCCAACTGGTGACGTGGTAGCGGGAGTTGGGGAGGTTTCCGGAGCGCAGCTGTTAATCAAGCTGCTTGAGCGACAGGGTATCAGCCATATCGCCGGTGTTCCCGGTGGGGCCAATCTGCCGATGTATGATGCGCTAACCCATTCTGCCATCGAGCATGTACTCGCCCGCCACGAGCAGGGAGCAGGTTTCATCGCTCAAGGCATGGCACGTGTAAGCGGTCAGGCGCAAGTATGTTTTGCGAGTTCCGGACCTGGCGCCACCAATCTCGTCACTGCGGTGGCGGATGCGATGCTCGATTCCATACCACTCATCGCAATCACCGGCCAGGTGCCGCAGGCAATGATCGGCACCGACGCGTTTCAGGAAATCGATACGTTTGGGCTGATGTTGCCAATCACCAAGCATAACTGGCTGGTTCGCTCCGCAGCAGAACTCCTCGACGTTATACCCAAAGCGTTTGAGATTGCGCTGTCTGGTCGTCCCGGTCCGGTAGCGATCGATATTCCCAAAGATGTACAAAACGAACTAATCGGCGTGGCGGAAATGCCTGTGCCGGGTAACAGAATTCCTGATCCATCAGTGGCGGTTGCAGAAGTGGACGAACTGCTAACCAGAATCTGCAACGCGAAGCGGCCGGTGTTAATGGTTGGAGGTGGTATTGTTTACGCCGGTGCCACTGAAAGCCTGCGCACTTTTGCCGAGCAACTTGACCTGCCAGCTGTGCAGACATTTATGGGGCTGGGTGTGCTGCCGGATGATCATCGCCTGTCGCTTGGCATGCTGGGTATGCACGGGGCTCCTTTCACAAATCTGGTGCTGGAAGAATGTGATCTGCTGGTGGGCCTGGGGGTGCGGTTTGATGATCGTGCTACGGGTAAGGTGGCGGCGTTTTGTCCCAATGCTGCGTTTGTTCACGTAGATATCGACCACAGTGAAATTGGCAAGGTGCTGCAACCGGTGGTGTCGATTACCGCTGATGTAGGCGACGTGCTGCGAATTGCTAACCGCCGACTGGAACCGGCGACCCGGCCTGGTTGGCAGCAGCGGGTAAGTGAACTTAAGCAGATGCATCCGTTGCAACTCGACGGTCACAATGATTTGTTTCGTCCTTACGGGGCAATCAAAGCCGTTGCGGGAATGCTTGATGAGAATGCGAACATTACCACCGACGTAGGTCAGCATCAGATGTGGGTGGCACAGGCGTACCCGATGGTGCGACCGCGCCAGTGGATTAGCTCTGGTGGACTGGGCACTATGGGATTTGGGTTACCTGCAGCGATTGGTATGGCATTGGCACAACCGGAACGTAAAACCATATGCTTTTCCGGTGATGGCAGCCTGATGATGAATATTCAGGAGTTTGCCACTGCCGCTGAACACAACCTCGATTTAAAAGTCATCATACTCAACAATAATCATCTGGGATTGGTGCGACAGCAGCAAACCCTTTTCTACGGCAAGAATCTATCAGCGGTGAAATTTGAGCAACGCACTGATTTTCCACTGGCGGCTCAGGCGATGGGCGTGAAAGGCGTTGATCTGGGCGAGTGTGATGACCCGCATGCTGCGCTAAAACAGGCACTCGAAGAGCGTGGGCCCTGTGTCATCAACATACCCATTGACGAAACCGAGATGGTATTCCCGATGGTAGCGCCGGGCGGGGCAAACAAGGACATGATTACCGGTGCGCCGTCATGAGTATCACTGATCCGGCGATTCTGAAACTGACTGTTAACAATCACCCGGGTGTTTTATCTCATGTCTGTGGTCTGTTTGCTCGCCGCGCCTATAATCTGGAAGGAGTGATGGTGAGGCCGGTCCCGGGTGGGCCGCCCAATCTTAGTCGTATGTGGCTTCTTGTAAATGAGGAAGACCGTCTGCAGCAGCTGATCAGGCAAACTGAAAAACTGGTTGATGTCATTAGTGTGGAGCAACATCCACTCGAAGGCAGTGCATTTGAAAATACCCAGCATTATTTTGTCTGAGTAACCATGGCTGACTGCAGGTCAGATTGGTAAAACACCAAAGAGAAAGCCGGCGTATGCCGGCTTTCCTGTTATTGAAATCGAATTGCCAGTGTCGATCGGCACTATGGCAATCGACCTGGCTGATCAGTGCTAACTACTACTGGCTTTGAGTGATAGTCCAGTCGTAAATATCGATATTACCGGCACCCCAGAATATTTCGGTACCAACAATAATGTTGGCGACGCACCAGTCGTCCTGAATTTGCACGGAGTTGCTACGTGCGCCAAAACGTTGCTGTACCTGGTGAGCATTTTCTCTGGCCCAATCGATATAGTCGTTCCAGAAGATAGTGCCCGTGGTTTGCGGGTTCTGGGCGACGAAAGCAATGTATCGAGGATCGCTTGCCTTGGTGTAAACCTTATAGGCGTCACCGCGAATATTCAGATCAGCGACGAAGTCACTTGGTCCGGCGGGCAGGCGCTCGGCGCCCGCGTCAAGCCAGACCATGACTTCATAGGTGTGATTTGAACCGCCGTTACGCGTTACAATTCCCTCAGAGCAGTTTCCGGCAGAATCGGCGTTGTACATAAACGTTTCGACAGCCACGTTGCGCTCGCCCGAGATTGTTGATCCGTTTTGAAAGCGTGCATTATTGGAGGCATCCACTGTTCGTGATTCGCCAAATTGTGGACCATCGTACGAGTAGTCGATAGTAATGTTGGGAAGTGCACTCAATTTTATCGGCAATCCGGTCACTGATTGAGGCGCACTGGTGCGGAATTCATCTTTGACTCCGTAGATAAGCTCCGGGTAAGACCTTACATAGAAATCGCCCGAGGCACTTGGGCTACCGTTGATTCCGGTTTGGCCGGGCCCCCAGTCGTAATTCCAGCCGACCAGCGAATCGTTGGTGTTAGTGTGAATGCACTGCTCCCATTCATAACCGGGAAATGCTCGCCACGGTCGCCACGCATTGTTGTGCAGAATGAAGTCACCAACGCGGGTATCTGAAAAGTTGTTCTGATTGCTGGCGGTGGTGCAAATATTCTGCTGTCCGCTAGATGAAAGAGTAGAGCGGCGCAGTACCGAACCACCGGTGTTGTCGGATTCAAAAGCACCGGCGTTGGTGTTGCGGTCACCGGTACTACTACTGTTATCTGCGGTGGTGTCGTTTCCAGTGCTGTCGTTGCTGCTCTGACCGCCATCGGATGTACCGCTTGCTGCGTCATCGGCAATTTGCCCGCCGTCCGATGTGCTGCTGCCGGAATCGTCGTTGACCTCTGTGTTGCCAGACGCATCGGTGTCCGTGTTGCCTGGATCCGAGTTGTTTGAGCCAGAATCCGTTGTTGTCTGACTGCCTTCAGAGGTGCTGCTGCCAGCGTCGTCGCTGACTATGCCACCATTCCCGGCATTGCCAGTATTGTCGTTGTTATCAGTGGCGGGCTTGTCGTCAGATTTATCGTCGTCACTGCTGCCAGAAGCGTCTGAATCGTCGTATTTGTCAGAGTCGTTTTCGCTGGTTTGCGACTCGGTGCCTGTGGTACTGGTGCCGGTATTGCCAGAGGCACCACCGGCATCGCTGGCCACACTACCAGAGGTGTCAGTACCGCTGTCAGTATTTACATCCGTATTGTCGGAGGTATCAGTAGAGGCATTTGAGCCGTTATCACCCGATGCATCGGTCGGTGTACTGACGCCGTCGTTGCCGAGAGTGGGGGTTTCAGATCCCGTAATATTGTCGGTAAGGTTGTCTTCCGGCGCCACGACGCCCGTTGTGCCGTCACAGGCACTCAAAGACACTATTATTAGGCTGGCAAGTAAACTTCTTTGCATTGCGAGTACTCTTGTTTGATTGTTCTGACTAATTTTTTTTAAAATCAGGTCGGCTGCCGGGTCGAGCGTGTTGCGTACGCCCTGGATTTCCAACCAGGAAAAGCCGGGTTGCTAGCATGGTAAAGGAAATAAATCATTCGAACTGTGCGAGACGTAACTATTTTGATACAAGTGCAATTAGTGTCGCTTTTTTACTGCGATGACGATTAGTCCCGGGATTGGTTCGTCAAGTTCAATAATAAATTTCTATCAATTGTGTCCCGGTGGCATCGCCATACAGGCTGGACGAAGTTGCCAGAAAGATACGCGACTTCGGCACTTCTAAAGTAAAAAAGTATGAAAAAACGAGGCAATCGGGCTTGCAGCGGGTTCTTTGGGGTTTGTCGTGCAAGATTACGGACTGGCATGGTTCGTCACAATCAACAGGAGAAAGAGGCAGTCCGTTTGCAAAAGCACGGATGGTTACCTGTAGTGTCGCCCGGGTTATTCAAAATCGGCGATATCGGTTTGATGCCACTAACAAACACCAAATTCCGAAAACGGGCGTTATAACTAAAGGTACTAATTCATACCCCGAAAGGGTGAATTACGTCTTGTTTACTTTTGTTATTGTACGTAAGCCGGTTTTGCAGTGATCGCCTTGCGACCGGGTTTGCTCGGGCAACGGTATGAATTGAACAAATAGCCAGACAAATCCAGATCCCGAAGCCACCGGGGGTAGCAACTGCATAGACTGGAGTGCTGTTTGTATTGACATCTTGCAGTTTGTGAATCGGGCAGTAACGAGCAGAGATTACAGGGGAATAGAGATAACCGGGCGGAGCACGGAGAGTCTTTGCGGTGAGGATTGAGGCAATGGCTATTCGATGTTGCTCGCGGATTGAATCGCGAATCGGTGAGGGAAAACTGGCATGAATTTAAATCAGGTACACAACAACGGTGCAGTAAAACAAATATTGCACAATCAATTACTTGATGTTTTGGAACACCTTTCGGTAGATCAGACTAAAACGCTGCTAGCGAAGGCATCAAGTCTGGCAGCGACTGCCAACGACGAGGTCGAGGCGGTTGAGGTCTTGAGTTCCAGGGAACTCGAGGTACTGGTGCTGGTTGCCAGTGGTTACAATCGAAAAAATATTGGAATATCACTGGGAATTTCCGCCAATACCGCTGCAAGGCATATCGCTAATATATATACGAAACTTGGTATTTCGTCGGTCGCGGAGGCGACCAGTATCGCCTACAGCAACATGCTGATAGCCTGTACTCGCCAGGAATTCGCGACAGCCTGATACCCGGGACTGCTCGCGACTTTCACCCGGACCTTCATTCCGGGAAGCTTGTCTGGTAGTTATTTAGAATAACCAAACGCCTGCATATGACAGGCGAAAAATTGCGCACCAGAGTGAACCTCGCTCCTGTTTCTGGATGGGCACTAGCTAATCCACTGCACAAAGGCCGCCGTCGAGGTTAATTGATGTGCCGGTGATATAACTACCGGATCCGGAGCAAAGGAAGGCAACAAGGTCAGCGTAGTCGCTGGCCTCACCAACACGGCCCAGCGGGACTCTGGTGGCCAAATCTGTGTAAAAGTCATCAATACTTTGGGTGCCGGCACGCCGTTCCCATTGCGCGCTTTTTATCAGCCCGATGCAAATAGTGTTAACCCGAATGTTGTCCGCTGCGTACTCGTTGGCCAATGATTTTGTCAGGTTAATTCCAGCTGCGCGAGTGACTGTGGTGGGTAGCGATTTAGCCAGTGGTGCCTTGGCACCACCAATGGTTGCGTTAACAATGCTGCCACCACCAGCGGCGCGCATGTGCGGAATCGTATGCCGGCACATACGCACTGCCCCCATCACCTTGAGATCGATGTCTGCATACCAGGCATCATCGCTTACTGCCTCGAATCCGGCAGCGGCTGATGCCCCGGCGTTGTTGACGAGAATGTCAATCCGGCCGAACTTGTGGTGTATTGCCTCAACCGTCTGCTGGCATTCTCCGGCATTGCTGACATCCATGGCCATTGCAGTGATGTCGCCGCCGGTATCTGTTGCAAGCCGGGTTACGCTTGCTTGTAGATAATCTGCACGGCGAGCACAGGAAACCACGCGTGCACCCTGACGTGCAAGCCGTTCAACCGTTGCACGGCCAAGCCCGTCACTGCCGCCCGTAACAATGGCAACTTTACCGGTGAGAGAAAGATCGAGCATCTTGAATATTCCAGTTGACAGGTGTTTGCGGTCCGGGTGGATGCCAATGATTGTATCGCAGTCTTTTGTGCTCTGCTTAAACAGGTAACAACACTATCGTCAATGCTTTGCACGACAATTTGCGTTAAAACCAGGCAGGCTATTCCATGTGTGTAATGTTGCTTTTGATAGTTTCGTGTTAGCGGTTTTACTGTGCGGTGACAGGGTTGCAATCTGACGTAATCAAGGGTCTGCAATTGCGCCAACCGGGGATAAGATAGCGCTCCCGAATGCAACAAAGAAAAATAACCAAACGTGTTCGAATTGCACCAGGCCGAAGATGTAGCTATCGAAGACAGGCCTGCGGCCAAAGCAGCCGCAAAATCAAAGCGTCGCACCGGTAAAAACCGGTTACCGAAATCAGATGAAACCAGTGACGGCAGTGGTTTGGACGTGCTGGCGGCGGCGATGGCATTTGCGCCGGATACGGAGTCTCGTTACCTTGCCTGGTCAGCAACGGAATATAGCCAGATTATGGAGAAGCCGGGCCATGTTGCCGGCAGCGAAAGCTGCGAGCTAACAGAGCAAGAGTGGCTAACACTGTCTGTCGGTATACAAATGGCGCTGCTGTGTGGTGATACCAGCCAGGAGGCGCTCAACAGCATGGCTTCAAGGGTCGGTAACAGGCGTGACGCAAATAGCCACGCGATACGAACTATGCTGGCATTCTTTAGCCACCAGCCACAGCAGACTATCGAGTGTTATCAAAAGTTCAGTAAGTCGCAGAAAGACGGTGGTGACTCTGGCAAAGCTGAAAAGGTAAACGGGGCACCCCATTGCGGGCTCGCGGTAGTGGTTTATGCGCTTGCATTGATACAGCAAACGACGCAACAAATCGGTGCGGGAAACTCGGAGCACTATACCTTTGGAGAGCTCAAACAACTCGAATCACTCGTCGATACACTGAATACTGTTGCGTCACGCTACCAGTCGCAACATCGCGGCGATCCCCTAATGCCGGTGCTCAGGGTATTGACGGATTTTATGCGTGTGGTTTGCGGGCAACGCAAACTCAGTGAAACGATTTGGCTGGGTGGGCTGCACATTGAAGCCGGCCCATGGCTTGATCTGTTTCTTAATCTGACCCGCCACTGGCTTGGTGAACAACCCGATGAACAACTTGTAGAGCGACTGGCCCGTCATGTGGAACGCGCATCGGATATTGGTCTTCACTGGTACGTTGATGAAGGCCTGACCCTGTTGTCGGCGCAGGGGTTGCATCGACCGGACAAGGAGTTTCAGCCACAGATAAGATCGACTGGCTGGCTGCTGACGGTTTACCGCAAGCAAGCCGACTGGAAAGCCGGCCTTGATGCCTTAACCCTCACTGCCAGGCGGCATGTGCGTATCGCCGGCAATACTAACGACAAGGTCGGAAGCCGCCGCCTTGGCTGGTGGCTTGAAGCGGATGGATCCAGGCTGCATGTTGAACCACGCGAGCAACGGCTGGCCAGGAACAACAGCTGGAACAATGGTCGACGCTTCCCGCTTAAACTGTTACTTGATGAGTGTGGCACGCTCGACTTTCTCTGCGAACACGATCTAAAGATTTGTGCTCACCTGCGAAATCAAATGCAAAGCAATCACGCGTTGTATTTTGAAAAGCGTTTCGAGTTCTGTACTGCAGAGTCGCTCGATCTGATTTTCAATCATCCACGACTATATCGGGAAAACCCGGATCCCGAAGCAGACCAGCCGCTTCGTGTGTCGATGCGTGAAAGTCAGACCAGCTTGCAAGTAGATGATGACAAGGCGTTGCAGGAGATAAAAATATCCATGCAGCCTTTTCCGCATAGTGATATTCAATCGATGAGTGACTTTTTCTGCCAGTGGCAAGACCCGAATATTCTATCGGTGCAGCGTTACACCGAAGGGCAACTGGAAATAGCTCATGCGCTGACTTACAAGGGCTTGTCGGTACCATCTGACAGTAGTGATGAGGTGCTCGATTCTTTGCGGTCAATGGCTGCACTGCTAGAAGTACATACCGACATAGACTCCGCTGATGCTAATACCGTGGAGCCACAAAACTGTATAGCGTTTCACTTGAGACCTCTGGAAACAGGGCTCGATGTAGCGATGACTGTTTATCCGCTTGGAGAGCACGGGCCATTTGTTGTGCCAGGCGAAGGTAAAACAGGCCTTTATACAGTGATAGACAACCAGCCCTGTAACATCGTGCGTGACCTCGATGTCGAGCTTGCCACCTCACGCAGTGTTCTTGAAAAACTGCCGTTGCCTGAGTGTGATGCAGGGTGGCGATGGTCAATCACCAATACGGAGCAGTCGCTTGAGGTGCTGGCTGCATTGCAGGAACTTGGTGATACGGTGATGTTGCGCTGGCCCGCCGGGGAGCGCATTGTGCTGAGTCGAGAGATAGACAGCGAACATATGCATGTACACTTTAGCGGGCTAGACAAGGGCATCGACGTTGCAGGTGAATTAAAAATTGACAAGAGCGATCGAGCTCCGGTTACGGCGATTGTCGGCTCTGATTTTTTAATCAATAACAAACGTGTCGATCTGCAAAAACTACTGGCCTCTCTGGGCAATGCGGAAGGCCGTTTTATTCCGCTGGACAGCAACAGGATTCTACAGCTTAGTCGTCGATTGCGCATGCAGGTCGATGCTCTGGGTGCGCTCAGTGCGGATGGAGTCACCCATGAACTGTGCGTGCCAATGCTTGAGGAATTATCCCGCGGTATGGTACTTCAACACGACGATAGCTGGGACGAACAGCTACAACGATGGCATGAGGCGCAGGCACTGGTCATTGAACCGCCGTTAACCTTGCAGGCCAAACTGCGTGACTACCAGCTTGAAGG
>CAYPCS010000057.1:30943-36086 GCA_964409275.1 uncultured Granulosicoccaceae bacterium
AAGGCGGGAGATCTTTTTGTCTGTAGCTACGGGGTATTGCAAAACGATATTGAGCTGCTGCAAGAGACACAATGGCACACTATTGTTGCTGACGAGGCTCAATCGTTCAAAAACGCTGGCACCCGGCGATCTCAGGCCATGATGGCGCTGCGTGCAGACTTCCGCCTTATTGCCACAGGTACACCTATTGAGAATCATTTGGGTGAGCTCTGGAATCTTTTTCGGTTTATCAATCCTGGGCTGCTAGGCTCCAGCGCGCAGTTTAAGGATCGCTATGCAGCCCCGATAGAACAGCGCGATGATGACATGGCGCGCAGTCGGCTCAAATCCCTTATCAGTCCGTTTATCCTGCGCCGTTTAAAGCGTGAGGTGTTGACCGAGTTACCGGAGCGTACCGAGATTACACACCTGGTCGAATTTAACGAGGAAGAACGGCAGTTTTATGAAGGCCTGAAAAAACAGGCACTACAGCGCATCAGTGAATTGGCCAATCTCGACAGCGAACAGCGTTTTAGAGTACTCGCTGAAATCACGACACTCAGACAGGCCAGTTGCCACCCGGCACTGGTCACTGACGACCCGCCTTGTGACAGCGCCAAATTGCGCGAGTTTGGGAAGATTGTAGACGAGCTTCGTCGCAACGGTCATCGCTGTCTGGTGTTCAGTCAGTTTGTCGGACATCTGTCGCTAATTCGAAATCATCTTGATAGCAAAGGCATTGTCTATCAGTATCTAGACGGTTCCACCAGTGTGAAAAATCGCAAGCGTGCAGTTGATGCTTTTCAGGCAGGCGAGGGTGAGCTTTTTCTGATTAGTCTCAAAGCCGGAGGGTCTGGCTTGAACCTTACTGCTGCTGACTACGTCATCCATATGGACCCGTGGTGGAATCCCGCAGTCGAAGATCAGGCGTCTGATCGTGCCTATCGCATGGGCCAGAAGCGACCGGTGACTATCTATCGAATGGTGGTTAAGGATTCAATAGAAGAAAAAATAGTCAATCTGCATGAGCGTAAGAGAGATCTTGCCAATGCATTGCTTGAAGGTACAGACAGTGGCTCGCGCCTGTCAGTTGAAGAACTGGTCGAGATGATCGAGGAAGATTGACGAAATCGGAAACATGCGGCCACACTGTTTATTGATCAAAATATAGAGCACGCCTGTGGGCACTTGGGACGAATAAATGCACGTTGGTCGTTATTTGCTGCTTTTTGCCGCACTGTTAAGCGCCATCGCAGCGGTA
This sequence comes from uncultured Granulosicoccaceae bacterium, assembly GCA_964409275.1. Lineage (GTDB taxonomy): Bacteria > Pseudomonadota > Gammaproteobacteria > Granulosicoccales > Granulosicoccaceae. Next base: position 32,184 of record CAYPCS010000057.1, read on the forward strand.
CTTCATCTTCGCGGTACATCTGGCGGGACTGTTATTGGTCTGGCCTGAATTACGCTGATAGAACAGGCAAAATTGCACGTTGAACGGCAGCCAGTATCATTCCTGATCTTTTCTATAAAACTGCGGATAATATTCGGCGACCAGTTTGCCATTATCTGCCCAGGCATGGCAGCCATTAAGTGGCACTGCACCTGTTTTGTCGTGCAGTATCTGGTACATACTTTGGTATGCCGTAGTAGCGACAGGTCCAAGCAATTCGACCACGTGGGTACAGCCTTTGACACCCCCGAGTTTTTCGCGAATCGTTTTTCGCCAGCCGCCACCGATGCGCTCTCCAACAATAGATTGAAAGGCTGCTTCAATCGAAGAACACTGCTGGTAAGGGGTATGTTCCATTTGCACCTCGATGTGTTTGACCATAAGTGAGGTATCGATGGTTAAGCGAACACGCATGCTGTGAACCGGATCTCCGGGTGCAACCTCGGGACTACCGTTAGGTGCTATCGCATTTGTTTTTGTATCGAGCAGATGCGCCTCGATATCCCATAATCCGTCACTTCTTTCATATCCATCACATACGATCTTACGCTGGTGTCGCAATTCCCGGGTAACCGGGGGTGAAAGGCTCATGATTCGGTTCCGGTAATTGGGGGATACAGAAGCTGTGGTGTTGTCGGCTAGATTGAAGAGTATGGCAATGCTGGTGAAAATTCCACGGATTTCCGGCACCGGTGTGAAAAGATGGTCAGAATAACGCTGTCTTTCAGGCGTTAAACTAACCCCGGCAAAGGTCTTTGTAAACGGGCACTACTTTAGTAAATTCGGGCTATCATTGTGGGAACGAACAAACCGTGCACCAACACGCGCAGGAAACGATATGACCAGTAATTTATCAGTCAGGCAGCTGTTAGCCGGCAAAGCCAAAACGGGTGACCGGGTCGGTGTCAAAGGCTGGGTAAGGACCCGCCGTGATTCGAAAGCCGGCATTTCGTTCGTCAATGTGTACGATGGCTCCTGTTTTGACGGGGTGCAGGCGGTGGTGCCAAACACCCTGGAGAATTACGACAGTGTGGTGGTGAAACTGACGGCGGGGTGCGCAGTAGAAGTGTCGGGTACTCTGTCGCAGTCAGAGGGCAAGGGACAGGCACTTGAAATACAGGCTGACACAGTAAGTGTTAGCGGGTGGGTGGAAGATCCCGAAACTTATCCGGTGGCGAAAAAGCGCCACACCTTTGAGTACCTGCGCACCGTCGCGCACCTGCGGCCGAGAACCAATGCGTTTGGCGCAATCAGCCGCGTGCGAACCACGCTCGCCAATGCGGTGCACAATTATTTTTACGAACGCGAGTTTCACTGGGTGAATACACCAATCATCACCGGCAGTGATTGTGAAGGGGCCGGTGAATTGTTCCGAGTCAGCACACTCGACCTGGCCAATCTTCCGACGGGTGAGGACTCAAAAACAGATTTTGAAAAAGATTTCTTTGGCACAGAGACCTTTCTTACCGTCTCCGGCCAACTGAATGTCGAATCCTATGCGCTGGCGTTGTCAAAGGTGTATACGTTTGGGCCAACCTTTCGCGCCGAAAATTCCAACACCAGCCGGCATCTCGCTGAGTTCTGGATGATTGAACCGGAAATTGCGTTTGCCGGGCTCGACGAAAACGCCGCACTGGCCGAAGACATGCTGCGTTATCTGTTTACCCGCGTACTTGAAGATCGGGCTGACGACCTGGCTTTCTTCGCCCAGCGTATCGATAAGGGATGTATTGAGCGGCTTGAGAAAATGGTGACATCGGAGTTCGTGCAAATGGAGTATGGAGAAGCCGTTAGCATTCTTGCCAACTGTAAAAAGAAGTTTGAATTTCCGGTGGAGTGGGGGCTTGATCTGCAATCCGAGCACGAGCGTTTTCTAACCGAGGAACATGTCGGCAAACCAATTGTCCTGCGAAACTACCCGAAAGAGATCAAGGCGTTTTACATGCGTGAAAACGATGATCAGAAAACCGTCGCTGCAATGGACGTGTTGGCGCCCGGTATTGGCGAGATCATTGGTGGTAGCCAGCGTGAAGAGCGGCTGGATGTTCTGGATGCCAAACTGGAAGCACAGGGCATTAAGGAAGAACTTTGGTGGTACCGGGATTTGCGGCGCTACGGCACAGTGCCTCATGCGGGATTTGGTCTGGGTTTCGAGCGCTTGATTAACTACGTTACCGGTATGGAGAACATACGGGATGCGATACCCTTTCCGCGTGCGCCGAAGAGTGCCACGTTCTGACTGGCCGTTCGACAGTTTGGGTGGCAACTTTTTCAGATTTGCTCCTGCCGCATAGGCACAGGCAATTTTGTGCCAGCTTTTCACGATACCAGCCTCGTACTGATATCTGCGAAATGCTACGCACACGATGACTGATGTTTTTTTAAATAGCGGCTTCACCAGCGTTGACCTTGCGGCCGCGGTGTTCTTTATAGTGTCATGGGTGCTGCACTTCTGGATTGTCAATCATTCACCCTGGCACGTGAATACTATTTCGTATCGTATGAACTCGTTCAGGGCAAAGTGGATGAACAATATGGTGTATCGCGATCCGAAAATGGCAGATGCACTTATCCAGAATTCGTTGCAATACGGTGTACTGTTTTTTGCCTCAACGTCGATACTGGTGATCGGTGCGTTGATGGCGGGCCTTGGCGCTTCTGATCAGGCAGTTAAACTGTTGCAGGATCTTCCTTTCGTGACCAACACATCGCGCACGGCATGGGAAATCAAGGTAGTGGTAGTGATGTTTATTTTTATTTTTGCCTTCTTTAAGTTCGCCTGGAGTTACCGATTATTCAACTATGTGATGATTATGATCGGCGCCTCACCGGACTTGTCAGTAATAGTCGCAAAAAATGAACTGCTGGTCGACGACGGTACCGATACTGTACGCGATAAAATAGCGCTTAAAAACAGTCGTGCAGATCGCTATGCTGACAGTGTTGGCAAGCTGCATGCGCTTGGTGCTAAACATTTTACCACTGGCCTGAACGCGTATTTTTTTGCGATGGCCGCCGCCGTGTGGTTTCTTGATCCGGGACTATTTATAGCAGCGACGGTGTGGGTCTCTGTGGTCTTGTACCGACGAGCATTTCGGTCAAACTTTATGAAGATACTGTCAACTATTGATGACTAGTGGCACGTTCGAAAAATAACGGGGCGGCCCGCATGGCTGGCAAAGGATCATTCGGCATCAAGATCAACCGGCTGTAATTCCGCAAAACAATCCCCGGGACCTGGATTGTCGTCGTGACACTGACCCCCCAAATGTTTGATCACTCCCCAGACAGCGTTGAGCGCAGTTTGTACAGCGCCTTCGGCCCAGCCCGGTGTCCATGACACATCGTCCCCGGCAATAAATATCCCGCGTTGTGCTGCCGGCATCTGCTGCTGCATAAAGTGTGTATACATGCGGCGATTGTAGCGATAGTGACCGGGCAGAGCGCCTTTGAACGCACCCAGAAAGTTGGCATCGGCTTCCCACGAAATAGTTACGGGCTTACCAATGATATGACTGCGTATATTTACATCGGGGTAAATTTTGGCCAGTGCACCCAGCGCCAGATCAACCCGGCGTTCGATAGGCAGCGGCAACATTTTCAAAGCATCCGCCATCCATGTGTAGGTCAGACAGATTACAGCGGGTTTGTCTTCACCGTTGTCGAAAAGATAGGTGCCGCGTGTCAGTCGGTCAGTGAGTGTCATACTCATGCAATGCTGGCCGGTAGCGGGATCAATGTCTTTCCAGAACGGTCTGTCGACCATGACAAAAGTTTTTGACGACTGCATGTAGCTGGTTCGATCTAGCGCCATCCAGTGGTTCTGGGAAAACAGCGACTCGTCAGTATCGATACCTGTGGTCA
>CAYPCS010000058.1:0-36073 GCA_964409275.1 uncultured Granulosicoccaceae bacterium
GCGTTATTCAGGTCAACTTCGAGATTGGGATACGCCTCTGCACACGGTGGGTATTGTGAACACCCTCGAAGAATCTGGCGCACCGCCCAGTAGGTGGCATAAATTTCATCATCCAGAGCATTCACTTGCGGTGGATACACAGAATCAAGCACTACGGCCCGAATACCCGCCGGGCTGTCACGCATTATATTCAGCGCCAGGTCGGTACCATAGGACAGGCCATACAGATCCCATTCTTCTATATAACGACTTGTCACTAAGTGCCCATCCAGAAACAGGGGTGTTGCGAGGTTCACGCAGGTGTGGCGGATTTATCTCTCCTGCAGACAATCAACTGTTTGCACAACGTGAAACGATGTGCCCGATCAACTAGAAGTGGAGCTGGTCTGATGAGCGCTATCCCGGTCCAACCGAAACCGGACATCGATCTTCAGTTTCAGCACATCCAGTCGAAAACAACCAATCGAAAGACGTCAATATGGGCGACGGGTGTAAAAAGAGAGGTGTTTCTCATGTTCTTGCAGAATATCAATACGCGCTTACTCGGGATTAGCAGCAAAATTCGAGAGTATGTATTCTCGGAGAAGTACTCAAAAATTACTGTTACCTTGACTCTAACAGTAATGATTCTGGCGTTTCTCTACGGTATGTCTACCCAAAGCGATAGCGGCGAGAAAATACTAAACGGCTTTGCGCTGTCCCTTGGCACAGTGGCAATTTTGTTTTTTGTGGTTTATGCGTTAAGTTTCGAGATACTGTCTATGGTCATAACTCTGGTTTTTTGGCCAACTGGCGCATTCTTCGACGGACTGCCGTTACTACAGGATGCTCTGTACGCCGTTGGCAGCCTGGCCCTGATTTTTATTGCGATCAGAATACCGCACCATATGACGACCAGCGCAGCCAGATAGAAAATTCAGTGATCTTCCCGCCTCAATGAACTTTGTATCGAGAGTTCGGTACTTACGCTCATGGCATGTGAATAATTTAGCCACTAAATGCGTCGCACCAGACTGGCTACCACAACACTATGGTCAGATAGAATATCGTCTAGCACTTTCTGATCTGTTATCTGAAAGTCCGGGCTCGCGAATATCCAGTCTATTCTGGACTCCAGAACCGGAAAGGTAACTATGGAAGTGTCATCAACGCGCCATGTTTGCAAGCCGGTTTCCTTGATGAATTCCGGCAGCAGATCTTTGGACATATCAGTATTAAAATCACCCATCAGTATCACAGGTCTGGTGTTTTGATTAACGAATTCCGACAGAATTTGCAGCTGATCAGATCGCACGCTGGCGCTCGCAAAATCAAGATGAAGAGACACGACATCGAACTGAAACTTTTGATCCCCCGGCCAGGCACAGGTAACTGCAACGAAACCTTTGCTGAAAGTGGGAAAACTCATTGGAAAAGTAATCTGCCAGGCTTCCGATGTTTGTAGCTGTGTCGTAACAGCCGCACCATAGTGCAAGCCCAATCCATCGATGTTTTGTCCTTGAGTCGCCGATGTCATAGCGCCAATTCTGCCCACTTTCTCTACGTGTGAGAAATTGCCACTCCACCACGAAGGCGCATCAGCTTCCTGCAGTGCGACTATCTGCGGCATCTCGCGGGCGACCAGATGTCCAATGTTTGTTACATTTTGTTCTATTGCTTTTTTTGACTGAAATAGCTGATTCCTGCCATCCGCTCGTCCGTGCGCCATATTGATAGACATAACCTTGATTTCATCGGTGGGCAGATACTCAACTTCGTTCTCCAGCTGAACTATCTCTACCGGTTTACTCTCTCCATGAGTCAGGGAAACGACAGCATAGTCGCCGACAATTGCAGCGGCTATTGCAAGTAGCGGAAGTATTACCCGTTTTCTCTTAAACGGCGATTTCAAAACACCTGGAGTATTTTTCAAGATGTTCCCTTTTTGACCGGCAATTTTTCCGGGGGGTGCTGCGGTCGTAACTATCCGTGCGCCTTGTTTCTAAATGCGAACCAGTGTTTATTAGACAGTTTATTCTTTAAGCACCTGCAGATCACGAAACTGTTCAAGCGCCTCCGGGTTGGCTAGCGCTTCCCTGTTTTTCACCGGCTCGCCATGAACCATATTGCGAACAGCCAGCTCCACAATCTTGCCACTCCTGGTTCGCGGAATACCCGTAACTGCAACGATTTTTTCCGGTACGTGTCTGGGCGTACAGTTCTCGCGAACATGTGTTCTGATTTTTGTTTCGAGCGCCTCAGTCAATACATGGCCTTCGCGAAGACTGACAAACAACACCACCCGGGTATCGTGCTGCCAGTTTTGACCAATAACCAAAGATTCCACGACCTCTTCCAGTTGCTCAACCTGTCGGTATATTTCTGCTGTTCCAATGCGAACCCCCCCGGGATTCAACACAGTGTCCGAACGGCCGTAGATGATCATTCCGCCGGTGTCGGTAAGCTCGACAAAATCACCATGGCACCAGACACCGGGATAACGTGCAAAGTAGGCGTTGTGATACTTTTCACCGGTGTGGTCATTCCAGAACCCGACCGGCATACTCGGAAAAGACTTTGTGCAGACCAGCTCGCCTTTTTCACCGACAACCGAATTGCCGCCTTCATCGTAGACTTCTGTCGCCATCGCCAACATGCGACATTGCAGCTCTCCTTTCACCACTGGTAACACCGGGTTACCACCGACAAAGCAGGCCAGAATATCAGTACCACCAGAAACTGATGACAGGCAAACTTCCTCCTTGATGTTTTTATATACGTAATCAAAGCCCTCCGGAGAAAGCGTAGACCCGGTAGACAGAATTGTGCGCAGGGAATTGAGTTTGTGGGACGTTACCGGCTCTATACCCGCCTTGCCTATCGCATCAATATATTTTGCCGATGTTCCAAAAACAGTTACATCAATCTCGTCTGCATAGTCGAACAGAACATTGCCGTCAGGATAAAAGGGTGAGCCGTCGTAAAGCGCGATAGTCGCACCGGATGCTAGCCCGCTGACCAACCAGTTCCACATCATCCAGCCACAAGTGGTGAAGTAAAACAGTCTATCGCCTTCAGATAAATCGCAGTGCAGCTGATGTTCTTTCAGGTGTTGTAACAAAGTGCCACCGGCACCATGCACAATACACTTTGGCACGCCTGTCGTGCCTGATGAATACATAATATAGAGAGGGTGATCAAACGATTGCCGGGAAAAAACCGGTTCGTCACTGGTCGAGCTTGCCAATACTGACTTGTAGCTAACCGCATTGCGCAGCGGTGTTGAAATTTCAATTGCCGGATCCGTGAACGGTACCACCACGATCCTCTCTACACTCGGAAGTTCCTGAGCAAATTGCTCTACTTTTACCAGTGAATCGTGAAACTTTCCGTTGTAAAAATAGCCGTCTGTGGTAAACAGCACGCGCGGCTCAATTTGTCCGAAGCGGTCCACAACCCCGCGAACGCCGAAGTCAGGGGAGCTTGAAGACCAGACTGCACCAATACTCGCCGTTGCCAGCATAGCCACAACAGTCTCCGGAATATTTGGCATAAAACCCGCCACCCGGTCTCCGGCTACAACCCCTTCGCCACGAAGAAACTCCGCGACGCGCGCCACCTGGCGTCGCAGCTCATCTCTGCTTAATGAGCGCGTGGCTTTATCCTCACTGCGAAACACAAGAGCGGGCTTCGAGCCCGTAAAACTCAGCAAATTTTCAGCAAAGTTAAGCCGGGCATCCGGAAACCAGCTGGAACCCGGCATCTTTTCGCCATCGAGTAAAATCCGCTCGCCTTTTTCGGCCGCAACTACGTTCAGGAAATCCCATGCAGCAGACCAGAAGAGCTCTCTGTTAAGCACAGACCATTGATAAAGTGCATCATAGTCCGGCAGAGCTATATTGTGTACCTCTTCCACCCGCTTTCGGAATGCAGTGATATTCGCTTGCTGAATTCTGTCTTCAGAAGGTTGCCAGAGAGTTTTCGCCATTGCCTGGTCACCGGGTTACTTTTGTAAAATTGCAGAGCCCTGACAAGCCGGATATCGGGCAACGCACACGATAGCTACGCACTATCTGGCCATGTTATAAAATTCATCGTTCGGAGGTATATCCAGTGCATTGGCCAGCCGGTTAGACATAGCGAAAAACGCAGAGATACTTGCAATATCCCAAACATCCTCGTCGCTAAATCCGTGTGCTGTCAACGTTACTTTATCCGATGCATCGATCTGTGCAGAGTCAAGCGCTACTTTCATTGCGTAGTCGAGCATGGCCATTTCTCTGGCACCGATCGCTGCGCGCCGATAGTTAATTGCCACCTGATCCGCAAGTAACGGTTTTTTCGAGTAGATTCTCAACAATGCACCATGCGCAATTACACAATAGTGACAGTTGTTAGCAGCACTGGTCGCAACCACAATCATTTCCCGGTCGGCTTTGGATAGACTGCCCGTTTCCTTTAGCATCAAGGCATCATGATAGTCAAAAAAAGCACGAAACTCCGGTGGCCTTTGCGCCAGCGCTACGAATACATTCGGTATAAAACCCGCTTTGGAATCTACCTCCTCTATGCGTTGCCGCACATCGTCCGGCAATGTCTGTAAATCCGGCAACGGCCACGGGTTAGCTTCACTGGTCATTTTTTATTTCCCTGGTAATGAAAAGTCGCAAGCTATTCGTATGTGCGAACATCGTCGATTATTTTACCATCGTTTGGTAATTCACCTGTTCCAACCAGCTTCACTTCGCCACGCAACTTGCAAACCTCCCTGATACTTAACTGAATATTCTCACCAAGACCCTTGTCAGTCACAGCAGTTTCACAACTCAAGGTCATCACATCGGCCGAATTGACACTATCAACCGTCAGCCGGCCTTTGGTAACTTCAGGGTGGCGCTTGAGCACCTCAGCTATTTGTTCAGGGTGAACAAACATCCCTTTTACTTTAGTAGTCTGATCGGCCCGTCCCATCCAGCCCGCTATTCGGGTATTGGTTCGTCCACACGGGCTTTCGCCGGTCAGAATTTTAGTCATATCTCCGGTGGCAAATCTGATCAGCGGATAGGCCGCAGAAAAAGAAGTGATTACCACTTCGCCAACCTCGCCTTCACTCACCGGGTCACCGGTGCCCGGAGTAACCACTTCAAGCACTACATTTTCGTCGACAATCAATCCCTGCATCGCGTCCGACTCGTAGGCAATCAGGCCAACATCAGCGGTGGCGTAACACTGGCGCACTGTAATACCCCAGGATTCAAGTTCAGATCGTAACGAGGGAGGCAAGGCCTCCCCAGACACCATTGCCCTTTTCAAACTACTGACATCGCTTCCCGACTCCTTGCTCTTTTCAAGAAGAATTTTTAAAAAGGACGGTGTGCCGGCGTACCCGACAGGTTGCAAGTCTGCAATTGCTGCCACCTGCAACTCTGTTTGACCTGTACCAGCGGCGAAAACAACGCAGCCCAACACCTGGGCACCGGACTCGAACATGAACCCTGCCGGGGTAAAATGGTAGGAAAAAGTATTGTGCACGAGGTCCCCGCGTCGAAACCCCGCGGCATGCAGCGCCCTGCCCATGCGCCAGTAATCATCCGTGTCATCTTCAGGCTCGTAGATTGGCCCCGGTGAAGAGTAAACGCGTTTCATGTTTCCGGCCCGGGCACTCGCCAGACCTCCAAACGGTTTGTCTGCCGACTGCCGCTCGATCAGATCGGACTTTCGCGTGACCGGAAGTGCCGCCAGTGCTTCCATGGAGTTTATCGACGAAGCATCTACATCAGCTAATATTTCCCGATAGGCCCGGGTTTCCTGTCGAGCATGCTTAATTTGTTTAGGTAAATCCATCTGCAACGCCAGACTGCGCGTCATTGCATCACGGGTTTCCAGTTTGTCGAAGAAGTCGCCGTTCATTCCGATGCCTGCCAACAGGAGATACGAGATTATAAACCACACCGTGCAGGGAAAAATGCCGTTGCGAGCAGCTATGCCGGATTTCGTTCGAGATCAGAATTAGATGCCAATGACACGCTGTTTCCCAACGGCCATCCGGTGTGCAGGAGACCCGGCAGCCTGATATGCCACCAGATGCAGGGTCTAGACTTTCACTACGCTAGGACAACCACCGCTTACGTCTTTTGTAGTTCTTGCCTTTGCGAAAGCCTCTTTGGGAACCTTCACTAACGCCGAGATAAAACTCTTTAACATCGGCATTGTCACGTAAATCAGAGGCTATGCCGTCCATTACCACCCGCCCGGATTCCAGAATGTAGCCATAGTGTGCGTAGCGTAATGCAATATTGGTATTTTGTTCGGCGAGCAAAATCGAGACACCCTTGTCTTCATTCAGCCGCTTGACGATTTCGAATATTTCCTCAACCAGCTGCGGTGCCAAACCCATTGAGGGTTCATCCAGCAAAATGGTTTCAGGGTTGGCCATCAGGGCCCTGCCGATTGCACACATTTGTTGCTCACCACCGGAGGTATAACCTGCCAGTGATTTTCGACGGTCTTGCAAACGCGGGAAATAGCTGTAAACCATTTCAAGGTCGCGTTGCACCGCTGCTTTTCCGTCTGCGCGAGTGTAGGCCCCGGTCAGCAGATTTTCTTCAACCGTCAGGTGTTCGAAACAGTGGCGTCCTTCCATTACCTGGATCACACCTTTTTTCACCAGTGCCTCCGGACTGAGGTCTGCGATTAATTGACCCCGGTAGGAAATACTGCCTTTACTTACGACACCACGCTCTGAATGAAGCAAATTGGAGATCGCTTTGAGTGTGGTGGTTTTCCCGGCACCATTTCCGCCCAGCAGTGCAGTAATCCCCCCTTTGGGAACCGACAGGCTCACCCCCTTCAAGACCAATATCACATGGTTATAGATCACTTCGATATTGTTTACGCTCAGCAGGCTTTCGGTCGCATCATTCAAGGTGCTCGACGCGCTCTCCGGCGTTTCAACAGCTGCGGGGCTATTCATAAATACTGGTCATAGTTACGGATCTGTGTTGCTGTTTTTTGATTCGAATCAGTTTGCTCGATCGCTGTGTTACCGGCAGTCCGGGGACGCCCCCACAACAAGGGGGCGCCTGTTAGCGCGTACTATCTACCGCGCGTATTTCCATTTAACTTTTTGTCCAGAGCAGATCATGCACAATCGCGAGCTTCGATTTTACTTTCCTCTGCATAAGCTGAACTGTCTTCATCAATCAGCGGCTGTATAACGTCATTGTCAGACGGTTTGAATTCAGAGATCACAGCCCAGGTACCTGTACCGGCATCCCACTGCTGAACCGCGCCAAGACCCGGTCCGCCGTGATTCGAGCACTCTACCTGAAACTCTGGTCCAAACCCTGGAATCCCGAGCGCTTCCATCTTGGCATTGTCCATTACCAGAGCTTCCATGCCATCTCTCATCTGTGTCGCGTTAATGTCTTTGGTGCCATGGATTTCCTGTGCGGTTTTTGCAGCTTCTACAGCAAGCAGCGCCGCATACATTCCCCGGTTGTACAGCACAGTCCCAACCTGGTCCCCTGCACCGGCAGCCAAACCGGCATCAACGACATACTTTTTGATATCATCGAATACCGGAAAATCACTACCCACCTGATGGAAGGTTAGAGCCTTGTATCCATTCGATTTGGCGCCGGAAGGCAATACATCATTTTCAGAACCGGACCACCAGATGCCGATAAAATTTTCCATCGGAAAGCCAACGTTAGCCGCTTCCTGAATAGCTACCTGGTTCATCACACCCCATCCCCACATAAATACGTAGTCAGGACGTTCACGTCGGATTTGTAGCCACTGTGATTTTTGTTCCTGACCGGGATGATCAACGGCAATGGGTGTGAACGTATAACCGTGCTTTTTGGACAGTTCTTCCAGTGTTCGAATGGGCTCCTTGCCATAAGCCGAGTTATGGTAAACCAGAGCAATTTTCTTTCCTTTGATATCGCCATCATTCAAGTCAAGCACGTGGTTGATCGCGTGTGATCCACCGTCCCAGTAGTTTGCAGGGTAATTAAAAACGTGGCTGAACACTTTACCGTTTTTTGCAGAGGTACGGCCATAACCCATCGTGTGAATAGGTATATCGTCTGCAGTTGCCTTGGGTATCAGCTGGTAGGTAACACCGGTTGAGTTAGGCTGGTAGACCAGAGAACCCTCTCCTTTTGTCGCCTCGTAGCACTCAACACCTTTCTGCGTGTTGTAGGCAGTCTCACACTCGAGTAGCTTGGCTTTTACGCCACCAATGCCCCCGTCGCGTTCGTTAACCAGTGTGAAGTAATCCGCATAGCCATCGGCGTAGGGAATGCCGCTGACCGCATAAGGCCCGGTACGATAACTCAATGATGGAAATACCAGGTCGGCGATAGCAGTTGTCGACGTTAGCGCCGCAACCAACGCGAGCCCGGTTACTTTCAAATTCTTCATAGACATTCCTCTTTGCAAGTTAATTATGATTAAAACGCGCCACATCACTTTAATGCGGAAAGGGCCAAAGCAACAACTTTTCTTTGGTTAGCCGCCACAACTGAGCCAATCCGTGCGGCTCAACAATCAAGAACATCATTATCAAACCACCAACCGTTACAAATTCCATATGCGCAGCGATGTCTGTTGGCCAGCCCAGCCCGTTGACCATAATATTTTTCAACAAGACGGGTACCAGCACCAGGAAAGCGGCCCCGATGAAACTGCCCAGAATAGACCCGAGGCCACCAATAATGATCATAAATAAAACAAGGAACGAAATGAGAATACTAAACACCTCCCCAACCTCTACCGCTCCAAGATAAACCGAAAAGAACAGGGCGCCGGAAATTCCAACGTAAAACGAAGACACAGCGAACGCCAGCAACTTCGCTTTCATCGGGTTAACACCGATGATCTCGGCTGCGATATCCATGTCACGAATAGCCATCCAGCTGCGACCGATTCGGCCACGCGTCAGATTGCGGGCTAACCAGGCGAGCAGTACCACAATTGTGACACAAAACAGATAGCGCACCGGGGCCTCTGCGTTCGGACCTGTAATGGCCCAGCCAAACATGGTTCGCTCAGGGGCATTGATCTGGCCGGACGCCGAATAGTTGTAAAACCACGGAACTTTGTTAAATAGCCACACCAGAAAAAACTGGGCGGCAAGCGTTGCCACCGCCAGATAAAACCCTTTAATTCGCAGTGACGGAATACCAAAAATCAACCCCACCAACGCTGTAACTCCGCCGGAAAGCAACACGACGATGAGAATATTCAGGTCGGGGGCAGCGGTCATAATTTTGTAGCAGGCATAGGCACCAACTGCCATGAACCCGCCTGTCCCTAAAGACACCTGACCACAATACCCGGTCAGAATGTTCAATCCCAGGGCCGCTATCGATAAAATCAGAAAAGGCAGCAGCACAGCGCTGGCCCAGTAATCGTTGATAATAAACGGCACTACCAAAAAGGCCACCGCTAACAGAGCATAGTAAGCCCAACGATCCAGTTTGAGGGGAAAGGTTTGAAAGTCCTCTCGATAACTGCTTTTATAGTCACCCGCCTGACGATAAAACATTTTTAATCAGCCCCTGCTAAACGCGTTCAATGATTTTGTCGCCGAACAAACCTTGTGGTCTGAATACAAGGAATACGAGCGCGAGAACGTAGGCAAACCAGTTCTCGGTAGCCCCCCCGATTAAAGGACCGATACCATATTCGAACAATTTCTCGCCGACGCCGATAATAAGCCCACCGATAATCGCCCCTGGTATTGACGTGAATCCGCCAAGTATCAACACGGGTAAAGCTTTCAGCGCAATGAGCGACAATGAAAATTGCACCCCTGACTTGGCCCCCCACATGATGCCTGCAACCATCGCAACAAAACCCGCAATCGCCCATACAATCACCCAGATCTTGCGCAAGCTGATACCAACAGACAAGGCGGCCTGGTGATCATCGGCCACAGCGCGCAGTGCCCTGCCGGTACGGGTGTATTGACTGAATAAAGTCAACGATATAACCAGAACGATGGCAACCACAGTGGCGACGATATCCAGTTTATCGATGTACATTCCATAGTAGTTTGAGCCCTCGGCCGCCCAGCCTATCGTCTTTTCTTCCAGCCACAAAGACCCGCCCTGAGGCACGCCGACATCGAGCACTTTAATATCAGAGCCCCACATCAGATCACCCACCCCTTCCATAAAGTAGGCAAGGCCGATAGTCGCCATAAACAAAATGATCGGGTCCTGGTTAACCAGGTGTTTAAGCACTAGCCTTTCGACCAGGATGGCAAAAAGAATCATCACGATTATGGTTAGCACAACCGCTCCGACAGCGGGCACAGTCCAGCCAAAGCTGTGAATGTTGGTACCAAACAATGCGTTTATAAGGTGTGAAAAAGGCACTTGACCCGTTTGAATGCCAACCAGGGTCATTGCTGCAAACAAAGCCATAACGCCTTGTGCATAGTTGAAAATACCGGAAGCTTTGAAAATCAGCACAAAGCCGAGTGCGACCAGGGAGTACATAACCCCGGCCATCAAACCGTTAAGAATAACTTCAATCGTATATAGAAAATCAGGCGACATGTTTGCTACTCCTGTGGAACACCGAGGTAGGCGTCAATGACGGCCTGATTGTTTCTGACTTCATCCGGGGTACCGTCGCCAATTTTCTTTCCGTAGTCGAGCACAACGACCCGGTCTGAGATATCCATAACCACACTCATATCGTGTTCTATCAGCGCTATGGTAGTACCGAATTCTTCCTGTACCTCGAGAATAAAGCGTGACATATCTTCTTTTTCTTCGATGTTCATACCCGCCATCGGCTCATCGAGTAACAGTAATACGGGCTCCGCTGCCAGCGCTCTGCCAAGCTCTACCCGTTTTTGCAAACCGTAAGGCAAACGACCTACCGGGGTTTTGCGAATCGTCTGGATTTCCAGGAAATCGATGATCTCCTCAACTTTCAGCCGGTTCTCTATTTCCTCCTGCTCTGCAGCACCACGCCACAACGCCTGCTTGAAAATATTTGTGCCCATGTGCGTAAATCGACCGGTCATAATATTGTCAAGCGTGCTCATGCCTTTAAAGAGCGCTATGTTTTGAAAGGTTCTGGCAATTCCCTGGTGCGCTATCTGATGTGGTTTAAGCGATTTGCGTTTCTCACCACAAAAATGAATCTGCCCTTCCTGCGGATGATAAAAGCCGTTAATCACATTCAGCATTGAAGATTTACCGGCCCCGTTAGGACCGATGATAGCGCGAACTTCTCCCCTCACCAGGTTGAACGAAATATCAGTCAGCGCCTTTACACCACCAAATGCCAGAGAAATATTCTCCACACTCAGAATTTCGTCACCCGGCTGTAGATGACTGGCAAACGCTACGCCCCGATTCATACCCTAGTCTCGATAGCAGGACTGACCGCGATACTACACATTGTCCACCCGCACCGGATTACCTGTTTTGTTGTAGCTGTCTCGTTCATGCGCTCTCTCGCAGTTCTTCTGCCGCCTCGGGCGCATAAGTCTGCATGTCCTGAATCTTCACGGTAGCCGATATCTCTCCGCGCCTGCCATCTTCGAAAACCACTTCAGTAGTGATATCGCACTCGACCGAACCATCGTACAAACCATCAATTAAAGGCTGGTAGCGCTCCGCGATAAAGCCGCGTCTCACTTTTTGAGTTCTGGTCAACTCCCCGTCATCAGCATCGAGTTCCTTGTGAAGAACCAGAAAGCGTTTTATCTGAGCCGCAGCCATCATTGGCTCTTCACTCAGGTCGCGATTTACCTGATCTACATGCTCCCGCACCATTTTGTAGACTTCCTCGTGACCGGCCAGTTCCTGATAAGATGCGTAGGCAATGTTGTTGCGCTCCGCCCAGTTCCCGACCGATGTTAAATCTATATTGACGAGTACCGTTGTATAGTCACGGCCATCACCGAACGCTACAACCTCCTTAATGTTCGGGAAGAATTTCAGTTTGTTCTCTACGTACTTCGGCGGGAACATTCCACCGTTGTTGAGCTTGCCGACATCCTTCGCCCGATCAATGATACGCAAATGCCCTTGATCATCAATGAAGCCTGCATCGCCGGTTAGCACCCAGCCATCTTCTGTTTTTGTACTGGCAGTTGCTTCGGGATTTTTAAAGTAGCCGATGAAAACCCCCGGTGAGCGATACAGCACTTCACCACTTTCCGATATTTTTACTTCGACGTCTATCGAGGGTTTGCCCACCGTGTCGGGCGAGATTTCTCCATCTGGCTGGGCAGTGATGTATACGCTCGCTTCTGTCTGGCCGTACAGTTGTTTTAGATTGATACCAAGGGAACGATAAAACCGGAAAATTTCCGGTCCGATTGCTTCACCAGCGGTATATCCGACTTTGATGCGGCTCATACCCAACCTGTTGCGCAACGGTCCGTATATTACGGCATTACCTAATCCGTAAAGAAACCGATCGGACAGTTTTACAGGGTCGCCGTTGAGTATTTTCTCTCCACACCGATCTGCGACGTCCATAAAATACCTGAACATTTTTTTCTTGAAACCACTTGCGTCTTCCATGCGAACCATGATTTCGGTTAGCAGGTTTTCAAAGACCCTGGGCGGTGCGAAAAAATAGGTTGGCGCAATTTCGCGTCTATCGACATCAATGGTGTGCGCGCTCTCCGGACAGCAAACGCAATAGGCGGCTGTCAGAAACTGGCCGTAGGAAAATACATGATCCCCTACCCACGCCAGTGGCAGATAGGCGATGATTTCCTCGGTGTGATCGAGGTTATCAAACACATTGCCATTGACCGACGAGACCAGCAGATTGTCGTATGACAACATCACACCCTTCGGTCTGCCAGTGGTGCCTGAGGTGTAGAGCATCACGCATAACTCGCCCCCCGTGCTGCCTTCTATAGCTGATTTCCACTGGTGTAAAAGATCGGAATTTTGCGCGAGTTCCCGCCCCTTCTCTATAACTGAACCGAGCGAATGCAGGTTTGCATGATCGTAGTCGCGTAAACCCCGTTCTTCGTCGTACAACAGTACCTCAAGGTGAGACAGGCGATCACCGAGCGACTGAATTTTATCGATTTGTTCCTGATCCTGACATACTGCAAATCGCACTTCCGCGTGCTGAAGAACATATTCCATCTCTTCAGCGACGGACTCCGCATAGACCGGTACAGGAACAGCACCTATACACTGTAGCGCGGCAAAGCTCCAGTAAAGCCGCGGCCGGTTACTGCCAATTACCGCTACCTTGTCACCGGCCTTTACACCGAGGTGCTGCAAACCAAGAGAATAATTCTGTATTTCTTCTAATAACTCGCTCCAGGTCCAGGTTTGCCAGACACCAAGATCCTTGTGGCGCATTGCCGCCCGAGTGCTATGTATTTCCGCGTTTCGTAACAGATACTTGGGAAACGTATCGAGAGACTGTGTACTGTTTGCATCACTCATTTCGTTTTTTGCCCGGAGACGGGCGCAAATGCCAGCTGCAAAAAACCGCAGAGAGACAACGGACTGCTTTGCATTTCAATCGATTCAGCGTAGCTGTAATTCATTGTATTCCTCTGGCAATTAAATCCGGTCACTACATCATATCTGACACACGCGGTACATACCCGCCCGGCAGTATATTTCGTTAGTAGCGGGTACCAAACAAGCACCTCGTAGTATATTGACGTTAACGTAAACGTCAACCCTGTAAGGAGCCTGCTTGCAGCAAAACAATGTTCTCATTGCTCCCCCTATATTCTGCAAAGCGTATCGTTGAAACAGTGCCTCTGTAGACGATTTCATTGATTATTCTTAATCTACCCGACCGTCCGCGATAGAATTTTGTGTTGTGCGAACAGATTCCACACGAGATAGTTACAATCATCTATTGAAACCGGCAGCACTGAATTTGAGAATTGTATCTACTACTTGCTCCAACACGGAGATTGTCAGTTCAATTGGTTGCGAACACTTTCTTGTTGGCGTGGATGATTACTCCGATTTTCCTGAAAGCACGGTAGCAAATTTGCCGCGAGTGGGGCCTGACCTCGGTATCCGGGTTGAAGATGTGTTAGCGCTGAAGCCGGACCTGGTACTGGCATCGGATACCGTCCCCGGTCATGACAAGGTCATTGATTCACTAAAACAGGCTGGCCTCAATGTGTTTGCGCCGCGGACCATTGGCCTTGACGATGTCTATCGTGATATCACTGACATAGCAAACCTGCTAAACGTACCTGATACCGGCGTGCAACTGATATCGGAAATGCAGCACGCCATGCCCGCCCGTGATTTGCCCCGCCGGCCCGAACTCATGGTGCAGTGGTGGCCAAAGCCAATAATCGGTGCAGCACACGACAGCTGGGTCGAGGATATAATTGAACTGGCCGGAGGGCGCAACAGTCTTCACTCGGTAAAACAGCGTAGCACGCCCCTGGAAGACAACGATTCACAGCTGGCCGACGCAGATGCCTGGATCATTTCCTGGTGCGGGGTGAAACTCGAAAAATACCGTCCGCAAGTGCTTTACGAACGCTCCACACTGCAACACTGCAACGCAATTTCCAACCGCCGCGTTTTCCCTGTGTCTGAGGAATTTCTTGGCAGACCCTCACCACGACTTGTCGAAGGCTACCGCCAGCTGGCAGCCATCGTAGATCAATTGCAATAGACGGGTACAGAATGGTCTGGCAGAACGGGACGTCCTATTTGTGCTCGGTACCAGTTGCTGTGCGGCCTTAACAAGCAGGCGAGATAAGCAGCTAAGTGTCAGGCCGCGTTGAATGTCAGGGTTTCAAAATACTATCTACACCCATCATTGATTGCAGAACGGCTGGCACTCTGACGCTGCCGTCCGAATTCTGATAATTCTCGAGCACGGCAACCAGTGTTCGCCCCACCGCCAGTGCCGATCCGTTGAGTGTATGCACAAGTTCGGTTTTGCCATCTGCGCCACGAAACCGTGCTTTCATTCGTCGGGCCTGAAAATCCGTCATATTGCTGCAAGACGAAATCTCGCGGAAGGTTTGCTGGCCCGGTAACCACACTTCGATATCGTACGTCTTCGAAGCGGCAAAACCCGTGTCGCCGCTACATAAGGTCACTACCCGGTAGGGCAATTCCAGTTGCTGCAGTACTGTTTCCGCACAAGCGGTAAGCTCTTCGAGTGCCTCCCATGACTTATCCGGGTGAACAATATGCACCAGCTCCACCTTTTCGAATTGATGCTGGCGGATTAATCCGCGAGTATCCTTTCCGTAGGAGCCGGCCTCTGATCGAAAACACGGAGTATGCGCCGTCATTTTGATCGGTAATTCCTGCGGATCAAGGATCTTGTCGCGCACCAGGTTGGTCAATGGCACTTCCGACGTCGGTATCAGGTAGTAGCCATCAGTGCCATCCAGCGCGAAAAGATCTTCTGAAAATTTGGGTAATTGCGATGTTCCGGTTAGCGATTGTGCATTAACGATAAATGGCACATTCATCTCTGTGTAACCGTGATCGCCGGTGTGCAGATTGAGCATGTACTGGGCTAACACTCGATGCAGGCGGGCGACCTCATTGCTCATGACCGCAAACCTCGACCCGGTCAGCTGGGAGCCGGATTCAAAATCGAGCCCGTCTTTTTCTGTCAATGCAACGTGGTCGAGTACGTCAAAATCGAATTCCACCGGCTCTCCCCAGCGCCGAATCTCGACATTATTCTCTTCGGATTTACCGTTCGGTACCGATTCATGCAGCAAATTCGGCACAGCGAGACCGATTGCCTGCAGCTTCTCCTGTAACTCGGACAAGTCTTGCTCGCAGCGCTTCAGGTCCTCACCCATATCATTAACTTCAGCCAGTAATGGCTCAATATCCTCACCTCTGGCTTTTGCCGCACCAATTTCTTTAGATCGGGCATTTCGCTGGCTCTGCAGTTCCTGGGTTTTTACCTGAAGCTCACGCCGACGGGATTCGAGCGAATCAACCGCTTCGGTGTCAAGCTCGTAGCCACGACGACCCAGCTCTTTTGCCAGTAAGTCGATATCTGCACGAAACAATTTTGCATCTAGCATGAAGGTTTGAAACGCTCGTGTTAAACGGCTGGGAGTATAGCAACTCCGGAACCGCTACCGACACCCAATATTCGATCAATTGCCGATAAACAGAGAATCGCTCAGCTGGCGCGCCACAGAGTTCCACTACCCAGCGCACCACCAACGGCTACGGCGACCAGGCAAAGACTTACATTCAACACCACATTGAGTGCCGCCAGCCGAAACTGACCACCTTGCCACAGCCCCATGGTGTCCAGAGAAAACGCTGAAAATGTGGTAAAGGCACCAAGCATTCCGGTCTGGAACAACAACCGCGTTGTCCCGGGACCGATGCCGGTGAGTGTCCAGAAGGCCACCAGAAATCCGACCAGAAATGACCCTGCAACATTCACAATCAGTGTTCCCGCTGGCCAGCTAACACCGGCCAGTCCCGCAGCACCGACAACCAGATACCGCAAAACTGCCCCGCAGGCACCACCCAGTGCGACGGCGAGAATATTACTCACACGGAGGACAACGGCCGTTGCCTCGACAATCGCCGGGCGCTGGCATAAACCATGCAGCCTGCGCGATCAGTACGAAAAAGGAAACCACTGCCAATCATGAAAAATTTCACAGGATACGCCTCGGTGGTATTGCTGGGGCTGTCATCAGCCGCATTCAGTGGCACTCTTTATCAATGGGTTGGTAAAGACGGTACTCCAACTTACTCACCTGATCCACCCCCGGAAGGCTTCTCGTTTACGCTCGTTGACGATAACCTGGAACCGCTGCCGAACCAGCCATCCGCCCCTGAACCCAAGGCCGCAACCACTGGTACAAAGATCGAACCTGTACCAGTTGCAAGCAAGTTGCAGCAACCGGAAACACCCCTGCCTGCACCGAGCCCGGCAACAAAATGGAAGCCGGTTCGCTACGCTGATGATCCAGCACTAAAACAGGTAGAGGGCAAGCCGGCTGAATCGAAAACCGTCGTATCTGCAGCCATCGGCACACCCGTGAAATATGTCAGTCCCGAGTGCCTTGCCTTCAAGCAGGAAACAATGATTCTGGAAAGTCGCTTTGCTCAGGCAAAAACCGACCGTGAGATGGATGAGGCTATTTTGCAGTTGCGCAGTCACACCGCTGGCCAAAAGCAGATATGTGACAACCGCTAGCGTGTGCGCCCGACCTGTTTGCGAGACCTGTGCGTTCTGGCAAAGGGGTCAGTTAGAGGGGTTGGAAATTCAAGGAGCGGAACTAAACTCACTGGAAGAGTTAACTGCTTCCCTTTTCGGCTATCAGCTTTCTTGATGCGTTGTCAATCTTCGTTCTGACCACTGCTTCGTTTCAGCGCACAGATCAAATCGATGTCCTCGAAACAGCAGGTATCGGAGCCACTTGTACAAAAACCGGTTTAGCTTCCACGATCCTTCAAGTCCACGGGTTTTGCGCGGTATGTGTTGCTGCCCGTGCAGCAAGCCGCTCAGAACCTCGGCAGATCGTGCATCGTGATAAACGCGGATGTATAAATCCGGCTCAGTGGCGCCTCTGGGACTGGATTCTCCCCGATTCACAAATCGGTAGGTTAGTCGCAACGTTGATGTATAGGGGCTTTGCTCAGTCAGCTGCATGTAAAGCGTTAAACACCCCGGCACCCTCGATACTGTTGTTGCAATCGGACCCTGCTTTAACTGTGGTATCAGCAGGCGCAGTTGCATGTAGTTTTTCTCATACAACTCCATCAGATTGCCAAATCGGTCTGTGGATTTCTTCTTGTCCCGGACTGGGCAATGCATTGTCAGTACTAAATCCTGCGCCGTGTTAAAGCGGCATTGTAAGTGATAACGACCCGTATATTCCCTTCGCTTCGAAAAAATCAGCATCTTGCCGGAAAAAACCGACATATTCTGCGGCCGTGCAACAAATTGTTTCAAATACGTACTGAAAGGCTTTAGACTAGGGAGTTGGTACCCATATTGTATAACGCTACGGCGCGTTATACCGGTACTGCATTCCTTAAAATCGGCCGGCAACGTTACCGCAAGCGGGTTCTGAACAGCAATGCTGCGTAGCATCTGAAGCTTTAAAACCCGCAGATTTTTAGTTTACAGAAGAGTTGAATGGCAAAAGAAGAAGCAATTGAAATGGAAGGTACGGTGATCGACACCTTGCCTAACACCATGTTCCGGGTTGAACTGGAAAACGGACATGTCGTTACTGCACATATTTCCGGTAAAATGCGCAAGCACTACATCCGCATCCTGACAGGCGACAAGGTCACCGTGGAAATGACCCCCTACGATCTAACCAAAGGGCGTATTACTTACCGAAGTCGCTAACAGGATAGCTACCACTTTATATAATAAAGGCACAACCTGTGGTTGTGCCTTTTTCGTTTTCCCGCGTGTTGCATTGGCCGCTTTTCAGACAATCAAACTGCGATTTGTCCAGTGCGCGGCCTCCGCAGCCACCATTTACACTGTCGCTTCTGCGTCTTCGATGTCGAAGGTGAGCTCACCAAATTCGTCAAGCTCAACTCGAACCTTTCCGCCTTTTGACAGCGTCCCGAACAATATCTCGTCAGCCAGCGGCTTTTTGATATTCTCGCGAATAACCCGTGCCATGGGACGTGCCCCCATCTTCGAATCAAAACCATTCTCTGCCAGCCATCCTTTCGCAGATTCAGCAACATCAATGGCCACATTTTTCTCGTTAAGTTGAGATTCGAGTTCAAACAGGAATTTATCCACAACATTGAGTATGACGCTCTTGTCCAAAGGCGCGAACTGGATGATGCTGTCGATCCGGTTGCGAAACTCGGGAGTGAAAAACTTGTTGATCGCTTCCATTCCGTCCGATGAGTGATCCTGAGTGGTAAACCCGAGACTTGGACGACTGATCGAATCTGCACCGGCGTTGGTAGTCATGACCAAAATCACGTTGCGGAAATCGGCCTTTCGACCATTGTTGTCGGTTAGTGTGCCGTGATCCATCACCTGCAGCAGCAGGTTAAATACATCCGGATGGGCTTTCTCGATCTCGTCAAGCAACAGCACACAATGCGGATTTTGAATAACCGCATCAGTCAGCAGACCGCCCTGGTCGTATCCCACATAACCCGGAGGTGCACCAATTAATCGCGATACAGTGTGACGCTCCATATACTCGGACATATCAAATCGAAGAAACTCGATTCCGAGTACGGTTGCCAGTTGCTTGGTGACCTCGGTCTTGCCGACACCGGTAGGACCGGCAAACAGAAAACTGCCAATAGGCCGGTCTTCGGGGCCCAGACCGGATCGGGACATTTTGATGGCCGAGGCCAGTTGCTCAATCGCAGGATCTTGCCCGAATACCAGCATTCTTAAATCACGATTAAGATTTTTAAGCTTTTCCATGTCTGTCGAAGAAACGCTTTTCTCGGGGATACGCGCGATTTTCGCGACAATGGTTTCAATCTCTTTTACACCGATTGTCTTTTTGCCCTGCTTGGCCTGCAGCCGACGACTTGCCCCGGCTTCATCGATAATATCGATGGCTTTATCAGGCAGAAAGCGATCGTTAACGTAACGATCAGAGAGCTCAGCTGCCGCCTTGAGGGCGTTGCTGGAATATTTCACATCATGGAAAGTTTCGAAATTGCCTTTCAGGCCTTTCAGTATTTCAACAGTCTCGGACACGGTGGGCTCTGTGACATCCACTTTCTGAAAGCGCCGTGACAACGCACGATCTTTTTCAAAAATTCCACGGTATTCCTGATAAGTGGTTGAGCCTACGCATTTAAGCTCTCCCGAAGCCAGCATCGGCTTGATCAAATTGGACGCATCCATGACACCACCGGAAGCGGCTCCTGCTCCAATGATCGTGTGTATTTCGTCAATAAAAAGAACCGCACCCTCTTCCTTTTGCAATTGGCCCAATACCGCTTTCAATCTTTTTTCAAAGTCACCACGATATTTGGTACCGGCAACCAGCGCACCCAGATCGAGCGAGTATATGGTGCTGTTTAAAAGCACTTCCGGCATGGTGCCATCAACTATCTTGAGCGCCAGTCCTTCAGCAATAGCGGTTTTACCTACACCGGCTTCACCCACCAGTAGCGGATTGTTCTTGCGTCGGCGACAGAGAATTTGCGCCGATCTTTCGATCTCTTTCTCGCGCCCGATCAGCGGGTCAATCTTGCCTTCTTTAGCTTTGTTATTCAGGTTGCTGGCGTACTTGTCGAGCGGAGAAGCTTCAGCTTCACCCTCTTCCATGTTTACTTCGTTGCCAAGGTCTTCAAGCTCGCCTTTTTCCTCATCCGGTATCTTCGAAATACCGTGAGAAATGTAGTTCACCACATCCAGCCGGGTAACGTTTTGTTTGTTTAGCAGATAGACGGTATGCGAATCCTGCTCGCCAAAAATAGCAACCAGAACGTTAGCTCCGGTGACTTCTTTTTTGCCAGAAGACTGTACATGGAACACCGCACGCTGCAATACACGCTGAAACCCGAGCGTAGGTTGGGTTTCGCGGTTATCAGTATGGTCCAGCAGTGGTGTGTTTTCATCGATGAACTCGACCAGTTCTGCGCGCAGAGACTCCAGCTCACCGCCGCATGACCGCAGTACCTGAGCGGCAGTCGGATTGTCCAGCAATGCCAGCAACAGGTGCTCAACCGTCATGAATTCATAACGTTTCTCACGAGCTTCCTTGAAAGCATTGTTTAGCGTGAATTCGAGTTCTTTGCTCAACATCTCACGATTCTCTCTATATTGTTATTTATTGTTTTTATCATTATTAACATTGGGCTACGCTTCCTCCATATCACACATTAGCGGATGCTGATTGTCACGTGAAAACTGGTTCACATGGACAACTTTTGTTTCCGCGAGTTCTCGGGTGAACACCCCGCATACACCCTTACCTCTGCTGTGGACATGTAACATGACTTGAGTTGCTTTCTCCCGATCCATGGAAAAAAAGCTTTCCAGCACCGTTACTACGAATTCCATCGGCGTATAGTCATCATTAAGAAGCACCACCTTGTACATAGGAGGCTTCTTAAGTGCTGGCTTGGCGACTTCAACCGCGGTTCCGGTATTTTCCGAATACTCTCGTTCAGACATAACCTACAATAATACTTTCGACACTATGTGTAACACCTGAATAGCACGTTGGCTGTTTGTGAATATGCTGTTTCTAATTGCGAACAGTATACTATTGATTCGGTTGACGATGCCCGAAACAAAACGGTTTCACGCCCCTGTCGTGAATATGGCGACTGTGTTGCAGGTTTCAACGCGCACTGGTCTTTGCACGTTGATTCCTGGCAGTATTCGCCACGCCCGTACAGAACACTCAACCGTTCGCTGCCATGGCATTTTCCGGGATAGTATCCAGCACTCCGGACTGGCAAAAATCCCCCGGAAAGTCATCCACCATTATCACTCTACGTGTCGCTGCAGCCGAGGCCAGCAGCACATCAGATTGTGAGGAAGTTATCTCACCCTCCGCTACCAGTAAAGCCAGCCAGGCCGGGTAGTCCATGTTATACGGCTGACGCAGACCACGTTCCTTAATCTCTCTCTCGACCGGCTCCGCTTTGATCGACAGGTTCAATGCGACCTCAAGGCAGCCCGTCACATCATCAGGATCGTGGCTGATATACAGGGCATCGGTCAAGCGATCACGTGAATCGCCCGGCTCCAGAAGCAGCTTCGCCACACTATGCCCCAGCCGGTCATTTGGCGTCCGGAAGCGTCGACCCAGCGGGAAAATGACGGCACGAAGCACCACACCCACCCACTTATTCGGGAAATTGCGCAGTATTTGGTCCAGCGCCACCTGCGTCTGGTAAATGCAGTATTTGGCGCCCCACTCGACCAGCGGCAAATCTGCGGCCGGACGGCCATCATCCTCGTAGCGCTTCAACACAGCCGAGCACATGTACATGTATATGAGTCCGTCAGCGAAGCGACCTGATAACTTTTCCTTGCGTTTCAACTCCCCCCCAAGAAACAGCAAGGCAAAATCAGCGAGGAACGAATAGCCCGCGCTTATTCTCGCCAACCGGCGAAAGTACCTTGCGGTTGGACCCGACACTGGCGAACGCGCAAACCTTCCGCGAGTCAGTCCGTGGAACATTGCCTGTGCACCTCTGCTAATTGCATAGGCCACATGCCCCAGCAGAGCATGATCAAACTTTTCCAAAGCTTCCTGCTCATCTTCAATCGACGCCGCCTGGATCTCCTCAACCAAATGCGGATGGCAACGCATTGCCCCCTGTCCAAATACAATCATGCTACGAGTCAGAATATTAGCGCCCTCAACGGTAATTCCTACCGGCACCCCCTGGTAGGCCCGCGCCAGATAGTTCGACGGTCCCATGCAAATGCCTTTACCGCCGTGGATATCCATGGCGTCGTTGATGACTGTACGCATGTTGTGAGTATTGAAATACTTAAGAATTCCACTCACCACCGACGGACGCTCACCCTGATCGATAGCGGCACACGTCAGCCGTCGCCCCGAGTCCATCAGATACGCCAGACCACCGATTCTCGCCAGTGCCTCATCGACACCTTCAAATTTGCCAACAGGGATGTTGAATTGCTTGCGGACCGCCGCATACGCGCCGGTAAATCGAGCGGCGGCCATTCCCGCTGCCGCTCCGGAAGAAGGCAGCGAGATGCCGCGGCCGGTTGACAACGATTCCATCAGCATGCGCCAGCCCTGGCCAATATTGCTTTGTCCGCCAATAATCCATTCCATCGGAACAAAAACGTCGGTACCGCTATTGGGCCCGTTCATAAATGCCTGATTTAGCGGAAAGTGGCGCCGGCCGATGCTGACACCCGGAGTGGTCGCGGGTATCAGTGCGCAGGTAATGCCTAAATCCTCAACCTCACCAAGCAGGTGATCCGGATCAAAGGCCTTAAACGCAAGGCCCACGATTGTCGCTACCGGGCCCAGTGTAATATAACGTTTTTCCCAGTTAACCCTTAATCCAAGGGTGTCTTTGCCATTGTGCATTTGTCGGCAAACCACGCCGAAATCCGGCAGCGAGGCGGCATCCGATCCCGCACTCGGGCCAGTCAGCGCGAAACAGGGGATTTCCTCGCCGGTGGCGAGCCGTGGCAGAAAATAATTTCGCTGCTCGTCCGTGCCGTAGTGCAATAATAACTCGGCTGGCCCCAGCGAGTTTGGCACCATGACGGTGGAACCTGCCGTGACACTTCGTGCCGAAATCCGCGTAACAACCGCCGAGTGGCCATACGCACTAAACCCCAGCCCGCCGAACTCTTCAGGTATCACCATGCCGAAAAAGCGGTTTTTTTTGATGAACTGCCAGATATGAGGCGGCAGGTCGTTGTGTTCGTAGGTAATTTCCCAGTCATCCAGCATGGCACACAACTCATCGACTGGTCCGTCGAGGAACGCCTGTTCGGCAGCCGTTAGCGCTGCGGGGCGGGTATTCATCAGTTTTGACCAGTCCGGATTGCCACGAAACAATTCGGCCTCCCACCACACTGTGCCTGCCTCAATTGCGTCGCGCTCGGTTTGCGACATTGGTGGCAGCACCGCTCGAACATAGCCAAGTAGCGGTTTTGTCAGTACTTTTTGCCGCACAGATTCAACGTTCATAATAATCGCAGCGGCAATCATCACAATCCAGACCCCCAGACCGATCACCCCGCCAAGGGCACCGGTGACCGTCATTGCCACCATAGCCACCGCGAACACGATCGAGATTGATTTAAGGGTTTGGGTGAAGTTTGCCAGTACAAAAACTGTGGCAAGAAAAATCAGAATCCATATCAGGAGGGTCATTAGGGTATTTCCAGGTGGCGTCGGCTAGTAAGAAGTCGGTAAACGTGTGATTTCTCATTCAAAATTGAATCCAATGTCGTCGTAAAGCACAATAGGAAGACAGCGGGCGATTTATCGACGACAGAGTGTTAACCACAGCACAATTGCCGGGCACCTGGTACGGTTGTTACGCAGGGCGCCCTGTATCGGATTCCGTTTCTCTGCAACAGCCTGAGCAGACTCGAAACCCAAACCCGTTGACCACCCGCAATAGTCGCCAATTTCACTTCCAGTGAGACAACCGGACAGCAAACTTGCATAACGAATTCAAAAAAATAATCGAATTGATCGGCGAAGACCCGGATCGGGAAGGTTTGCAAAAAACACCACTGCGAGCCGCCAAAGCGATGGAATTTCTTACGCATGGCTATTCGCAAACTCTGGAGCAAATCCTGAACGGCGCAGTCTTCGAATCAGACAGCGACGAGATGGTGATTGTCAGAGATATCGAGATGTACTCTATGTGCGAACACCACATGCTGCCTTTTATCGGCAAATGCCACGTGGCCTATTTACCGCTCGGCAAAGTGATCGGCTTATCCAAAATAGCGAGAATCGTCGACATGTACGCCCGTCGACTGCAAATACAGGAAAATCTGACCAAACAGATTGCCGATGCGGTTCAATCCGTAACCGGTGGTCGCGGAGTTGGCGTTGTGGTGGAGTCAAAGCACTTGTGCATGATGATGCGCGGTGTAGAAAAGCAAAACTCGACCATGACGACTTCTGTGATGCTGGGGCGGTTTAAAAAAGACATCAATACCCGCAACGAGTTTTTAAGTCTGCTGCGCACCTGATTTTGCCAATCGCAACCACCAGCCAGGTGGTAGTGATTGCATAATATTGCAAGATTAGGCAAAATTTCCGACAACTCACTTAATTCGCTGAAAATTCGGAAATAATGCAAGGCTTCCAGCAGTCTTTCACCCATGCATTGCAGCTAGTCGCCAGCGGTGACCCGGCACTGCTTGAGATTATTTTTCTTTCACTCAAGGTAAGCCTTACTGCCACCTTTTTTGGCTGCCTGCTCGGCCTTCCCGCAGGCGCACTGCTCGCTACACGAAATTTTCAGGGCAAATGGCTGCTAACCGTATTCATCAATACTCTGATGGGACTGCCGCCGGTTGTTCTCGGGTTAATTGTCTACATGCTGCTTTCAAATGCGGGTCCGCTCGGGTGGCTGCAAATGCTATACACGCCGAATGCGATGATACTTGCCCAAACTGCGCTGGTCTTTCCCATCGTAGCTGCGCTGTCGCGGCAGATTTTGGAAGATAGCTGGCTGGAATATCGGGAGCAATTTGAGTCGCTGTGTGTGCCAGCACTGACCGGGGTAAAAACAATCCTGTGGGATACCAGAGCAAGCCTGCTTACTGTAGCGCTCGCGGGCTTCGCAAGAGCCATATCGGAGGTGGGTGCGGTCATTCTGGTGGGTGGCAATATCAATCATCTAACCCGGGTTATGACCACCGCGATCGCCCTGGAAACTTCAAAAGGCGACCTCGCCTTTGCGCTGGCACTTGGTTCGGTTCTGATGATCATTTCATTGTCGATTAATACTCTTGCCTACACAACGAAACCGGCACTGGCAACGTGAAGGGCAACGCAATGCAAACGAGCCCGGCCTGTAAACCCCTGTTGCCACTTCGCGTGCGCTCGCTGTGCTATGCCAATCAATCCGGCAATCTGCTCAACAACCTGACCCTCGACATAAAAAATGCCGGTATCACAATAATACTCGGGCACAACGGCGCTGGAAAAAGCCTGCTGATTCGTTTGCTGCACGGCCTGCTAAAAAGCAGCCAGGGCAGTATCGACTGGAATCAACAGTCTCCGCAGGACATCAATGTTCGTCTTCGACAATCAATGGTATTCCAGAAAACGGTACTGCTTCGTCGCAGTGTG
The DNA here is from genome assembly GCA_964409275.1 of uncultured Granulosicoccaceae bacterium. Taxonomy (GTDB): domain Bacteria; phylum Pseudomonadota; class Gammaproteobacteria; order Granulosicoccales; family Granulosicoccaceae. Next base: position 25,751 of record CAYPCS010000058.1, read on the forward strand.
GCAGCCAATATTGACTACGTGTTAGCACTCAGACATCGCCGTAACAAAGTACATCGAAACAACATTCTAAAACGTGCGGGCCTTGAAACCCGGTCGAACCAGCCAGCGAGATCACTGTCCGGTGGTGAGCAGCAGCGGCTTGCCATTGCGCGTGCACTCGCCTGTGAACCCGAAGTTCTGTTTCTTGACGAGCCCACCGCCAGTCTTGATCCCTCGGCAACCGCTCACATAGAGCGACAGGTAGACCAGGCCAGCAGGCAATCCGTGAAAATAATTATGATTACTCACGACATCGCGCAGGCCCGCAGGCTCGCAGACGATGTGATTTTTATGCACAGCGGAAGCGTTTCCGAACACAGCAGTGCCGAGCAGTTCTTCACTAAGCCAACATCCGATGCCGGACGAAACTATCTTAACGCCTACATTGCGCCATCCAGTGGACAAACTCACGTATGAAAAGCCCGGCGATACACCTGTTAACACTTGTTTTAACGATGTCTGTTTTAGTGGCAACTGTCAGTCATGCCGATCAATCCATCCTGGTTCAATCGACTACTTCCACAGCAAATTCCGGACTTTACGAATTTATCCTGCCCGAGTTTGAGAGCGAGACCGGAGTCCAGGTACGTGTAGTCGCGGTAGGTACCGGCCAGGCGATTCGCAACGCCCGCAATTGTGATGCAGATGTGCTTCTGGTACACGCAAAAAGCGCAGAAGAACAATTCGTCGCCGATGGCTTTGGCGTTAAACGTTTTGATTTGATGTACAACGACTTTGTTATTGTTGGCCCTGCCGACAATCCCGCCAATATACAGGCAACTGACACCACGGCACGCGCATTGGCAAATATCAACTCCAGTAAATCCGTGTTCGTCTCACGCGGCGACAATTCAGGTACCCACAAAAAGGAGCGCAGCCTTTGGGAAATGGCAAATATAGACACATTGCCAGCCAACGGAACATGGTACCGCGAAACCGGGTCCGGAATGGGTGCGACACTAAATACGGCCATCGGCATGGGTGCGTACACACTTACGGATCGTGCGACATGGATCAGTTTCGGCAACCGGCAACAACACCGTATATTTGTCGAAGGCGATCCTGAACTGTTCAATCAGTACGGAGTTATCCTGGTAAATTCACAACGATGCCCGAGGGTGAACTCTGTTGCCGGTCAGCAATTTATAGACTGGCTAACCGGCTCACCGGGCCAGCAATTGATCTCATCGTACCAGTTGCAGGGCGAGCAGCTTTTTTACCCGAATGCAGCGAGCAGATAGTTACTCTCGGGCATTATATCGAACAGCGAACAATTGATTGATGCGATAGCCATCGATGCCGCTGACTCGCAGGTTGAATTTTTCAGATTGACAAAATCTATAAAAACGCTGCATCGCCGGCTCAAACCAGAAATGCCGGTCAACGACTAAATCAAGAGATTCTTCGATCACTGGCAGAAATTCAAGCTGGTACTGCTGTGCCAGCGACTTCAATCCCAGTGTGCAGTCAACTGCTCCCTCAGCAACAGCCAACACGGCGTCCTGTTCACTTCGGGTGGTCACTGCAACATTTAACGTTTCAAACTCAATTTTCTCTTCCTGAAGCAGATGATCGAGCAATATCTGACTACCCGCACCGCCCTGGCGTGTGGCGATTGACAATCGCTTTATATCCGCAAATACCGAAACATCAGCGCCGCGTTGAAATACCAGACCTCTTTGACGTTGCACCCACTCAAACAGCACTACCGGCCGTCCATTCAATTGTTCCTCAACCTGCTGAACGTTCCATCGCTCTCCCTGAGACGAATACAGATGCAATGCCGCTACTGCTGCTTTTTGGCCGGCCACTTTCTCTAGTCCGTCAATGCTGCCATCGAACATCGTCGCCAGACCACATTGCGATTCGCGCACCGCCCACTCCAGCAGTGGATCGTGTGATCCCGCGATCACCGGCAATACTGCAGAAAGGTCATTATCGCCTGTCGAGTTTTGCGCCAGCCAGCGCTCTACAGCTGACCTTGAAAACAGGAGCTTGCCAGTAGCCCGCGTGCAGGGAATTGAATTATCAGCAGCCAGATCATAGACCTTTCGCTCCTTTAGTCGTAACAGCTCCGCCACTTCTTTGGTCGTCAGGTAGTCGGGGCCGGAGTTCGACATATCGAAAATCCGCTACGCCGCTTTGGCAGCAGCGTTGGCCACCAGATCCAGGGCAGCTTCTATTTCCCCGATGCCGGCATCTTTCTTCCACGCGTGTTCACTGAGATGTCTGCGCCAGAGCCTGCCTCCAGGTTGAGACAGAAACAGACCAAGCATATGGCGTGCTATTCGACCCAGTGAATGACCGGCATTCGCTTGCCGCTCACAATAGGGCAACATTGATCGCGCGATGTCGAAACGCGTTCGAGTCGACGCCGGCTCACCGTAGTACAACTCATCAACGTTGTTCAGTAGCCAGGGATTTTTATAGGCGGCACGACCAAGCATTACTCCGTCCAGCATTGGTGCACTCGCCGGTGAATTGTTCACGACAGTTTCATTCACGTAAGACAGTGCCTGCAGGTGATTGTCTAGTCCGCCATTGAGTATAAACCCGAGATCGGGACGCTCCATTTTGATTCTTTGCACAAAGTCGTATCTAAGAGGCGGTATATCCCGATTTTCTTTCGGGCTAAGTCCGTCTAGCCAGGCCTTACGTGCATGCACAATAAAAGTGTCACAACCACTGCTCGCTATTTTTTCGACAAACTCTGCAAAAGGCTCATAGGTATCATCGCGATCTATGCCAATTCTGCACTTTACCGTCACCGGTATTTTCACGGCTGCTCGCATCGCTGACACGCATTCAGCCACCAACGAGGGTTCCGCCATCAAACAGGCTCCAAATCTTCCGCTACGTACACGGTCACTGGGGCAGCCGACATTCATATTTATCTGCGCGTAACCGTATTGCTGGCCGATAAGTGCGCACTGTGCCATGGCACCTGGATCGCTGCCTCCGAGTTGAAGCACCACCGGGCTTTCTGCGTCGTCGAAGCCGAGCAGATGATCCCTGTCACCATGGATAATTGCGCCCGTTGTCAGCATCTCGCTATAGAGCAACGCTTTGCTGCTCAACTGACGGTGGAAGTAGCGGCAGTATCTATCCGTTAAATCCATCATCGGGGCAACGGCAAACGCATGTTCGCCACCGGTCACTTGCGTTTGTTGTATCACTTGATCGTGCAAAGCTGTACCATTTAATTTACTCCTTGATACTGTAACGTTTTTTTTCGATTCTGCGTCTATCCATCAATGAACGCACTGGTATATTATTGCGTATTCAACGTTTTCATGGATGAATTCACCATCAGGAGCACGCTGCAGTAGCTGCTTTCGAATCTGCACTTTAACGCGCGGTCTCCTGGCCCCACATTATACGTAACGGGCAACTGACGACTACAGTCAGCACCTTCCTACCCCATCCCGCACGACTCACAGGAGTAGTTCAGACTCTTATGTGTCGACAAACGTGTCAGCGCATGTCAGCTGACTTTTGTATATACACACACGCACAGGGAACATTTTATGTCATTTAATTTGGTAGATTTAGTTAAAGATCAACTTGGCGGACCAGCCCTCGGTCAGCTTGGAGCACTGCTGGGAGAAGATAACAATAAAACAGAATCCGCTCTGGGCGCGGCAATACCCGGACTATTAAGCGGGTTGACCAGCTCGGCACAGGCCGATGGAGGTGCATCGCTTTTTAATACCGTTAAGGATCACGATGATGGTTTGCTTGACGATATCGGCGGAATGTTGACCGGCGGCAACAGTAACTCTGTAATGGAACAGGGCTCTGGTTTACTCGGCTCCCTGCTTGGCAGTGGTGCAGCTGGCGGACTGGCAAGCGCTGTTGCCGGTCTGACCGGAATTGGCGGAAAATCATCCTCTGGCCTAATGGGCTTACTGGCGCCAATCGTTCTGGGTATTATCAAGCGAAAGTTATTTGGTGGTGGTGGTTTCAGTCAAAACGCCAGCGGGCTGCTTGGCATGCTAAACGGCCAAAAAGATCACGTTCAGGCCGCGATGCCAAACGGTTTTGCCGATCAACTGAAATCATCAGGCTTTATGGATCAAATAGCCAGTGTCGGTGGCAGCGCAGTTGACAGCGTCGGCAATGCGGCCGGTAACGTCGCGTCAGGTGTTGGCAATGTTGCCAGTGATGCTGCAGCTGGAGCAGGTGCTGCTGCATCTTCCGGTGGCAGTTTTCTGAAGAAGATCCTCCCGATTGCCGTTCTGCTGGCCATCGCTGTACTCGGGTGGCGTTTCCTGACCGGTAACAAGTCACCCGATATGGACAAAATGGCCGATTCAGCCAGCAGTACCGTAGCGGCGACAACTGATGCGGCAAAAGACGCAATGCCATCAATTCAGGTGGGTGACACTGATGTCGGCGCAGCATTCGGTGACATCTTCAGTTCGGCAACTGACACAGTCTCCGGCATTACCGATGTAGACAGTGCCACAGCGGCTATTCCTGCTTTTGAGGGCATTACAGGCAAAGTTGACGGGCTTAGTGGTATGTGGGACAAGGTCCCGGAAGCAGGCCGCGGTCAACTGGGCGGAATTGTCACCGATGGCCTCGGCAAGCTGACACCGGCACTCGACAAGGTTGGCGAAATCCCGGGGGTATCCGATGTACTTGGCCCGATTACCGGACCACTACTGGAAAAATTGCAGGCCTTCACTCAGTAGCGCACGTCTGCAGCCCTTGATTCTGCCCGGCGCGCACACGATCAACTGACAAACCCGGTCGTGTGCGCGCTTTGCCGCAGAGTGTCGGGTATCACCAATTCTGTGTAAAGTGACAACAGTCAGTAGCGTCGAAGACAAACTGCGGGGACATTGTCCCCGCTTGTTTACCCCGCCATTCCCCGGGATTACACTACACATCTCCCCTCCTGATTTACTGCGTTTCAGTAGTTTTCAGCAGCTCGAACCGGCAGGAATTCACCCGCGTGCCCTACTCACCGTTCCGAAAATTCAGTGTTCAGCAATGGGCAAAGCTAAAAGACAGCACTTCGGTACCTCTGACAGAAGAAGAACTGGCTGCCCTTCGTGGTATCAATGAGCGAGCGTCTATAAAAGAAGTCGAAAACGTTTACTTGCCGCTATCTCGACTGTTGAGCTACTACGTCGCTTCGGTGCAATCGCTTAATGAGCAAACATCTGCCTTTTTAAGTGATGACACGCCAAAGGTTCCTTTCATCATTGGTGTTGCCGGAAGTGTGGCGGTTGGCAAGAGTACCACCTCGCGAATTTTGCAGACCTTGCTTGCCCGCTGGCCAGGCCTGCCACGAGTCGACCTGATCAACACCGATGGATTTTTGCTCTCTACTGCTGAACTCGAGCGCCGTAATCTGATGCATCGCAAGGGTTTTCCGGAGAGTTACAACCGGCGCGGCCTGCTTACCTTTCTGTCAGACATCAAGAGTGGCAGACCAAGCGCCAAAGCACCGGTTTATTCGCATTTGCGATATGACATCGTGCCGGGCGAATTTGCCATTGTCGATCAACCTGACGTTCTTATTGTCGAAGGCCTGAACGTTTTACAGGCAAGTTCTACCGCCCCTGACGAGCCGCCCCTGTTCGTTTCCGATTTTTTTGATTTCTCGATTTATGTCGACGCCGAAGAGGAGGTAATCAAGCAATGGTATGTCTCCCGGTTTCTGACGTTTCGCAACAGTGTCTTTAAACAGCCCGACGCGTATTTCTCACATTTCGCAGACTTGTCCGAAGCGCAGGCTATTGAAACTGCTTCCGGTATATGGGATTCCATCAATCGCGTGAATCTTCACGAGAACATCTACCCGACCCGGCAGCGGGCCGACCTGATTCTACATAAAAGTGCCGATCATGCGATTGACGGCGTGGAGCTTCGAAAACTCTAGCGCGGGCTGAAACAACCAGTGGTTCGCGGGCACCTTGGTATTCAGGCGGCGATAATTCCGGAATTCGTGTACAAATGTGCGCGGCCGTTTTGCACAACCGCATTAACCCTCACTGCGCTTTTTTCTGTCGACCACATTTTTCTCCTGATAATCCGCAAGGTTCAGCTGACCGGTCGAATACTCACCTGCCAAATTTCACCGCTTGCGCAGTGATATATGGAGCGTTTCGATTCTGCCAGGCCGGGCCTCAGTATAACCCTTGCAGGGATGGCATTAGAATTCGTTGCAGTGTTTTACAGCAAACAAATAAAAATACTGGTTGAGAACTGCATGAATATTGTATATAAATACAGCAACTATATTGTAACTTTTGACTGATTGCCAAACATGCCTAAAGACAAAAGCCTTTCATCAAGCCGGCCATTCCTTACAGATCGCCAAAAAGAGGTACTGGAGCTCATCTGCCAGGGCATCCGCGATGACGGCATGCCGCCCACCCGTGCAGAAATTTCCTATATGCTTGGTTTCAGCTCGGCCAATGCTGCCGAGTCACATCTTCGTGCGCTTGAACGCAAAGGCATGATAGACATACTACCGGGCGCATCACGGGGTATCGTTATACTTCCCGAAGCGGCAGAGCACGTAGAACAATGTCGGGTTCTTACCTCGGAAGAAGAAGCTATACCACTACCTGTCGTTGGCCGTGTTGCCGCAGGTGAGCCAATACTGGCAGTTTCCAACGTGGAAGATCACCATCTAATCGACCCAGGCCTGTTTGATCCTCCAGCCGACTATCTATTGCGAGTCAAAGGCATGAGCATGTGTGATATCGGTATTCTTGATGGCGACCTGCTCGCCGTACATAGCACCAGGGAAGCTCGCAACAAGCAGATCGTTGTGGCTCGTGTTGACGATGAAGTTACCGTCAAACGTTTTCACCGGGCACGCAACAAGGTAACACTGTCGCCCGAGAATAAAAGCTTCAAGCCAATTGAAGTCGATCTGAAAACACAGGACTTTGCCATCGAGGGAATTTATGTTGGCGTGCTGCGCTATGACGTCAGTAAAAAAAGAAGATAGAAACAGATATACCTGCTGTGTCCCTGATCGACTTTTAACGATCGACCGATTTTCGGCAATCGATACGATTTTCGATGATTTGCCTCATTTCGGCGGACAATAGATTGCAATGATCTGGCTTATTCAGTCAGGTTATTGTGGCTTAATAAATATAAAGCCCTGATTACCTCGATATCATGACTGGCAAGATCATAAGCCGGATCAAGCCACAAGAATCAGGCAACAATGGCTAAATAAAGAATAATCATAATATGCATTGATGCTCAATGAACATTGAAACGCTGCTAAAACATCCTGATCTCTGGAAAGGTCGACAACAAAACAGCAGCACAGAATCGCTCTCAACAGGCTACCCGCTACTTGATGGCGCACTGCCCTCTCAAGGCTGGCCAATAGGTGCTCTGACTGAATTAATGGTTGTACATGAAGGTATAGGCGAACTTTCATTACTGCTTCCGGCACTGGCATCATTAACACACAAGCAGCAATGGACTGCGCTTATCGCGCCGCCTTACATACCTTATGCACCTGCACTTGTTAATGCAGGAATCTCGCTTGAGCGAATGTTGGTCGTCAGTACGGAGGACGATCAAAAGAACGCTTTTTGGGCGGCAGAACAGCTACTGCGCAGCGGTGTATTTTCCGCTGTTGTACTGTGGGCAAGAAAAAACAGCGATGATCGCCAACAGCGGCGCTTGCAGCTGGCAGCAGAACAGGGCAAATCCTGGGGAGTATGCTATCGCCCGCACCAGACCGCTAAAAATTCATCACCGGCCGGCTTGCGTATGGTTTTGCAGCAGAGCAAAAGCAGGCTGCAAATTAATATAATTAAAAATCGCGGCGGGCGGCTACAACGCCTGAATCTGGCAAGCAAGCCTCAAAGCGATCTATCCAGCCTTTACAAAACAGGCCCCCTGATTGCGAACAGGCATTGCGGACAGGCATTGCGGACAGACGAAAATGACTTCATCCCGGAATAACAAAAAAATCAAACACCACAATAAAAGCGAAGACCGGCTATGGGCAAGCCTTTATCTGCCCGGGCTGCTGCTTGATGAAATACAGCATAGCGATGATGCGCTCATTGCCATTATTGAACGCAAGAACCATCGTCAACAGATACGCAGCTGTAATGACAAGGCACTGAAAGCAGGTCTCTTTCCGGGTATGCCGCTCAATAGTGCCTACGCAATTGCACCTGACACCACTGTTGTCGAATACGACCCCGATCGTGAGGCGGTCCTGCTGCAACAAGTTGGTGAGTGGGCAATGCGGTTTTCATCAATCGTCTGCGTACATTCGCCAAATCATATACTCATTGAAATTGCCGGAAGCAAACGTCTTTTTGAGGGATACGAAATACTTGCCGCGCTGGTACAGAAAGAACTCAAACTGCTGGGCTATACAGGGCAGATGGGAATCGCACCAACACCGCTTGCTGCTAACGTACTTGCACGCGCCAATATCCGTCGAGGTATTGTGCAGGCAGCCAAACTGCCCTCGGTGCTGAATAATTTGCCGGTTGACTGCCTTGAGCTTGAAAGCTCGACACTCGATGGATTACGACGCTCGGGTATACGTCAAATTGGTCACCTGTTAACGGTATCATCGGCGTCACTAACGCGACGTTTCGGCCCTGCATGTACAAAGTATCTCGATTGTCTGCTCGGCCATCACCCCGATCCACGCACGCCATTGCGGCTTACCGATTTTTTCGAGAGAAAGCTCGATTTACCACTTGAGGTAGAAAACACCGGTGCCTTGCAGTTCGCAACGCAACGTATGATTAACGAGCTGACTGCTTTTCTTATTGCTCACGACAGCGGCGTCAATCTGTTCACGTTAACCTTGTGCCATGAAAAACATAGCGACACCACCTTGCAGCTGCGTTTTTTGCAAGCGACCAGCCAGGCCAAACACCTGCACAGGGTGCTGTCCGAACAACTGTCTCAAACAACACTGCCGGCTCCGGTATGCGGCCTGCGTTTGGCGGCAGATACGTTTTGCAAAATAGAGCGCGATGCGTCCGACCTTTTCGACAAAACCCTTCGTCAGCAAAACAGCCTTGGGGAAATCATCGACAAGCTCAGCTCCCGCCTTGGCAACAATGCACTTTATACGCTCACCACTGTTGATGATCATCGCCCCGAAAAAGCATGGGGCAAATCTTTCCCCGAAACACAGGGAGATATCCCGTCAAGCTGGCCTGAACGTCCTTTGTGGCTATTGGAAAAACCGGCTATTGTGACCAACGAGATGGAGCGATATCTAAAGATAGAAAGCGAAGCTGAAAGAATAGAAACGGGCTGGTGGGATAACAATGATGTACGAAGGGATTACGTGACGATCAGCGATAATCGAGGTACACGTTACTGGGCTTTTAAGCAGCGCGGGAGTACCCCGCAGCTGTTTATTCACGGTATTTTCGCCTGATAGTAAAAACCCGACCTGCGGAACCTGCGCGATAATGGCTGCTGTACGCCCGCCTGGGACCTTTCAAACAACGGACCCGTCCCCACAGCCTGTATAATGGTGCCGGCTATCCCCGACTATTTACCACGGACAACCACCATGCAGAAAATCGTATTGGCATCCAGACCCGCTGGAACTCCTGTTCCTGACAATTTTCGCCTTGAAGAAACTGCGATGCCGCAAGCCGCCCGAAACGAATTACTCATTGAAGTCATCTGGCTGTCTCTCGACCCGTACATGCGCGGTCGAATGGACGACGTCAAATCCTATGCAGCGCCGGTTGCTATTGGCGAGCCGATGCAAGGCGGCGGCGTGGGCCGGGTACTCACATCCGGTCACCCGGAATTTACTGCAGGCGACTATGTAGAGGGAAGATTCGGCTGGGTGTCCCACGCCATTTCCGATGGCAGCGATCTACGCGTGCTCGACCCCGCTCAGGCGCCTCTATCCACAGCCGTTGGCGTACTCGGCATGCCGGGTATTACCGCCTACGTGGGTCTAATGGATCACGCCAGGCCCGTATCCGGCGAAACACTCGTGGTTTCAGCAGCGACAGGCGCAGTCGGCTCACTGGTGGGGCAACTTGGCAAGCTCAACGGCTTACGGGTAATAGGAGTGGCAGGTGGTGCAAGCAAGTGCGAGTACGCCGTCAGGGAACTGGGCTACGATGCCTGCATTGACTACCGGGATTGCAAAGATGCCACCGAGCTTTCCAGGCGACTAAAGGAGGTATGCCCTGATGGTGTCGATATTTACTACGAGAATGTGGGCGGAAAAACTCTGCTCGCAACGGTCCCGTTAATGAACGTGCATGGTCGCATCAGTGTATGTGGCATGAT
>CAYPCS010000059.1:0-30888 GCA_964409275.1 uncultured Granulosicoccaceae bacterium
AGTTGGGTGGCAGTGCTGACGGAACACCTCCCAAGTTCCAGAGCTGTAGTAAGTCGCGCACGAAATTTTGTGCGGGTGGCCAGTTTGCTCAAAACAGATCAGGCAAAACTCGCTGTATTATCCTATGAGCAGGCCAGGGCGATGTTTTCAGCTGATCCGCCTTTTGAGAGTTTTACTCCAATGCCACTGCAAGTGCTGATCGATGATGGTGAGTATCTGTTGGTAGCTCGGGATGATCTTCCGTTGGAGCATGGTTTTCTGCTGGCGATCACCCTGATGGAGAATGCAGAGTCCCGGAAGATTACAGCGCCGCTTGATGGAATGTTTGGAATGTCGATACACCCGGGGGCAAAATCTGCGGCAGAGGGAAAAGAAATCGCACCTGTGCCGACTAACGAATAATAGCCACATATCGCCAGAGAAAGCCGGCTTTTGTTTCCTGGCCGATATCATGATTCCGCGATGCTTCTATGCAATTTCCAATGTATTGGAACGCTATTGTGGCTGCACAATCTGCTGCATATTGGCCAATGCCGCTAAAATGCACAATTCTGCGGTTAAAACACCATCTAAATATAAAAATTCATCCATATCAACATGGACTAAAAATACCTCCTTTACGGCTGGCAAACCGCAATTTTGACATTCATTTAGGCTATCTTCCGAATTTTTGTCTATTAACTCAACAAGCTCGTGATACTCGGAAGCAACCGTCGCTTCAATAGCTTGCCGATTTGCTGGCTCGGTGTTTACAAGATAAAAGCAATTAACGCCAAGGTTTCGATAATAGGCAAAAAACTTATTTAGAAAGGGTGTTTCACTTCTTTGGACTCGCGTAATCAGAGCAAATATGGCTAAACCTTGCGGGCCCTCTGCTGGTTGCCAATGCACGGATACCGTCTGCCTATCCTGATCCACGAGCTTGCCCGATCCCCGATTTTCAGAACCCGCCAAAACAACACACGAATGCAAGCACCGTTTGCACTGGTTGTCTGCAGAAGTTGTGCGGGATCAGGGCTCAGCCATAGAAAGCACCCGCTCTAGCGGTAGCCAGACAACGTTATACAGGAGACCACATTTCAAAAGAGGTTCTTTTATCGGCACGGTACCCGGTAAGAAGCCTGTGAGCTTTTATTAACAATCCTTGCGATTGTCCGGACAGGTTTGATTTTCGCACATTGGTTGATATCGAAAAGAATATGTATCTTCTGGTACACCGTACCTGAATTGTAAATATTGCGTGGCTAGGCAAATTTGTCGTAGCGAATTTTATCTACCGCGAATCCTTTTGAACCCAAAAGTTCGCGTATCGATGCATCGACCATTGGAGGTGGGCCAGCGACAAAGGCCATGGTATTTGCATCCGTTTTTGCGTCACCAATCAATTCGTGTACAAATCCCAGTCTGATCTGCACATCACCCGTTTTGTTCAATTCGACATCAGCTGTCTGTTCCGACAGCGCAATGGTGATCTGGAGTTTCTCCGGGTGCCGTTCGGCGAGTCGTTGCAGAGTTGCCTGATAAAATATATCTGCCAACGACCGAACTCCGAATATCAAGTTAACATGGTGAGATTGCAGGTAGCCGATCTGATCGGCTTGTTCCAGCATCGCCATCATACCCGCAATGCCAGAGCCCCCAGCCAGAAGTAATAAATCATGTCCACGCTCTGGTTCAAACACAGCGTGGCCTAGCGGCCCGAACAAAGTGACCTTCGATTTCTCCAGCGGTTTGTCAAACAACTGCTCAGAACATTTTCCCCCCTCAAGCCGCTTGATTACAAATTCAAGCTTATCCGTTTGCAAAGCATAGTTAACCATGGAATACGCTCGTGCACCGACAACTCCTGGAAGCTGCAGGATCATAAATTGCCCCGATTGAAAACCGATGGCCTCGTCCAGAAAGACACTAAACGAACGAACCTCATCCGTTAGCTGAACAATGTTGGCAACAGTACCGGCAAAGTGGCCGGGGGCGGGTTCTCCCGTTGTTTGTGTGCTAACACTTGAAGGAATGCGAATTTCACAGTCTGATTGCGCAACTGCCTGACACATTAGAAACTCGCCACGCGCTGTTTTTAGTGCTTTGCGGCCCGGGGCGTCGACCCAGCCCTGATCCAGATCTCCGGAGATTAATTTGGCACGGCAGCTACCACACGTGCCGGTGGCACATTCATACGGCACAATCAGCTTGTTGCGCAGCGCTGCCAGCAGTATTTTCTCGTCGGGTTCACTTTCGAAGTAAACAGGATCAGCTGTTTTACTTCCTATTGTGATATTCATCTGCCGGGCAGGGTGCTAATAATCGTCGTCATCATCATCGTCGTCATCGAAATCATATTCGAGCTCTTCTTCAAGATTGACCATGATTTGTCCGTTTTCCGTTCGGACTTCATACATTAGCAGTGGTTTTTCTGCGGGACCTGGTTCCGCTGCACCAGTAATCATGTCCCACTGCCACAGGTGTTTGGTGCAGGTTAGTTTCCCCCTGGCGCACAGTCCTGACTCTTCGAGTGGTTCTTCCATATGAGGACAGACCGGAGGATACGCGGCGTATTGCTCACCGACTCTGGCAACGAGTATCGACACGCCTTCAACGTCAAAAAGTTTTAAGGCATTGTCTTCCACATCTGTCTGCGCACATACAGTTTTCCACGACATTAAATCGAATTTCCCAGGTTACCGGCATAACACCGGTTTTATAAAGCCAGACAGTTGAGAGCGGTGCTAAATGGGGTAGTGCGTACCCTTATCCAGTTTACGCGTATCCAGTTTTACTTCCCGCTCGACGAACTTTGCTGCACCATCAGTGATACGAAATTTATCAAAGTAACGCCCTACCAGGAATACTCGTGACTCCCCGGCATCAACATGGCTATTGATTCCGTCAAGTTGCGTCTGATAAACCACTACAGATGATACGGCCGTGGCAGTTGCGCCATCTTCCTCAATATCCACTGCATAGACAGAGCAGTGTCGCTTCAGTGAGGAATGATCGGAGTTATGCTTTGGCAGCATTTTCATCATGCCAAGCATTTCCTCTCGTCCGCCACTCAGATAAATCATGTCGCTTCTAATTTCCGGGCTGTAAGCTGTGATGGAATACTCGAAATCTTCATCACACAAATCCAGCCACTGTTCCCACTTCATGTCGTCCTTGTACATACAGGATCTATATATGCTGTCCCGGACAGCGTCTGCGCTAGACATCTTGATTCTCCAACAAATTCTCTTTAGCTGAAATGTGACGCCACCAGGCGCCACATCCGCAATCTCTATCTACAACGTCATAGAAAACTGCCTAACCGGCTGCTGCGTTGTCAGGCACTGCAGTAGACTCAGCAAAGGCTTTGTCAGGATTACTTGGCATACGATTCATCCAGCGACCCCACTCGTCATAGAAATGCCGCATACCGTTTTCGTCATGAATGGTCTCGTTTTCATGACGACCATGCAGGATCTGGCGTTTCTCCGCGCGAGGATGCATAGCTGACCCCTGGCCAGTTACCGCCAGAAGATCCTCATGAAGGTTTCGTCCAAATGGTCCCCAGATCGAGTTGTGGTGGTCAACACGTGAACGCCGGGTCACCGCATCATCGCTCTTGAGCCCAAGACCGCGGAACTCGATCATCACTTCATTCGGACCCAGTGGTGTCATGATATCGCAGCGCAGTGAAGAGCCTCGAAGATTAAAGTTCACACCTGGGAACATATCGATCATGTACCAGTGGTTTGGTGGAAGATGCGGGAATGAAATCTCCTCTCTTGAATGAGAGCCTTCATAGTTATCGTATTGCACTTCGAAGCTGCCGACATTGATATGGCCATTGTCGAATCCGGTGTTCTTGCGCGCAAAATACGCATCGTTAAAACCAGTGATGCGATTGTGGTAGTGCAAGTAGTCGTGATAGAACTCGCAATTGGTGTCGTGCCACAATTTGTAATTACAGGGAATAATAGCCTTGTGATAATGGAACACTTCCAGCGGTTCTTCGTTCAAAGACGGAGCCAGAACATCAAGAGAACCGGCAGCCCACTCTTCAACCGTCATATCAATCTGGTCGTTGAGGCTTACCCAGACAAATCCTCCGAAGTAGACTTCGCACTTGAGTTCTCGCAGACCCATTTGTTGTTTTTTGAGTCTGTCCTGATAGCCCTCTTCCTGTCGAGAGATATAAACGCAGCGGCCTTTCATATCGAACTGCCAGGCGTGAAACATACAGGTTAAATGTCTCGGGTTACCCGACGGTGATCCATCCAGAAAACTACCCGATGGGGCTCGTTCCAGCATATTGCCACGATGTGGACAAACGTTGAGGAACGCGCGTACCTTGCCATCTTTGGCACGCATCAGAATTACCGGCTCTTTCGCAATAGTGGTGGTGCGAAAATCATACGCATTCGGTAATTCGGATTCATGACAGACGGGAATCCAGGCTTTTTTAAATATTTTTTCCAGCTCTTCCTCAAAGATTTCCTGGTCTGAATAAATACGACTGTCGACATACTCGCCCTGTGGAAACGGCGGGGGGCTAGTCCACTGTTCGTGATTTCTGCTACGGGCCATAGAAAGGATCTCCTGTTTTCTGGTCTGTGATGTTTGCACCAGTTACGCTTTACGCAGTACCTGGTTTCCAGTTCATCATTTTAGCGAATTTTTTCAATTCATCTTCCGGCATATAAACAGTGTGCTCGGGACCCGGGTATGTTTGACCCCGTACATCTTCCATGTAACGCTTGTAGACGTCTTCGATAATCGGAATAAGATCGGTATACATTTTTGAATGTCGTGGAAAAAACTCTTCGTATAGATTGAAGAGGTCAGATCCGATGATATGAACGCCATGGGCTTTGTTACCAGCCCCAAGACTGACCACCGGAACCGGTAATGTTTCTGTCAGATACTGACAAACTTCTTCGCTGGTCACCTCACACATAATTGAGAAACAACCTGCATCGACCATTGCATGGGCATCATCGATTAACTCTTTGGCACGATCAGCGGTTTTTCCCTGCGCAAAAAATCCACCCAGTTGAGGCATGCGCATTGGTGTGATACCGATGTGCCCCTGCACAGGGATACCGGCTTTGACAATCGCTTCAATATTTTTGGCGTGGTGCTGATTGCCTTCACACTTCATCACTTCGGCATTGGCACGTGCAACAAATGCCCCCGCGTTCTCGACGGCCTGCTCCGCTGAAACATGAAAACTCCAGTAGGGCATGTCGACCATACGCAATCCGTACTGGCTGCCACGATCAATGGCCATCGCCATCATCATCACTTCTTCAAACGTCACTGACACTGTACTCTTGTGCCCGAAAAGCACCATTCCACCGGTATCAGATACGCACAGAATGTCCACTCCCAGCCGATCTGCTATCACCGCGTTGCGGTAATCGTAAACTGCTAGTTGCACGATTTGCTCTTTTTCGCGCATTTTTCGCTGAAGCTCTCGAATAGTGATTTTCTTGCGCTTTTTCGGGGTTTCAGCCACTGAACGCTCCTCCTGTTGGAATCTACTACTACTACTACGATAGGCGTAAGCAGACCGAAATCAGATTTCATCCGATTGCAAACCTATGCCCGATTACCGGAATCTACGATTGCGGCCCTGTGCGGTCAAAACGATTGTGATGATCGCAAGATAGATTAAATCTATTACACTGCGAATCTGATAGTTTCATTCAATAAAATAGTGTAGGCTGCCTTGACGGTTTAGTGTTCCAGTCGCTGCATTCACACATCGTAGCCTGCAACGACACAGCCAGTATCACCTTGTGTAAGCCGGGGCGATACTGAATCGAGCCGCGCCAGGGGGATAACATAAATCTATGTTTCTGCGCCAGTTCCATTACGTTGTCGCACTTGAGCATGAGTGCCATTTCGGCCGTGCAGCAAAGCGCTGCAATGTTTCTCAGCCAACGTTATCGAGCGGCATTAAGCAACTGGAAGAAGAACTCGGAATCCCGATAATTCTCCGACACCAGAAATTCCAGGGCTTTACCGCAGAGGGCAAGCGGGTCGTTGAATGGTCCAAACGTCTGCTGGCGGATCGTGCCGCCATGGTCGAAGAGCTTGCCATCATGCGCGATACCATGCACGGCCGTTTGCGGATCGGTGCCATGCCTATGAGTTCACCATTGCTGCCCCTGGTCAGTCGATTGTTTAACGCCCGCCACCCGCTGGTGCAGATAGATGTGCAATTTTTAGGTTTTGATCAGATGATACAGGGCTTAAAGAATTTTGAGCTCGACGTTGGCATCACCTACCTCGATCAGCGGCAACCGCTTGATGGCTACGAAACCTTGCCGCTTTATGAAAAAACCCTGAGTTTGCTATTACCTGATAACGATTGGCTTGGGGACGTAGAAACTACCACCTGGAGCGAAGCAGCGCAGTTGCCATTGTGTTTACTATCACCGTTCATGCACGAACGACAGATTATGGATGAGGCATTCGGCAAAGCTGGCTGCAGCCCTCGACCACAACTGGAATCGAACTCCATTCTACAGCTTGCATTTCATGTAATGAGTGGTGATGTCGCGACAGTTGTACCGCAACATTTCAGCCGCACTAACAATGGCTTCCACGGCACCCGTGAAATTTTGTTGAAAAGCCCCGTGGTCAGTCAGCAAATTGGTCTGGTATGGGCTAAGGGCAGCCCGACTCAACCTATGGCGAAAGCCACAGTAGTACTTATGGAGGAGGCAGCTAAATCAGGCCGTTTGATAGAAGACTTCAAATAATCCATTGAGCAACTAATATATAGCGCGCTAAACGCGCGCTATATATCGCCCTCCTGTTTTCACACACCGACACACAGATCGTATTTTATTCGCAATCGGCCATGCAACGCGTGGCAGCGGCGTCTGGCCGGTCATCGACAATAAAACCTTCCTTATTCGGCATCTCGATCGCGGCCAGTGTGCTTGCATCTAACACGGCATCCTTATCTATCAACCCGTTCAATGCGTAGATGTAGGCCGACAATGCGTAGGCTTCGTCGTTCGAAAGAGACTGGGGCTGGGTCATCGGCATCGCGCGACGAATGTAGTCGAACAGGATCGGTGCATACGGATACATGCTGGCAGGCGTAAGGCGCCGTTTTTCGGTTACAAAAGAACCGATACCACCAACCATTGAGCCGTACTGCGATCCTCCTTCTGCGTCTACACCATGGCAGGCAACACACTGTGCTTCGTACAAGGCTTTGCCTTGTGCCACTGAACCCGAGCCCGGCGGTAGTCCCTTGCCCGTTGGAGTTTCGATGTCAATGTCCCAGGCTGCGACGTCGGCTTCGCTTACCGCTGTACCGAAACTTACCGCAGGTTTGGAACTGTCGGCGATCACACTGCCGATAGACATAGCCAATGCCAGACCGCTGGCGATTCCAGTCTTATGCAATCGCATTGGACACCTCCCCGCTTGCGCTGATGGCCCAGGGAAAGATGCCGTTGTGATGCTGAACAAATCCTGTGATCGCGCGCTTTGAAGCGAGGTCTGCGACAGTGGGTTGTACATAGCCGGTGCTATCAACAGCGCGACTCGCAATTTTGGCTGGCCCTCCATCCCAATTCCAGCGGTATCGGAAGCGTGTCAGACATTTATCCATCACCGGGCCTTCAAGATCGGCGGTGCGCCATGTGCTTCCTCCGTCAGTGGTTATGTCCACCGAAGTGACAGCACCACGCCCGGACCAGGCAAATCCCTGTATTTCATAAAAACCCGGACCTTGCATTTGCATGCCTCCAGAAGGGTTGGTGATGACAGACTTGCACTCCATTTCCATTGAGAACTGGCGCCATTTACCCTCCGGCATCGGATCGGTGTAACGTGCAGTCTCGCTGCAAAGGTGCCATGGTTTGTCTGATACTTTTATACGTCGCAACCACTTGACCGATGTGTTGCCCTCCCAGCCTGGCATAAATGCGCGCAGCGGGTAACCGTTTTCCGGACGCAAATTTTCACCGCCGGACGCGAACACCAGCAGCGCGTCGTCCATAGCTTTGTCAATCGGATCTCCTTCATACTCTTCTCCTCCCGGGAAGTGGTTTTTTGTTTTGAGTTTTATTACCATTAGGCAGCGGTAATTATTCATCTGCCACTAGTCAGCAGTAGTTGCTCATTTGCAAATAGTTTGTATGAATGTACTCATTGCCCTGGTCAATTAGTTGCGCAGCTACAGGCACCGAGTGGAGTATTGCGAGAAACTATAAAATGAGGTGGACTGCGAAAGGCCTGGTATGCCGATTTAATCGGCTATGCGTTTATTCATAGCGCCGTGAGAGTGGCTGCAGTGTGCCAGCCTGTAGTTATACCTGTAACTGCCAGGCAGTCGCCACCGGTCGGGGCTTGCAAGCAATAGTTCAAACGCAGAAACAAGAAGGTGAATAACCTGATTCGGAAGTGCAAGCCTTGTCGCCAGGTGAAAGAATAGCCGGTCAGCAGACAATCTCTCAGGATATACGGGCTTGTACTAACTCGCCATAAGAAACCCTCTATGACGAGGATTTGTTCTGATGATATGTTCGCCACCCTGCCCAATAATGACTTGTCTGTTTGTAGTTGATCCACTCGTCGGTATCGGGCTTCGGAGCGAAAGGTTCTTTGTTTGACAAACATTGCGAACACAACGGGATCTGTTCCTTGTCCACATCAAGTGTTTTTATCTGAATGTGTTGTTCACAAAAATATAATCCACACCCGGTATCGCCACCATAGGGTTCGCCACCGCAAACGTGTTCGACGCCGCGGTTGATGGTTTTCTTGCATTCGGGGTGATCACACGTCGCCGGTACGTCAAAACCAATGTCGCGATTCCAACGTTCATCGTATCCGATTGACCAGTACTCCATGCTGATATCCTTCAAAGGTTCGTTCGGAAAATCTATTCGAAACGGTTTTACAATAACGGGCCATTGACAGTGAGATAACGAATACGCGGCCCACCAGGCATCAGGTATGCCTGTCCCGACGCCATGCATAAACGGAAATTAATCTCAATCAGGAGCTAACACTTACCCGTTCGACTTTAAGATCAACGCTGACCGGCCGTCTGATATCATCCAGTACAGGACAGTGGCGGTTAACGGCCTGTCGCAAACGCTCTATATCATCATCGCTTGCATCGCTCTCTATCGCAATCGTGCCAAAGATTTCTGAAAACCCGGCCGGTGTTTCTTCGTCGAGCGAGAAAAACCCTGTGGCATCTGAAACGCCGGTAACTTTGACCGATACGCTGTCAAGGGGTATGTCCATCGCGTCGGCGTAAAGCCGGTAGGTCACTTCATGGCAGGCAGCCAACGCGGCAAGCACATACTCACTGGGACGAGGCCCTTTATCCGTGCTTTCCATATTATCCGGTTGGTCGACTATCACTTCGAAATCACGTACCTTCACGTGGCTGCGAAATGCCTCAACCAGTTGGCTTTCGGCGGAAACTTCGACACGGGTTTTTTCCGGCCGATTGCGCAGGATTTCCTGCTTTTGCCGGAACAACTTTTTAAAATTCGTCATACCATCCTCGAACGATCACCGATCGCACGGCAGTGAGAAGCTTGTAAACCGACACTAACAATATGTTTATGCTGTCCCGGCACCCATCCCGAAAAAACCGGCGCAAATAAACAATACGATACTTACAGTCATGAACGCATAAGCCGCACGATTAAGTAATTTAAACTGTTGTGGCGTTACCCATCCCCTTGATAGACAGAATGAGGCCAGAATTGAAAAAACGCCGCCGCCAACGGCAAGGGCGATAACGGTGCCGCGATCAAACAACCAGTCAGGCATACCGGGCCCCGGGATTCAATAGTGTCATTGTGTCTGGTATCTGTTTAACGGGAAGCCGTCTCGTAGTTGCGTTTAGTACCGTTTTTTCGTGTGTTTGGTGACTGTTCAGCGTGCATCTGTCGTGCTCATGGGGGCAGGAAGGTCGCCCGGGAACATTAATCGGTATTTAAATATGATCGACACCCCCGTGGGCGCGAAAAGGCCGCGCTGAACAGTTACATGATCAGCCAGCACGTTTTGAGTAGGCGTCAAGAAAATCTGCCGCGGCCTTGCTGCCGCCAGAGAAAGATTTCATCGCCTCCTCGTGAAGTAAAGTCATTACTTCTTTCTTGATTTCATTAGCACGGGGGCTATCGGCGATGTCCTCAATCTTGCGCGGTCGCGGAATATCAATTTCTATAACTGCCCGTGTACTGGTCGGTAAATTTGTCATAATCAGCAGGCGATCTGCCAAAAAAATTGCTTCGTCAATATCGGTAGTAACGAAAAAGTTGGTATTGCGGTCCTCTTCATAAAGAGCGGCGTAGTACTCCCACATTAACTCCTTGGACATATTATCGAGCCCTCGAAAGGGTTCGTCGAGAATCATGACCTCGGGTTTATTGATCATCGCCCGCGCCAGTTCAGCTCGCCGCTGCATACCACCTGATAACTGTTGTGGGTATTTATCGCGAAATGTCTCCAGTCCTACTTTGTTCAACAGGAATTCCGCCTGGGCAGCTGACTCTTTGGTATCTTCTCCTCGTGCTCTGGGTCCGTACATAATGTTGTCATAGGTAGTCATCCACGGAAACAGGGCCGATTCCTGAAACAGTACCAATCGATCCATCCCGGGACCGGTTATCGGTTCGCTATTTATCGTGATGCTGCCTGAATCCGGTGCCTCAAAACCGGCAATTAATTGAATCAGCGTGCTTTTGCCGCAGCCTGATGGGCCAATCATCACGGTTAGCTGGTTGCTTTCGATGGTAAAAGAACAATCCGTTATGACCTCCCTGGCAAATGGACCAGCGCCGTAAGACTTGAAGATATTGCTTGCTACAATTTCACTGGCATCCTGTTCTCTTGCACCGGCAGGCGATACTTGCTCTTTAAGTTCGGATACGTTTTTTGATACTGTACTCATCATCTTACCGTGTCTTTAACCAGGGGGTTAGAAACCCGCCAAGTTGTCGCAATAGCTCGCTGCTAAAATATCCTGCAATACCAATACTGATCATGCCGACAATAATCTGCTCGTAAGATCCTCCGACATAAGAGCTCCAGATAAAAAAGCCGAGCCCTCCGCCTGCACCGCCGCCTGAACTACCACCGCCGGAAATCATCTCCGCCGCTACTACAACTTCCCAGGTGATCCCCATTCCTACCGCTGACCCGACTACTATCGACGGCAGGGTGGCCGGTAGTACAATTCTGCGAAAAATATCCCACTGCGAAGCACCCATTGACTGAGCCGCCTGCAAGAACTGTTTGTTTATTGACCTTGCGCCACCGAGTACATTGATAACGATTGTATAAAAAGCACCCAGGAAAGTAACAAAGGCGATTGACAGTTCCTGAGTAGGCCAGAAAATAATCGATGCAGGCACCCACGCCAGTGGTGGTATGGGACGCAGAACTTCAAACGTCGGGAAATACAGACCATGGAACGTTTTGTTAACCGCCATAAACAAGCCAAGCGGAATGCCAATAACCATGGCAGCCAGAAACCCGCCAAAGACACGCAGGAAACTCATATACCAGCTCTGCCAGTAGCTTGGGTCACCGATCAAGCCACCCCAACTCGCCAGCACAGCTGAAGGTGGCGGTACCAAACCCAGAAACGGCCATCTAAATCCAAACAACTGTTCCGACCGCGCTCCTATTTCCCAGATAACCAGAAAAATGACTATAGCGATAATGCCGCGAAACGTGGCCCGATTGAACAGCTTGTCCCATACTTTGGTGATTGTCATGGTCAGCCTTCTTTTTCGCCAGCATCAAATGCCTTTTGCGCTTCTTCGTGAACGACGTCCTTTGCCTCGTTCATAATCTCGCGGAATTTTGGCGATGTCAGCACGCTGTAGTCACGTGGATGAGGTATATCCACCTCGACGATTTTTTTAGGCTTGCAGGGACGAGACGACATAATGATCAATCTATGTCCAAGAAAGATAGCTTCTTCCAGATCGTGGGTAATAAAGAAGATGGTGACTTTGTTGCGATAGTATATCTCCAGCAAGGCCTCATGCATCACTGACTTGGTCAGTGAATCGAGTGCGCGGTAGGGCTCATCAAACAACAAAACCCTGGGGTCGTTCATCAATGCCCGAACGATTTCCACACGACGGCGCAAGCCCGAAGATACTTCACCGGGAAAGTTGTTTTCGGTACCACCAAGGCCGGCGTCTGCCATCATTGAGCGGGCTTTGTCATAAATTTCCGACTTGCTCATTTTGCCAGCCATTAACGGGCCGAACACTATATTGTCGAGGTTCGTTTTCCACGGAAAAAGAGCACCATTCTGGAACACCACTATGCGATCCGAGCCTGGCTCCGCCTCGGGTTGGCCAGGACCACACAACAACTCACCATCGAGATGAATAGACCCTGAAGTAATGTCATGAAAGCCTGCAATAGCATTAAGCAGTGTTGTTTTGCCACAGCCGGATGGTCCAACAATCATGCAGATTTCACCCGCCGGAATATCGATCGAACAATGATCAACAGCCATCACTGCGGCACCGTCAGGGTCGTAAATTTTTACAACATCATCAATGCGCAGGGCACCCCTGGTTACGGTGTCTGCAGCCGGTTGACTCATCTGTTGATTAAGGGCAGCGCTCATCGGTTATCTCCCATTAAGTATCGCCCATTAGTTATCGCCAAGGGCAAGTTCCCGAACTCGCCACTGCATCAGATAATCACCCAGCAAACGAACCAGGGCGCTAGTGGAGTAACCGACAATACCGAGAGTGATCATTCCGATAATAATCTTAGGGTATTCAATCATCATGTAGGAAGTGTTAATCACATAACCCAGTCCGTACTGGCCGGAGACCATCTCGCCGGCTACTAGTGAAAACCAGGCGACGCCTATGGATATTTGCAGGCCGGTGAAGATGTAGGGCATCGCACCTGGTACCACCACATGCCTGAATGTTTGCCAACGATTGGCCCCCAGACAACGAGCGGCCCGGCTATAGGACTCATCTATAGACTCGACACCGAGCATGGTATTCAGCGTCGTCGCAAAAAACGACGCCAGGAAGGTTAGGAAAACAACAGGAGTTTCAGAGCCGGAAAACATAATAATGGCCAGTGGAACCCAGGCTAGTACCGGTATCGGACGCAGTACTTCAAATAGCGGAAAGATGTAGTCCCGGAAGGTTTTCGACCAACCTAAAAACAGACCCAGGGGAACACCCAGGCAGGTTGCCAATAAAAAGGCGTAGCCGATACGGCGCAGGCTGATGCCGATATGTTTGTAGTACTCAGGCGTGTAGACCGATAAACCGTAGTATGGGTCTTTGCTAAACCATTCAGAGAAAACTTCGGTCAAGCCCGGCATATCCTGAAAGCGAGGTAGCTTCCAGATTTCAACTGCGAGGTACCAGAAGCTAAGCGCTATCGCGAAACCAAGTACCATCAGGTAAGGACGAGGGCTCTTCAACCAACTTGAAACCCTGTACATCGATAGGGCCATGGTGTTGATTTCCGTGCTCTGCGGGCTGGCCATCGAATCCGTAGAGTTCGGCATTTTCGTTAATCTCGGTTCAGACTTTCGGGTGGTCAATAGAGCAGATGTAGTAACACAGATGCATCGAGTGAGATTACCGGTTTTGATAATCCGGACAGGCGTATCTGTGCTGGTATTTACACTGCAGTGTTAGTGAATCCGCCTATCTCCCGCCAACTTTATTTGCGGCGGGAGATAGTTTCAACTTACCAGCGATTGCTTTTGTAATTACTCCTTATAGGCTGAATCCGGCTGGGCCATAATCTGTCCAACTGGCGCTTCCAGGCCTCGTTCTTTTAAAATCTCCTCGGTAAACTCGGTCATGATGGCATTGTCGCGCAGGGTATCAACCTTAATGGTTTTGATTGAATGCAAGAATACAGTTGCCTTATCAATCAATGCCTGGGCTTTGGGTGTAATAGCGAATGCCATCTCATTGCGGATATCTGTACCACCCTGTGCTTCTGGTGTACTACCCGTCATTGCCTTCCACAGAACCTCTTTTGAAAACCCGGTGGTTTGCTCTTCCGCCATTTCGACGACAGCCATAGCATTGTCAGGGTCAGCCATGAACAGTTGTGCGTCGAGCTCTGCATTTAGCCATGCCTTTACAACATCGGGTCGCTGATCGATCAGGTCGCCTCGCATATCAATGAAGCCGCCATCGTTTTCGTCGACCGAGGCACCGGATGCAACTTTGCGTGCAAGACCTTCATGCACAAGGCGAGAAGCGGTAGGTTCCCAAATTGCGGCTGCATCGAGTTTGCCAGCGCGAAATCCGCTGGTAATTACCTCGATGTTCTGATTCAGGTAGCTGGCGGGCTCGATGCCTTTCTTCTCGAATACCGCAAGGGCGAAACGGTCAGTACAAGCGCCTTTTGGTACGGCGACAACTTTTCCGTTCATCCATTGTATAGCCTCATCGGCATTGCCAAACTCCGGGGCATCGTTTTTAACCAGCATGTTATTGCACTGATCCCAGGCCAGACCCGCCGTCGCAACAATTCGAATGTCTGCAACCCTGTCTTTTGTGGTTGCAACAATCGCTGGCATATCACCCATGTAGCCGATGTGTTGCTTGCCTGCGAGCATCGCATTAACAATAATGCCGCCCTGCAAGCCTATCTGAAACTCGACCGTTGACCCTTCCGGCAGGTACTTCTCGTACAGCTTCAAGCCCTTCATGACTACGCCAGACCAGGCCTCGGTGTAGTAGGGCTGGTAACCAACAACCAGGTTTACCGGCTCACCAACCTCACCAAAGTCAAGTTCTGCAGCGTTTGCAGATGACGTATAGCTTGCTGAAGCGACACCTATGGTAGCAGCGGCCACAGCAATTGCTGCTCGTCGTTGAAAATACCTAAACTTTCTTAACATGTGTTGATTCCTCCAATACTGTTACGTGTGGTTATCTCTATTTCTATCTACATCGCTGTTTAATTGATTCCGCAATCGATAGAAACCGGATTCGTACTAGCGTTCAGTTTCGTATTTCCTGTCCAATGTTCCGGTGGAATTGTTTGCCTTTCTGCCTTTAGTTTCCCTGTTGTTTCCCGGAGTAACTGTGGACGTCTATATCATTTGGAGAAATATTTCTAGCGCACCGATGCCCAAAGCCAGATAAGTAACATCAAAACAGCCACTATTATGGCTGCGCGAATCAAGCTGGCGAATCCGCCTGAACCAGCACTCGGACTCGAATTGTGATTCGCTTGATACTGATTAAATCTGTTTTTGATGTATCGGCCCTCGCATGATGCGATAATCCGCAGCATATTTGCCTGGATCGTTTCCTCCGGTTTTTAGTGGCGGTTACCAATGAAATGCCTGACGCAAATTAACCGCGACAACGATAGCTGCCGATTTCCGCCCAACGAAAACTACCGCCTGATCTGGACTATGATGCGTCACTGCTGGATTGTACAATCATTCGATTCAATGATTTGATAGGATAAATCTATCAAAATCAGTATTTGATAGGTAATTGAAACCAATTGGCAAACGATCCGTACGCCACGGATTCAAACCTGACACGTAGCGTCTGTGTCCAGGTTTACCTATTATCCATGCAAACGTTACCACCGGAACAAATATGCCGACTGTTTTCAGTAAACCATTCACTCGTCAGGAAGCAATTCCTGAAGCAGGAATTGCCCGTGCGGTCGAAATTATGCGGTCCGGCAAGCTGCACCGATACAATACCGACGAAGGCGAAACCGCAGAATCCGCATTGCTGGAGCAGGATTTTGCCAACTATCTCGGAGTTCCGTACTGCCTGGCCTGTGCATCAGGCGGCTATGCGCTGCACATTGCGCTAAAAGCCGCAGGTCTGCAAACGGGAGACAAGGTACTCACCAACGCCTTTACGCTGGCTCCTGTGCCTGGTGCAATCCATAACGCCGGTGGTATTCCGGTGTTGGTTGAAATTGATTCCGGTTACTGTGTAGATCTGGATCATTTGCAAAAAATGATGATTGAAACTGACAGTCGTTTTTTTATGATTTCGCACATGCGTGGTCACCTCGCCGACATGGACGTGATAACGGATCTTTGCAAACAACACAACGTGATTATGATTGAAGATTGTGCCCATACGATGGGCGCGACCTGGAATGGTAAAAAATCCGGTACTTTTGGTGCGATTGCCTGCTTTAGCACACAAACCTACAAACACATAAACAGTGGTGAAGGTGGACTACTGACGACTGAAGATGAGGAAGTTATCGCACGCGCTATTCTGCATTCGGGGTCGTACATGCTATACCAGCGCCACGGTGCTGTCCCCAACGAGGAGGTCTTTAACGACATTCGGCTGGATACTCCAAACTACAGTGGTCGTATGGATAATCTGCGCGCCGCAATTCTACGGGCGCAGCTACCATTGCTAGATGAAAACTGCAGAAGATGGAACGAATTGTATAAAGCTGCTGAAACAGCGCTGAACTCTATACCTGGTGTTGATGTGCCACTTCGCCCGTCAAAGGAATCCTATGTTGGCAGCTCCATTCAGTTCCGACCAGAGTGTCTTGACAATCCACAGCAAATTAACAGCTTTCTGGCAGCCTGCGCGGCACGCGGCGTAGAGTTGAAATGGTTTGGTAGCCATGATCCTCAAGGATTCACCAGCCGCTATGACAGTTGGCGTTACCTGGGCGAAGTGCCCGAATTACCGCAAACACTGGAAATACTGGCAAACACGCTGGATATGCGCATTCCACTCACCTTTCACTTGCAAGACATGGCGACTATTACCGGTATTATTGCCGATGAGTTAGCTGAGACGAGCGCGTGTAAACCGGCTTAGTGCGTGGGCCAGTACACTACTTACAATGATGCGCTACGCTCTATCCCGGTTTTTGATTCTTCAGCGATAAAATTCGAAGCGAAACTGCATTGTTCACTAATCAGATTTGCCAGCTTGTGAATGCCAGCGGGAATTTTATGTATCGGTATCGAGGAAAAGCCCAAACGTAAATACGCCCGTTCCACAGACGGCTCTAAGAAATACGAGTCGCCCGAGGTCACTAAAATACCATTCTCCTTAGCCACTCTCACCAGTTCATCGGCTGTGACATGCTTTGGTAGTTTCAGCCAAAAGGCACTGCCACTATTGGCAGGGAAAACACTACAGTACGGAAGATATTTTCTCAATGCAGCATCCATCGCCACCCGCCGCTCTTGATTAAAAAGCGACAAACGACTCAGGAACGAATCGTGATGGCCCAATGCCAGAAAACGGCCCACTGCGTTTTGATTATTTCCCGGTGGATGACGCATCATGAGCCGCCGCAATGCACGAACTTCATCTATCAACGTACTCGGCCCAACGATGTACCCCAATCGCAGGCCAGGTGTGAGTGTCCTGGACAAGGTGCCGACATAAATAACACGATCATCGGTATCGAGGCTTTTTAATGCAGGTAGTACACTACTGGAGCAGTTAAGCTCCCCTTCGAACTCGCTTTCGACAATTAGCACATCATACTTACGCGCTCTGCGCAGCAATTCCTGTCTACGTTCCAATGACAAGGTAGCGCTTGTTGGGGCCTGATTGCTCGGTGTACAGTAAACCAGACCACATTTGTTAATTCGTTCGTCAACAATGAGACCCTCGGCGTCTACTGGCAAAGGAACAATTTCACAGTGACCTCGCTCCAGAATGTTTCGTGAATCGGGATCACCAGGATCTTCAAATCCGACACGCTCACCGGTATTAATCAACAGCGTCGCTAACAAATACAGTGCATTTTGCGCTCCCATTGTGACAAGAATCTGGTCCTCGTTAACCCAAACCCCGTGTGATGGCAACAACCGCCTTTGAATTTGCTCCAGCAGTAAAGGGTCGTCTCTGTCCACGGAATCAGGCATCCAGTTTTTTATCGCCCGGGTTTCAAGTGATTGCCGACAACAGTCATGCCATGCATTAGTCGGAAACAGGGTCGGGTCCATTTGCCCGATGGCAAATGAATAATCAAAGCCTCGAAAATCCCGAAGAGCAGGTGCCCCGCCAGATTGCAGCGCAAACCGGGTCTTAATTCTTTGGTTCCAGTTTGGGCTAGCGCTACCACAAGCAATCGGTTGGGGGATCCGGGACGTTCGATGATCAACAAAAGCCGGATTAACAAAATAACCGCGCCGTTCCTGTGCAATCAGATAACCATCTTCCAGCAGATGTTGGTAGACGCACACAACAGTATTACGTGCAACTCCCAGCTGACGCGCCAGTCCACGAGACGACGGTAACTGCTTGTCAGGGGAGATTTCGCCATCAAGTATCGCAGTCACCAACGATTGTCGTAACTGACTTTTCAAACTTGTATCGCAATCCTTCGATAGATGTATGAGTTGTTGCCAGTTGACGGGGTCTTTTTTTGCTGAACTGTCAGGCATAGATCTCAACCTGTCTCTCCTAAACGGCTCGGTCTGACTTACTGGCAGCCCTGTCAAATCAGCATATCTGCAAAACACCGGATTTGTACAACTGATAGAACTAACAATATCATCGCCCGTGTCTATTGATTTTTTTAAATCTTTTAACCCTCTCAGGCAAGCCGGAAAATAGTGCTAACAAGTTTACGGGCTTTATAGTTCTGGCAGGCACGGTTTTAGTCGCAAAAAAGTCAGGCGTGCTATTTGGCGGCAAATGATTAATCATGGGTAATTGTATTTACTCAGGTGATCCAGTGATCGAGGCTCTCTCTTCCGGGCTGTCCGGATTTTCTCCGGCAATGATAATTTTGCTGGCGGCAATCGGAATTTTGGTCGGTGTTTTTATCGGTGGTATTGGTATTGGCGGGGTTTTACTGGTCCCGGCACTCGTCTATCTGGCGGGATACGATATTCATATTGCAATTGCCAGTTGTATGTTGAGCTACGCCTTCAGCGGGCTTGTTGGCGCGTGGATGTATACCCGCAAGGGAACCATTCGGTGGACCACCGGTGGCTGGCTAAGTATAGGCGCTATGCCAGGTGCGGCCTCAGGTGCGCTATTGGTGCAACAGTTATCTGTTGATGCGGTCACCCTTGTAATCGCACTGTTTATCGCATTCGCGGCATACAGTTCGAGCCATAAAACGCCAGCAATAACAGCGCCCGCAACATCGAAGCCTCTTTTTCTTGTATCCATTGGTCTGCTCGTCGGCATTGGCTCCGCTATCAGCGGTACGGGTGGGCCATTATTGCTTGTGCCCGTGTTGGTTTGGTATGGCTGGCCAGTGCTAGGTGCGGTCGGTCTAAGTCAGCTGATTCAAATACCGATTGCATTGCTAGCGACCGCGAGTAACTTGTACTACGGTACAATTGATGTGTTTCTGGGCCTCGCCATAGCTGTGGTAATCACACTCGGCGTTGTTGTTGGAGCCAGCGTTGCCCATGCATTGCCAGTGCACTTTTTGCGCAAACTGGTTATTATTGCCTTGATTCTGGTTGCTGCATGGATGTTGCTTCGTGCCACATCCGGAATTTTCCCGGGGCTCCTTCAAACTCTGGCGTTGCCGGTATCACTCGATTGATCATTAGTAGTACTTGCGCAGCAGCTATACCATCATCTCGTTGTGATGTTCGGAAAAAGTATTCTCGCGAATTTGTTATTTCGATCGACTCCCGCCATTCGCACGTCGATTAATTGTGCTCCGTATCACCTGGTCATTATAATCTGGTCCAGGACCATAGTGTATTCACACTCGGGAGCAACTCTACTTGTCTGGCACCGTATCAGGTCCGCCAATTTTTGACGGACACAATGACGTTCTCACCCGCCTGTGGAAAAAATCACCTGGGCAGGCACATAAACTGTTTCTGGATGGTGATGGTGAAGGTCATCTTGACTTGCCTCGTATGCAGCAGGGCGGAATGTATGGCGGGTTCTTCGCTATGTGGATACCAAACGAAGAACCGCTGGAGTTGCAATATGACGCTATGCAGGGAGACAGCTATGATCTCCCGTTGCCGTCACCTGTTGCGCAAAGTAAAGCACTGCAGGTCGCGTTGGCTCAGGCCGCAATTTTAATTCGTATTGAACGCGAATCTGCAGGACGAGTCAAAATCTGTCACGGCGCCACTGACATCAGCGATTGTCTGTCTAATAACAGGGTCGCGGCTATTCTTCATCTGGAAGGCGCTGAAGCAATTGACCCCGATTTTATGTCACTGGAAGTCCTGTACGCCGCCGGGCTGCGTTCTCTTGGGCCGGTTTGGAGTCGCCCGACAATCTATGGCAACGGTGTGCCATTTCGCTATCCGTCATCTCCCGATGTTGGCGCAGGTTTGACAGACGATGGCAAGCGACTGATTCGTACCTGTAACGAATTAAACATCCTGGTCGATCTTGCCCATTTGAATGAAAAAGGGTTTCGCGATGTCGCTGCAATTAGTGATTCACCGCTTGTCGCTACGCATTCCAACGCTCATGCTCTTTGTCCATCCGCACGCAATCTGACAGGCTGGCAACTGGGTGCAATTCGCGAATCGGATGGAATGGTCGGTGTAAATTTCGCTACCTGTTTTCTGCGCGCTGATGGTCAAATGCAAGCGCAAACACCGTTGCAGGATATCCTTCATCATCTCGACTATCTCATCGACAAGCTTGGTGAAGACCGGGTAGGTTTTGGATCGGATTTTGACGGTGCAGTGGTACCTGAAGCTATCGGGACTGCAGCGGGCCTGCCGCAACTTCGCCAGGCAATGAATGATCACGGTTATGATACGGCACTGCAAGAGAAGATATGCTTTGGTAACTGGCTATCTGTGTTATCGCGCACTACCGGGTAACGTTTCGCGTAGCGTGGGAGGACAACATTGTTGCACAGGGACAGGAGCTGCCAGTCAATGAATCTGCCGTGGTGGTGCCAGGCACAGAGTTCTTATGCAGCTAACCGGAAACTTTTGGCATAACCGCAATATCCCGGGGTTCATCTCCAGCGTCCGTATTTTTCGTCGATCACGATAGCAACTAAAAATTGGCCTAATGACGACCCTCAACAGTAGCTTCGGATAAGATTTAGAAAACAGCTGCCGCGCACGAGGTCCAAAGTTAGCAACAGGGCGGGACAGGCAGTGTTCTTCCAGAACTCCATGTGGGAAACCACAATAGTGTACCGCGATGCATGTCCTGTGTACGGGTCGCTTTTGTTGAGAGACGCCTGGCAGTGTGCTTTGATACGCAAGGTCTATTATGAATAGAAGTATTATTACAGGTAAGGTCTATGACTCATCACCAACTTGACGCAAGCCCGGAAAATCTGTTTTGGGGCTACTTCGATGCAGCCAGTCCCGCTGTTCTAACGGTAGACTCGGGCGATACAGTTACCATGACCTGTATGCCTGCCGGTCGTGAAGAAGACATGACTACCGATCAAGGCCGGGTGCGTGCGGATCATGCGATCGCTATGGCTGAACTGTCTGCACAGCGCGGCATTGGAGCTCATATGATGACCGGACCGGTGTATGTACGCGATGCACTGCCTGGTGATGTACTGCAGGTAGATATTCTTTCAGTAGAGCCGATTCAGGACTGGGGTTATACAAAAATAGCGCCGCTTAAAGGCGCTCTGCCAGATGAGTTTACAGAATATGAGCATCTGTATATCGATATCGACGTTGCAAATAATACCTGCACATTGCCATGGGGCATGCAACTGCCGCTTGACCCGTTCTTTGGCATAATGGCAGTGGCGCCACCACCGCAATGGGGGCGCGTTGGTACTGCAGAGCCGCGTGCTTTTGGCGGCAACATGGACAATAAGGAACTGCGTTCTGGCAGTACTTTGTACTTGCCGGTATTTAACAATGGCGCGATGTTCTCAGCCGGCGACGGCCATGGCAGACAAGGTGACGGTGAAGTTTGTATCGCCGCATTAGAAACGGCGCTCAAGGGTGAATTCCGTCTTAGCGTGCGCAAAGATATGAAGTTAACCACACCATTTGCAGAAGACACAGATTATCTGATCTCAATGGGGTTTGATGAAGACCTTGATCAGGCGATGAAAAAAGCACTGCGAAATATGATAGATCAGGTAACAGGCCGCTCATCGTTGTCGCGTAACCACGCGTACATGTTACTGAGCCTTGCTGGTGATCTGCGGATTACCCAGGTGGTGGATGGTGAGAAAGGCGTGCATATGCTGATGAAGAAAGACTGGATAGCGTAGAGAAACCATATACCATTCGGGCAAAGTTACCGGACAGCCAGTTGATCGATCACCTGCATGTGTTGAGAATAAGTTCCTGCCATCGACCGCAAGCTATGCGGGAGTGCACTTGTAAAAAATCGGAGCTAACGACTTTTCAAATTCTGGTGTCATATCCTTGCGAACAATGATGTAGCAGCAGGAAATTACTCTACCGGTGCAATTCGAAATCACAGCGGGAATCCGGGAAGTAATAACAGGCTGGCTTTCCGTTTGTGCACCGGCCAATACCGGAGCTGTCTTGGTCACGGACCTGCTATATAGTATGCTCGACAGGCATAAATTCCACCAAATGAGTACTCATGACGACGACAACACACGGTTACAGTATGCTGTCCATTGTGGTTCACTGGCTCACCGTTCTGGCAGTAGTGGCTCTTTTCATCACCCATGAGGGTGAGCGTGGCAGTGCAATGATGACTTTCCATATTAGCGGTGGAGCTCTGTCAGGACTATTCATTGTTTGGAGATGTCTGTGGAGACCCCTGCGAGGTTTTGCTGATAAACCAGACCAGCGACTCTCATTGAACCTTGTTTCAAGTATCGTTATGTGGGGATTGCTTATCGTTATTTTAATTCTGACAATAACAGGCTACCTGATTCCATGGTCTCTCGGCCAGCCACTTGATCTTTTCGGGATTGCATCAATCCCGTCTTTCCTCGAAAGTTCGACCAGGCTGCATCAGCAGATCGAAAAAGTACACGATGTTGCAGGTCATATAATAATACCGCTATTTTTGCTTCACCTTTCAGGTGCATTAAAACACTGGTTGATTGATCGCGATGGAGTAATGCAACGCATGTTTCGGTCTGTACCTGGCGGGAGGTAAACAAAAATCTGTTAGTAAAGAAACGAGGAATTGTCATAGAAGTAAAAATTATGTCGATTCTGACTGTCGCCTCAGCATATTCTCCCCGTTCGGAGCACCTGGCGGTTTTACCGATAGTTTATTTGTCTATTTGGGGTATTGATAAAATGGAAGCCCTGTTGGCATTTAGTTACCTTACAAGTCACGACAACAGACAGTTCCCACTGCCATAGTAACCGCTGCCTGAACCGGGTCGATGACCGGATATCCAAGCGTTTCTTCAAGCTTTCTGCGATGACGTGCCATACCTGCGCAACCGAGTACCAATACATCCGCACCATCGTCTATAAGTGCCTGGCCGACTTCTTTTAATCTGGAGAGTGTTTCTGTGCCACGTGCAGTTTCATCGACTGACATATCCAGTGACATCTCTGCTGCCAGTCGATCGATAACCTGCATACGCTGAAGGTAACGCAGGTGGCGTTTAATGGAGGGCTTTGCGATTGCAATCACACCAAAGCGATCTCCACGGGCAAGTGCAGTTAATACACCTGACTCCTGTATCCCGAATACTGGTACTTTGCTGACAGAACGACACGCATCTATACCAGGATCTGAATAACAGGCGATCACAAATGCACTCGCATCTGATCGGGCCTCTACCAGTTTTACAGTCGGTATAACTACCTGGTCAGAGTGTACCTGGCTCTCTATCCCGAAGGGTCCTTCAGCCAGTGTAAGGCATTCTATGGCAGGCATTCCGGGTTTACGAAATCCTTCAAGTGCCTGATCCAGTCCATCGGTAACTGCGGTGTTTGAATTTGGATTAATAACTACAATGGGGCCTGCCATAGCGCTTTTCTCTTTTTGAATTCGTTTGACTCAAGTTTCTCTGCCTTAAAAAAGTGTCGCGCCAAAATTGGTAGCCTCGTTCATCTCCGGTGCGCGTGGTGGCAGAAATCCGGTCGGGTCAAATGGTTTGCGGGCAATGAAGTTGCCATCACCTTTGCCGGCCTTGAGTTCACCCCCATCGACAACGATGCGCCCCTGATTCATTACGGTAACGGGCCAGCCTGAAAGTTCCCGGCCCTCGAAAGGGGTGTAATCCATATTGTCGTGCATGCCAGAGGCAGTGACCTGAATTGTTTTGTTCGGATCCCAGATGGCGATGTCCGCATCGTAGCCTATCGCAATAGAGCCTTTGCGATCGTCCATACCAAAGATTCTTGCTGCATTGCTTGCCGTAAGTGCTACAAAAGTGTTGATGCTAATACGGCCTTTCTGCACGCCTTCCGAGAACAATAGGGGTGCGCGAAGTTCGATACCCGGCAAACCGTTGGCGATGCGATTAAAGGGCGGGTTATCACCGGCTGACAGTTTGCCTGAGGCATCATATCGGTAAGGCGCATGATCCGATGAATACAGTTGCAGGCTTCCCGCGTTCAGATGTCGCCATAGATCGGTTTGTGTCTGATTATCGCGAAGTGGTGGCGAGCAACAGAACTTCGCACCTTCAGCGCCTTCACGATTAAGGTCATCTGCTGTTAAAAACATATATTGCGGGCATGTTTCGCCAAAGATCATACGTCCGTCCATGCGCGCTTCGGCAACAGCGCGAGCGCCGGCATCGGTGGATATATGCACAAACAGTAAAGGCGCTTCAACAAAAGAGGCGAGGGCAATGCCACGCCTGACTGCCTCGACCTCCGACACAGCGGGATGACTGACTGCATGGTACTTTGGTGCGTCATAGCCTCGTTCGAGCAAGCGCCCGACCATCCATTTGATCATGGCGTTGTTTTCGGCATGCACCATAGTCAGCCCGCCATTGTTGCGAGCCATGACAAGAATATCGAGAAACTGCTCGTCGGAGACAATCATTTTGTCGTAAGTCATGAAAACCTTGAACGAGGTAATGCCACGTGCAAAGGCGGCCGGTAGTTCCTCGTTAATCGCGACGTCTGTCGGGTCTGTGACGATAAGATGGTAGGAATAGTCGAGTACCGAGTTCGGTGCCGCACGATCATCGTACAGTTGCACCACATCCGAAATTGTCTGGCCACGATGCTGCGCGGCAAACGGGACTATAGTTGTGTTACCGCCGAATGCAGCTGAGACACTGCCGGTGTAGTAGTCATCCGATGTCATCGCACCTGTCGCTGATTCCTGTGCAATATGGCAGTGGGTTTCTATGCCGCCGGGTAGAACGTATTTGCCCTCGGCGTTGAAGAATTGTTTTGCATCGCCAAGGTCGGTGCCAAGGGCTGCGATCTTGCCATTGCGAATACCGACATCTGCTTTGAAAGTTGCGCAGGTGTTGGCGACTGTGCCGCCTTTAATGATCGTATCGAATGTCGCCATAACTCAAGCCTCCTCCAGTTCTTGCAAACGCCGCTTAAGCCGCGACAACAAGCGCGTTATTTCATTCATATCTTCGGTGCCAAGCTTTGGTCCGGGTGAACGTGCCGCGTTGCAGGCAAGTGCACCCCGGCGGCGCAGTATCTCTTTGCGTATGGCCAGACCCACACCAGGTTGCTGTTCAAGGCGCACTAGCGGCAGATACGCATCGAACAGATCGCTGGCCGCATCATATTCACCCTGGTTACTCAGATTTACTATCTCTACCAGCATTTCCGGAAAGGCGAAGCCGGTCATTGCACCGTCTGCACCACGTGCCATTTCTTCGGGCAGAAATATTCCGCCATTGCCGCACAGAATAGACACCCGACGCCCCGTTGCTGCACGAATCTTTGTCAGCTTGTTAAGACCTGGCCAGTCTTCGTGTTTGAGCATCACCAGTTGCGGAAAATCCTTCACCATCTGTAAAAATAGATCTGCAGACAAACCAACACCGGTTGATAGCGGGAAATCCTGATGGCACACAGGCACGTTCGGACCCAGTGCTTCGAAACACTGAGCAAAATAACCATAGTGCTTCTCATCTGTGGTAAGCCCTGGCGATGGTGTAATCATAACGCCGGCCGCACCAACATCCATTGCGGCATGACTTAACGATGCGATGTTTGCAATCCCTGCATTTGACGCCCCGACGATCACCGGCACCCGACCATCGACACGCTTTAACATGTGCTGCATAAAAGATAATGATTCCTCCGATGATAGTTTGGGTGCCTCACCCATCATGCCCAGAATGGTCATGCCGGTTACATCGTGTTGCAGATAAAACTCGACTAAGCGATCCGCGCTGGCATAGTCAATTGCACCAGAGTCAGTAAACGGTGTGGCCGATATGATGTAAACACCTGTAGCATCTTCTGTTAGTTTCACTAGTATCCTTTTAAGGCAGTGTCAGCTTTATGTCCGGAGGGGCTTCACGGGTTAGCAGACTGCGGGGCGGTTGGAATAGACAGGTTGAAAATCTGTCCGTGTTACCCGTTAGTTGTTCCAATGTGCAGAAAGCCCGGAAAAAATCAGCATGCATCAGGCTGGTGGTTCCGCACCGGTACGTTCAGTGATCAATCCGTAGTGTTCAATCCGGCGGTGACGTTTGAAGTCAAAAATGGTTGATTTGCCAAAATTGCATGCATCCAGATCACAGGCATGCACAATCATCTCATCTTCTTCAGTTTTGGTTTCAGCCATGATTTTGCCGTTGGGATCAACGATCAGTGAGCCACCGATCAACGGGTGATCATCCTCGATGCCGGCTTTGGCGACCGCGACCACCCAGGTTGAATTCTGATACGCGCCGGACTGACAGCTGAGTCTGTGGTGAAAAAGCCGGTCCTCCGGTCCTTCGTCTCCCATCTGCGAATTGACTGACGGTGTATTAAAACCCAGTGTGACCATCTCTACCCCCTGCAACCCCATCACTCGATAGGCCTCCGGCCAGCGGCGGTCGTTGCAGATCATCATGCCCATCACGCCACCCAGATTGCGCCACACCGGAAATCCCAGATCACCCGGTAGAAAATAGCGTTTCTCCAAATGTTGAAAGGCGCGCCCGGTATCGTACTCAGAATGACCTGGCAGGTGGATCTTGCGGTATTTACCAATGATCTCGCCTTCGCGATTGGTTAGAATCGATGTATTGAAATGCCGGCCTTCAGGGGTTAACTCGGCATAGCCAAAACTCATCGCTATCTTCAGTTCGCGGGCACGGGCGAAAAGTGGCGCTGTGTCTGGCCCGGGCATCTCGGCTTCGAACCACTGATCGACTTCTGTCTGATCTTCCATGTACCAGCGTGGAAAGAAAGTGGTCAGTGCCAGTTCTGTGAATACGGCAAACGTGGCTTGTTCTCGGTGTGCCTGTTCCAGTAACGCAATCATGCGCGCGACTACATCGGCACGACTTTCGGCCTTTTGGATCGGCCCCGTTTGCAATGCGGCGGTTACAATTTCACGCATGATTTCTCCCTTCAATCAGGTTCAGGGTTTGTGTTCGAACCCGCTTGCCTGACGAACAGCGGGCCAGCGTAGTACAAGAAAAACGCCGCAGCCCTAAAAAGCGG
The DNA here is from genome assembly GCA_964409275.1 of uncultured Granulosicoccaceae bacterium. Lineage (GTDB taxonomy): Bacteria > Pseudomonadota > Gammaproteobacteria > Granulosicoccales > Granulosicoccaceae. The sequence continues at coordinate 27,485 of CAYPCS010000059.1, forward strand.
AGACGTGTTGTAAGTGACCGTCCGTGTCATTTCTGCAGCATAGAGTAATTCGGCAAACGAGACCACCGAGCCGAGAGACATCGGCTTGACCACTTCTATTGTTTTTAACGCCGCCATGTCGGCTGCTGCTTCGATCCGTGTTTGCGAACTTTTGCGACGATCCGCTGGTTTACGTTGTTAGCAATTCGTGTATCGCCTGATCCAGGTAGCGCTGGAATGCCGGGTCATTGCCCGGAGATGCAACACAATGCCCCCAGGGTGACTCGTATATTCTGAGTTCAGCATTTTTTATGTGGCTAACTTCAAAGGCATTATCTTCAGGGCGAAAGTACAGATCATTATCGCAAACGATTACAATGGTGCGCGCGTTAATGGCCGACAGTGCCGCTTCGAAGTCACCGTCGTAGGGTGATTGTTGACTGATATCCCCGTGCTGCCAGCTTGCCAGTTTGCACAGAAGATCATTAGCATCCCAGGTCAAATGATCCTGCTCCCAGTCTTGCAGTAAAGCTTCGGCAGTATCAAATCCTTTTTGACGATACAGTTTTTCGCGAAAAAAAGTTTGTGAAAATGCCCAGCCGGCATAGATGCGACCGAATGCTTTCAGTCCTTTTTCCGGAGGTGTTTGATAGTTGCCATTGTCATATGCTGCGTCTGCCTGTAGGGCAGCTTTTACCCCTTCCAGAAATACCCGGTTGTGTTCTGCGGTTTTAGCGGATGCACAAAAGGGCAAGATGGCGCTAACCATTTCAGGGTATTGAGCTGCCCACTGAAATGACTGGCAGCCTGCCATCGACCAGCCGGTGACCAGTGCGATCTGATTTACTCCCAGTGCTTTGGTCAGTAACTGATGTTGTGCGTTTATATTGTCGTGTAAGGTGACGGCAGGAAACGCAGCGCCGTTTTGAGGGGCAGGGGTGTTACTGGGTGATGAGCTGATTCCATTGCCAAACATATTGACCGATACAATATAGTGACGGGCTGGATCAATAGCACGGCCTTCGCCGAAAAAGCCTTCGTTGCGTGTGTGACTGCCAGTGTAGAAAGTCGGCAATACAATCACATTGTCTTTTGCCGAATTCAGCTTGCCATAAGTTTTATAGGCAAGTTTAGCATCAGAGAATACGATACCGGATTGCAGCTTAAATTCACCCAGGTTGTAAATACTGTGATCAGAACTCATGTGATCCCTTGCACTCTATTATCGGTTTCAGCCATTCAAAGTCTTGCAGGCACGGGTATTAATGGTGCGTTCGTTGATAGAGTGTCATGCATCGGCAACTGCTGACGTGCATCTAAACGTGCTAACCGTGTACAATTCGTCCGTGCCTGCCGCACTGATCCGGAAAACGGTACGCAGATATTCAAGATGTGGGACGGTGGCCGAAAGGTTTGTCTGCACTGAATGCAGCCAGGAACCAAGGCTCGTTTCGTGGGTGGCACAGGTCAAATCTATCCAACAGGGTTGGTAAGGATGAACTTTAGCACGGATGACTGTTGGATAGACGAATGCTTCGAAATCAGGGAACGAAACGCTTAATGAACACTGGCAGCTCCAGGGATCTCGCCCTCAACGACAACGGTACAACGAAACTCAAATTCACCTGGGCACAAAAAACACGGAGCCATCCGTTGTGCATGTTACCGGGGGTTCAGAATACACGTGATGTGAGCGACCAGTTACGCGGTCGTATCATCCTGTGATTGCTGACGGCGGCAGGATTCTGGTTGTCGACGACAACAAAGTGAATCGGATGATGATCTCGCGCAGCCTTGATCTGCAGGGGCACGAAGTCAGCACCGCTGAAAACGGTGTGGAGGCGCTGGAACGGCTGCGTGCCGAGCCATTCGAATTGCTTTTGCTCGATATCATGATGCCGGTTATGGACGGTTACGAGGTATTGGAGCACCTGAAGCAGGATGACGACCTGCGCCATATTCCGGTAATAGTGATTTCTGCGGTGGAGGAAATAGACAGCGTTGTCCGCTGCATAAAAATGGGCGCCGAAGATCATCTGCCAAAGAACTATGACCCGGTGCTGCTCAACGCCAGGATTAGCGCCAGCCTCGAGAAGAATCGGCTGCGAAGCGAGGTTGTTGAACAACTCAACTTTATTCGCGATATCTTTGGCAAGTATGTGCCGGAGAGCATCGCCAAACAGGTTGTCGCCAACAAGGGAACGCTGGAGCCGAAACAAGCCACCGCTACCATTCTCTATACTGATATAGAAGCCTTCACCAGCATCGCCGAAAGTGTTCCACCGACACAGGTGGTGCAAATGCTTAACGAGTATTTTCAGTCAGTAATTGAACCAATTACCCGCCATGGCGGTGTAGTCAATCAGTTTCAGGGGGATGCGATGCTGGTAACATTCAATGTGCCGGTGGACGACTCGCAACACGCCGACAAGGCCGTTAAGGCCGGATTGGAAATTTTGCAAGTGATGAAGAATGCATCGTTTGCCGGACTGACATTGCGCACCAGAATCGGGATTAATACCGGGGAAGTGATTGCAGGCAATATAGGCGCAGGTGATCGAATAAATTACACGGTGCACGGTGATGCCGTTAATCTGTCTGCGCGGCTGGAGCAGTTAAACAAAGAGCACGGCACATTGATGATCGTATCGGAATCCACCGTAGAATTGTTGAACGACGACTACCCCCTTGAGCCACTTGGAGAGGTGCAGATACGGGGTAAAAGCAAATCGGTAAAAATTTTCAAAGCCGGTACAGAGCATTGAATAGTTTTCTTAGAGTCCTCAGATCCTGGTTAGCTCAAGTGGCTCAACACCGCAAGATAAGGCGGCTCCCGAGAGTAAATCTGTGTTAGCGACGCATCTCGCAGCAACAGCCGAAGTGCTGCAACTAATTGGTGCCTCGTACAACGACGAGAAGCCGGTTTTTGAGGCGATATTAGACAAAGCACAAGAACTCTGTAGTGCACCAATGGTTGCACTAACTCTGGTTGATCACGGATCCGACACACTGTACATGGCTGCACACAGGAACATACCTCTCAGCACACTCGAGATGTTTGGGGAAGGCAATATGCCTCTGGACGCGGAAGCTTCCTACAGTGCCCGGGCGATTATCGAATCGCGTTTGATTCAGGTCGAGGACATAGCAAAGAGTGATCTCTACAGCTCCGGAAGTTCGCTAGTGCGTACTATGGTGGATCAGTCCAACATTAGAAGTGTGGTGTTCGCTCCGATGATTAGCGACGGGCGTGCTATTGGCACTATCACACTGATTCGCCACGACGTCGACCCGTTTAGTGCGGATCAAATTTCTCTGATTGAAACCTTTGCATCGCAGGCCGCGATAGCACTGAACAATGCACGCTTGTTTAATGAGTTACAAACCCGTACTGCCGAGGTTGAGGGAGCACTGGAGCAGCAAAA
>CAYPCS010000059.1:30988-35391 GCA_964409275.1 uncultured Granulosicoccaceae bacterium
TGGAGCAGCAAAAGGCCAGCGGCGAAATTCTCAATGTGATCAGCCAATCGGTTGAAGACACGCAGCCAGTGTTTGAAACGATCCTGGAAAGCTGCCAACGCCTGATCCCCTGCACCGACTTGTCGATCTCGACAATTGACAGCGAAGGGCTTGTCACACTTGCGGCAATTGGGGGCGGCAAAACAGACCTGGTGACGCGATTTAAGCCAAAACCGCTCGCGAGATCCATATTTGCTGACACCTTTGAGCTCGACGAGATCATTCACTATCCTGACGTGTTGAATGGCCCTGATGTCCCTAAGATCTTCCACAGTATGTCAGCCGCTTTTGGCAATAATTTCAGCTGTCTGCTGGCCCCGATGATGCGCGACGGTAAGCCCGTAGGTGGACTTTTCGTGACGCGCAACATCGAAGAGTCGGACGCGCGACCTTTCACCGCCCGGGACATGGAATTATTGGCAACTTTTGCCGATCAAGCCGTGATCGCGATCCAGAATGCGCGGCTTTTTCGCGAAGCACAGGATGCGCGCAGTGCCGCTGAGGAAGCCAATGAAGCAAAAAGCGCTTTCCTCGCCACCATGTCCCACGAAATCCGTACACCGATGAACGCCGTGATCGGGATGAGCGGGTTGCTGATGGATACGGCGTTAAATGCCGAACAGCGGGACTATGCCGGAACCATTCGCGATAGCGGCGATGCGCTGCTTGGCATCATCAACGAAATCCTCGACTTTTCGAAAATTGAAGCCGGACAGATGGACATCGAAAACCATCCTTTCGATTTGCGTGACTGTATTGAATCGGCACTTGATTTAATCAGCGGCAAGGCGGCGGAAAAGCAGCTTGAGATTGCCTATCTAATGGAAGACGAAGTGCCACCAGGCATCAGCACAGACCTGACTCGCTTGCGGCAAATCCTGCTGAACCTGCTATCCAATGCTGTCAAGTTCACTGACACAGGAGAGGTGGTGCTCAACGTCTCCACTACGCCGACCGAAGGTGACCATGTGAAGCTGAACATCTCGGTGCGTGATACCGGCATTGGCCTGACCGGCTCCGGAATGAAACGGCTTTTTAAGTCCTTTAGTCAGGCCGACAGTTCAACCACGCGCAAATATGGCGGCACCGGACTGGGACTCGCGATCTCCAGTCGGCTGGCAGAATTGATGGGCGGGACCCTGTCGGCCGAGAGTGAAGGAACCGGTAAAGGTTCGACCTTCCATCTGACCATACGTGCAATGCCGGCTACATTGCCGGACACCAACACACGCAGCCTTTCAGGAGAGCAACTGGAACTGGTCGGTAAACGCCTGCTTGTCGTCGATGACAACGCGACCAATCAGAAAGTGCTTTCCCTGCAGACGCAGAAATGGGGTACCGCAACGCAAGCCTTTAGCAACCCGCTGGATGCACTCGCAGCGCTGGAGAAAGGCGCACACTACGATTTGGCTATTCTCGACATGCATATGCCGCAGATGGACGGCATAGAGTTAGCTGAACGCATCCGCAAGCACACGCCGACAATGCCGCTTATCCTGTTTAGCTCACTTGGCATTCGCGACGAGATGGCTGAGAAAACGCTGTTTGCCGCCCACCTGACCAAGCCGTTGCGCCAGTCACAACTGTTCGACACGCTGGTGACGATCTTTTCAAACACAAAGACTAAACCAAAACGCGCTAAACGCCCCGCAAAACCAAAAACCGATCCCGACATGGCCAAACGTCACCCGCTGCGTATCCTGTTGGCTGAGGACAATATAGTAAATCAGAAGCTCGCCATTCGGCTGCTGGAGCAAATGGGCTATCGCGTCGATCTGGCGTGCAACGGAGTCGAGGCACTCGAAAGCGTAGCGCGACAAACATACGATGTGATCCTGATGGATGTGCAGATGCCCGAAATGGACGGGCTGGAAGCTTCACGCCAGTTGAACAGCAACTATGGCGATACCCGCCCGAAGATCATCGCCATGACTGCCAATGCCATGCAGGGTGACCGCGAGATGTGTCTGGATGCGGGCATGGACGACTATATCGCCAAACCGATTCGAGTAGACCGGTTGGTTGAGGCGCTGTTGAATACACCCGCGCGACAACAGAGTTAATTGTTATGACGGACGAATTAATTGATCCAACTGTGTTTGACGAACTTGCCGATGCCATGGGTGAAGACTTCGCAGAGGAACTTCTTACCGCCTTTCTCACTGACGCGCAGGACATGTTCAAGGAACTGCGTCAGTCGCTGGCAACCGAAGATACCGTTAGCTACAAGCGCGCCGCACATTCGATCAAGTCCAACGCACAGACTTTCGGTGCCACAAAACTTACCAATGAAGCACGCGCGATGGAGTTGTCGGAGACAATGGCAGCAGATGCTGTCAGCTCGTTATCAACCACATTTGATGCAACAGCGCACGCTTTGAAGGGGCTATTGGATGACTGACCGCAGCCCCGGTTACATCTCATAGTCGAACCGAGTCAATCAGCTTTTGTTGGTAACATCAAAGAGCGGTCGTGGTGCAGGCAATGCGACACGACATTTTGTGGGTTTTTGCTTCGAGAAAACCGATCAGTAATATAGACAGACGAATTTTTGTAAAATTATTGACAATCAGGATCCAGCGTCATGACACACTTTAAAAATACCGCAGCAGATATACCCGTCACCGATCTTTCGATTACCGAGCGGATCTTCGCCAACCTCGAACAACGACCGGATGACGTTGTTCTGGTAGACGGGCCAACGAATCGTAGTATGACAGCAGCGGAGTTTATTGATCAGGTAAAAAGGCTTGCCGGTGGTCTTGCCAGCAGGGGCTTTGGCAAAGGTAGTGTTGTTGGCCTGATGGCTCCGAACTCACCGGAGTATTGCGTAGTCTTCCATGCGGTGGCCTGGGCCGGGGGTACAGTTACGACCATTAATCCTACCTACACCGCATCGGAGGTTAATCACCAGCTCGTTGATTCCGGCGCCGGATTGCTAATTACTGTACCGATGTTTCTGGAAACCGCCATCGAGGGTATGGCAGGAACAAAGGCCAGTGAGATCGCCGTAACAGGCGAGGCTGGCGATGTCCAAACACTTGCCGACTTACACGGAGATCCGCTTGAAAGTCAGGTTGCTGTTGATCTTGATAAACACATTGTTGTACTGCCGTATTCATCGGGTACGACAGGCCTGCCTAAAGGCGTGCAGCTGTCACATCGAAATCTGGTCGTAAACGTCGATCAGACCATAGCAGGCGGCGGCTTTCGTGCCGGTGAGGTGGCGGCTGCTTTTTTGCCGTTTTTTCATATCTATGGCATGACCGTGTTAATGAATGTGCATCTGGCGGCTGATGGTGCATTGGTGACGATGCCACGTTTCGACCTTGAGCTGTTTTTGCAAATCAGTCAGGACTACAAGGCGCGCCGCATGTGGATTGTGCCTCCAATTGCATTGGCATTGGCGAAACATCCGCTTATTGATAAATACGATTTGAGCAGTGTTGAGCAGGTATTTTCAGGCGCAGCGCCTCTGGGAGCAGACTTGTCTGATGCGGTATCTGCAAGGCTGGATTGCGTCTCGTTGCAGGGCTACGGTATGACGGAACTCAGCCCGGTATCACACGTCACACCGGCAGATGCTCCCAGATCTGGTGCGTCCGGGCTTGCAGTGCCGAACACAGAGTGTCGTATTGTTGATCCGGAAACCGGTGCCGATCTACCACCGGGCGAAGAGGGTGAGTTATGGGTAAAAGGGCCGCAGGTAATGATGGGGTATCTTAACAACCCGCAGGCAACTGCTGACACAATAACCGATAACGGCTGGTTGAAAACCGGTGATATCGCGATCATCGATTCAGATGGTTATATGTTTGTTGTTGATAGACTGAAAGAACTGATCAAATACAAAGGCTTCCAGGTAGCTCCGGCAGAGCTTGAGGCAACATTGGTTGCGCACGCCGGTATCTCTGACGCTGCTGTTATTGGCATACCTGATCCCGAAGCGGGCGAGTTACCTATGGCGTTTATTGTTGCCACAGACCCTGCACCGAGCGAAGATGAGATAAAAGCCTATTTGATGGAAACTCTGTCCAGTTACAAGCAAGTGCACAGGGTGGAGTTTGTTGAAGAAATTCCCAAGTCTGCATCGGGCAAAATATTGCGGCGACTGTTGCGAGATAAGACGCTTTAGCTAGTGTCCATCCATAAATGGCGCGTAGCGAGGTTGGTTCAAGTGCACGATATTTCGTGCTACTACATGTGGGCGCTTAGTCATTCATAAGTAACCACATGTAGTCGTCGAAAGATTGTGTGCATGAAACAACCGCAGTAGCGTTCATTTATGGATGGGCGCTAGCCAGACAGGCCTTGCTTTTGGTTATACCTGTAGACACGGCAAACCAGTTTTCAATGGACGATAT
>CAYPCS010000060.1:0-11446 GCA_964409275.1 uncultured Granulosicoccaceae bacterium
CGGTAGTGAAATTATTCGCCTGCGTCATCGTGACACGAACAAATCGCTCGTAGTGCCCGAGATCAAGATCGGTTTCGGCGCCGTCATCGGTGACAAAAACCTCGCCATGCTGGAACGGGCTCATCGTGCCGGGATCGACATTGATGTAGGGATCGAGCTTTAGGAGAGTAACCTTTATACCTCGTGACTCGAGCAAAGCAGCCAGCGATGCTGCCGCTATTCCCTTGCCGAGTGACGACACAACGCCACCGGTCACGAATATGAATCGCGTCATTGATTCACTCAGAATTGCTGTTGGAAGAGGTACCACGGATGGACCAGCAGACTACCAGAGTCCCTTGCATTGAACAATTCAAAAGCGGTCTGTGTAACACCCGCACACCGGAGTCTGGCAACCCCGCCATGACAAGAGTTGCGGCTGCATCCCCAATTCAGTTGCGGCAATCAACAACCACCATAATTATTACCAGCAAGTAACCAAAATGACATCAGGGGCTTGCGGTAAATCCTGCACCCACAATGCCGATCAGCTCATCATTCAGATAGACAAGCGGCAGGCGACTTCTCTCCCAGGGCGTATAGCCCCGTTCCCGCAACAGCGCTTTCACCGATTTGCTGTGCGCGTGCCCGTCTAGCCGCAACCGCTCGCCGCCGCGACGGCTGCGAATAACCAACTCCGCGTTGTTTTGCACCAGGTGGTTTGCAAACCCGCTAATGTCAATGTCCGCAAGCGAGATCCGCTGACCGGTTTCGCGAATCAACAGCGCCGCATAGGGTGCTTGCCAGACATACTCGAACGCGCTGGCGTCATCGAGGCCGCCCCTGTCTGCGAGATACAGCCTGTTCGAGTACCTCGCCATTTGAGCCCTGCCAAAACTGACCTTGCCTTTGGCGCTCGCCTCCGGCATCACCAGATCCTCCACAATACGCACGAGCGAGGCCTGTGACGGCACTTGATAACCGTGAAATTCGATCCAGTAACGGAGCGTATTCTTTTGCTGCAGCACCGGCAGGCACTGCAGCAATTCAATCTCCAGAACTTGCGCATTGACATTTTCACCAAGCAATTGCTCCGCTCCCTGCCGATTGAGTTCTGCGGCCTCTGCACAATGCGAAGCGCTGCGCGACAGGCTGTTTACTACCGCAGGCCAGCGCTGTCTTAAAAGCGGTATGACGCTGTTACGGACGTAGTTGCGGGCGTATTGCTCGTCTTTGTTGGTTGGGTCTTCAATCCACTGCAGGTTTAACGAGTTGCCTGTAGCCAGTAATTTTGCGTGCTGTATTTCAAGCAGTGGTCGCAGATGAAATCCGTTTGCAAACAGGCGGCAATCCGGCATCGCGGCAAGCCCGCGTACACCGGCGCCGCGAAGTAATTGAAGCATAAGAGTCTCTGCCTGATCGTCGGCGTGATGACCGGTTAACAGGTATTCGCCCTCGTCAAGTAACTCGGCAAACGCGGCGTAGCGTGCCTTCCGGGCAGAGTCTTCAGGGCTTTGACCGTCGCCCTGCTCTACCACAACTTTGATCGACCGGCTTGCAACACCAAGCGCCTGGCAAACGCTATGGCAATGCTCGACCCACTGTGCACTACCGCTTTGCAAACCGTGATCGACAGTAACCGAACGCAAAGACGCGTGCGCATGATTCCGGCACCACTGATTCGCCAGTAACAACAAAAGGTGCGAATCCAGTCCGCCGCTAAATGCCACTACTAATCGGATCGGGCCACGCGGCAAGAGTGGTGCGTCATTGCACTGTTTATCAGCGGATTGCAGACACTGCGTTATCGCTCGATCAAAAAGCACAGAGATTTCGCCTGACAGGTTCTCACCGTCTTCGCGATTACCGGTATTCAGATCAGCCGTCTTTGTATTCACCAATATTTCGCAGACGCTCGCTTCGTTGAGTGAGTAAGTCATCAATTAACATGGAAGACAGGTGGCTTAGATCATCGCTCAGTGCCTCACGCAAGGAGGCTGCTGCAGCGGTGTGATCACGATGAGCGCCACCCAGTGGTTCAGCGATTATCCGGTCGATCAGGTTGAGTTTTTTCAGGCGCTCGGAGGTGATGCCCATGGCCTCCGCTGCCTCGGGGGCTTTTTCAGCGCTTTTCCATAAAATAGACGCGCAACCCTCCGGTGAGATAACACTGTAGGTACTGTATTGCATCATATTGATTCGGTCCCCCACACCAATGGCAAGCGCTCCCCCCGATCCGCCTTCACCAATCACCGTACAGATAACCGGTGTGCGTAAATCGGCCAGAGTGATCAGGTTTCTGGCTATCGCCTCGCTCTGCCCTCTTTCTTCTGCTCCTATGCCGGGATAGGCGCCGGGTGTATCGATCAGTGTGATCAATGGCAGTTTGAACTTTTCCGCCAACTTCATCACCCGCAGTGCCTTGCGATAACCTTCCGGTTTCGGCATGCCGAAATTGCGCCGCAGTTTTTCTTTCGTGTCACGCCCTTTTTGCTGGCCGATGACGCAAACCGCAAGACCATTGAGTCGGCCTATTCCGGCGACGATCGCAGGATCATCCGCGAAGGCACGATCGCCGTGCAATTCTTCAAATTCGTTAAACAGCAGCTTGATATAGTCGAGCGCGAATGGCCGGCCCGGATGCCTGGCCACCTGCGACACCTGCCATGGATTCAGTTTCTGAAAAATCGATTCAGTAAGTTTGTTGCACTTGGTCTGGAGCCTGGTGATCTCTTCAGCAACGTCGATGTCGACATCATCGCTGGCAGTGCACAACTCCTCGATTTTAGCTTGCAAATCCGCAATCGGCTGTTCAAATTCCAGATAGTTGTGATTCATTTGACCGGGCCAGCTACGCTTTATTTTTCGCCGGGTTTGACTTCGGAGGTACGTGGCACAAAACCTCGACAATCTCTCCAGTATAGCAAAGCTGCCGACATTGAACGTGCAAGCAACATAAACGGCGTGCGCGACGCTAATCTCTATTCAAAACCTGCTCCGTTAGTAAACCAGATCGACATCGCTAACGCCTTCAGTAAGATTTAGCGACTCGAGCAAACTTGCCGACGGTGTAATTTGCCATTCATCACCCAGCCGGATTCTGGCCGATGCTGTTTCGTTGGTATAGTCGATGAACACTGGCAATCTACCACCCTGACGATGACCAGCCAGTGTTTCGTGAATACTTTGCAGTGAAGCGGTACCAGACGAACGCCATGTTACCAGCAACAGTCGGGCGAACCTCTCGCGTGCCTCTTCTATGGAATACACCTGGCGGGCACGCAAGCTATAACCACCACTAAACGAATCTATACCGAGACCACCTTCCACCACGACGATGGTATCGGCCGACAACTTGCCACCAACACTTTCAAGTAACTCACCGGCAACCACCACATCAACTTTGCCACTACGATCATCGAGAGTTGCTGTCATGATCTTGCTGCCACGGTTGGTGGTCCTGACCCGAATGTCTGTGACCAGACCACCAATCACAGCATCCAGACCTGCACGCCCCCAACGCGGACTGTCATCGGAAGCGGAAGGTTGCGGTACGCGCTCGCACTGGTCACTGATTCGGCCACTGGTAATACTGGAAAGCTCGCCAACGTAGGGGTCGATCGGATGGCCACTGATATATAGGCCGGTCGTTTTTCGCTCCGCCGCCAGGCGCTCGGCGTCAGACCAGTCAGCGGACTGTACCAGAGTAATTGAAGCAACCTGATCGTCTGATGCAGCGACGTTGCCAAACATATCCACCTGACCACTACTGGCATTGCGGCTCGCTTGTTGTGCAGCACTCAGTGCAACACCAAGGTTATCCATAGTGGTCGCACGGTTGTCGCCAAGGCAATCCAGTGCACCGGCCTTGATCAGGCACTCGAGAACACTGCGCCCGACATTGGCTTCATCAATCCTGTGGCAAAGATCTATAATACCCGTAAACTCTCCACCCGATTCGCGTTCACTGATAATTTTATCCAGCACCCCTTCACCTACACCCTTTATGGCCGCCAGGCCAAAGCGTACGGTTCTTTCGTCAGTAGGTGTGAAGCCAGTGAATGAATGGTTAATGCTCGGCGGTAATAACTTAAGGCCGGACTCCAGACAATCGTCAATAGTTCGTACTACCTTGTCGGTCGCATCCATGTCTGCAGTGAGCACTGCACTAAAAAACTCCGAGGGATAGTGGCGTTTAAGCCAGGCCGTTTGATAGGACAGTACGGCATAAGCCACCGAGTGTGATTTGTTGAAGCCGTAGCCTGCAAACTTCTCCACCAGGTCAAAGATATTGCTCGAGAGTTTTTCATCAATCTGGTTCGCGCTACAACCATCGATAAATACCTGCCGCTGCTTGGCCATCTCCTCGGGTTTTTTCTTGCCCATTGCGCGTCGCAATACGTCGGCGCCACCCAGTGAATAACCAGCCAGCACCTGGCCAATCTGCATCACCTGTTCCTGATAAACAATAACACCATAAGTTGATTCAAGGATGGGCTTGAGACTGTCATGTTGATAGTCGGGGTGAGGATAAGACACCGGAGCGGTGCCGTTCTTGCGAGCAATAAAATCATCCAGCATGCCGGAACTCATTGGCCCAGGTCGATACAGCGCTACCAGCGCGACGATATCATCGAAGCAGTCCGGTTTGAGCCGGGCAATCAGTTTTTTCATACCACCGGATTCAAGCTGAAACACGCCGGTTGTTTTTGCCTGTTGCAATAGCTCGTAAGTGGGGCCGTCATCAAAGGGCAACTTATCCAGAATCAATTGCGAATCAGCCGGTCGACGACGATTTATCATAGAGACAGCGTTGTCAATTATCGTTAGTGTGCGGAGCCCGAGAAAATCGAATTTAACCAGCCCGACCGCTTCGGCGTCGTCCTTGTCAAACTGGGTGACAAGGCTGCTGCCATCCGCCTCACAGTACAGCGGTGTAAAATCAGTGAGCCGTGTTGGAGCAATCACCACACCGCCCGCATGTTTACCGGCGTTTCGGGACAGGCCTTCAAGCTCAAGAGCCATATCGACGACCGCGCGGGTGTCTTCTTCCGTTTCATAGGCGCGCCGCATATCTTCGGAAGCATCAAGCGCTTTGGCTAGAGTGATACCCAGATCCAGCGGTACCATCTTGGCGAGTCGATCCCCGAAACCGTAGGGGTGGCCCATCACTCGGGCAACATCCCTCACCACCGCCTTTGCCGCCATCGTTCCATAGGTAATGATCTGTGAGACTTTTTCGCTGCCATACTTTTCCGCAACGTACTGAATCACCCGATCGCGCTTGTCCATGCAAAAGTCGATATCGAAATCCGGCATCGATACACGTTCCGGATTTAAAAAACGTTCGAACAGCAGATCATAGGCCAGAGGATCAAGATCCGTTATCGCCAGCGCATAGGCGACCAGTGAGCCCGCTCCGGACCCTCTTCCAGGACCAACCGGAATCTGGTTATCGCGACTCCACTTGATAAAATCCGAGACAATCAAAAAGTAGCCCGGAAACTCCATCTGGATGATGACATTAAGCTCGCGTTCCAGGCGTTCGTCATAAGGTTTGCGAATTTCCGCGAAGTTGTCAGCGCTGGTGTCGTACAGGTTTTCCAGTCGCCAGTTCAGACCTTCTATGGACTGTACTCGCAGAAAATCGCTCTCACTCATACCCTCAGGCACCGGAAAATCCGGTAACACAGGGGCACCCAGTGTGATCTCCAGGTTACAGCGAATAGCTATTTGCACCGAGTTTTCGATTGCCTCGGGCAAATCATCAAACAGCGCTAGCATTTCCTCATCAGAGCGCAGGTATTGCTGGTCGCTGTAGTCCCTTGGTCTGCGCGAGTTGGTCACCTCGTAGCCCTGATGTATGCAGACACGAATCTCGTGAGAATCGAATTCGGCCTGCTGCAGGAAGCGCACATCATTAGTGGCCACTATCGGACAGGCAGCGGAGGACGCCAGCGGTAGAACCGCCTGTATATAGCGCTCCTCATCTGCTCGTCCCGTGCGCTGCAACTCAAGGTAAAACCGGTCGGGGAACAACGCCATCCAGCTTTGCAGTCGCCGTTCTGCCTCAGGCAGGTTCCCGGCGAGCAGTGACTGGCCGATGTCACCGGTGCGCCCACCGGACAGCGCAATCAACCCGCTTGTGCGACCTTTGAGCCAGTCGAACTGAATAACAGCCGCATTGGCCGATTGTCCTTCCTGGTAACTACGAGAGACCAGGGCCGACAGGTTAAGATAGCCTTCATTATTTTGTGCCAGCAAGACAACTGGAGAGAGCCTTTCCGCCCCGGTATCAATGAGTGCATCTACCCCGATAAGAGGCTTTACTCCCGAGCCGGTTGCCGCACGATAGAACTTGATCAGCGCAAACATATTGCTCTGATCGGTCAGCGCAACCGATGCCATCCCTGCCGATACAGTGGTCTGTATCAATCGACCGATACGCACCACGCTGTCGACGAGTGAAAACTCGGTGTGAACCCGAAGGTGAACAAATTTACTCACAACCGCACACTCACAATACCGGCTCCGCCTGCTCTGACAACAGTTCACGCACAGGTCCGAAACTGCGACGGTGGTGTGCCAGCACACCGTGTTCGCGCAACGCCTGCAAATGCTGCCGCGTTGGATAGCCCTTGTGTCGATCAAATCCGTATTGCGGGAATTTGCTATGCAGCTGTCGCATGGTTTGATCACGTGAAACTTTTGCCAGTATGGACGCTGCCGAGATTTCATGCACCAGAGCATCGCCTTTCACTACCGCCTGGCAATTAAAGCGGGTGACAGGACAACGATTTCCATCGATAAGACAGTGATTCGGGCGAGTATCCAAACCCTCTATGGCGCGAGCCATGGCAAGCATTGAGGCGTGCAGAATATTCAGTTTGTCTATCTCTGCGACACTGGCATCAGCAATACACCAGGCCAGCGCATGCTCCCGGATTTCGGCGGACAATTCTTCGCGCCGCTCTTCGGTGAGCACCTTTGAGTCGGCGAGGCCGCTAATTTTTCGGGCCGGGTCCAGAATAACGGCTGCCGCCACCACGCTGCCCGCCAGTGGCCCTCGACCCGCCTCATCGACACCGGCGACCAGGTAGCGCTTCGTGGAGCCTGTATCCAGAAAAAGTTGATCAAATGACAGTGTTGGTGCGCGCATCCGGCTCCCCGCTTGTTGCTCGTTATGATATCCGTACACAGCCCCCGATGTATATCCGATTTCAGCGCCCGACTGTATCGGCCAGAGGTCGGGCTAACGGTAAATAACTGGCCGCAGGCATTGCAAGTGGGGCACAATTCACGTTGTCTTACGCCCGGCCCTGCTATTACTCATCAAAAATCCTGATCAGGACATCACCATGAAAATTGAATCAACCGATCTACTGCTGATCATTGATATCCAGAACGATTTTTGTCCAGGAGGCGCACTTGCCGTGCCCCGGGGAGACGAGGTTGTCAGCGTGGTAAATAAAATGGCCGGGCAATTCAGACATGTGGTCCTGACCCAGGACTGGCACCCGACCGGACACAGCTCTTTTGCCAGCACCCATGAGAACGCAGACCCGTTCTCTACCATTACGATGGACTACGGCGAACAAACGCTGTGGCCCGACCATTGTGTTCAGGGCACCGATGGAGCCAGGTTTCATCCGAAGCTGAGCACCGACGCCGCTGCGTTGATAATACGCAAGGGGATGAATCCGGCTATCGATTCCTACTCGGCGTTTTTCGAAAACGACCACCGCACCACAACCGGCTTGAGTGGCTATATCAGTGAACTTGGCATTAAGAGAGTTTTTTGTGCAGGCCTCGCATTCGACTTCTGCGTACGCTTTTCCGCACAGGACGCGTGTTCAAGCGGGATTGAAACTCTGGTGGTAAATGACGCTTGCAGAGCCATTAATATGGATGGCAGCGAACATGCCACACGAAACGCACTTAAAAACAGCGGCATCAATCTAATAAGCAGTGACTCATTGATGCTGGCAACATAAATTAAAACAGGCAACACAGGCTGCGATGAAAACACCGTTGCCGGTATGCGCAAAATGTTCGGGCACTAACACAGGAACAACTGATGGCAGAAAGAAAAGTCGCACTGGTGACCGGTGCTTCATCCGGAATAGGCAAAAGCACCGCCAGAAAATTTATTGATGCGGGATATCAAGTCGCTATAACCGGTCGACGCGAAGCACTATTGCAGGAACTGGTTACCGAAACAGGCAGCACGGACGTACTGGTCTGCCCTGCCGATTTAACCGATGAAGCAGCAGTCAGTAATATGTTTGGCTCAATCAAGAGCAGATTCGGACGGCTTGATGTTGTATTTAACAATGCAGGCAACAACGTTGACGCCAAACCCGTTGGAGATATCACACTGGAAGACTGGAAAACCGTCATCGATGTTAATCTGACAGGCGCTTTTCTGGTATTGAGAGACGCATTTAACCTTATGAGAGAACAGTCGCCCCAGGGCGGTCGAATTATTAATAATGGTTCAATATCGGCACACGTTCCAAGACCAGGCTCCGCACCTTACACCAGTTCCAAACATGCGATCACCGGGCTGACCAGAACCACTTCTCTCGACGGGCGACCTTTTAACATCGCCTGCGGTCAAATTGACATTGGCAACGCGGCCTCGGATATGACAGAACGAATGAGAAGCGGCGTGCCTCAGGCGAACGGCACGATTGAAGTTGAACCGGTAATGGATGTTGAGAAAGTAGCCGAAGCTGTGCTCAACATGGCGAATTTACCAGCCGATGTAAATGTCCAGTTCATGACGATCATGGCGACAAAAATGCCATTTATTGGTCGCGGATAAAAAGAGGGCCCGCCGAAGCGGGCCCGATTGGGGGTGAGAACTGGTTCGAAGGTACATCTACCATCCGCACTCTGGAGACATCTGGCACATCTATTTATTGTCGTCGTATCCGCAACATACAGATCGACATTTAACCAGTATCCATTTTATATGCCATAACTACAAAGCATGGCGTAGAGGTACTAACCTGCCGTGAACTGCGAATCGTGCAAAAGTGATCAGCGTCACATTGCGCGCTGCCTTAAGGCTCGCAGCAACCAGATAAACGGCATCATAAAAAAAACCGCACTAAAGCAGGAAGGTAGCGCTGGCTGCTTGTTCTCAATCAACGCAAGTCTTGAAACCGGACGCGAGTGTCCCTACCTTTTTTTCGTCGCAAGCTGAATGCTGCAGGTCAGGTTCGCGAGCGATATTTTTATTTTTTCATATTGCTTCACAGGAGAATATGTAATGAACGCAATCGATTTTTCACCACTCTATCGCAGCACTGTTGGCTTTGATCGTCTGGCAAACTTGCTCGACTCAGCGCTGCAACACAATCATGGCAACGGCTATCCGCCATACAACATCGAATCAACAGACGAAAACACGTACCAGATTACGCTGGCCGTAGCAGGCTTTGACCGATCAGAACTAGATCTGCAAAGCGAGCGAGGTGTACTTACCGTCAGGGGTGAAAAGAACCAGGCAAATAAAGACGAGCGCAACTATTTGTATCAGGGTATCGCCACCAGAACCTTCGAGCGAAAGTTTCAGCTCGCAGATTACGTTGAAGTAGTGAACGCGGATCTGTCTAATGGCATGTTAACCATCCAGTTGGTCAAGGAAATCCCTGAAGCGATGAAACCGAAGCGAATAGCTATAGGCGCCGAACCGGTCAATCTACAAGTGGCTGAAGGCAACGAAGCTGCCGCCTAGACGGAATTGCCAATATAAAAATAACAACGTGATATACACAAAAGCCCGGCATTTGCCGGGCTTTTTTTTGTTGCACACTACAATTGATAACAGGCAGTAGAGCCTGTCATCACTGTCTTACACCTGGCCTGGGTAATTGCGCACCAGGCTTACCGGATTTCACCGTTGTTGTATCTTGCGCTCAATCCGGTTAAACCGACTGCTTTCGCGCACTGCGACGTTCTTCCCAGTTATAGGTGCCAGCCAAAATTTGCTGCGCACTCAGCACCCATTCATCTCTTTCAATGCGATCAGGAAAGCTACCCAGCAAGTCGGAGTAACGCTGCACATCCGCATCCTTCCAGTTGGCGATGTCTTCAAACTGTGTAACCCCGTTTTTGTTTAACAGCTTTTCGATCTTGGGGCCAATACCGAAGATCAGCTTCAAGTCATCCATACCATCCTTGCGTCTGGTATTTTTTCCGTCCGCAGTGAGTCTTTTTTCTTTCGGCTTCTCAGCTGCTTTGGCTTTCGGCGGTGGAGCGGCTGCAGCAGCACGTGCAGTGCGATTCAGCCTTTCAATCTCTCGCTTGAGAATCTCTATATCCTTGTCTTTTATTTCCACCTCACCACTATGGCGCTTGTTTGCCGCCGCCAGTTGCTTCTCCAGTTCTGCCAAACGACGCTGTGCATCAGAGCTCGCTGATAACTTGTTGTTGAGCTCCGTAATCGTCGCTTTTGCCTGGCTTACCTCTGCCAGACGGGCATCCGCCTCTCGCTTAAGTGTTTCATATTCGCGAAGGCGTGCTTTGGCCTCTGCAAGCTGATCGGCCAGAGCCTTTCGTTGTTGCTCACTCTGCGACCGGGAGTCATTTATTTTTTGTTCAAGCGACTGAATGCTTTTCTTTAAAGTATCCACTTCCCGGTTACGGTCCTGTAGCGACTTTTCAGCGCTCGCAAGCTTACCCTGGGTAGAGGACAACTGGCTTGTTTTGCCTAGAAGACCCTGGATCTCGGATTGCTTGCCCGACAATTGAGCTTCCAGATCTTTTAATCTGGATTGCTGCTTGTCAGCCTCGGCGCGCAACGTCGTAATTTGCCTGCTGGCATTCGCTGTTGCATCAGACGCCTGTGTTTGCGCGCTTTTTACCTTCGCCTGCAACTCACCCAGTTCAGTGCTGTGCTGTGCTCTGGACTGCTTTTGTGCTTCCTGCAATTTCTGCAACTCGGCAGAAGCAGTTGCAAGCTTCTTCTCCAACGGATCAAGCCTGGACACAGTCGATCTAAGCGTGGCTATTTCCGCAGTATGCTTCTGCTGTGCATTCTTGCTTGCTGTTTCGAGTTCCCTGAATGCAGCTTCCCGTGCGGACAGCTTTCCCGTTAGCGGCTCAAGAGACTTTATTTGTCCCTGCAGCCCCGACAAAGCCGAAGCGTGCTGGTCAGCCTGGGTTTTACGGGCACTATCCTGCTCTGCAATACGCTTCTGCAGTGCTTCTATTTCCCTGAGCTTATCCTTGAGTTGCGCTGACTCTTTCTCATGCCGCGCTGCTGCTTCCCGTTGCGAGTTTTGCAGCGCCTGAAAGCTCTTTTCTTGCGCAGACAGCTTTTGCTGTAATGAACCAATCTCTTCTATTCGTTTGTTGAGCTTTGCTACTTCAGTCGAATGCCTGTCACTTTCTGCCTTGCGTGATTGCTCCAGCTGTTGATACTTCGTTCGCTGCTCGCTTAACTGCGACTGCAGCG
>CAYPCS010000060.1:11546-21236 GCA_964409275.1 uncultured Granulosicoccaceae bacterium
CGCCGCCTGCAGCTTGCCTATCTCCGCTTCACGAGAGCCCAGCTGCTGCTTCAACCCATCCATCTCTTTCACCCGAGTCTGAAGTGCGGTCACTTCTCCACCCAGCTTGTCGCTCTCCGCTTTACGAGATTGCTCCAGCTGTTGATACTTCGTTCGCTGCTCGCTTAACTGCGACTGCAGCGGCTCCAGCGTTTTCACTCTCGCCTGCAATTCGCTCAACTGCGCTGTGCTCTTCTGTGCACTCGCCTGCTGTTCACTTTGCAGTTTCGCAAATTCAGACTCACGAGCCGCCAGCTTCGAACGCAATGGCTCCAGCTCCGCTATTTTCTTTTGCAGTGCCTCCGCATCACTTTGATGCTTCTGCCCTGCTGCCTTCATCGACTCTTGCAACTTGCTGTACTCGGCCTCTTTCGCCGACAGCCTGCTGCGCAACGGCGTCAGTTCCTGCAGCTCTTTGCGCAGACCCTGGATCTC
This sequence comes from uncultured Granulosicoccaceae bacterium, assembly GCA_964409275.1. Classification (GTDB taxonomy): domain Bacteria; phylum Pseudomonadota; class Gammaproteobacteria; order Granulosicoccales; family Granulosicoccaceae. The sequence goes on from CAYPCS010000060.1 coordinate 12,021, forward strand.
GCTCGCACTCTTCTCTGTCGCTGACTTGTTCGCCGCCTGCAGCTTGCCTATCTCCGCTTCACGAGAGCCCAGCTGCTGCTTCAACGTATCCATCTCTTTAACACGTGCCTGAAGCGAATTAATCTCGGCTTTATACTTATCACCGGACGCTGAGAGCGATTGCTGCTTTTGGGTAAACTCTGCCCTCACAGTGGCAAGCTCACCTTTTAACGGCTCTAGTTCCTGCACTCGCGATTTCAGTTTATTTTGTTCAGACTGGACCTGAGTCAATTGCTGCTGCCTTGACTCACTCTCCTGCCGCCACTTCTTTGCATCTGCCAGTGACCTGTTGTAATCAGAGCGGGCACTTTCCAGTTGCGCAGTTGTGTCTTTGATTTGCCTGTCTTTGCTGGCCAGCTGTTTATTCAGACCTTCCAGCACTGACTCCTGCTGCTTCAACTCTTCCTTGCGCTTTTCAATGGCCGCTTGCTGCGCAGCCTTGAGATCACCAAGTTCGCGTCCATGTGTTTGAACCACTTCGCTGTGTCTCTTTGAAGCACTGGAATGCTCTGTCTGCAACGCAGTTAATTTTTCTTCAGTTGAACGGTATTTCTTCTCCGCATCACTAGTCTGCAGTTGATAAACATCTGCCTGCTTGCGCACATCGGTTAGTGCCGTATTAAGTTCAGCGAGCTTCTTGTCTCTTTCGGAAATCTCGGTTCTCAACGCCTCAAGCGTTTTAACCTTGCTATCCAGTTCGGCAATGCGTTGCTCTCTCTGTTTGAGCAATTCAGCATTGCGCTGCTCAACCCGCGCAATCTCCTGCTCTAGCTGACTCGAGCTATCCGCTTTTAATTTTACGATACTGGCTTTTTGCGTCTGCACTTCCTGCTCTGCATCCTGGAACCGCTTCTGCCAGGGCGTGAGTTCGGTTATGAGTGCCTGAAACCGGCTTTCTTTACCTTCGAAGTCTTTGCGAATCCGTGTCAGATCTGATTCAGATGTGGTCAACTGCTGGCGTAACCGCACCACCTCGGCAGTTGATTCCCGGGCTTTGCGAAGCTCGGATTCCAGCATCTCTTTCTCTTTGGCGTGCGCTATACGGGCCTCGTCAGCGGTCTTTCTCAACTCACCTATCTGTGCACGTTGCGCGTCGCTTTCCTTCACAGTAGTTGTGAGGTTTTTGTTCAAACCGGACAATTCGAGCTCACGCTTCGCCAGGTTCTCTTTAACAGTTTCCAGAGACTGCAATTTTTGCCGCAATTCCGCGACCTCTTGCGACCGCTTGTCGAGTTCCAGCTTGTGCTGGCCCGCAGCATCCTGCGCTTTTTTCTGCGCTTCAAGTAGTGACTTTTTATCCCGCTCTGTAGCCGCAAGACTTTCGCCCTTCAACGCTTCAAGCCGGACTTTATAGTCCTTGAGACTGGTCTCCATGGCTGTACGATCAGCCACGCTGGACTGCAATGTTTTTTGCTCTGCTGCCAGTTTTCCACGAAGCGTTTGCAGCTCGTTTTTTTGATCTGTCAATTGACGCTGCAAATCAGTGAGCTGCCCGCCGGAGTCTGTATTCTGCTTTCGCAGCTTTACAAGCTCGGCGTTTAGCTCGTTTACCTTGCCTTTGTGTTGTTCTTCGCTGGCGCTCAAGCGTTTTTGTAAATCAGTGTTGTTCCGGTTCAACGCCGCAATCTCACCAGCACTGGCCTTCAATTTCTCGTCGTTACTTTTACCCGCGCTATCCAGCCGGTTTTTTAGTTCGAGCAACTCGGCAGATGACTTGCGTGATACCAGTTTGTTTTCATCCTGCAGCCTTGTGACCGCTGCAGTGCTCTCTGTCAGTTTTAATCGCAGCGGCTCCAGTTCGGCCAGCTTCGCTTCCAGTTTTCTGCTTTGGCTTTCGTGTTGCTCTGTTACTCTTGCCATCTGCGCCTGTTGCAGCTCGGCTTCTTTGCGCACCTTCTGCAAGGTGCTTCTTTCGCGCTCGATATCTACGCGCGCTGCCGACAGTTGTTCGGTGATTCGATTGAGCTCTTTATCTTTGATATCGAGTACGGATTTATGCTGTGATTTCGCATCCGCAACTGCCTGACCGGCTTTAGTGAGATCGCGTTGTAGTTGCTGCCTGGCCAGTTCTTTTTCATTGATTGCCAGCTGCAGCTTGTCGACATCGGCCGCCACACGGGTCAGTCGTAAAATCTCCTGATCCCCTGCTTCTCGCTGCACATTTGCGTTACGCAATTCCTTACCAAGGTTACTGATCTCGGCTGTACGCGAATTCACCTGATCACGATAGCGGTTTGCATGCAGGGTCTGCGCTTCGCTAAGCATCGAGAACCTGTTTACACCCTCTTCTGCAGCGGCGATTTTTCGACCGTAGGTTTGCTCGCTATCAGCAATGCTTTTTTGCAGTTGCTCTATTCGGGCTTCGTTTGCCTTTATTGTCTCGCGCTGTCTTAGTATGACACCTTCGAGCTTGCGGGCTGACTGCTCGGTACTGCGGGTGAACTCCTCCAGCTGCTTTTCCATGTCACGTACATCACCTGACGTGCGCTGCAATTCCGTTTCACGCGACTTGAGCGATGCAATAGCTGCCTCTTTCTCCTTCAGAGAGATTTGCAAAACACCAAGCTCTTCACGGTACTTATTGTCCTTCACATCGCTGCTGGCTTTGTCTTGCACACGCATCTCAAGCTCGTCCTTGAGCTCGGTGATTTGTAGATCCCGTTCTGCTACCTGCTCACGCAATCGTTCAAGGCGCAATCCCAGTTGATCATATTCGCGATTACGGGCCTCCAGAGTGCTGTTGAAATCTTTTATCCGCCCCTGATTTGCCCTTTCAAGTTCCAGAAGTTTTCGCTGATAACTCTCAACTTCAGCTCTGGACCCGCTGTCTCCCTGGGCACTGCTTTCAGCACGCATCAGGGTGAGATCAGAATCGCGCCCACGCAGTTTGCGCTCGTACTCCTGACGCATAACTGACGTCTGGTTCTGCACCAGTTCAACGCGCTTGCGCAAATCGGTGATGATCGCATCCTGCTGCTCGGCACGACGTCGCAATGGCCCGATTTCCGAGCTAACGGCGGCATTGTCATGATGCTGGCTTGCAAGCTTTCGCTCCGCTTCACCCAGCGCCGCAAGCGCCTGAACCTTGGCATAGGTTTCATCGTCGGCCATTGCCTTCAAGGCAAGCTGCCGGTCGTTTTTTGCGCCGGTAATTTTATCACCGGTATTGCGGCTGGTTTGCGACACCCGAAGTTTGCGCTCGAAATCAGCCCGCATTTCAGAGGTATGCTGATGCTGTATATCCAGGCGTTTACGCAAATCGATAATTATTGATTCCTGCTGCGAATTGAGGCGTCGCAACGGCTGTAATTCTGTGTCAGGAGCTACTTGTGCATTTTTTTGCAGGGTCAGCTTCGCCTCCGCTTCACCCAGCGACGCGAGTGCCTGAACCTTGGCATAAGACTCATCTTCCGCCGCTGCTTTCAACACTCGTATGCGATCACTGTCAACCGCTTGAACAACAGTTGATTTCCCGCTTTTTCGGGAAGCCGTGGCTGCGACCAGATCGCGTACCTTCTGCTGCAGTTCTTCTACCTGGCGGTTTTTCTGCGACAACAGCACCTGATAGTCTTTCATTTTAAGAGAATCAGACTGGCCTTTGGTTGACTGCCCCCTTATCTGGCGGGACGCCACCACCTGATCACCCGCCGACGGCTGATTGCCTCTCGGGGTTTCCGTGATTTGCTTTTGCGGTACGCCACGTGGCGCCGCATTGCTGTTGTTTTTAGCCAGCTCGCTGGTACGAACCGTAATCGACGCGGAGTCTCCACGCATGTCTTTACTGGCAACTTTGAATTTTGCATCGGCATTGCGCAGCTTTTCCATTCTGCCCGTTGTGTTTGCTGCTGGTGAATTCCCGCCAGAGCCAGAGACTGATCTATGTGTCTGCGCTGCGCTATATTCTTTTCGCTGACCACCGTGCATGGCCCCTTGTGTTTCCGAAAAACGCAAATCAGAGCGAAGACGCTTTATTTCATATTCTCTGCGTCGAATTCCTTCTTCCAGCTCGGTTCTGCTGCGCAAATGGCTGCGGGATTTAAGAAAGTGGCTGATTAACCAGCCAATCAGCAATCCGATCAAGCAGGCTATCAGAAGTGAGAATCCAATTTCGCCGACAAGGTATTTCATATTAAGCCCTTCAATAGCTATGGTTTACGACACAGCTAGCGGTTCCCACCCGGGCACATCGGACAGTCTTTAATCGGGAACCCGCACACTGCTTTCCTCAAACGCGGACACAACGTGTACCTGACCAATCATTATCATACCCTTCAGAACTAACGGTCGGGTAATAAATTGTCAAAAAGTACAGGGATTTTCTGCCGTTACGCTAACTTAGGGCTTTGTTTTAGTGGCGTGTCACGTTTTCGGGATCATCATCGCTGTTGCAAGATTCCGAAATTTCTGATCCATGGGCTAAATTGAGTAGCTTGCCCTTCAAGTCTTTGCAAACCGGCTTGCGCAGCTTCAAAGGTCTCATACTCTCCAAATAGCAGGCTGAAGCTCGGTCCATCGGCGGTATTGAAGGGCACGATAACAAACGAACCGGCAAGACCGCTTGAAACTGCAAAGTCACGCAGATAGCTAACATCGTTTGCCACCGCCATCTGGATTGTGTAAAGACCCGGCGACTTTGATTTTACCCACTCTATGTCAACCACAATCACACCAGTTGTGTTGGACACCTTACTTTCTGAAGTTGAAAATGCCGGACTAGCCGGGAGCTCTACATCTGCCAGACTTGATACTGGCGCGCTCACTTCAGACGCTTTGACGACATCACGCGCTTCGACGGCACTTTCAGCCTGAGTAGACAGTTTTTTGCGACCTAGCTTGTCAACCCGGCTGGATAATTCTGCAGCGCGGCTACGGTCTGCGATACTTTGGCTATTGACGCTTTGAGCCACACTCGCGAGAGTAGCCTCATCGGCAGTATCGACACTGTCAGCAGCGAGGTCCGCACTTCCCCTGGTCGAGCTTTCTGCAAGCGTGGCGGGTGCACTGGACACTTGTAATTCCGGACCGGCAGGTTCACTGAACTGACTCCCTTGTTGAAGTAACTCCGGTGTGACACTCGAGCTGGTAGCCGCGACTCCGCCGGAATCCGAGTCCGCAATTATGCTGCTGTCAAGCTCGGCCACCACAGTCCGCGCATCGTCTGGCGCTGCTGCACTGTCTGGCGCTCCTGGTCCGTCCAGCACCCGGGGCCCATCCACTCGCAGCACAACTGCCACTGCAAGAAACAAAACAGAACAGGTAATTGCGGCAGCCAGCCACGGACTACTTTGCGCTGGTGCTTTTCGACCGCGAACGTGCCGGGCTGCGCGCGCGAGTATCAGGCCATCAAGTCGATCCGGAGATTTTTGCCGCGGCGCCGCCCGGTACTTTTTAACTAGCTCGCTCATACCCCTGACTCCAGACGGTCTCTGGTAGCACGTTTTGCATATCGCAGACGACTCTTGACCGTTTCCTGGCCAACGCCGGTGATGTTAGAGATTTCCCGATTGCTAAACCCTTCCTGTTGCAGAATAAACGTTTCCCGTTGTACTGCCGGAAGCTCATCCAGTGCAACCATCAATTGGCGCAACAGGAAATTGTCCTCAACACTCAGTTCGTTGGCTGGCAACAAGTCATCGTGAGTGTCCAGCGCAACGTGCGGCTGATTGACACGCCGGCGTTGATAGTCAATAACCTTGTTACGAGCTATACGAAATAACCAGGTGCGAAAGGTAGCGTCACGCGGTTCGAAATTGCCAGCCTGAGCTATGACGCCCAGCCACACTTCCTGGGCTATTTCTTCCGCTATTGCATGCTGTGACAGGCTACGTACCAAAAAATTGTACAAGCCGTCTTTGTGACGACCGTACAACACTTCGAAAGCCTCTGCTTCACCATCGGAATACGCTCGCAACAGTGAAACATCTGACTTAAAGAACTTTGAAAGTTTAGCCACCGACTTCCGAATGAGCGCTTAGTCCAGTGGTCAACTCTACCAGTGAAATGAATTCACTGCGATAACCGTTTTTATCGACCCCTCTCGAAGCGCGCAGAATACCCAATGTATCCGTAAGCGGTGAAATCGCAGGCACGTCGGCCACAACATCTGTACGAGAATCAATTCCATATTTGCTTCTTTTTAAATACTGTCCGAAGCTGGCAACTGCAGTTGCAAATCGGAAGTCTTCAGTAGCCAGATCAAATGTTGCCAGCACACTTTGGCTGCTCACTGCATGTACCACCTCACGGCTGATACTTTCCTGAGGTTGTTTGTATCTCAGTCTTATGAAGGCTATCTCGTCAGTGTGCAAAACAGTTCGCTCCTCCGGTGATTCAGACTTATACCGCAGAGGCAATATCATCGGACTATCCGAACCCTCCAGTACCAGCTCATACAACGCTGTTACCGTGTGCCCGGCACCAATATCTCCGGCATCCACCCGGTCATTTGTGAAGTCCTCGCGCTCAAGTAATCTGTTTTCGTAGCCGATCAAGCGATACTCCTGCACCATCGCAGGATTAAACTCGACCTGAATCTTGACGTCTTTGGCAATGGTAAGCAGCGTGGATTGCAGCTCCGATACCAGTACCTTTTGTGCTTCTTTCAGATTATCTATATAACTGGCATTACCGTTACCCGCGTCGGCCAGTTGTTCCATCAGGGCATCATTAAAATTGCCCGTCCCAAACCCGAGTGTGGTCAACGCAATACCGCCCTGGCGTTTACTTTCAATCAGATCAATGAGCTCGTCAGTACTCGTAATACCAACATTCATATCGCCATCACTGGCAATCAATACGCGATTGATTCCATCCTTGACAAAGTGTTTTTCGGCAACACTGTACGCGAGGTGGATACCGGCACTGCCATGAGTGCTACCACCAGACTGCAGAGCGCTGATTGCAGCCAGTATGGTTGCTTTTTCACTAACCGGTGTTGATTCCAGCACCACACCTGCAGCGCCTGCATACACAACAAGCGCAATGCGATCATCGTCCTTCATCTGATTCACCAGCAGTTGCAATGCACTTTTCACCATTGGCAGCTTCTCGGCGGAACGCATACTACCCGACACATCAATCAGAAAAACCAGATTGGCGGAGGGCCTGTCGGCCGGATCCGGTGCAAAACCTTTCAAGCCGATGCGCATTATGTGACGAGAGCTATCCCACGGTGCAGAAGCCACTTCTGTGTTTATCGCAAAGGGCTGACCCGTCGATGAAGGTTGTGGATAATCGTAGGAAAAATAATTAACCATCTCTTCCACGCGCACCGCTGCCGGTGGCGGCAAACGCCCCTCTCGCATAAGCATCCGTCGGATATTACTGTATGAGGCGGTATCAACGTCGACACTGAACGTCGATACAGGCGCTTCAGCAACGCGCTTGACTCCGTTTTCATCGTGGCGGGCATAGCGCTCCCGATTTACCGGCGGCAGTGAAATTGCCTGATTGATGCCTGCCATTGAGGCGAGCTTTTTTGCTGTAAACGCCTGTGATGACAGCGGTGCCCGTGATGCAGAGTCGGCGACGACGCCAGTTTCCTCCATGAGCGCCGGTTTCACTGCCTGGCTCACTGTGTTCTCGTCATATTTAGTACACGACAATACCAGAAAAGCCACTGCGAGCAGTGCACTTGCCAATTTGATTTCAGTTTTCACGAGTAATCCGTTTATTTGATGGTTCCGGTAGTTAATCGTGAGACCACTGAAAAAGGGGTTAACTCTATATTTTAGTGGCGCAAAAAAAAGAGCCGCTTGCGCGGCTCTTTCCTAATCCCTTCTTTAGAGCACTGTTTTTGCCGGAGTCGACAAAAGCTCTGAGAGTGGTAGATTATCTCGTCACAGCAAACTCATGCAGTGTAAAGGTTCCGGTACCCCAGAACGTTTCAGTACCAATCTCTATAGCACCCATGCAGGTATCATCCCCGATGGACCAGACACCGAACGATGGTCCCTGGTAACGAGTCCAGTTAACAAATTCGTTCCAGTCGAGCCAGCCAGCATTTGAGGGAGTCTTTTCAACAAAGGCAACATAACCCCAGGATAACGACGGATTGGTATAAACCTCCCATTCCTTGCCATCTATAGTCGCTTCGGTAACCAGCCGACCGGGTGTTTTGGTAGAGGGGCTGTTTACCCAAACCATCATCTCAAAATGCTTGTTCCACTCTTCTGCTTCACAGCTGGTGTGGAAGAAGGATTCAAGGGCCACATTGCGTTCAGCACTGCCGGTTTCGCTGTAGCGATAGCGAACCTTGAAGTTCGGCAGGTTGTTTATGTTTGCCGGTACTCCTAACTCGGCGGGCGTGCCAGATGTCGTGTTGCGTGTTTTGCGCCCGTAATAGACCTGAGGATAACTCTTTACAGAGTACTCATTACCCTCGTCTCGACGGAGCCAGTTATAGTCCCACTTGGCAACGTAGTTACCACGACTTCCGCCAAGCTCTATACATTGTGACCAATTGTCGGTCCACACATCGCTGTCATTCCAGGTGTTGTTCTGCAGCACGTACTTATCATAAGAGATCTCTGCCCACGGCTGACACCAGCGCCTGTTGAGCAGTGGATTCTGCGCCGTAGCTGTAGCGCTGCTGACAGTACAGGTTCGGTTGTTTTCATACCCGAACCCGTCACCGTTGCCGTCGCTCGCGTCAGTCAAACAAATCGGCTTACCGGCACTGTCAAAACCATTGGATGCGGCTGATACCGGTGGTGGAGCCGCGCCTTCGTTGCTTAGCGCCGTCGTTTGTCGAACATCGCCCCACAGACATGACCGGCCAAACTCGAATCCCCAGCCGTCGCCATTATCGTTGGCATTGGCAGAACATTGCGGCGTACCGCCGGATGAGGAAGTCACCGGCACACTGGTGGCTGGCACACTGGCCGTAGACGTATTGCCGGACGAGCTGGCTGGCGGGCTGCTCGCCGAAGAATTATCGAACAGGCAGGAACGGTTGTTTTCCCAGCCCCAGCCGCCGCCGTTGTTCACTGCTGCCGAGGAACAGGTTGGATGGTTTCGAGTGGTTGTCGATGTGGCTGTGCTCGCTCCCCAGCGACAGGACTGATTGTTTTCCCAGCCCCACGGGGTGCCATTGGAGACCGCTGCAGATGTACATTCGGGTCGGGTGCTGCCGCTGGACGAAGTTGCGGCACCGCCCGAGTTATTGCCCGAGTTATT
>CAYPCS010000060.1:21336-34914 GCA_964409275.1 uncultured Granulosicoccaceae bacterium
GCCCGAGTTATTGCCCGAGTTATTACTTGACGAGGCATTAACCAGACAAGATCTACCGTTTTCAAAACCCCAGTTACCGTTAATGACAGCATTTGCCGAACACGGTGGATGACCTGACGAAAACTCGCAGGACTGGTTATTTTCGAAGCCCCATCCATCGCCATCCTGATCAATAATGGCACTGCTACAAACCGGTGCCATTGCCATTACATTATTTGCGGGAGTAAACAGAACAAAGGCGGCTAAAAAGGGAGAGCATAAAATAGACCCTGAAATCTTGCTCACATACTTTTGAAACATACTTGTATTTACTTTCCGGATAAGGCTGACTGATGCCAGCGTGAAAAAAGTTGACGGGGCCATTCCCGGGCCCACTGCTGTCCTACCGGTGCAACCGCCTGCACCGCAGCATCGCTGTGAATTTGTAAACGTAAAAAATTATAAAACCCGACTGCCAGGCCACTGGTTAAACAACGGTAATAAAATACTGATAAAGCTAGAATTTTCTTTAACTTGCCAATTTAGTAGTTTGATTGTCATCAACCAGTTGCCGAGCATTACCCAACGGACACCTTCCTAAGAAGCCTGACACGCTTGCCTTTACTGACAAAAGCTGAATCAGATCCGTCCGTAATATTTAGTTCAGGAATACCAGGGCTGACGGAAAAAATGAACGGAAACCAGCATGATCGCTGATTCGGATGGCACGGAAAACTTGTAATCTATTGATTTATATAAATATTAACTCAACACTTCACTAACAAACCGGTAACTTATACGGACAGGGTATCCGCCCGTTCGGGAGTGAAATTTGTTAGTTCCGGTTACTGGCAGGTTTTTCAAACTGTCGGGGACAGACCAGGCATTGGCCTCGAATGAGCCCCGGCCTGCCGTGTTGCCGGTGCAACCAGACCGCATTATTGTATTCAGATGACTAACCGGTCAGATGGATCGGTCAGGTGTGCCATGCCGGCAATAATTCAGGCTGGCAGTCAGGAGAGACCCTTCAAGCGAGTTTTTTGTACCTGATTCTGTGCGGTTGTACCGCCTCCCCCCCCATTCGTCGCAGGCGGTCTTCCTCGTATTCCGCGTAGTTGCCGGCAAAAAACTCGACATGGGAGTCATCTTCATAGGCAAGAATATGCGTTGCGACTCTGTCCAGAAACCAGCGATCATGAGATATCACTATGGCGGAGCCAGGAAAATCGAGCAACGCTTCCTCCAGCGCGCGCAATGTTTCAACATCCAGGTCATTCGAGGGCTCATCGAGCAGCAGTACATTCGCACCCTGTTTCAAAGTCATTGCCAGTTGCAGTCGACCTCGCTCACCGCCTGACAAATCTTTGACCATCTTTTGCTGATCGGCGCCTTTAAAATTAAATCGACCAATGTAGGCCCGCGAAGGCATCTCAAAGTTTCCGATCACCATTTGATCCTGGCCACCGGATATAAGCTCCCAAACCGTTTTTTCACCGTCCAGTGAGTCACGACTCTGATCCACCCACGCCAGATCGACGGTATCGCCCGTTTCAATAGAGCCCGAGTCAGGCTTCTCTGTCCCCATGATCATACGAAACAGAGTGGATTTACCGGCGCCATTGCCACCAATTACTCCAATTATGGCACCCTGCGGCACTGAAAAGCTCAAATCGTCAATCAACAGGCGATCATCAAAGCCTTTGCTGACACCTTTGAACTCCAGCACTTTCTCACCGAGCCTTTGCCCGACAGGAATATAGATTTCATTAGTTTCGCTGCGCTTCTGAAATTCCTTTGACTGCATCTCTTCAAAACGTGCAAGCCTCGCCTTTGACTTGGACTGCCGTGCTTTGGCCCCTTTCCTGACCCATTCAAGCTCTGCTTTCATCGCTTTGGAATGTGACGATTCCTGCTTCGATTCCTGATCCAGCCGTTCAGACTTGGCTTCCAGCCAACCGGAATAGTTACCTTCATAGGGAATGCCGCGACCACGATCCAGTTCCAGAATCCAGCCCGCGACATTATCGAGAAAATAGCGATCGTGTGTAATGGCCACCACTGTGCCATCAAACTCGTGCAAAAAGCGCTCTAGCCAACCTACGGAATCAGCATCAAGGTGGTTGGTGGGCTCATCCAGTAACAACATATCCGGAGACGCCAGCAACAACTGGCACAGCGCTACCCGTCGCTTTTCACCACCCGATAAATTTTCGATTTTCGCATCCCAGGGCGGTAGCCGCAGTGCATCGGCAGCTATATCAAGCTGGCGCTCAAGATCGTGACCACCCGACGTCTGTAACAGCGCTTCAAGCTTAGCCTGCTCAGCCGCCAGCGCATCAAAATCTGCATCGGGTTCCGCGTAGGCCGCATAGACTTCATCCAGCCGGGCTCTGGCCTCTTTTACATCGTCGACCGCCTGCTCAACTGCCTCGCGGACCGTATTTTCCGGGTTCAACTGCGGCTCTTGAGGCAAGTAGCCGACTTTTATATCGGGCATGGGCCGTGCTTCACCATCAATTTCCGCATCCAGACCAGCCATTATCTTTAGCAGTGTTGATTTACCCGCACCGTTCAGTCCAAGCACACCGATTTTCGCACCGGGGAAAAAGGACAATGAAATGTCTTTTAGTATTTGCCGCTTCGGCGGAACCACTTTGCTCACGCGGTTCATTGTATAAACGTATTGAGCCATAAATCAGGTACGGTTTTTTGGATTGCCATTAAACTACCACAGCAACCGTAAACTGACTATCCGTACGCCTGAACTCAACGCGGCAGGTATTTCGCATAAACCAGGGCACATACACACGCAAGATCAATAACAGGTCTTTTCTCCCAAACGACACCGCTATTGCCTGACCACATACACTAGTGAAGAATTGCACCTGCCCGGCTACCGGGTTAACAGAGGATCAACAATATAATGAGTACACAGGACTATATTTCCCACGGCGACCTTGAGATCGCCGCACCTTTGCACACCCTGCTGGCCGAGGAGATATGCCCTGGTACCGGAGTTGAGGCCGAACATTTCTGGACGCAGCTGGAAACGATCATCAAGGAATACGGGCCGGCAATACAATCACATCTCGAGCGGCGCGACGAGCTTCAGCAAAAAATAGATGAATGGCACAAAGCCAATTCGTCGTTTAACGCCAGCGACTATAAAAGTCATTTGCAAGCGATCGGATACCTTGAACCCGAGGTACCGGCTTTTAGCGTTTCCACCACAAAGGTAGATCCCGAAATTGCCACCATTGCCGGCGCGCAACTAGTGGTGCCGATGGATAACGCGCGCTTCGCGTTGAATGCGGCCAATGCCCGCTGGGGGAGTCTCTACGACGCACTTTACGGGACGGATGCGCTACCCGAAACAAACGGTGCCAGCCGCGACGGTGGATACAATCCGGTACGAGGCGAGCAGGTCGTGGCCTGGTGCCGGCGCTTTCTCGATCAGCACTTCCCCTTGAATCAGGCGTCGCACTCCGATGTGACCGGCTATAAATCAGACAACGGCGTTTTAATCGCAGAGCTTGCCGACGGAAAAACCACCGGCCTCGCAGACCCGTTACGCTTTTGCGGGTATCGGGGTGATGCCGCATCTCCCGAGGCTATATTGCTGGAAAAAAACAATCTGCATGCCGAATTGTGTTTCGATGCCAGTCACCCGATTGGCAAGACTGATCCGGCGCACATGTGTGACATTATCCTTGAGTCAGCGATCACTACAATCATGGATTGCGAAGATTCCGTCGCCTCTGTTGATGTGGAAGACAAATGCGCGGTGTATCGCAACTGGCTGGGACTGATGACAGGCAAGCTTAGCCATTCGTTTAGCAAAGGCGGAAAAAATATAGATCGAAAACTCAATGCCGACCGCATCTACACTGCGACTGACGGCAGCGAACTGTCTCTGCCGGGCAGAAGTGTACTGCTGGTTCGAAACGTTGGAACCCAGCTGGTTATTGACGCCGTAAAACTTAACGGCCAACCGGTGCCGGAGACACTTATTGATGTCATGGTTACTTCTCTTTGTGCAAAACACGACCTTCTCCAAAAGGGCGTATTTTCAAACAGTCGCCACGGCTCTGTTTACATCGTCAAGCCAAAAATGCACGGGTCGGATGAAGTTAATCTGGCGAACCGGTTATTTGCCCATGTCGAACAGGCACTGTCGCTTGAGCCAAATACCCTGAAAATGGGAATTATGGATGAAGAACGCCGCACCACCGTTAATCTAAAAGCATGTATCAACGCTGCACGCGAGCGTGTTGTCTTTATCAATACCGGTTTTCTGGATCGCACCGGGGATGACATCCATACCTGTATGGAGGCTGGTGCCATGTTGCCAAAAGCGGAAATTAAACAGGCCAAATGGTTAATGGCCTACGAAGACAACAATGTTGATTGCGGTCTTGCCTGCGGACTGCAGGACCACGCCCAGATCGGCAAAGGTATGTGGGCGATGCCGGATGAAATGGCCGCCATGATCGAAACCAAAATTCAGCACTTGCAACAAGGTGGCAACACGGCATGGGTGCCCTCGCCGACGGCTGCTACCCTGCATGCTACCCACTACTTCGACGTCAATGTTCGCGATCGGCAAAACGAGTTGAAGTCCCGTACACCCGCCAGTGTCGATGACATCATCACCATTCCACTTCTACCCTCCGACCGAAAGTTGACGGAAGACGAAATTCAACATGAGCTGGACAACAACTGTCAGGGAATCCTGGGCTATGTTGCGCGCTGGGTTGGTCAGGGCATTGGCTGTTCCAAAGTACTGGATATAAACAACGTTGCTTTAATGGAAGACTGTGCAACGTTGCGAATCTCCAGCCAGCATATCGCCAACTGGTTGCATCACGGTGTCATCTCTGAAGCACAGGTAAACGAGACCATGCAGCGGCTGGCAGTTTATGTGGACGATCAGAACAAGGGAGACCCGGAATACGCATCCATGGCACCGGATTTTGCTGACAGCATAACCTTCCAGGCATCACTGGATCTCGCCATCAAGGGTCGCGCCCAGCCAAACGGGTATACGGAATTCATTCTGTATGAGCGACGTCAACAGGTAAAACAGAACTCGTAAAGTCCGCTGCGGTTCGTTTATTCAAGACTACCACCCTGAAGATGTCGCCCGTCACTGACGGGCGACATCCGGTTGCAACTGATCGAGAGCGACACCGGCTAGCTCGATACACACTGTATCACCGGTATTCTGCCTGCTCGGATACCTGTAATCTGGTGCATCCAGCGCCGAAAAAACCTCCCAACCACAGCAACAGACTACCAATAGCCATGGCTTTTTGTGACGACAGTCAATAACTATGGCATGAAGGGTGCGCCAACTTCATGCGGTGAATATCTCACACTTATTCACCTCGGAGCGGTCATTCCAGCGCGAACTGCGTCTCAAAAAAGCTCAAGTCTACCGATGGCTTGATCGCTAACGATTTAACAGGCTGCAATTTCCGCTTGCCACGACAGAGGTTCACCTATGACCCAAGTCACCGCCAACGCGAACGAGGATATTCGATCCGACGCGACCGGAACCACCGGTATTTCATCCCTGATCAAACGGATAAACGATCCATATCGCTCTCTGCTCTTGTTGCGATTCACGTTGCTTAACGTGTTAGCTTTCGCACTGCTTGGGGTGGCTTATAGCCAGGGCTATGTGCACCGGGTCATTCAGGCAGACCAAACTTATCTGTCCGTAGTTATTTTCCTGGTGTTTCTGGTTGGGCTAGTGCTTTGTGCGCAACGTATCTGGCAAACCAATAGCGAAATAGATGCAATCAACAGCCCGTCAGGTTTGAAATCTAAAGGTATCAATCACCTGGTATCAGCGATCAATAGCGCAAGCGCTGACAGCCGTGCAAACCTTAGCGGGTCAATGCGATTGAGACTGGCGCACCGAATCTCGGTAGTGCGACATCTGGGCAATACCCTGGTGCTGCTTGGTCTGATTGGAACAGTGCTGGGGTTTATTATCGCTCTGTCCGGTGTAAACCCGGAGCAGGCCTCAGACGTCAATGCCATCGCGCCCATGGTGTCAACGCTTATACAGGGAATGTCGACAGCACTCTACACAACGCTTATTGGCTCCATATTAAATGTTTGGCTCATGGCCAACTATCAACTCTTGTCTGGTGGAACAGTACACCTTATCGGTTCCCTGCAAGAGGCGGTTGAACGAGATGCGTGATTTCGACCTGTTCGACGAGGAGAGCACCTCCACACTGTTCCGCGATGTGATTATGCTCGCTCTCGCCGGATTCGTCACACTGGTGATGCTTTTACTACCGCATATAAATCCAAAGGCAGTCGCAGAAGAAAGCGCCAAATCACCGGGCAACCTCACTGTTGAGTTGCGTTGGCCCGATGACATCAATGCCGATGTAGACTTATGGGTAGAGGCTCCCGGGGATGTTCCCGTGGGATACTCCAACAAAGGCGGGAAAATATTCAATCTGTTGCGTGACGATCTGGGCGACACCGCAGACATGACCGGCCTGAACTATGAATTCACCTATAGCCGCGGGGTGCCTGAAGGCGAGTACGCTATCAACGTGCATCTCTACCGCAACCCGGCCGGTATCTACCCGATACCAGCCACCGTGGTAGTCAGCCTTAAAAGACCGGGCTTCAAATCGGCCAAGCAAATACTTGTCAGCAAGCTTGACCTGACCCATCAGGGGGAAGAGTCAACCGTGTTTAGATTTAACCTTGACCAGAAAGCCAAACTCGTCGCTGGCAGTGTGCATAATCTTCCCAAGAAATTGCGAAACAGAAAATCATGACAGTTACTACTCACTGGTTTGTTATTGGTGCGACTCTGGCTGCATTTTTGTGCTCCATTGCAATTTGGGCACCGCGATCAGTGAAGGTGAAAGTGACCGCTCTTCTAAGTGCATCGCTGTTTCTTCCTGTTGGCTATATCAGTCTTAACGACATACTGAGCCGCCCTAAACCCGTTCAACTGGAAACTGTACACCGCCATCTTGAGGAGGCAGCGGTAGTCAGTTCATTGATGAAAGAAAACGAAGGTATCTACCTTTGGCTGCAACTTCCGGATATCGCCGAGCCGCGTTCTTACAAACTTCCCTGGTCCGAAGAAACTGCAAAGCAGCTTCACAAAGCAAACCAGGACGCAGAACAAAGCGGAACCAAAGTGCAGATGAAGAAGCCTTTTGAAAGAAGTCAGGACACGCTCGAACCGGTGTTTTATGCAGCACCTCAACAGGCACTGCCGCCAAAACAGGCACCGGACGATCAACCGATCCTGTTTAACGCGGCTAGAGATGATAGCTAGGTTTCATCGACCGATAACAGTGCGAGACAATCAGTCTCCAAGCTTGACTTCAAAGCGGTTTAATACAAACTCGCCTTTTCCCCACCATACCTCCGTTCCAAATTCTATAGAACCAAGACACCAGGTATCCTGTAATTGATCAAGGCCGATTTGTGGCGCATTTGCACGTGTCCATTGAATGAAGCTGTTCCAGTCCAGTGAGCCCTCTGTCATCGGCTGCGGTAGAATAAAAGCGATATAGCTCGATGACTTTTTCGGATTTGCATAGACATTCCAGGTAACACCGTCAATAATCGCCTCGGTCAATGGTCGCCGATGGGGGCGCTTGATACCGGCTTGCACCCATACCATCATTTCAAAAACACGGTTATCACCCGATCGGTTACCTGGTCCAGTGATATCGCATGTCTCATGCAGAAACGATTCAGCAGTTACATTTAATTCGCGATCTGTATCGCCGGTCTCGCTGTACGAGTATGTGACCTCAATTTCTGGCAGCTTGCCAAGCGTTTCCGGCAAGCCCGTCACTCGTTTAGAGCCAGAGATTTCAGTACCGAATTTGTTGCCGTATATCACTTCTGGATAGGCCTTTACAGCAGATTGCTCCCCATCGCTTTCATCAAGCCAGTTGTAGGTCCAGCCAACAGGCAGTTCATAACCTGCTCCACGGCGAGTTGCATAGACACACTGTTGCCAACCCCTGCGATTGACCTGCCCGCTACCCCAGGTATTGTTCGATAAAATTAACGGAGATATCTGCAATGCATATCGATGCCAGCTTTTACAGGAAGATTCCATCGACGATTGAGCGTCAAGCCAGCCAGGCTGGGCCGAGATCGCAAACTCGCCTGCCATACACAGCACCGCTGCAATTGGTGCAAAACGATACGTACTAAAAAAAATTGCCATTAACTTACTTCTCTGTATTTTCAGACCGAACCGCACTTTTGTTACCTACCTGCCCCCCTCTATTAGCAGGTATACCGCCTGATAAGGCGCAACAAGATTACACAGGGCAGTTGCTATGTGCTACAAGCTCAATGTGACGGCAGGATGTAACCCGAATCACTCGCCAGGTGTGCGAAACCAGCTTTGCCGGTCTGCGCTGATCACCGTAGCGCTCTGGATTTGACCTTTACGGGAGAGTAGCAGTTCCACCTCGCTACCGGCGACACCGCTACCCCAAAGCTTTTTGTAGAAATCTTCCATTGATTGCACTCGTTGCCCGTTGATAGCGATCACCGAATCATCTGCCTGCACCCCGGCTTGCTGCGCCGGTCCCGTATCCGCCAGTCTAACTATACGAAGATCGGCATCAGTCTCGGCCAGATAAACTCCGAGCCATGCACGCGGTTCAACCAGCGACCGACCGCGAGCCAGCAGTGATCCCAGGTTTGCTGTCAGGGAGTCGATGGGGATAAACAGGTTGCCCGAAGTCGGTGATTGCCCGGCAACACCGATATCACTGAGAATTAAACTGCCTATGCCTATTAATTCGGCATCCGGATTGATCAACGCTGCGCCGCTAAACACCGGATAGGCAGGGCTTGAATAGAAGGCAGAATCAAGGTGGTATTCCCACGCTGCAGAAAACCCGCGAATGTCGGCAATTGAGGCTACTGCTACTCGCTCCACACCTCCATGTGAAAGCACCAGCGCGTCATCGCCCACCGCCACCGTTGCCGAGCTGCCAATCGCCATGGCAACCACATTGTCCGGCAGCGAAGCGCGTAGCAGCGCAAGCCCGGAGATAGTATCGTTGGCAACAATTTCTGCAGTGGTAGTTTGTCCGTCGTTAAATGTCACCTGAATAGACCGGGCTTCCAGCACCAGATAACCCGCTGTCACCAGCAAGCCGTTGGCATCGATTATCACTCCGCTGCCAGAGCGGCTTTCACCCAGCGTGTCTACTGTACGACCGTTGCTGAGAACCGTGGAGTCAACCCGCACGACCGCGTTGACAAACTGATTGGCCGTCGTCTCGGCCAGCACCATCCTGCCTGTCAGGGAGAAGAAGACCAGCAGGTAGATTGCACACGTGCGCAGGCGGTGGTGGAGATGCCACATCGACTTTCCTCAGTATCAACAGATCTGTCAGTGTGCCATGACGCTTGAGTATTTCCAGGTATTTTTGGGCAGCGACCGAAATGCGCGTACAAGCTCAACATCAATTTTGAAAGAACGTTTCGAAGAAGTAGATACCCGAAAGAACACACCCGAACGCCACTACGCCTGTGTGTAGATACCGATCATTGATCAGCCGGCCATAGCGACCACCCAGATACCCGCCGACGGTACTTCCCGCCATCATAGCCAGTGCTTCAGGCCACGCAATGATACCGCCCACACCAAAGATCGCGACACTCAGTAGGGTAAAACTGGTCGCGAGCAGGTTTTTTAAACTATTCGCTACATGAAAGGATGTGAACCCCATTATTTGTACAACAGCAAGCAGGATGATTCCCAGGCCCGCTCCAAAGTATCCGCCGTATATCGAGAACAAAAAGAGAGCGGTATATAGCAGCGACGTCGAAGTGCCGTCAGAGAGTACTCGTTTCAGCGAAACACCAATTTTTGATCCGAAGGCGAAGAGGACAGTCGCCGCCAGAATCAAAAAAGGAATTAACACTTCGAACAATGCCGCTTCGGACGTCAGTAGCAATAGAGAACCGGTGATCGCTCCCAATCCGGACACAATCAGTAACGGCCAGATTTGCGACCCAACCCCTTTCAACTCGCGAGTGTAAGCCGGCAGCGCAGCAGCATTTGACGGCAACATCGCCAGGTAGTTTGTGGCATTCGCAACTATTGGCGGCAGCCCTGCTGCCATCAGCGCAGGAAAAGTAAATAGAGTGGCTCCGCCGGCGATCGCATTCCAGGCGCCGCCAACAAGGCCCACAGTGACCAGAAAAATGCTCGTTTCGATGTTCATTTGTCATCCCTCGTAACCGGTTCTTCAACGCAAATGTAAGCTAGTCGTGGGCATTTAAGAAATGAATTGTTATGATGTTTGCCATGAATAAAAGTGAACGCATGGCCTGCAATAGTCACCTGTTGCGGACTTTTATTGCGGTTGCAGAGTGCCAAAGCATCACACGTGCGGCAGAGGTACTCGGTAGAACCCAATCCGCAATCAGTGTCCAGTCGAAAAACCTGGAGGACACGCTTGAGATTGATCTTTTTGTCCGCCAGTCCACCGGTATGCTACTCACTGCGGACGGGGAAAGGCTGTTACCGATCGCGCGCACAATCGTGTCCGAACTGACCCGCATAGGTACGATGTTCGAAGAGCCGCTTCAAGGTCGCCTGCGCGTTGGCATCCCCGACGATTACGCAGATTCGGTGTTGGAGGCGGTGCTGGTTCAATTTGCCAGTCGCCACCCGAACGTTGAAGTGTCCGCCCGATTCGGATGTACATCGAAGTTTCCTGCAGCCATCAGAAAAAATACCCTCGACGTTGCAGTGGTATCCGAGCCGGGCGTTAAACCTGAAAATCGCATGGCATCACAACAAAACGTATGGCTTGCGAGTCCCGACCTCGGAATTGACCAGATGGATACGGTGCCGCTTGCCATTCTTGATCGTGATTGCAGCTGGCGCAATTTTGGATCTGATGCACTCAGCGCTGTGGACAAGGACTGGCGTATTGCCTATGCCAGTGAAAATTTCACCGGTGTAAAAGCGGCTATTCGATCAGGTCTGGCGTTAAGTACACTACCGAGGTTGTTGAAAGAGCCAACGATGATCGAATTGGGTGAAAAAGATGGATTTCCAGCGCTTCCTTCAACAACTCGCGGCATTCTCGTGTCTGAGCAGGCGCCAGCAGACGTTGCTCAAGCTATGACAGATGCTATTAAATCTGCGACGGTGAGTGTTGATCGATAATACGTTGCTTTGGTGAAGATACTCTGTGAGCAATCACCAGTGGTATCTGGTTTGGCTATCTTCGGTGAATGGAATTCATAGTCTTCTAGCGCGCGTAATTAAACGAGCTTTTATCGCGCCCGCTATTAATTAGACAATACACACGAGTAAAAAAATCGAGGCTCATGTCAAACCCATACCTGGTAATTCGCGACATCAATGCAGGCTTCTGCCATACATCACCTTCCCGGTTCAATCATGAATCCATCGAAAAACGATGACAACTCTTTATAACCATCGAGTGGAAATACATGAGCCACGTGTTGATCCGGTCTAACTACAAGCATGCATCCGCGTTCGCGGTCAATCCCTCTCATATCAAAAATATCGCCCGCGCTCTGATCTGCGCTGAACATCTTTTCGTAGTCAGTCAGACCTAATCGCCCGGTCCCGGGTAGCAACAGGTCAGGCATCGTCCCTATATCCAGATCCCGGTGGTATTGCTGAAAAACTGCTCTGACATCGATGACCGCATCGAGTGCTGCATTGGCAGGGGTGTATTTTCGTACAGGTGAATCAGCAGAGCTTTCGAGAAAGCTGCAGAGGGCCGCAATGGCTGAATCCGGTGCGCCCGGGTTCGCGGATCCGGCAAAGGCATAAACTCGCCAACGTGCATCCGCCTCAACGGTGTGCCCCAATTGCATCGGTTTGGCATCACCGAGTCGGATGACGGGCGCGGAATGAAAGCGGGTGCCAATTTCGAACCCGTTGGCAAGGTGCTGCCAGTCGTCATGGCCGGTTAAAACGGATGGACTGTACTTAACCGAAAGGCCGGCAGTATAGCGTGCGTGTTCAATAAAGTAGCGCTGGAATTTGGGCGTTGTTTCCGGGGAGCTGCCCGCTTCCGGTGGTGCCCCGATAATACGTGACCATTCATGATCAAAATCGATAAGCTCCTGCGCGACAGCATGCCGTTCCGAAGAATAGGTATGTAAAAGCGTCGGCGGACTGCGACCCTGAAGCACTGCGATGAGTTTCCAGCCGAGGTTGAACGTGTCTCCCATGGATACATTCATGCCCTGACCTGCCTTGGCGGAATGCGTGTGACACGCGTCACCGGCAATGAACACGTATGGCATCGCCGTGGCATTCATCTCGGCCTGCACGTTATCGTATTTATCTGTGATGCTGTGGCCAACTTCATAGATCGACCACCAGGCAACTTCTTTTACATCGAGCGTATAGGGTTTGAGCACCCGGTTGGTTGCATCGATTAGTCTCTCGACACTCATCTCTTTGGCTGATACTCGCTCATTCTCGGCCAGCGCATCCAGCTCAATGTAAGTGCGCACCATGTGACCACCTTCGCGCGGTATGAAAATAATGCTGCCCTGGCCAGCGGATTTGACCAGAGATTTCATTCGAATATCCGGGAAATCGGTAACGGCCAGTACATCCATAACCCCCCACGCCTGATTAGCCCGATCACCGCGAAGCTCCCGCCCGATGGCACCACGGACAGCACTGCGTGCTCCATCGCAACCGACCACATAACGGGCGCGTACTTTCTCGATGTTTGTCGTTGCCTCTGCGTCTGCCCGCTCAAGCGTCACTGTAACCGGATAGTATGCCTGCTCTTCATCGATAGTCAGGCCGACAAGTTTTCGTGAGTAGTCGGGCTCAAGCCGCGTTGGTGAGTGCCGCATAACCTCCAGGTACCGATCATGCACTCGCGCCTGATTGAGAATGACGTGAGGCATCTCGGAAAGACCATCCTCAACATCCTGAATACGACCGGTGCGATGTATTTCATCAGGCTTTTCCGGCCCAGGATTCCAGAAGCTGGTTTCATTGACCCAACAGGCTTCACGTTTGATCTTTTCTGCAAGACCGAACGCCTGGAACATTTCCATTGAACGGCAGGAAATACCATCTGCCTGCCCCCTCTCCATTGGTCCGGATTTCTGCTCGACAATGCGCGTGGTGATGTCGGGAAATGCAGAAAGCTGCGCCGCCAGCGTTAGGCCTGCAGGGCCGCACCCGACGATCAAAACATCAATCTCGGATGGCAGATCCGTTGCCGCCTTTTCAAATCCCGGGGCGGGCTTGTGTATGTCCGGATCGCCGGCGTGAAAGCCATTCTGATGAAATTGCATAGCGTCTATTGTGAGAGGAAAGAATCCCGGGGCGAGCTAATGGTTGTCCGGTGCGTCCGCGTGAAAACAGTTAACGCCAAACCACTTTCTGTCGCTCGAAAAAATGTTGCCATCAGGTGGTATGGTGCTTTCGATAATTCTCCGCCTGCTCGTAGATCTCTTTATATACCTCATCCCTGTCGACTGGCGGATAGCCATGATCGGCCAGTTTTAGTATCAGATCAACTTTTAGCTCGGCTTTAATATCATCCCGCGACT
>CAYPCS010000061.1:0-34803 GCA_964409275.1 uncultured Granulosicoccaceae bacterium
CAGGCGCAATCCGGCGCACTCGCAGTAGCGGAGGTTCTGCCGCGCAGACTCCTAGTCAAACATATCCGGATTAGCCGCCAGTACCTGATCATAGACCGGTTGAAAGTGCAACCAGCCCAGATAATCACTACCAACATGCTGTGCCGAATGTTGAGCGGCGGTATCGTCCATTAAATCGGGGCGGGTGGCAGTCGCTTCAATCAGCATTTGCACCTGGCAACATCGATCCATGGCAATAAACCAGAACACCGCATCGTCGACGCTATGCCGGCTGGCAGTGAGAATACCGTGGTTTTTGTGTAGCACAGCGCGGTTGTTTGCAAACGCGTTGACGACACCCTGCCCCTGATCCGTAAACACAGTCACCGCGCCACCATCATCACTAACCACTGCGTGATTGTTATAGAAGCAGGCTGCGTCCTGATTGTAGGGTTCGATCTGTCTGCCGGTTGAACACCACGCGGTCCCGTGCGGGGTATGCGCGTGGCACATGGCGACTATGTCAGGGTGTGCCTCATGCACCGAAGCGTGCACCACAAATCCGGCGCGGTTGATCGCGTAATTACCCTCGACCACGCGGCCTTCATGGTCAGCCAGAATAAGATTGGACAGCTTTACCTGTGAAAAATGCACAGCCATAGGGTTGGTCCAGTACAGATTGGGGTGTTCCGGATCACGAACCGAGATGTGGCCGGCCATACCATAGTCAAACTGGTTCATGGCAAATGCACGGCAACCGGCAACCAGTCTTTTTTTACGATGCTCTCTTTCTTCAGACAGCGAATCAAAGACCGGTTGTTGCGGGAATATAAGCCCGTCCTGCTCCGGCTGATAAATAGATTCCCGGCCTCCGAGCTCATTCGATTGAGCGTTACCGGTTTCTGCCTGCGATTGCTGCATTGTTTCCCCCTCGTTTTTCGCGATACACCAGTACGCCCGGTGTTACGTTGACTACATATGCTACACGGCTATCAGGCTATACGCTCGACACCGGCATCGCCGAGTAATCGTTCAAGCGTCTCGTAGGGCTGTGCCCCGACAACACCGGTTTCACCACACACATAGGTGGGCACCCCGGTTACACCGTATTGGCGGGACTTCCCCCAATCCGTATCAACAGCTTCTTTGAAACTACGCTGCTTCAGGACTTCGGCTGCCGCGGCGTGATCCAGTTTAATTTCAGCGACAATTTCCAGCAACACGGCGGGATCACCAACGTTGCGGTTGTCAACAAAATAGGCCTTAAACAGCTTATCGTGTATCGCGTCTCCGCCCGGTTGTGTATCAGCCCAGCTGGCAAGTTCCTGAGTCAGGCGGCTATTGTAGGTATGCGTGCGGTCGGAGTACGGGAGCCCTTCGGCTTCCATCAGCGATTTCATATTCGCATTTTTTTGTTGAACCTCGGCCGCATCACAGCCAAAAAGCGCCTCAAGTGTGCGCCCTTCCTGCGGGGTATCCGGATGCAGAGGAAAATGTACGAACCGCGTTGTGATGTTGAAATTCTGCCGGAGCTTTTCAATACGCACGGTACTGAGGTAACACCAGGGTCACACGTAGTCGTTAAATATTTCGAGTACCACAGGCTCTGATTTCATTGTTATCCCGTCGTTGGACTAATACGCGAGCTTGCACGGACCCGTGAAAATACGCAACCCCGGCCTGAAACGAACATAATCTACCGGTGGCTGCAAAGACGGTTTCTGCATCAGCTTGCCTGCGCTGGTACTTGCCTTACGGTCAAGAAGCAGGGAGTTTGGCCGAAACACCTCGAATACAGAGCACACAAATTACGGATAGTGTGTCCTCGCCATGGCATCGCCAGTATTCTTCAACTGCCCGACGCCCGCCAGGTTTTTAGCATTGATCTATTGCTCACGGATGAGCCCATGAACTTCTTCGATAACGCCCCCCTCAGGATTAAACTCTTTTTCCTGCTGCTTTTGCCCGGTCTTGGACTGCTGTGGTTTGCCGGCAATAATTCATTGAGGCTCAACGAGCTGCGTGGGGCAAGCGAGCAAACGATCCAGCTGGTGGATCTGTCAGTTATCTCAAGCAATCTGGTGCATGAACTGCAAAAAGAACGGGGAATGTCTGCCGGCTATTTGAGTAGTAACGGAAGCAAGTTTAAAGACGAACTGGTCATTCAACGCCGTTCAACCGATGAAAGAAACGCCGTATTCGAAAACTTCATCAATTCACACCAAAGCCTGCTGCAACCGGGTGATATCAATACACAGGTAAACTTTATCCAGCAGCAACTGGCCTCACTTGCTGATACACGATCCGCGGTTACTTCACTGACAATCAAGGTTAAAGAGGCGGTCGGTTATTACACAACAATGAATTCGCGATTGCTCTCTCTCACCGCCTATCTACCCAAACTGACCACTATTGAATCGGTTAGCAATGCCGGGGCGACCTATCTTGCGTTGTTACAGAGTAAGGAACGCGCCGGGGTAGAACGCGCTGTGCTTGCATCGGCTTTTGCTTCAGACTCCATATCAGACGCCGGGCTTTCATTTTTTGGTGCACTGGTGGCAACCCAGAATACTTACCTCGATACCTTTTTGACACTCGCGTCGGAAAAAAATAAAGCACTCTATGAGTCAAAACTGCAGGGCAGCGTGGTGGACGATGCCAATCGGATGAGAGACGTGGTTAGACAAAAAGGCACACAAGGCGGATTTGGTATCGATTCGAAAAACTGGTTTAGTGTTCAAACCGCCAAAATCAACTTGTTAAAAGAAGTCGAAAACGCACTGGCTGCAGACTTGAGATCGAAGGCCAGTGAATCGCGTGAAAACGCGGAATTCTATTTCTACGCAGAAACTCTGATCGCCCTGTTGCTGATCACACTGACAGTGGTACTTGGCGTGCTAACAGTGTTTCGAATTCTGGGTCAGCTCGGAACTGATCCGCGTATACTTCAACATGGAATCAGCCAGATTGCCCAGAACCGTCTCGATATAGATCTGGATAACGGTACGAAATCCCGCGGTATTTTGGCTGATTTGCAGATCATGCAAAAAAACCTGATCGAACGCACCGATGCGGACAAGCTGAGTATCGCCGAGAACGGTCGAATCAAACAGTCGCTTGACAAGGTCAGCGGCTGTGTGATGATTGTTGATGACAGCCTGCATATCATTTACGTAAACCAGGCAACGACAGAACTCTTTAGAAAAATTTCGAATGGTGCACCAGCGTCAATCTCAGGTGTATCAGGCCATTCACTTGAAGGCCAGTCGATTGTCCAACTTCTGGATTCAAAAACGGCCAGTCAGCTAAATCTGCAGACGCTGCAAAAAGCGACAACGGCACAAATAGAGTACGGAGATTTCACCCTCGAAATCGTTTTCAACGCGGTTTTCGACGACGTTGGCAAGCGCCTTGGCACCGCCCTGGAATGGACAGATTTAACGCAAGGGCTCGCTATCCAGACAGAGGTAGGTCAGGTAGTTGAGAGAGCCAGCGCAGGCGATCTCGGACGACGGATATCCATGGAATCCAAGGAAGGTTTCTTTCATACGCTGTCGAGCAATGTAAATCAGTTGATGGATGTTTCGGAACTCGTCGTTGAAGATACTGTTCGCGTGATGAGTGCAATGGCGAAAGGTGACCTTAGCGAGACTATCGCCCGTGAGTACGAGGGTTCATTCAACGAACTAAAGAATGACACCAATGCAACTGTGCACAAGTTGATCAGTGTTGTTGATGAAATACAAAGTGCTGTCAGTGAAATCACTTCTATATCCAGACAGATCTCGGACGGCAATCACAACCTTAGTAGCCGAACCCAGGATCAGGCAGCCAATATCGAGCAGACTTCTGCGAGCATGGAAGAGATGACACAGAGCGTTCGACAGAACGCCGAAAACGCAGAGACCGCCAATGAACTGGCCCAGACGCTGCACGGGCAAGCGCAAAACGGAGGCAAGGTTATCAACTTGACTACCGAGGCGATGAAAAACATCAGCGAATCCACCGCAATGATTGTCGAGATTATCGGTGTTATAGACGACATTGCTTTCCAGACTAATCTGCTGGCATTAAACGCCTCGGTTGAAGCCGCACGTGCCGGAGAGCAAGGTCGCGGGTTCGCGGTAGTGGCATCGGAAGTCAGAAATCTGGCCGGTCGCAGTGCCACAGCCGCCAAGGAAATTAAAACACTGATTGAAGACGGCCAGGAGAAAGTCTCCCAGGGTTCAACGCTGGTGAACAAGTCCGGACAAACGCTCGACGAAATAATGACCGGCGTAGATACAGTCACCCGACTGGTCGGGCAGATTACCGAAGCGTGCAAAGAGCAATCTCTGGGTATTCAGGAAGTGGGGAATGTTATTTCGTCACTGGACACCAACACACAGGAAAACTCTTCCATGGTCGTTAGCGCCACCCAGGCCAGCGAATCATTGAAAGGACAGGCGCACAGACTGAGCAGTCTCGTGCAGTTCTTTGGCACATCAAACCGCGACCGGAACCGGCAGAACCATACACGCAAAGCTGCCTGACTCCATACGCGGATAGACAACCTCGTCGCGCAACCGGAGCACGAGGTGCTGCGCTCTGATTGTCTTTACATCTTCTAGAAACGACCATGGTGCGTTACATAAACGATTCAATTGATATAGTTTCTATACACCAGACGCGCGTTTAGTCCCGACGCCGGATATCAAAATTTGGCTTGAATAAATTTTCCTGTTTGTAACCACTGCTATTTATCAGGCTACTCAGGTAATTACGGGTAATTTCGATCGCATAAACGACAACCACACCTGATTAAGTGCCAGATGATCGTTACAATATCTGCTACCCGGTTATATACTTGACCAAGGTAATGGAATACCTGATCCGGTATCCGCCTTCCGTTATCCAACGGTCGGTATCCACAGTTTTTTTGCAATAGTCTGTAGTAACACAGTATCTGCCAGCCCGCAGTGCTGTTGCGGACAATACCGGGCAGCGTTGCGATAGCAACTTGCCGGGAAAGCCGGATTTGATACCCGAGTTGTGCCAGTTCCTGACAAACCTCTCTGACGCAACATGCATTGGTAGCAAATGTTAGATCCGCAGAAAAATCTCTTTAATAGAAAAACCCGCATCACCGATTGGCAAACCAGACTCGCCCTGAACGCATCGGGCATTGTCATCGCTGCCTGCTTTTTTTTACACAACACTGCACTGGCCCAGACAGTTGATGAGCAACGCCAGGGGGCTGTTGAATCGGTTATAACAGCGCTTGAAGCGTATGCGGCTGACAACGGAAGCTACACGGTTGATGGCGCGGGCTTTAAAGGAAAGGGCCTGGGCTGGTTTCATCGTGCTGCCGGAAACTACCCTGCCTCCATCTACTCTGCCCTCAGCGCCTACCTCGATAATGTACCTGCAGATCCGTTGCACCTTAATCTCTCCAAACACAGTAGCCATGATTTTTTTGTGCTCGGCTGTGCTGACCGAATAGCGGTATTTACCAGACAGGAAAACCTGTCGCCTTCACAAACAGACCAGAGCTGGTGGAGTGAAAATAATTGCAAAGACTACCCGGCAACGAAGCTCGCTCATGAATACTTCAAGGTCAGCCGATCTCTGGATGACGTGCTTTTTGACCCGGCGCACGACATCCAGCGAGTGGAAGCCGTAGCAGCAGTTATCTCCGGACTCGAGGCCTACGCCTCGGCCAATGGTACGTACCGGGTTGATGGTGCTGGAAATAACGGAAAGGGCAACGGATGGTTTCACCGTTCCGGCGGGTCATACCCTGCTTCCCTTTATTCTGCCATCAGTCCTTTTCTTGACAGTACACCCCGGGACCCGCTTCACGACAATCCATCGGTTCACGACTCAAACGATTTTATGGTGTTTCGATGTCTCGATCGTGTTGCCGTCTTCTCGGTACAGGAAAACCTGCAACCCGCCGAGGCCGATGAAACCTGGTGGACGGAAAATCCCTGCAGGCAATATCCGATCACCAGGCTTGATCATCAATATTACCAAATCAGTAAACCTCTTGCCGATCTGGTTAATGCGCCGCCGGACACGGCCCCGGATGCTTCGGACGATAGCGATACCGTAGTCGTGGCTGGCGAGGTAACCATAGACGTGCTGTTAAACGATACAGACGTGAACGACGACATCAACCCCGACAGCGTTAGTATTGAAGGCACGCCA
This sequence comes from uncultured Granulosicoccaceae bacterium, assembly GCA_964409275.1. Classification (GTDB taxonomy): domain Bacteria; phylum Pseudomonadota; class Gammaproteobacteria; order Granulosicoccales; family Granulosicoccaceae. The sequence continues at coordinate 6,169 of CAYPCS010000061.1, forward strand.
CAACACGGTATGGCATCAGTGGTAGACGGGTTTATCGTCTATAAACACGATGGCACCGAACCTGGTGATGACGAGTTCAGCTACACGGTTACCGACGATACCAACCGAACTTCAGCACCTGCTATTGTATCCATCACCATCGAACCACGGCCTGCTACCGCTCCCGAGGCGACAGACGATCAACTTACCCTTGTTCGGTCTACTTTCGATTCCATCGATATCGTCGAAAACGATGTCGACATAGACAACAACCTCGACCCTTCCAGTGCGCGCATCATCGACGATCCGCTCCACGGCACGGCTTCGCTAGAGGATGGAGTACTCACCTACCATCACGATGGCGGGACAAGCATAGTTGATAGCCTGACCTACAGGGTGGCCAATACTGAAGGGCTGGAATCAGACCCTGCCGTTGTCGAATTCATTATTAGTCCGGCGCTGCCGCCAGTCGCTCTTGACGAAAGCGAATCAATAGACCAGTACGCTGAAATCAGCATCGCCATACTGGACAACGACACTACAAACACCGCATTTGACCTGGAGAGCATCGTCATAACCGAGCCTGCGCTGCACGCACAGCAGCTTGAGGTGCGTCCTGACGGTACAATTCTATATATACACAGCGGCAACGGCAGCGTTGAGGACGGTTTTAGCTATCAGGTCATGAATACGCAAGGCATGCCTTCCAACGATGCGCGTGTCACCATCGATATAAAGCCCGGACTCATTCATATTGACGCGCTTGCTTTCGAAGGCGGGTTTGCGCTGCCGGCAAAAACCTATGGCGATTCCAGTTTAAATTTCGCGCAAGGTGTCATTGAGGTAAATGGCAACTCACTGTTCATTGCCGGCCATAGACACCACGACGCTATCGCGGAATTTAACATCCCTGCCCTGGTAGACAGCTTTCAGATTAGCGAACTTAACTCTGCCGGTGCACCGGTTCAGGCATTTTCAAGTGTGATTGACCGCGTTGCCACCGGAAATCCCGAAGGACTCGATCAGATTGTCGGCCTTGAGCGGGTCGGCGATTCACTGATAGTGAACGCTATTGAGTTCTACGATGCACCGGCAGACAACACTACGACAACTTTGGTGCTGGATGACGCCGACAATCTTTCGAACGCATCGGTATCAGCGCTGCACCGCATGCAGGGGCGTGCCCGTGCTGCCGGCTGGATCAGCAGCATTCCGTCCTACTGGCAGAACACACTCAACGCTGAATATATCGCGGGCAACGCCAGTGGCGACCCGATCATCGGCCGATTGAGCGTGGGACCTTCGGCATTTGCAATCAATCTGCCCGACAATTTAACCGATGCAACATCCAGAACCATAGAAGCGACGGAGCTACAGGGCTTTTCTCTGGCCAATCGTCTGCATGATGATCTCTATAACGATTCGCGTGACAATGCGCTGTGGACCCATATGAGCCGCGCTCGCTACGGCTTTATTGTACCCGGCACAAGAAGCTATCTGACGATTGGCTGGTCGGCAGGTCATCAAACCGGTGTGGGCTATAAGCCTACACTGGAGGACGGCACCGAATGTCCGGGTTTTTGCCCGCTATCCTCTTCAGATACCTACAATTTCTACTGGCTATGGGATATGGACGATTGGGAGCGCGTGAAAAATGGCGACATACAGCCCCACGAAATTGAGCCATATGCATCAGGCGAACTGAACCTACCCTATCAAACTGCAACCTACATCAATGAAGTGGGCGGCGCCTCCTACGATGAGGAAACCGGCCTGTTGTACATTTCTATACAGCGAGCCAACACGGTCGGCTTTGACAATCCGCCAGTGATCGCAGTCTATAACATTAACGTGTCAGACCACATCATTGAGCCTTAAGGTGCTTTTCCCCCTTACCAGAATCTACAGCCGACCCGTGCTGCCACAGCTGCTCCAACAATAAACCGCAAGCCATGAATCAGGGCTCGCTCCGTGCTTTTCAGGCGCCCGTTTACAGAGTAGTCTGTACGCGTATGCCTGAAAGAACGGAGTAAGCCATGACATTCATCGTGAACCCGCACGGCCGCCTGCAAGAATGGGTTGCCGACGAGAAAGGTTACTTCGTCGACGCGGGATTAACAGACTACCGATTGTCTGCGCATGAGTTATTGACAAAGAACGCCCCCAATCGTAGCCGCGGAAACACCCGGATAGAGGATCAAAAAACCGGCGCCTATCAAACGTACGAAGCGGGTCGTGATGCATCGATCAGTTGCGCGTGCCACTGGACCGTAAATATGGCCGCATCCGACCAACACGGCAAACTCTGGGGTGAGTGCTACTCAATTACACCGTGCGCCATTGTCGTACCGGCTAAATCCACCGTTCAAACACCACAGGACCTGGCAGGGGTCGAAGTACATGTCGGCTATCAATCCGGCAGTCACTACACCACGGTTCAGGCCCTCGAGGCATTTTTATCGCCGCAGCAAATACGCCTGAAGTTCGGCGGTACCCCGGCTGATCGCGTCGACCAGATGCTCGAAGGACTCGCCCCGGCGGCAACCGTTTTCGGACCACAGCTCTATTTGCTTGAGCAGCTCGGTTACCGAAAAATACTGGACTGCACCTTTATGATTGCCGCAATGGTACCAAACGGAGCTGATTTAGAAGACGTGCAGCGCTATTACAATGCGCTACGTGCGGCGCAATCAGACATTGATCTCATGCATCAACCCTACGTTCACTACTACCTGAACGAACTGCCGCAAAGACACGCAACGCTCGTGGACGTGAACCGGTTTGGCCCGGGCGAACGACTTGTTTTCGAGCCCTATACACAAACTCTCTATGAAGCGACGCAACAGTGGATTAGAGAACGGGATTTTTTCGACGAAACCTTACCTGCAAATAACCCGCGCAGCAGTTACCAAAGCGCTGTTGCGAGATCAGGCCGAGACTGAACAACACGAATCCCGAACTTCGCTTCCGCTTTTGCATGCGCTGCACCGGAGGCAACGTTCAACAGCGCCAGACGCGAATGCGGAGAGCCACATGCTGATACTAAAACCCAACTGCGAGTGCTGCGATGTCGATCTACCACCGGAATCGCTCGATGCACGCATCTGTACTTTTGAATGCACGTTTTGCAAAGAGTGCGCACAACACCGTTTCCGGGACACCTGCCCCAATTGCGGCGGAAACCTTGTAACACGACCGGTGCGTCCCGCCACCCATCTAAAAAAACACCCCGCCTCAAGCGAAAGAGTGAACAAATCACATCCTGAATGTGAGAAATTGTAACGCGGTTAATCGTTCCGGTGTTCTCCGACAAGTATGACCGGCCTTAGTGGCGCAGAACTCCAATACGCCAATGCCAGGACTCCGGCATTGAAGCTAACGCGGTAGATTAAAGGCCACTCTGAATTCGACTTTCGAACAGCGGGGGTGGTGCTCTCCCGATGTAGCAGGTTCGACGGGACGATCACCGGCGGGCGCGTTGAATATACACCTTGCAGCCCCTATATCGTTCGCATTAAACCAGATTAATCAGGAGTTTTGACCCATGCGTATGGACAAACTTACCAGTAAATTCCAGCAAGCGTTGCATGATGCACAATCGCTCGCCGTTGGCCGCGAACACCAGTTTATAGAACCCGCCCATCTGTTGATTGCGTTTCTCGACCAACAGGGAGGTAGCGTACTACATTTGTTAACCCAGGCATCTGTCAATGTAAACGGATTGCGTTCCGCACTTGCAAAGTCTATTGAGCGGTTGCCACAGGTATCAGGAGCGGATGGAAAGCTGCACATTTCGAAAGAGCTGGCAAAACTTTTAAATCTGACAGACCAGCTTTCACAAAAGAAAAATGACCAGTACATTTCATCCGAGTTATTTGTCGTTGCCGCCATGCATGACGAAAAAGGTGAGCTTGCCAAACTGCTGAACTCATTTGGTGGTGATCCAAAACGCATTGAAGAAGTAGTAGAGTCAGTGCGTGGCGGCCAAACAGTAACTGACCAGAACGCCGAAGAACATCGTCAGGCGCTTGAGAAATACACAATAGATCTTACCGAGCGCGCCGAGCAGGGCAAACTTGATCCTGTTATCGGACGCGACGATGAAATTCGTCGCGCCATACAAATACTACAGCGGCGAACCAAAAACAATCCGGTGCTGATCGGCGAGCCAGGTGTCGGCAAAACCGCCATTATAGAAGGACTGGCCCAACGCATTATTAAAGGCGAAGTTCCCGAAGGTGTTAAAGGCAAGCGGCTGTTGTCACTGGATCTGGCCGGGCTCATCGCCGGTACCAAATTTCGCGGTGAGTTTGAAGAGCGTTTGAAAGCGTTGTTGAATGACCTCGGCAAACAGGATGGCCAGATTATTTTATTTATCGACGAGATACATATGATGGTCGGTGCCGGTAAAGCAGAGGGTTCGATGGATGCGGGCAATATGCTCAAACCTGCACTTGCCAGAGGTGAGCTTCATTGTATAGGTGCCACCACACTCGACGAATATCGAGAGTATATAGAGGAGGATGCAGCGCTTGAGCGGCGTTTCCAGAAGATACTGGTGGATGAGCCAAGCGTTGAAGACACCATCGCCATACTGCGAGGTTTAAAAGAACGCTACGAAGTGCACCACGGCGTAGACATCTCCGATCCCGCTATTATTGCCGCTGCCACACTTTCACATCGCTATATTGCTGATCGACAGCTGCCGGACAAGGCGATCGACCTGATCGACGAGGCCGCCAGTCGCATCCGCATGGAAATAGACTCCATGCCAGAGGTGATGGACAAACTTGACCGCCGCGTGATCCAGCTAAATATCGAGCGCCAGGCCCTCGCACAGGAAGAGGACGAGGCATCGCGCAAACTACTTGCAGAGCTTGACGAAAAAATCGCCAACAAGGAAAAAGAATTTTCCGATCTCGAGGAGGATTGGAATGCTGAGAAAGCCGCCGTAAAAGGCACCACTCATATAAAAGAAGAGCTTGAACGCGCGCGCCTGGAGCTGGAAACTGCAACCCGCACCAGGGACTACGCTCGCGCACATAAAATTACGAATGGCCGTATTCCCGAACTCGAAAAACAGCTGGAGCAGGCAAGCGGCCAGGAAGCGATGGAGTTCAAATTGTTGCGCAGCAGTGTATCTTCCGACGAAATAGCAGAGGTGGTTGCGCGCTGGACCGGTATCCCTGTCAGCAAGATGCTCGAGGGCGAGCGTGAAAAGCTTCTGCGCATGGAAAAAGAACTGGGACAACGAGTGATCGGCCAGCACGAGGCTGTGACCGTGGTTTCCGACGCGGTACGCCGCTCAAGAGCTGGACTTGCACCGCCAGAACGCCCCAATGGTTCTTTCCTGTTTCTGGGGCCAACCGGTGTGGGCAAAACAGAGCTCACCAAAGCACTGGCGAATTTTCTTTTCGACAGTTCCGATGCACTGGTTCGAATCGACATGTCCGAGTTTATGGAAAAACACTCGGTAGCGCGCCTGATTGGTGCCCCGCCAGGCTATGTAGGCCATGAAGACGGGGGTTACCTGACCGAGGCCATTCGTCGAAAACCCTATTCAGTTATATTGCTTGACGAAGTCGAAAAAGCCCACCCGGATGTGTTTAATATCCTGTTACAGGTACTCGACGACGGGCGTTTAACTGACGGCCAGGGTAGAACAGTCGACTTCCGCCACACGGTTATCGTGATGACATCGAATTTGGGTAGCCACGTTATTCAGGAGAAAGCGGGTTCATCAAATTACGAGGAAATGAAATCATCAGTGCTTGAAATTGTCGGTTCGCACTTTCGACCCGAATTTCTCAATCGCATCGATGACGTAGTGGTATTCCACCCGCTTGAACGTGAACATATCCGCAAGATTACCGGCATTCAAATCACGCAGCTTGCAAAACGCTTGAAGACTAACGGCATAACTATAACCGTTGGTGATGCTGCGCTCGACATGTTGGGCGATGCCGGATACGACCCGGTTTATGGCGCCCGGCCTTTGCGTCGTGCCATACAGCAGTTGCTCGAAAACCGTTTGGCGAAAGAGATACTCAGCGGTGCATTCGCACCCGGAGATCAAGTGCACATTGACTACGTAGACGATGAACTGGTCTTCACGGAGCAACAAACACCAGATGAAAAATCAGCTGTAGCGTAACTATCTGCTGGTACGCAACGGCGATGGCCTGTCCTGTGATAGCCGCTATCTATTAGTAGCTTCATTTGGCCAACGCCGTGGCATGCCAGGGTTTCTATTCAGCAATCTATAAAACACTCTATAGTACTTTATGGACAACTAATACGTTTGGTGTATTGACATAAAACCGACGCTCTATAAGCTGGCGGCGGACCCGGACACAGGGTTCACACCGGTGCGGCCTGCATCGCGCACTGAAGCCAGACATTATGGAGAATGCATTCAATGACACTACGTTTCAACATTAAAAACCCGCTGACAGGCCTGCTTGCAAGTGCAGCAATAATTATTGCAAGTACGACAAGTGGCACTGCGTTGGCATCCGATAATATTTGTCGGCTAATACCGCATCGGGTCTTGACCGAAGCTCTGCAATCCGCACTTGCAAGCAGCAACGGAGGCCTCGACTTTGCCATGTGGGCCACTATGGTCGATCGAGCCGGCAGGGTTTGCCACGTCACCAAAGCCAACGGGTTGGCAGGTAAAGATCCATGGCCCGGCAGCCGGGTAATTTCTGCGCAAAAAGCCAATACAGCGAACGCTTTTTCAAACCAGCAACTGGCATTGTCTACCGCCAATCTCTACGCTGCTGTGCAACCGGGTGGTTCTCTGTTCGGGCTGCAGGAAAGTAACCCCGTCGATACCAGTGTTGCCTATCGCGGTAACGCCAATAGTTTTGGCACCAATCGCGATCCCATGCGTGGCGGGGTTATAGGTGGAGTCAATGTATTTGGCGGCGGCGTTCCACTGTATAGATTTGGCCGGGTTGTCGGTGCCATTGGTACCAGCGGGGACAGTTCCTGCGCCGATCATAACATTGCGTGGAAAATTCGCGAGTATCTCAGCACCGGACGAGAAGACTTCACGCCTTCTGCTAACGGCGTTGGTGGCGTCAGCGCAAACGGTAACGACGATATAATTTTTGATAGCGTCGCTGCAACCGGTGGCAATGGTAATGGAGTGGCCGATGGCTTCGAGCACGCCGAGAACTGTCCGGGCACGCCGACTACCCAGGTTCCAAACACAGATCTTTAACCAGCGGTCCGACTAATAACGCTGAATCGTGAAATAGTAGTTGGACGGACCCTACCCCCTGGCGTGTTGAAGGCGGTTATCGCAGTCTGCACGTCGGGGGATTCATGCAAAGATAACAGCTCGCAACAACTCTTTTGTATTTTTGTTTATCTATGTTCACTGACTTTGAATGAGAATAACGCAGCGTAGCGGGGTATTCTGAAGCAGGCAAAAGCAACTAAGCTAACCGAATGTCACACCGTATTGCAACTAAATTGATGTGTGTCAGGTACGTGGTTTGTATGGCGGGAATCGCGCCTTGTTAGCAAGCTCGGTCCACTCTATGTGATTGCGTACGAACTCCCGGGAGGCATCTCTCACAGGTTGAAAATCCCATGATGTAAGCGCTCCTTTCTGCATTGCAGCATGCACGGCTCGCCTCTGTTTTTGCGTGGCAATGACATCATTCCTGATCATGTCACTGTCCCAGCGCATTGCAACCTCACTGGCAAATTCGCAGGCAAGCGCTTTAAAACCAGATTTATTCACAAGATTATCGTGCTCCAGAGGATCAGCGTTTACATCGTAAAGTTGCGGGACATCTGTGTCGCAGTGGATGTATTTATATTGTTCGCGTCTAATCATAAATAGAGGGCTGCTGGCGCACTCCGCGCAATATTCACCAAACACCTGCCCGCGAAACGCAGCATCAGTCGGCTTGCCTAACACCGGCCACAGCGACTGACCATCGGTGTTTGCAGAAAAATCGGTTACTTCGTCGGCGTTGTCCGTGGCAGCTTGAATAAAGGTGGGAAACAAATCCACCAGGGAAACCGGTTGTGGACATCTCCCCGGTTGAATGCCGGGACCTGTAATAACAAGTGGCACTCGTGCAGAGTGTTCGAAAAAATTCATCTTGTACCACAGACCACGCTCGCCCAGCATATCACCGTGATCGGAAGTCACCACAATGATTGTGTTGTCGTACACATTTGCCTCTTTTAGAGTCTGCACCACCTGCCCGACCTTGCTGTCAAAGTAACTGACATTGGCGTAATACGCATGCCGTGCATTGCGGACACACTCCTCACTCACCGGATCAAGGTCAGCCTTGATGCCCTTGCGCAGGCGAGCGGTATGCGCATCGCCGGACAACCGACCCGATGGCAAATCGACCTGATCATGTTCATACAGATCCCACCATTCGGGGCGACACACGTATGGATCGTGAGGATGAATAAAACTGACAACCATGGCAAACGGACCTACATCATTAATAGCGTACTCGAGCAGTCTTCGCCGTGCGAAGAAAGCCGTTTCTTCATCGTACTCAATCTGGAAAGTGGTCGCTGCTACTCCGGCTTCGCGCACCGCGTCCATATTGTGATACCACTTGTCTATACGCTCGTCCGGCGCTTCCCAATCCGGCGTCCACGCGTGGTCGGCAGGATAGATGTCGGTGGTCAGCCGCTCTTCAAATCCATGAAGTTGATCCGGGCCAACGAAATGCATCTTGCCCGATAAACAGGTACGGTAACCCGACTGACGCAAACCATGTGCGAATGTCGGTATAGATGCCTTGAACTCGCTGGCGTTGTCGTAGCCCGCAATACGAGATACGAGCTGGCCAGACATAAATGAAAACCGCGAGGGTGCACACAACGGAGAGTTACAATAAGCAGCATCAAACAGAACACCTGCGCGGGCCAGCGCACTCATGTGTGGTGTCTGCACCAGCGGATGACCATAGGCTCCACAAAATTGCGGGGCTAGCTGATCAGCCATGATAACGACGATATTGGGCATAGTGCTAGCCATTAGACAATACGATGACCTACAACATTACTTTTCCATAAAACAAGCCGGGGCATCAGAAGAGACCAGGATTAAGCGGGGATGCTGCGGTCATGCCACCGTCGATGGTAAAGCACTGGCCATTGGCAAACGACGATGCATCGGACGCGAGCCACAACGCCATACTGGCTATATCTTCAGGTTTGCCAAAACGTCCTGTTGGATGTCTTGCAATGGCATCAGCCTTTGCCCTTTGCGGGTTTGCTGCAAGCTCGAATGCCGCGTCTGCCATGCCGGTCATGATCCAGCCAGGTAGAATGGCGTTACAGCGAAGCTGTGCACCGTGATCGACAGCAATAGAGCGGGTCAGGCCATGAACAAAGGCCTTTGACCCATTGTATAGCGCCATAGCAGGGTCTGCGACACGTCCGGAAATCGAACCAATATTGATGATCGACGCTTTGTCAGTCATGTGCGGTATGAAAGACCGGCAACAATGGAATACCCCTTTGGCATTTACCCCCATCAACGTGTCCCAGTCTGCGTCAGTACTTTCAGTGAGTGTTTTCTCAATCTGCAACCCGGCGTTATTGACCAGCACTGACAACTTGCCAAAATTCTCATCGATGGAATGACGCATCGATTCTACAGACGAGGCTTGCGACACATCGCACTGAATCCAGTGTATAGATGGCTGCAGATCCTGCGGGCGACCTCCGCGCCCGCAGGTCACTACCCGGGCACCATGTTGGCTAAACACGTCAGCGATACAGCGACCAATACCCCGGCTCCCACCGGTGACCAGCGCAACTTTACCGGCGAGTGCTGCAACCCCGGGGGTTTCGGATGGCACAGACTCGCTACCGTTATCTTCAGGCATGTGGAGTATCTCTATAGTTTCATCTGCTGGACCTGTGCCGACAGTCCCCCGTCTATTACCCACAACTGGCCAGACGCATAACGCGCCTCATCTCCGGCCAGCCAGTTAACCAGATTGGCAATATCTTGCGGTTGACCATAGCGACGTATGGGATGCACATCATTAACCGCTTTTTTCAGGCTTTCAATATCGCCACTGGAACCGAAAAAACTTTGTAGCATGGGCGTATCTACATAGCCCGGACACACCGCATTGACACGTATTCCTTCCGGTCCGTGATCACAGGCCATCGCGCGAGTCAATGCATGCACGGCACCCTTGCTGGCACAATACGCCGCAAGCATCGGGTCGGCGATAAATCCGTCGTAGGAACCAAAATTAATTATCGAACCATTGCTCGTCGCCCGCATCAGTTTCACCGCACGCCGGCTGGTTAGAAACATACCCGTACAATTAACGGCCATCACCCGGTTCCATTCATCGAGGGTGGTGTCTTCTATAGTTTTCTCTATCTCTATACCGGCTGCATTGACCAATATGTGCAGGTGGCCATGCGCAGATTCTATTTCATCAAACAGTGAATCAACGCTTTCTTCCGAAGTAACATCCAGCGTGCGAAATTCACAGGCTTGTGATTCTTCAGGCGGTTGCAGATCCGCGGCATACACTATCGCCCCTTCCCGGGCAAATCGTTCGCAAATAGCCTGGCCAATACCACCCGCACCGCCGGTGACAACTGCAATGCGGTTTTTAAGATAGTTCGCTTGCACAGCGCTGGGTATAGCCCTGGTTTCAGGCGTATCAGTCATCGCAAACAACACTCCGGTAGGCTTTCAGTATATTGGCGTGAAAATGATGCACTGCATGTTCACTCATTCCCGAACCTTGTGGATCAACCAGATAGCGGCCTTGATTAAAAGCCGGTGTCATCATGCCGCGTTGCACACTTTCAACGAGTGCGATGTCTTCCGGTTGCAAGACATCGTCGATAAAGGCAATGGCCTCGCGCTCGCTTTCTTCAAGCTCGGCAGTTTCAAAGTAGAAATCAAACGTCTCCCGGGTATGATGCGGCCCGTCCGGATAAAATCGCCAAACCATAAAATTTCCGCGTCCAGGGTATCGCATTAGAGCCGTATTGGGCCACAAGTGCCAGACAGCATGCACCGTCACACTGGCATTATCGACTGAATAGGCATTGTTATCTGTGTTACCCGCATTGGCCATGTGGCTGGAGTAAATATCATGGGTGGTGACTTTGTAGCTCGACATATCCACCAGTGAGCAAAAATCCTTATGCGCCACCGGACAGTGGTAGCACTCCAGAAAATTGTCCGTCACCGCTTTCCAGTTAGCATTAATCCGGTATTCCAGCCGGTGTGCCCAGGTTAGCCTGCCAAGGTCAGGAGCATACTCGGCAATTTCTCCGGCGAGTGCTCCCGACTGGATGCTCAGTGATTCAGCGTGCGGGTTAGTATTGACAAATACCAAATGACAGAACACTTCAACCTGGACTCTATCGAGGCAGATTTTATCCGTCTGAAAGTCGACCAGATGCTCGGACCGTCTAGCCGCGCGCAGCTGGCCGTTTAGTTGATACGTCCAGGCATGGTAGGGACAGGTAATTAGCTGAACACTGCCCTCGCCTTTTAACAACTCATGTCCACGGTGTTTACACACATTGTAAAACGCCCGCAGCTCACCTTCACCGTCCCGGACCACCAGAATACTGGCACCCTGAATATCAATGACGATATAGTCGTTGTTGTTTTTGAGCTTTTCCTCATGGCAGACAAACTGCCAGCTATTCTGAAACACCGATTGTTGCTCAACGGCGAGAAACCCGGGTTCCGTATAGGTGCGTGTGCTAATAGAGGATGATCTGAGCGGATCTGGATCAAACCCGGCGCTGATCTCATCGTATTCATGGCGGGTTATAATGTGTGGCACAAGTGATCCCCCGTTATTCTTCAAGGCATAACGCTACCGCTGAATGGTCCGTGGCGCTTGTGTATTAAGGACATTTATATGTTATTTTCAACGCGCGTAAACGATACCGCCGTCGACCGGCCTGATCCCGAGAAAACCCATGAGTGATCTGTCCGCCGATTTTCTTTACCTTGTTGAAAAAATCGCCCAACGGAGATCACTGCCAGCCATTGAATCATTTGAGCTGGCGCCGGAACCTGCCGGCTCCGATAAAAAAGGGAATAATTTTGCGGCCCTGTTGCTGCAGGACGGATCTGTGGGGTTAACCTATGTTGCCCTCGACAACGCACTGACGGACATTCAAACGCATCTACCCGACCTGCGTCTGCCAGGCTCATCGGCAGCAGAGCTTGCCACACTCTATAGCGGTGATAAAGGCTGGCAGCGCGCGCTCGGTCTGGCCGCCATCAATGCTATTTGCCAACATTGCCTGCAGGAAAACCCGACACTCGCACCAATGCCGGATACGCTACCTGCTCTTGCCCCCGAAAAGACAGATCACATCGGCATGGTTGGCTACTTTAGCCGGTTGGTGGAACCGCTGGTTACCCGCGAAATTCCGTTAACAGTGATTGAGCTCAACGAAAATTACCTGCAACACAACTCAACTGTCGAAGTGACGCTTGACGCAAGTCGTCTTGAGCAGTGCAACAAGGTAATAATCACCGGCACCACACTGCTAAATCACAGCCTCGACCGCATGCTTGAGCATTGCGGGAATGCGGAGCAGATCTGGTTGCTCGGTCCGTCCGCCAGTTGCTTGCCCGATCCATTGTTTGACCGGGGCATCACACTGATTGGCGGGTTTCAGGTGACCCGTCCGGATCAGTTTTTAACTAACTGGAGAGCCGCTAAAAGCTGGCGGGAATGTGGTATTCGCTACGGCTTGTCTGCCAATAGATATTCCGGCTTGCTATAAAGCCGCCATACCTCCTGTCAGTGTAGTGTGTGACATTCAACTGCTACAAAATGGCACGCACCGCATCCAGTACATCAGACCGGCTTTGTGACAGCAACTTGCCACTGGTATCTACCATGCAGTCAGCGCTGGCGTACAAGGCCTCTCTGCCGGTCAGTATCGACACAAGCTGTTCCATCGCTTTCGGGTTACCAGTCATCGGGCGTTCATCTCCCTGGGCGCGCACCCGTGCCATGTGCTCTTCCGCCGATGCTTTCAACCAGACCGTATGAAAATGTGTCTGTAAATACTGGTACGTCTGTGCATCGGCAACCACTCCTCCGGCAGCGGCAAGAATTATCTGCGAATCCGTTTTAACAATGCGCTCGAGTGCCTGTCGCTCAAGCCGCCGGTATCCCTCCTGTCCAAACAAGCTCATAAGTTCGTCTATCGGCATACCGGCCAACGCTGATATTTCAGTATTAAGCTCCACAAAGGCTACGCCAAGCTCCGCGCCAACTGCACTGCCGAGGGTAGACTTGCCAGCACCGCGCAAGCCGATAAGGCAAACTCTTTTTGCCTTTGCCGTGTTATCCCCGGCAGGTTTGAGCAGTTGCAATACCTGTTGTTGAATTCGTGGTTCGGCCAGACGAAAACGCTCGATCAGATGTCTGCTGTTCGACTGCCAGAAGTCATCCTCACAAACAAACCAGTCCACTGGATGTTCCAGCGCCAGAGCAACCTTTTGCAATAGAACCACAGAGATATTACCTTCTCCGTTTTCCAGTTGCGCGAGGTAGCGCAGTGACACTTCCGATAACTCCGAAAGTCGTTTGCGCGTTATGCCTTGCCGCACACGTGCTTCCCTGACTCGCTCCCCGACCAGCACCGCAAGCGACTCTGCGTTGCCAGTGCTATTTCCGATATGACTCGTCAGGCCGGTCACAGCAACGATCCGGGTTGAAATGCAAGGCTAATAAGTTTCAACGTGAAACCTGCCCTGCTCTCGCATGCGGTGTTTGAGCTCTTCCCAGGTGATGTCCAGATCAGTAGCAATACTCGATAGCGCTTGCTCAACACCATGCTCCATTGCTCTTAAACCGCATATGTAGATATGTAAATCGTCTTCAGCCAACAATCCGGCTATTGCCTTGCGATTGGCAAGTAACTCATCCTGCACATACCGTTTTTCCTGGTTCTCGACTCTGCTGTACACAAGATGTTTCACCAGCACATGTTCCGGTACTTTTTTCAGCGGCCCGAAGTATGGAAGCGACTCTGGCGTGCGTGCACCGAATACCAGCGTCATCGGGGCTGCATCTGAAGCATCACCGGTACATCGCTGACGATGCATGGTAAACGCCCTGAATGGCGCCGCTCCGGTTCCCGTGCAAATCATAAGCAGCTTCGTACTCACGTCATTTGGCATCAGAAAGGTAGAGCCGAAAGGCCCGGTTACCGTTACCGAATCGCCTTTTTTCAAATCACACACATAGCTTGAACAAACCCCCTGTTCTTCCCGTTTTACGGTCAGGGATAAATTATTGTAATTCGGGCGCTCGCCGTCCCGCGGGCTCGACACTGAATAGAGTCGCGGAAGAAATGCCTTGCCATTTGCATCGACGCCAGGCGCTACCACTCCAATACTCTGCCCCTCCAGCACAGGAAACGGTGTGTTACCGAAATCCAGGATAATGTGCCGAACATCGCTGTCTGAATGCTCGTTGGTTAATCGATAATTGCCTTGTACTGTGGCGACTGCGGGTTTGTTACTGTTGTATAAATTGATCCCGGGTTTAGACGCAGACGCCGGTGCTACAGCACGGCCACCTGCACCGGAATGTGCGTCTGCAAGCAGCGCGGCAATTGCCTCGTCGTGCGCCTCGAGTGATGCACCTGCGGATGCTGAAGTGCTATCGGTGTCTTGCGATTCGCTAAACGCTTCCTGCTCTGGCAACTCCATAAACTCAAACTGTGCATCGACACTGTAAGGTGTGGTCACCACGCGCCATTCATCAATGGAACCGGTGGGGCACACAGGAATGCAATCCATACAGAAATTGCACTTATCGAAGTCGACGACGACATTGTCATCGTTATGGGTAATCGCCTCAATCGGACACGTCGCCTCGCAGGTATGGCAACGAATACAGATTTCAGGATCGATAAGGTGTTGCTTAACGGGGCTACTCATAAAATCTGTTCACCGATTTAGTCATCTGTAAAACAATAAGCCGGTTGCTACGCCATATGGAGCTGTACGTATTCAAAATCTCCGGGCTTGTTGTCAATGCCCACCTTGGGCGGGGCAATCCAGCCCGCGTACTTGCCCGCCTCGTAGTTAGGCACCATCAGTGATTGTATGTAGTCACCATCCGCAGTAGTCGGAAGCCATTCGTTGATGCGGCTTTCATAGTCTTCGGTGCTCAAAAACTCGCCGTTAATATCGATTGGCTGACCGGCAAATACACCAATCTTGCGATTAAACGCTTCGTGCGGCAGTGACAGTTCAAATGCAATCCCGGCTTTTTGTATCGCTTTTGTCCAGCGCCCGACACCACCGGATGCGTCCTTTTTATAGTCGTCTCGCAATCGCATGTTGATGGCCGTGAGTGCCGGCACCTCTTCAATGACTATTTTTCCATCAACCACTCGCGCCACCGGATAGGTAGCATCGTTCAGCTTGTGATCATCGTCGATGCGGTGCTCCATGTAGCGACCCTTGATACCGGAGTTAAACGCATTTGCAGCATTGGTAGATACTTCCTGACCAAACAGATCCAGTGATAAACTGTAGTGCAGATTGAGTTTCTTCTGAATAGTGGGCAGATCAATTACCCCTTGTGCACGCACGGCTTCTACATCGTAGGGATCTTCGATGCCGGCCTGCTTCATCGCCTCGCAAGTACGCTGCACTACCCGGCCTACACCCGTCTCACCGACAAACATATGGTGCGCTTCTTCGGTCAACATAAACCGGCAGGTACGCGACAATGGATCAAATCCGGACTGCGCCAGGCTTTCCAGTTGCATCTTGCCATCGCGATCAGTGAAATAGGTGAACATAAAAAACGACAACCAGTCAGGTGTCTCTTCATTAAAAGCGCCGAGCATACGAGGTGCTTCTTCGGAGCCCGATGAACGCTGCAACAGTCCGTCTGCCTCTTCACGTCCGTCTGCGCCAAAATACTTTTGCAGCAGATACACCATTGACCAAAGGTGCCGACCCTCCTCAACGTTAATCTGAAACAGATTGCGTAAATCGTAAAGAGACGGGGCAGAGTTGCCAAGAAACCGTTGCTGCTCTATTGAGGCCGGTTCTGTGTCACCCTGAATAACAATAAGCCGCCGCAGCATCGAACGAAACTCACCCGGCACTTCCTGCCAGACCGCCTCACCGGCGTTCTCACCGCAAGGGATGGTTCTGTTTTCCACTTCAGGCGCAAGTAAAATTCCCCAGCGGTATTCAGGCATTTTGATGTAGTCAAACTTGGCCCAGCCTTTGGCATCTACGCTAACCGCCGTACGCAGATACACCATGCTCTCCTGAAATTTTTTCGGTATCAGATCGTTCCACCAGCTGATGTATCCCGGGTGCCATTTCTCAAGCGCCTTTAATACGCGCCTGTCAGAAGAAAGACCGACATTGTTCGGGATTAACGTGTCGTAGCTGACGTTGCTTACTGCACCCATAGTATTTTCTCCGTTACCGCAAAAATATAACCGGCGTTAACAAAACGCTTGTGTTTGTTGACCTGAACATCACACGCGACGTTTATCGTATTCGGCTCGAAGGCCACTACCGTAACGTTGCAGTGCGCCGCTTTCACCCACCGCATTGGGTCGCTGAAAAATCCAGTTTTGCCAGGCGGTCAGCCGACCAAATATTCGCGTTTCCATAGTCTCCGGTCCGGCAAAGCGCAGGTTGGCCTCCATACCGGTCATCGCATCAGGTGAGAAACTGGCACGCTCCTCCAGGAACACTCTTATTTCATCTTCCCAGTCGATGTCATCGTATGCGTAAGTCACCAGACCCAGTTCAATCGCCTTGTCGGCGTATAGTGGTTGATCACTATGCTGCCGGACTTTGTGTACGTTCTCTTCATTGCCCGGGAAGCGGGTCTGCAACCGGGTTAAATTGTTGGACATGGGAAACAAAGAAAAATTGGCAAACGTCAAGTGAATCGCCGCTACCGGTCGATCGTCGTCTTCGAACTCGCCTTCCATCATGTAGCTGCGATCAACGGCAAATAATATGTCAGCCAGCACTCCGCAGAAGCACGAGCCATTTTCGATAAGTGCGACCAGTGATCGCGAGGTCAGATCAATTCTTTTCAGAACCCGCTTCCAGTACAGCGCAATTTCCCTGGCAAGCCAATCGTTTTCAATCTGTTTGAACACCGAATTTTCGTGCTGCATAACCAGATCGGCATCACCGGCAGTCTTAAAAAGGATCACACCGATTTCAAGCTCGTTGAATCGCAGATGCAAGATAGCATCGTCAAGTTCCCTGGCTACCTGCAACAGCCATGTACCGGCGCCCTGATTATGCAGTTCCGCCAACGACTCAGGCGCGGGCTGATCAGGCCCGGTGATAGCAATAGTTGCGCGGGCTTTATCACGCTCAAGTTCCACTGTCACATAGCCATACGACAGTGATCCATTGTCAGCGATGCTTCTCACAAGTGGCGTTAGCTCAATTCCAGTGGATTCGCCAGACGCCACCGACTGCGTTGCAATCTCTGTAGCCCTGTCACTGACAAATGCATCAAAACGGGAATTGGCAACCACCTCGTCCACCAGTTGCCATTCCACAGCACGCTTGCCCTTGACTCCCTCTTCAAGCGAACAAAAGACATCGGCAAGATCTCGACGAACCTTGCGTTTGTCAGTAACGCGAGTCAGTCCACCTGTCCCTGGCAACACCGCAAGCAAAGGAACCTCGGGCAAAGCAACGCTGGTTGAGCCATCGTCTGTCATAAAGATCTGATCACAGGCAAGCGCAAGCTCGTATCCACCACCGGCACAGGCGCCACGTATCGCTGCTATATAATGCTGTCCGGAGTCATCAGCCGCAGCCTCATAGGTATTGCGGGTTTCGTTGGTGAACTTGCAGAAGTTAACCTTGTGCGCGTGATCCGCCCCGCCAAGCATGCGAATGTTGGCACCGGCGCAGAACACTTTTTCCTTGCCCGAGCGCATCACAACAGCTCCGATTTCCGGATGTTCAAATCTCATGCGCTGTACGACGTCGGCGAGTTCGATATCTACACCCAGATCATAGGAGTTGAGCTTTAATTCATACCCCTCGAACAAGCCGCCATCCTCGGCCACGTCCATAGTCAGCCACGCGACCTGTCCGTCATATTCGACGCTCCAGTGTCGGTAACGCGATGGCTCCGTGCGGAAATCAATCAACTCTGGCACGGCACTCTCCGTTTAGGGTTCGCGATTAAAATGGCAGTATAATGCAACTCTATCAAAACTCAACCTCCAACTGAAGCCGCTCGACTGCTTTTCTGATTGATTTCAGGATATCAAGCTGATTAGCAAGCCTGCTCTTGTCATGCATTATAATGCACTTTATGATTGAAGCGGTTGCCCCGGGCAGTACAGTCTGCGCGCGCAGGGACGTCGGCGCTGCCACTTGTCGCAGTAACATTAATGCCCTGTGGTTTCGACCTTCGTATAACGAAGTTGCCCTCCCACAGTATGTGTCGGGGTATCGCGGCTGACGATCTCCGATCAGCGAAAGCAGGAACTTCGATACCGCATCTACCGAAATTCTACTTCCCCCGGTTTCGTTTTTCGTGCAACCGGCATTCTCATGGCATAAAAATTGAACTCCGCAACAGCTTCGTTCTTTCATCAACAATCAACGCAATGGAGTGGTTTGTGGAAATTAGTACGATGATCAAAGCTTCTGTCACTGCATTAAGCCTGTGTGCACTGTGCGCCTGCGACAGTGAAAGTATCGACGTAAGTATCATCGATAATACCGAGAGTGTTGTGCCGGGTTCAGAATTCAACGGCACCTGGCAATCCGCTTGCAGAACCAGCGAACTGGACAACACAGAAGACCTCTACGAAATCACCAGTCTTAGTATAATTGGCACCCGCGCTACTTCGGTAATCACAAGCTTCAGTGACAGCGCCTGTCAGGATGCGGTGATATCCGATCTGGGTGAATCTACCGAGATTACGATTAACTACACCATCAGTCGCCCTGGAGAGATGACAGCAACTGGCCTTGGGGCGGCGACTAACGTCGACCTGACGGCCACTGCCATGTCAATTAGTGGCGTACCGTTAACCGCGCAGGATCAATTGGCGCTCGGTCTTGAAAACCAGCGCTTTGACCTCTTTCTCACCAGCAACAACAGCCTGTTTCTCGGCGACACCACTGGTGAACGTGACGGAACAAGCGAGGCTGAGCGACCCGACTCACTGAATCAGTCGAGCCCGCTAACACGTAAATTTATCTAGACGAATCCATACCGCAGGATATCCACTGTCGCGAACGCACCCTGGCAGTGCGTTTTCACAAACCATTTCGTTATGCCTGCACAATAAGCATCTCAATTGATCGCAGAACACAGCAATTGAAATCTATAGCCTATTGAAATCTATAGCCTCCGGACGCCCGATAACAGGATTACTCTGACTCGTACTGCTCGCGTATAACCAGCTTGCCCTGACATCGATTGCAGGTTTTGGCTACATTATTCACTGCCACCGCTTCTATTCCCATCAATCGTCCGCAACCTGACGGGTACGCACGACGCAGCGATTCCAGCGCCAGTACAGACAATCGACTCGATGCGTTCTCGCGTTGCATAACGAGCTTCAGTGCGGCATTGGTGATATGAATTACACCCTGTACCAGATGTCGCTCACGACTGTTAGGGCTTGCGTGCATCCAGACGGTTTCCAGTACTTCGTGTGCCTCCCAGTAATACCGCTCGTTGAATATCCGTAAGCCGTAACGCCATGCCACGTTGTGCTCAGCGGTACTGGATGTTGTCGGGTTAGAGGCCAGTGACGCGACACGTTCAAGTGGCTCGATATCAGGTCGGGCGTTAATACCAGGTATATGCCGGCTTGCGGGCAACGGGTAATCTGAAAAGAGTTTCATTATTCCCCTACCCGGCAATCGCAGGGATACTCACTGATGTATTTTCAATCTCCTGCAAACGTTGCACATAGTCCGATATCGCACTCAGGGTTGCTTGTGGCTGATCGATATGCGGAGAATGCCGACAGTGGTCAAGGATTACAGTCTCCACCGGCGCATAACAACGCTCTTGAATCACTTCGATGTGGGCCAGCGTACCGTACTGATCCTGTTGCCCCTGAATGGCCAACACCGGAATTCTGAAATAATCTATGCAGTCAGTGATATCCCGGTTTTTAAATTCGGGATGTAGCCAGCTATCACTCCAGCCACGAAACGCACAATCAACGTGTTTGTGAAACACACTCAAGCTGTGCTTAAGGTCCCCGTTGTTATATTGTTCAGTGGTTTTACGAATTGCCGCCAGCGAAATCTCTTCGGTAAAAAAGTGCGGAGCCATCAGTACCAGGCCGCGAACTCGAACGTCGGCTGCACTGCCACCGGCGTAAAGCGCGGCAATTGAAGCACCGTCGCTATGACCGAGTAATATGCAGTGTTTTAGTTGTAGCGCATTGAGCAACCCGGGCAACACATCGTCCGCTTCACGCGACATATAGTCGAGCGGTCGCGGCAACGCTACAGGCGCGGATTGACCATAACCCTGACGCGAGTACGCAAAAACACCCAGACCGGTGGCATGGACAAGCGCCTGGGGGAAATCACGCCACAGTTCAACACAGCCAAGACCTTCGTGCAGCAACACTATAACGGGCGCTTCACCCGGAGGCGGCCCAAAACAGCGCGCTTCAAGATGCACCCCGTCTATTGTCACGCTGCAGGCGTCAGCAGTTGACCATTGAAACGAGCCCACTAATTCCTAGTCTCGCAATTTAAAACGCTGAATTTTGCCCGTTGCGGTTTTTGGCAAATCGTCCACCAGTTCTATCCAGCGCGGATACTTCCACTTGCCTACACGCTCTTTGACCTGATCCTTGAGTTGTTCCTTAAGCGCTAATGCATCAACACTGTTATCTTTTAGCACGATAAACGCTTTGGGTTTTTCCAGACCCTGATCGTCCTCGGCGGGTACAACCGCCGCTTCCAGTACTGATGGATGCGAAACAAGTGCCTGCTCCACTTCAAAGGGAGATACCCAAATACCACTGACTTTGAACATGTCGTCAGTGCGGCCACAATAGACAAGGCGTCCGTCTTTGGCTCGTTCGTATTTATCCCCGGTACGGGTCCACTCACCTTCAAAGGTGTTGCGCGTTTTATGCCGCTGGTTCCAGTAATCCGCAGCAGCAGACATTCCGTTGACCAGCAGCTCACCAACCTCGCCAATACCGGTCTCTGTACCCTGCTCGTCCACCAATCGAATCTCGTAACCGGGTACGGCGACTCCGGAAGTACCGTACACCACCTCACCCGGTTGGTTTGACAAGAATATATGCAGCATTTCAGTGGAACCGACCCCGTCCAGAATCTCGCAACCGGTCAGCTTTTGCCAGCCACGACCGACATCCTCCGGCAACGCTTCTCCAGCCGATATACAACGGCGCAAAGGCACATCTATGGAACCGTTGCCAGCTTCGATAAAAGCGACGGTTGCCGCGTACAATGTAGGTACACCACAAAAGATAGTCGGCTTGAAATCGTTAATCACCTGCACCACGCTATCCGGTGTCGGCCGACCGCTCATTAATATGGTAGTGCCGCCGACTGCCATCGGAAAAGTCATGGCATTGCCCAGACCGTAGGCGAAGAATATTTTAGCAATAGAAAAAACAACATCCTGCTGCTCGATTCCAAGCACCTGCTGACCATAGGTATCCGAGGTGTATTGCAAGCTGCCATGTACGTGCCTCACGCCTTTCGGCTTACCTGTCGAACCGGACGAATACAACCAGAAGGCACACTCATCAGCGGATACCGCTATAGCCTCTCGCTCCTTGCAGCTGGCAATCTCGTCAGAAAAACACAGATACTTATCCGTTGATTCACCCACCACAATCACGTGCCTGATATCGGGGCAATGCTCAAGTGCAGGTGTAACCACAGCTAACAATGCGTGCGAGACAAACAGGACACTGGCGCGACTGTCCTGCAAGATAGACTGATAGACATCGGTGGCCAGCAGTGTATTCAGCGCAACCGGCATCACCCCGGCTTTCAAACTACCCCAGAATATCGTCGGATACTCTATGGTATCGAGCAACAGCAGTGCGGCGCGCTGCTCTCTTGAAATTCCATGGCGCTCGTAAAGGTCGGCCAACTTGCCGGACTCTGTGGCAAGCTCGCGATAGCTTAGCGATCGCTGCTCGCCATCGGCTTCAATAAAAACCGGTTTATCGGCGTACACAGCTTGCCGATGCCGATCTACAAAATAGGCGGCCGCATTGCCGTTCTGGTCAGCCATAGCTGCTCCTGTTATTTTTGACCAGTGTCAATGATGAAGGGTCGATTGTCCACTAGTGGTCCGACTGCCGACGGTAGCGCAACCAGAGTCGTGCCAGCAATAATAACGCTGCCGTCACAAATACAATCACCAGTGGCGCTACGTTTATCTCACCCGGTGAGTCCAGCGACTCCCTGAGTTGACTGACCTCGCCGAAGCTGCCTCCCACGGCCGCGAAGAACAACGGTCGAACCCAGCACACCGCCACTGTTGCGAGCAAAAAAACCCTCACCGGAATTTGCAATGCAGCAGCAAGCACAACGGCGACGGCACTGGGAATTACCGGTGTCAGGCGAATAGTTACACTGGCGACAAAACTTTCTTCACGCAGCGAGGTCAGCGCAGCAGAGCCTGGTAGAATATGGTGAAACTTCGCCAGCGACTGCTGACCGCTTTTGTGCAAAATCTCACTTGCCACACGGTAAACCGGCCAGGCGGTCAGTATCTGCGCCAGTGAAAACACCGTAGCCGCGATTACCGGTCCGTAGAGAAAACCCGCCACCAGCAGTATCAGCGAGCCACTGGGCACCACAATGAGTTGAGACACGACACAGATTAGTGCATAGACAGGTAGCGTACGTGAATGCCAGCCGTCGTTAACCAGCTGGCCATCAATTAATTGCCGGGCAAGTTCAGGTAACGTTGCTGCAATCAGCTCGCGACCGCCAAACCTTAAAAGCCATGCTGTAGCGCAAACAGATACAAGCAGTGCAAGCGCTACCATCAGCAGGTAACCGGAACGCGGCATCATAAAATACACATCAGGGAATACATATCAGGGAATACAAATAATGCCTGCTACAACCAGTTCAACCAGAGCAATGAAAAAAGCGGTTAGCTAATCAGGATGAGGCTCGACGAAACAGCCTCGCACACCAGCTGGCAGCAGCGGAGACAGAGTTGGCCATACCCGCCAACGATTTTTTAATAATAACAAACAACAGACCTCGCGCCTGCTCGCGGCTATACTCCGCCTGCTGCACGCGTGTGAGCAACTCCATAAACTGTTCGGTTTCTTCGCCGGACAATTTTTCGTGATCACGCATCCAGTTTGCCGCTATCCTGACTGACTCACCAGTACCTCCCACCACCAGTCGAACCGTTTGAATCGGTATAATCAGCGCCCCCAGCCCCAACACCACAACTTTGACAGAGCTCAGGGCGAGCAGCTTTAAGGTGGGAACTACCGGCAATGCCATCGCGCAAACATTATCAATACAACGGTTATTTTCATAGCTGCCTGATTCCGCACATTCGCATCACGCGGGCTTTACCACTCCAAGTACTGCATCTATTTTACTCAGCAGGGTTCTCTCACCCTCACTGACCTGCTCACCACCAAAGCCCATAAAGCCACCTTCGGAAGCGGCGTTAGCTACTTTCTCTGCAATGGACCTGGTCCACTGGCGATATTGCTCGGAGTCACTGGCGCTGCAGCGCTCGGCAACCAGCGCCACGGCTTTCTCGCAGTGGGTTAACATGTAGGCATTAAAATCATCCGCCGAAGTTATACCGCGCTCTTTCATTTCCCCCACGGCTTTTTCCCGATAGGCTCCGGCTTTTTCCTTTGCCTCGGTGAAGCTCCCGGCCTTTTCAAGAACACCGGCAATCACCGCGTTGTCAGGGAAATCCGTGGCACCGGCAACCACCGATTTCATACTGGCCATTGCTTCTTTGGCCGTACCGATAATGCCGCTGCTGCCAGCACCGGCCATCGCCGCACCGATCATGGCGGGCATACTCGCGACAACAAACCATTCGTCATCGCTAAACTGGTCTTTGATGGAACTCATCCGCCTGTTCTCCTGCTCAACTTCTCTAATAGTGCGGTTGTTGTCTGGACGCAGCAACATTTGTGCTGCGATCACCCGGCGCTGCTTTCGATAGTTTACCAAAATCAGCCGCAACTGGCGCACTCCGTTTATGTTTCTGCTATTGACACAAAAACCGTCAATACACCCGCTTCAAAACACGGCTTCACACTGGCATGACACACTGGCATGACTTGCCGATCGCCAGTTGCGATTCGTTAAATTTCAGCTATACCTCTATAATTGCCCGAAAGCCGGCGCAGCAGAAACTCAGGGACTGCGAGCGCGCAAAACTGATGGCTTTTCCGTGAACCGGCCTGTCTGCATTGGAGCGCACATAATGAAAAACAGCGTGAGCTATGATCGCCGCAGCTTTCCCCGCCAGGAACTGCAGTATCTGCTCAATGTGGATTCCCAGGTCACCGGACGCAAGTTTGGCCGCATTGTGGACGTCTCTCTGGAAGGAATTCGCGTCATTGCCGACGCACCGGTTAAACGCGAACAAGTCTACGAATTGTCATTTCACCTGCCGCCATCTGTCTATGGTGATGATGAAATACACTTTAGTGTTCGCTCTATCTGGACACGACCCGGCCCGACAAAGGGTTCGAGCCTGTCCGGGTTCAAGGTCATGCAATACTGGCAGCGCACGCATAACCACGTGGCATTGAGCAGTGTTATTTCTGACTACGAGAGCTTTCTGAAATCACTGTAGCGAGAGCTCAGGATTGCAGAAACGCCAACACGGCTCGCAGCGTATCGTGCGGGTTTTCTTCAGCCAGAAAATGACCTGACTGGATCGGCTCACCACGCACGTCCTCACACCACCTTTGCCATACCTGCAACGTATTGGACACCGTGCCCAGCGAACGACGCTGCCCCCATAGCACCAGCGTCGGGCATGTGATTCGACGCCCGGCTGCTTGATCGGCCCGATCCAGATCAACATCGATACCGAGTCCCGCTCGATAATCCTCACACATCGCATGGATGCAATCCGGTTGGGCACAGGCGACGAGGTATGCAGCCAGCGCATGCTCATTAAAGCAGGCAAGATCACCTTCAGCATTCCAGCTGCTCAACAGGTACTTGTGCCAAACATCGGGGGCAGCTGCAATCATCTGCTCTGGTAGCGGGTGCGGCTGTGCCAGAAAACTCCAGTGAAACTTTGATACCGCCCCGCCCTGATCCATGGCATCCCAGGCGTCCGAGGTCGGCACAATATCGAGCGTGACCAGTTTCAGTATGGCCTGCGAATGATCCAGCGCCAGGCGATAGCCAACCCGTGCGCCTCGATCATGCGACACTACAGAGAAACGGCTATGCCCCAACTGCCGCATCACCTCTATACAGTCCTGCGCCATCGCGCGCTTGGAGTACGATGATGTGCTCACCTCGTTGCCGGTAGCTTTTGAATCGCCATAGCCACGAAGATCAATAAGACAAACCGTATAATGCTTTTGCAGTTCCGGTGTTATTTTATGCCAGCAAGCATGTGTCTGCGGATAGCCGTGCAGTAACAATAGCGGAGGTCCGCTTCCGCCATGTCGGACAAATATTTCAGCGTCTCGGGTGCTGATTCGACAGGCTTCAAAATCCGGAAACAAATCTGGTAAATCGGTCATGGACTCACCCTCGTCAATCAAAAACTACCCTGGCTAGCACTGTGAGCGGGGGGGTGCGAACTCAACCTTTACTGCCTGTATGACATCCGCCAACGGTGCCAGCATAACTATACCGTTATCTGGTTTGATTGACAGAATGACTCTGTTTATATTTGTGTATTAGTATTTTAATTGCGTATAAATAGACCTGTCACAAACACCCAATATTGAACCGCGGGCTCGTTCAACATCGGATAAGTGACGGCAAGCGCTACTTATTCTTGTTTGTAAGGTGCACTGAAGTCAACTCGCAGAACCATGTGTTGCCGGGCCATAATTTTCAGGTAGTAAACTCACCAACTGTTCAATGGCCTCCGCTGCCGAGTGTCTGTGAAATTCCGAGCCCTTGAATGAGATGGTATAGGTGCTTCCATCCAGGCTATAGACTCCCGGACTATTCTCGGAAAACGGGTAGCCGGTGTACTCGCCAAATAATAACTTATTCATGCTGGAGTATAGAGCCAATTTGTTTAGCACCGGGTTTTCAGATGCCAGCTCAAGAATTTCTGTGAAATGTTCCAGTGTCGATGACTGTGAAGTTTTAATAGATTCCCAAAGATACTCCACGTAGCGCTCTGAACCGGCTTCATACTCTGCAGCACCAGGTGACACTAATATACAGCCATACTTTTTACTCAGCTCCTTTGATGATAATTTCTCAATATTCCAGTCAGATAACATTTGGCATATAGACTCAAAAGATTCTGTATTGGCTGTTGCTAACTGTACACCCGACTCCCAAAAACTGGCTGTAATACAACGCACCTCAATGCCAATACCAATTTGGGAATATCTTTCGCCTTGTTTCATCAAGGCCCAACACGTAGAGCCTCCGGATTCTTCGAAGCCGGAAATATACTCCTTGCTGCTGGAAATATTCTCTTTCAACACTTCGGCAAGACTCTTACCGGACAGCTCCGGATACAATACTATAGTCTTGTCGGGTTCTATCATTTTTTAACCGAACGATACTTAAAGACGCACAATATCGGCTGTAATTTATTATATGCTTTCGCGCCCCAGGTATTGCCAGGGAACTGAATCTGTAAGCCACACGCCATTTGCCGAGCGATAAAATCTGAAACCGGCCTTATGCATCAGCGCGGCTTTAACTTCCAATACTATCGGTTTTCCGCGACGACTTCCAACGTCTGTAGCTGTTTCCCTTGTAGCTGATAGATGCACTTGTTGTCGATTCATTTTCTGAAGCCCGGATTTCTGTATTGCTTCTATGAATTTCTAGACAGTACCGTGATACAGAATTTCAGGAGGCTTTATCTCTCTCAGGCCTAGATCGATGTTTTTAACCGAATGACCCTGGCTCGCTCTTATTCGTTCTCCGGAATCATTGAACGCAAACCTCTTTTTATTATTTGTTTCAACAATTTCCTGAAGATGCTCCAAGGAAATATCCTGACCGGCCCGACGACTTGCCTCTAGCAAAGCCGAGACTTCAACCCAACCATTCTCGTCAAGCGTGATTCCAATAGATTCTGGTTTATGTCTTAAAACATAGCTTAAGAATTTGCTGTGTTTGGTGAGTTTACTGCTCAAGTGTTTACGCTCTTCTTTCGTATCTTACAGCAGAAACGCCCGTTGCCAGGCGGTCCCTGCGCAGTCCCGGACGCGCAGTTTTCCCGAATGCTGTTCTTCGGTCACACACCCTTTGGTACAAATCAACAAAGTTGCCCGTTGCATGACCAAGATCCAGTTGCTATTACTCAAATAAGGTTGTCTCAAGATTATCCGACCTTGTGCACATTTGTCGAGCATGAGTTTTTTCTGTGACCTAAAGTATCTACTCCACTTCATCCGGATCGAACTGCCCAATTATTTCTGACGCGATCGCTCGGGCAGCAGGGTCGTCATAGTTGGCACTGGTGTAACGAGCGCCGTTGTCCAGTGTTTCCAGCGTGAATTCAATCGAATTTGATGCCAGTGCCGCTGCTATGTTATCGGCGATGATATTCAGGAAAGCGACTGCGTCTGGTGTGTCGAAAACACTAGCCGGAACCTCAAGCAAGTCTCCGTATAGAGATACCACCTCGCCCGGCGCAATATCAATGGTGCCAGGATCAGGTAAACCCGGCTCATAGTTGACCAGATGAGTTGTTGCCGAACACGGTTGCACCGGATCAGATTCCGGTGATGCCAGAAACGCCAGCGTCACCTCCGCTACACAGGGCGCATCGATAACACCGTGCTCAGCGTCTTTAACTCTGATCAGAAAGCTGTTCGACAACGTATTTTGTGTCTCAATGGCAAACGGTAGAATAGTAGTCGCATCAGCTGTACCAGCGAGTATCAGGGTCGGAATGTCACTGTTTACCGGCAGACTGATTGCACTGTCCGCTACAGGAACACTCCATATTTCACATAACTCCGGGTATTCCTTGTTTCGCCTTCGCAGTTGGTCGATGACATCATCAGACCATCCGGTGACAGACAGATCGAAAAAAGGCGGGTTAGCAGGCGGCAACTCCTCAGCACATATTATGCTGTTACTCATTCCGTCAGCACCCCGACCTTCGATTCCGGTAAATACAGGAATCGAAAGCTCTATGTCGTTCGGCGGCTCGTCCAGGAGCCCGGATGCAATGCTGTTCACGTATGGTCCCCAGACCGTCACTGGCTCATTGGCAATGGCATCGATAATTGCCGCCGCATAGGGTTTGGCAAATATAAACTTCGATAACTCCAGCAATCCACTGCCGTCAAACTCCTCGGAAAATACCTGCTGCAGGTTTAAATCGGCAGCGGAGACAGGGTCAGTGCTTAACCGACTGACAGCGTTATTCAGGTCAACTTCGAGATTGGGATACGCCTCTGCACACGGTGGGTATT
>CAYPCS010000062.1:0-23112 GCA_964409275.1 uncultured Granulosicoccaceae bacterium
CACTGTGAAACAATGGTGGTGTCGTCACCCGTGCTTGATGAGCTGAATTGACTGATGAAGATATCGCCGACGGCATTGCTTCTGTAAGAAAGGCCGGGAAGTATTGGTCGTACAAATCCAGGTGGTGGTAAATGTAACAGCGTTGTTCCGGTATCGCCAGTCATGCGATATAGCGGCACTGTGTTTCTAAAGTCATCTGTCCATGAACCTTCAATAGTAAAGGTGTCGAAGTCTCCATCGCGACCTGCAATCATATCGATTTGATTTAAGTTTCTCAAAGTTGCCGTGAAAAATATTTTTCCACGTTCCTGAGCATCGGCCAACAAATCGGTGTAGCTGTTATCACAATTGCAGAAGAACGATTCAAACAGTCTTTTGCATTCCAGCGGCACATCGAGCATATTTTCAAAAGAGATCGGATCCGTCTCTAGTGCTAAAACCTGACCGAAACCGTTATTTGCTACCTCTGCCGAGATTACCAGGTCAAGACGACATGGGACACCGGCTGAAGGATTGAAGCCCACCGGAAAAGTCCCGACGTCATCGCATCTCAAGAAATCAGGCTCCACTGAAGAATCAACAGGATCAGTCACATCCACAGGCTCATCTGCCACAGGTTCAACCGCGTCAGCAGAATCTGCGACCGGGTTTACAGTAGATTCGTCAGTATCACCATTCGTTACATTCGGTGGTGTTTGTAAATTATTCAGGTTGTCAGATTCATTTGCAGTAAGTGCAGTATCGGAAATACTATCGCTACCACAACCCGCCAGAACAAGGCACATCGCTAAAATTGTAATTCGCATCACTTGATTCTACACCTGCTATAACCAGAGAAATTCTGTAAATCTGCTTGTGTCGGCTTAAACTATATCACATAACGTCATGACAATAAAGACTGAAACAGGTGGTCAGGATCTTGTTCTACACAATATGACTCGATGTTGCTTTGGCCTGTTAGTTAATCTTTCCGCTAGCAGCGATGCTTGACCACTTATACCCGCTTTAAGCGTTGTTCAAATTTAGTCAATAGCTTCTCCCATGTTACTGCCAGGTGGCCACTTCAGATCGCAACATTTGCAGATCACCGTTATAGGGTTTTTTATGGCGAAACAAAATTCCAATCTTTAGTTTGTGTGACATTGCATGGCATGATCCGTTTCACTACTGTTAAGGCAGGGCACTCTGTTTTGTACCAATCAATTGGAGAACCGCATGTCTCGTGCAATCCTTGAGGAGCTTGCTGGCCAGATTCGAAAAGCGGCGGCAAGCGAAGAGCGCACGTCAGAAATTCGAACTCTTATGCAAGACAGTCAGTCGCGCAAAGATGAAATTGCCGATGCCATCGCTGCATTGGATGAACGCTCTGCCTTGCCTGTCGCTTGAGTCACCGTTGAGGCAACCAACAATCCATTACGATTCTCCATTAACACATGCCCCATTTATGACAGCTTCGATTCTTTGCCAAACCCCTTTCTGAACTGCAGTGCCTCCGCGTCTGTCTTCGATTCATGGGTTTCGCGACTACGCTTTTCCCCCATTAAAATCGCTGGGCAGCAGCGAAAATGGGGGCACTGTAGTCGCTGACTGCATGATTTGGCCAAGAGTAGCTTCTAAGATGATGTGTCATCTGTCTGCCGTTAATGGTCCTTAACGGTGCATTCACGCTCAACTAACGATTGAATTACGAAGGGGGCATATTCTTAGGTTTCATCCATAGGGGGCGATATTGATGCAAATCTACACAAATGAGATACCAGAGAGGCAAAAAGTACTGTCTAATGTGGTACGCCGGATTAGCGAAATGCCCGATGAGACCCTGGTTCGGGTTCTGAGTTTTGTCCGTGAGATCGAAGATGTAGCGCGGATTGGCGGGGTGGATTGTAAGCGGCTAAGTAATCGCGAGAAGGAGGTTTTGACACTGATTGCAAATGGCTACAGTCGAAAGCAAGTAGGGACAAGTTTAGGTATAAGTTCGAACACGGCTGCTCGACACATTTCGACTATTTACACTAAGCTCGGGGTTTCATCAATAGCAGAGGCCACCCGTTATGCAATCAGGAACGGGTTAGCCTAAAGTGTAAGCCGACTGCAGAATGTGATATACAGTGGCTTGATGTTTACAGTGTGCAAAACGGGAGCGATTTCAATAGCAACTTAAATTTCTCTATGCACTGGCATTTTTAATCTAGTGCCGGCTGAGCCGGGTGGGTGACGATGATTTGGTAAAGACGATTTCTAGCAACTCTGCTACTCAACCGGTTCAGTCCATCGTTATAGCAGGGGGAGGGACTGCTGGTTGGCTGTCGGCCTGTTGTCTCGCTAAGGTTTTTTTGGGTACCGGGATTCCTGAACGTCGGGTTACAGTTATCGAGTCGAGCTCTATTCCGACAGTGGGGGTGGGTGAGGCCACCCTTCCGTCCTTAGTTAGGATGCTCGAGTTTCTCGGTGTGTCCGAACGTGAGTTCTTGCTTCGTTGTGATTCCACTTTTAAGCTTGGTATTAAATTCTCCGGGTGGAACCGATTTGATAGCTGTGACAGCTTCTGGCATCCGTTTGGACACGAACCGTCGTTACCGAATGATCCCTTAAGCATTGCTCAATATTGGTTACATCTCTATCGAAGTGAGGCGTGGCGAATAGGTTATGCGCGCAGTTGCTTTGCGGGGGTTGAATGTGCTGTGCAAAACAGAGCGCCGAAAGCACTGACAGATGATGAATTTAAGGGAAGAGTCCCATACGCTTATCATCTTGATGCCGGCCTTTTTGCGGAACTCCTGCACGATCATGCGACAGGTCAGGGCGTAAATCGCGTTATCGACAACATAGCAGGCGTTGAGCTTGATTCAGAAGGCTACATAAATTGCTTAAAAACTGAACATTCAGGTGATTTACACGCCGACCTTTTCATAGATTGTACTGGGTTTTCCGGACTGCTTATTAACAAAGCTCTGGGTGTTCCGTTTCAAACGTACAGTGAATGGCTCGCGTGTGATAGAGCTGTGGCAATGCCGATTTCGCGGAAAGAAGACGGAGATCTCTCTCCATTTACCACTGCAACCGCTATGGAGTGTGGATGGATATGGGAAACTCCACTGACATCACGTAGGGGGTCTGGGTACGTTTATAGCTCAAGCCATATACGAGATAATGAGGTTGAAGATCAGTTCAGAAAGTTTCACGGTGTAGTTGATTCTCCTGAGTCTGTTCGGTTCCTGAAGATGCGAGTGGGTAAGACACGAGATTCATGGTACAAAAATTGTGTCAGTGTGGGGCTTTCGAGTGGCTTTGTCGAGCCGCTGGAATCTACAGGTATTTATCTGATCGAAGTTGCACTTGAACACTTGATTTCCCACTTTCCGTCGCGAAGATGCGAATCGCGATTATCAAGTGAATTTAACAAGAAAATGACTGATCATTATGAAGAGATTCGGGACTTCCTTGTTATGCATTATTACCTTTCCAATAGAAGAGATAGTGATTTTTGGCAGGATGTGACGAAGCAGGGAAAGGTACCAGATTCACTCAGTACACGTTTGGAGCATTGGAGTTACGTCTGGCCTAATAACACTCCGCAAGGTTCAAACGGCCCATTGTTTCCAGACTATTCTTACGTTTGCATGTTGGCTGGTATGAGGAACTATCCACTTGTACCACACGCATTAATATCGAGGATTAACGAATCGTCAAAGTATTTTAAGAATCTACAAGTTAGCCACAAAAAAGTAGTTGAAAAGCTGCCTTCCCATAGTGAGTATTTCTCGAGATTTAAACATGTAGCTCCGAACTAGGAGTCAGCATGACAAAACCCCACTAATATACATGTGTGGTGACGGCTTGTTTTATCGAGAATTTTCGTTGCAAAAATCACTTATGCGCTTTAACAGTAAGAAATAGCGCCATAGCCTGTTCTCTATCGTGTGGCTGCTAGCGACGCTAGTAGTGAACAACTTCTGGACTAGGTCGTTTTCCCCTTGTGGACTAATCGAGGTTTTTTGTGCGTTCGATTGCCAGGGTCGATTTTTCCCGCGCCGACGTCTACTCCTTCTGTTTCTGCAATTGGACTGACGTCAGTCAGGATTTCAGTTCTACTAAAACTGGAATTGTCGGCGATGCTTCTTGCGACTTGTGGTGCGGACACACTGGTGCCATTGATCGCAACAGTTGATCCGGATTTATTACCCGCTGCAATAATGCCTGTGTGTACAAGAGAAGTATCGCTGGTCGCTACGACATCCGGACCAGTCCGATTTGGATGACTTGATAGGTTCTTCGTTTGGGTAGGACCGCCAGACGAGTAATTTGCAGGTCGATCTGTCTCGTTTTCCCCTGCGCTTTGTCGTGTTACTCCACCAACAACTATGGGAGAATAGCCGGTCGCAATTGAATTTATTAAACCTTCCCGCTTTACAACGCTTTCAGAATACATTGCTTCGGTTTTGATTGACGCTACACCATTACCATTAACACGCGCCTCTTCATATTGGTGGTCATCAAAATACGATTGTCTTCCCTCAAGGGGGTAGCCGAAGGCTGTGTCGTCCCGTTCTATCCATGCGTGTACTTCAGCCTCTTCAGGATAGCCGTCCTCTGCGGAAGATTTTTTTCTCGTCAGTTCGATCTGCCAGTTTCCTGAGGGTGCAGTTGGGTGTAGATCGTTAGGGCTTCTAGTGGATCGCGTAACGATGCAATACTCGCCCCTTCCCTCTGTGTGCGGCTCTACAGCGCTATTGAATTTATAGACGGCTAACCCAATTACATCTCCATTGTCGTTTTTAAAAACAACCCCTTTGTTTTTGATTTCGGTTAATTTTCTTGACGTAGAAACGTCATTTCCCGGAGGGGTTATTTTAACTTCTATTGATTGTTCAAACGTCGGATCAGTGGGATCTTTGTTTCTCGGCAGGTAGATATGCAGCCAGCTGAGTGTTCTGTCATCGGGTTGAATGCGCCAGTCAAGTGTTTGTGTTTGGTGTTGAGCCAATGTAAACGTTGTGTATGTTCTTGATTGACGGCTATTTCCAGCGGGAAGTACTATTTGAAAGTTGTCGCGATTTTGAATTCTCTGATCGAAATAACGTTCAAGCAACGAGGATCCATCGTGTGGCCCAGCGATATTTCCGAAACTGAAGTTGATAACAACCGGTAGATCGGGATCGTCGGGGTTTTGCTTTAGCTGCTCTGCGCACCATAATATATATTCGATTCCGAGAATGGCTCTATCAGCGAGTAGACTACCGCTGGTGTCCGCAACGACTTTTGCTGGTAGTTGAACCACAACGATAGGGCGCGGTGGCGGAGCGTTCTCAGCGGTGAATACAGATATATCCTCACCTGCCATGAGATCAAGTACATGAGTCCCGTGGGAATATCTATTGGCAGCGGGCTGATGTGTTGTAGTCTCACTGTATTGGTGGTAGCCCAGCTCACGGTACAACTGTTCTTCGTCCGTGAAACCATCAACCGTGGCGTTGGCAAGCGAACTATTAAGATCGCTCTCAGAATAGGATCGACCGTAGGGGATCGGGCCACTCTCGGCTGGACCGTCCTGACGCCATGCGAAGGAAACACGTGTATGATTGACTGATTTACGGAAACGATCATTGGCGATTGCTATTCCGTCGTCAATAATCCCCATGACTACAGCGTCTTGATCTGGTTCAAATTGTGTGCGATCAGTTTGCTGAGTCTTAACCTCACCGAGTAAACTAAAAAGATTTACGATACTTTGTTGACCAAAGTCCGCGGATCGTAAGGCATCGCCTGAATATGCCATAGGCAGAATTTCTAAAACTGATTCTCCTTGAGGGCCGTTTTCTACTTCCTGGCCATTGTTGAATCTAGGGAAGTTGTCAAAAAACTCTTTGCTTACATAAGCGACGCCAGTAATGTCGGATTCAAATAAGCCGTCTTTAGAACTCTCGTCGTACCAAAGTACAACATAGCTTCCTGAAAGGCTCAGAGCGTCAGTCAAAACATTGGTTAAGTCTTGTGCATTCAGCCCTTTGACATTCACTCGAAATAGCGCGTTGAACCATAGGTTCGATACTGCATTAGCACCATTCTGCGGAGGACGGTTGAAATATTCGAAAATTCCAGGCCCAAGGTACCATTCGAATCTGCAATTCAATCCAGGGTGTTTGTCGATATATTCAACATCATAGACTTCTTGAATAATCTTCATCGGATTAACCTTATTTAAGATGAAGCTTGATGACTATTTTCAACGTCTCCATTCCTCTATAGCTTTTCCCCACAGCCATGAGAGCGGAGTTTCTTCGGTTTTAATGTTATTTTCTGCTGATGTTATATAGTCGGGTGTCAAGCTCACCAGTTCTGGAGCGCCCTCAAACATCTTAGAGCGATCGAAATCTTCCATGTTTTCGTACTCTTCCGCATTAAAAGTAAATGAGTTGTATTTTGCTTTTTCATCAACAATACATCGCTTAGCAAAGTACTGCCCGAGCGTGCTTCCAAGCAGTGCTCCGACGGCGCTATCTATTGGGTAATGCACACCGGCGACTGTCCTGTTTACTGCAATTCTGCTTGCCAGTCTTAATAATTGTATTTTCTGGCCTGCTTCTCCATAAATTGATGTACTAGTTTCTGATCCGTCTTTCGTAAAGGTCTCGACACTTTTTTCCAACAGTATTGAAAAAGCGGTAGATAAAGCAAAAGCCTCTGTCGCGTGTCCACTTGGGAAACTGCCATGATTTGGAGTTTCTATTATTGGCTGAATCTGCGGGCTTAGTTCAATGGGTCTGCGTACAGCCAGGTCATGTTTTGCACGTAACTCAACATAGAGTGCGAGTCTGTAGACTGCCCCCAGTAATTCGAGAGTCCAGGGTGTACGGTCCGGAGAAAGAAAACCGATGGTTCCAAGAAACGCTTCCGGTGAACCAAGTTGTGATGTGATTTCAGCTAGTCTATCTTGTCGCAGATCGATATAGTCCCTGATCAGATTTAATTGGTGGTTAAGCTTTTCCGCGGAGGGCTTGCTTGAAGAAAATAAGTGATTAGCTAATACTCTCTGATGGGGTGGATCTTCGGTGGAGGGTTCCGGAACTGCCGGTTTACCGGTTAAGTCATATTCCATGTGCCATACGTTTATATAGTTCTCTGTGTTACCAGCTGTACCGTTCTCGGGGCCAAATGAAAATGTAATTCGAGATAGTAACTCAGAATCGAATAACTGTGCTCGAACCCAGGGTGCCCAACTGACTAAGTTGTCGGGATGATTGCTGGGACGATCTACGGGAGTAATAGAAGGTGGATTCCAGCTACCTGCAATACCATCACGGTTGGTTAATATTGATATAGGGGAATAACCGCCTGATCCTCCTGAGTTGCCTCCAGCCCATCCGCCGGAACCGGACCAACCCCCGGCACCCGACCATCCACCACTGCCAGCCCAACCGCCCCAACCGCCGGAACCAGACCAGCCACCCCATCCGCCGTTACCGGAAAATGTACTCATGCTATTCCTCGAAGTATGAAACTGCTTGCTTAGAAATAGCTTATATCAACTTACGCGGCAAAGGGAAGTCGGAACGCACGCTAATTTAACGGCACACCTGACCTATTTAGAGCATTGCCAAGAAGCTCTAATAGTGCAGGATCTGCACCTGGTGATCGTTTCCTCCAACGGTCCACAGTGAAATCCGGTTCAACTTTTAGTAGATCATAGACTGTGTTTTGTGCTTCAGTATCGTGACCTAACAAACATTGAGAAATAGCCAGCACTCGCAGAGTTGAGGTATGCGACCTATTCAATTTGAGAGACTTTTGTGCATAGGTATGAGCCAGTTGGTAATTTCCTGCCGTTAGTGCGGCAGATGCTGCCAGAGACTCGTAGAGGTACTTCAGCGGATCCAACGGTGTGATGTGGAGAGCTTTTTCAGTGTGAAACAGAGCTTTATCTCCTTCCCCTGAAAATGCGTGCAAAGCACCTTTCAAAGCGAGTGCCAAGGACTCATTAGGATTATGGTCCAATGCTGTACGATAGTATTCGATTCCCTTCTCTAAATCGCGATAAATATTTGTATGAACAAATCCAGCCACTGTGTGTGCCAATGAGAAGAACGGGTCTAAGTCAAGTGCGGTGTTAGTTTGCTGTATAGCTTTGCTTCCGTCTGACGGGATATCGCTAGACCAACCCTGTTGGACTCGGAGTACGTACCATTTCGCTAGCCACGCGCGTGGTGTAGCGTTGTTCGGCTCGCGATCAATTAAGGTTTTCAGTAGCGTATGAGACTCCGTGAAGGAGCGTGTAGACAATCCATGCATAAGGGAGATTGCACTGGAAAGAATCGTATAGTTCGATAAACTCTTTAGTGGAGTAGAGCGCATGGATTTGATTTCTGTGCTTTTTAGTTTGGTTAGAATATGACGAGCGACAGTAAGCAGGATACGGTTGGTTGGTTCCATAAAGCCATCAAATGACTCAGTAATTCGCTCTGTCCAGATCGTCTCATTGGTATGTGCCAACAACAGATTCATATCCAGTACAATTTTACTCTGAGAGTTCCGATATACCCCTTGAACGACGTAAGTAGCATTCAGTGCGGAAATTGGTAATCCGTCAGCAAGGTGGGTGGAGAAAAAATATTTTGCAGAAAGAGAGGAGATTACATTAATCTCGTTGGATCGGGACATTACAGCAGTTAATTCGTTTGCCAGTATTTCACCAACGAGACCAGCACCAGGTTCTTTTGAGAGTTCGTGGAACGGTAATATGGCAATAGTTGGTAGCTCGAGAACTGAATTGTTTAGTTGCGCGACTCGCGGAGTCGGAGAAGTTGACTCTACCAGTCTATATGCGGCGATATGCGGACTGGTACTGACAGAAAGATCCTCTATATCTTCTAGATTTTGTCCGGCAGCAAAATTTGCAGCTGTTCCAATAAGTGCGGTCTGGGCGTTATCGAGAAGATCGATTGCTGGTCGCAAGGAAGCAACGTAGTCCTTTGGAATGCTAATGTTGCTGTTAATAGGGAAGTCTCTTCTATCACACACTACTGATCTGCAGGCGAGTTTACTTGAATCCCAGATCTCTTTCCAAGAGCGGAAAATGGCATTGGCTTCTCTGGCAATTTCAAGTGCCTGAAAAAATTCCATACAGCTAACAGCGAGCAGCCCCTGAGTAGAATCTCCGGAAGATACTGATCTCTCGGGCTTGTACTTTTGATTGATTGAATTCTTAAGTGAATCTACTAATTCAGAGATTGGTGCTTTAGAAATACTTGCTTGATCTAGTTCGCTATTTATAAGAAACACTATAGAGTAACCTTGTGGATTCACAAGTAAGCGCGT
This sequence comes from uncultured Granulosicoccaceae bacterium, assembly GCA_964409275.1. Classification (GTDB taxonomy): domain Bacteria; phylum Pseudomonadota; class Gammaproteobacteria; order Granulosicoccales; family Granulosicoccaceae. The sequence goes on from CAYPCS010000062.1 coordinate 9,313, forward strand.
AGGTGGGTAGTCAACCTCTGTGGAGGCATCGGTTTGTAAGCTGCTATTGGATTGATCCAGGTTGTCCAGGCCCAGCTTTATTTTTAGTGCTAACTTTTGAGTAGATTCTGATGGCTCAACATCTAGTTTTTCTGAGAGATAACTCCAAAGATTCGAATAAACTGACAGTGCGCCAGATATATTCCCGGAATCGATAGCGAACGTCATTTGTTCTCTGCAAGCCACCTCATCCGCTGGGTCTAGCTGTGAGAGTTTTTTAGCGATCCTTTGTCGATTCGGTCCACGTGATTCTAAGCGGAGTCGTGTGTGAAGTGCATCCGTAATAGTTTTAGTGGTTTCGATTCGTTTGGATGACACCCACTCTTCAAACAAATCGCTGACATCAGCGCTGTCTGCAAACAATGTGTCCATTGCAGGTAGATGATCCAGTTGAAGGTCCGATCCAGAGGCAATATCCTCTATACAACCTTCGAGATCGATTCGAACTGCAGTTTTCTCGAGCCTGACAAGCTGCCTGTCTGAGTGTATTGTCCATCTATATAGTGTTGGGAGAATTGATCGAAGATGATGTATTGCTTGACGTAAGCTGGCAGAGGATTTGGCTGAGTCTCTGTCCGGCCAAATCGTTTGCGCAGCAAACTTGCGCTGCACGCTGTAATTTTTGCTTAAACAAAGTAACAGAAGTAACTGACGTCCGGGGCTGCTAGTAATGGGGAAAGTTTGTTTTCCAATCGAAATACTGATTGTATCCAGCAAATTGATTGTCAGTGCAGTGTGCCCGCTGTGCGCGCGATTGGATGCGGTGTCCTTTTCGTCTGATGCCATAAGATCTGCACTACTGATGTGTCGGTATAAATGCGGTTGTCTGTTCTTGTTAAACTTTACCGTAGTTGTATCGTTGAATTGCCTCCCAATGCTGACTTTTTGAGAGTCACATCATCGACCGCAAAAACAGCGCAATTCCCGGTACCAGTGCGATCAGAAAAATCCTGAAAATATCCGTTACCCAGAAGGTGCGGCGCCCTTGAAGATCGTCTTCACTGATATACTCCTTTAACACCCGTTTGGGTACAAACACATTCATCCCAGTGGGAGGGTGATAAAGCTGATTTCGGTAGTGACGACCAGCAGAATACCAAACCATACCAGGTCAAAGCCCAGCCCCTGAACCAGTGGGGCGAAATCGGCACGGTCAGTAGAATCATCGACTGCGATTCGAAAACGCAGCCCAGGATCCGGTAGATTGACAGGATACCAAAGATAACACCCAGCGGTGGGAAGTCGAAGCTTTGCTGGATGAAGAGCAATACTTATGGCAATCCGGCGCGGTTGGCGAAGTTTGAAAAGATCAACACGCCGTCCGCGGTGGTTGAAAAACCTGCTTACCCACGTCACCAACTACCAGCAGCTATGGCACTGCATGGCGACAATGTCTTCGTAGGCAACGGGTTCACTGTGCAACAGGCCGGCGCGTGCAGCGAAGGCATTCATACCCGTCACCAGCTCAGCACTGATACCGGCCTGGTCCCGTTCGATCAAAGCACGGATCAGACTTGCTTCCTTCTCGGGAAACAGTCGTTTGCCAACAGTCTCGGCGAGCGAGAGATCCTGCTTGAGCGCGTGCTGCACCTTGACGATAGCGCGCACAGCTGCCTGGCACTGCTCAGGGTGTTTATCGAGAAAACGCTGGGTCGTCGAATCAACTCACAATTCTATAATATGTCATGACGATAAAGCAGGGTGGGGATCAAGACTTTAATCTTTCCAGAATAGTTCATGCCGGTTGTGGTCTGTTTGTTAACCTTCCCGGCACAGCGACCTCAGGCCATAAGCAACCCACCGTCAATATTAATCGCCTGGCCAGTAATATTGCCGGCTGCTTCCGAGGCTAAAAATATAACCAGCGCAGCTACCTCTTCGGGTGAATTAGCTTGCCGGTTCGGGATCATAGAGAACATGTTTCTACGGGATTCCTCAATAGAAATTCCCTGTTCCCGGGCATCGCGTTCGATCAGTCCAGTCACAATATCAGTCTCTGTGGTGCCTGGACAGACAGCGTTCACCGATATGCCGTGCGGCCCCAAATAGTGGGCCGCCATTCGTGTCATTGCGATTAATGCTCCTTTGGTGCCGGCATAAATGATGTTTGAAGAATTGTGGAATCCTTTTCCGGCGATGGAGGCCATGTTGATGATGCGCCCGCTGCCCTGATCGATCATTTGCCGTGCCGTGCTCTGCATCGCGAAGAATGCTCCTTTGGCATTTACCCGGGTGATGTTGTCCCAGTCACTCTCTGTCAGTTCCAGCAGTCCGGCACGACGCGTAATACCGGCATTGTTGACAAGCACATCAATCCTTCCATGCTCATCAACCACGCGCGCCAGTGCGCTATCAATGGCTGCAACGTCTCCCATGTCGGCGGCGATACCGTCGAATGGAGCGGCGGCGATTGCCGCATCGTCGATGTCAATGCCGATTACGTTATCGCCCAGCGCTAAAAATCCCTCAGCCGTTGCCCGGCCAATGCCCTTTGCTGCTCCAGTGACAACAACAACACGTTTCATAATTTGCAAGCCTTGATTGATGCAGCAGCGGGTGCGCAGTGGACAGAACCAGGAATAACATAGTTTGGTAAGCTATACCTCACCTCTGACTATTGCAATAACAATGACCCCTCACCCGCTTGACCCTTTAAACGAACAGGAAATAGGCAAAGCTGCCCAAATAGTAAGCCAGCAAGCCAATCTCGACGACTCCGCCTGGTTTGAAACCATAACATTAGAGGAGCCGGGTAAAGCCGAGCTAAATATTTTCGAGGCGGGGCAGAAAATTGAACGGCGGGCTTATGTCTGCTGTTATGAACCGTCGAGCAATCGAACCTTTCGTGGAGTCGCACATCTTGGCGCTCAGACACTCGAGAGCTGGAATCACATTCCTGGTGCACAGGCCCGTATTGTAAGTGAAGAGTTCGCCGTCGGTGAACAGCTGGTTAAAGCTGACCCACGATTTCGCAATGCATGTGAGTTGCGCGGGATAACAGATCTCGACAAAGTACTAGTGGAAACGTGGGCGGCCGGTAATTTTGGCGTGGCGGAAGAACAAGGCGAACGCATTGCCTATTGCTATTGCTGGTTAGTTAACGAGGCCGGTGATAACCGGTATGGTCGCCCGATAGGCAATCTGCATCCCGTCGTTGACTTAAGGCGTCGCGAAGTCATCCGCATTGACGATTTCGGTGTTATTGACATACCACCTGATACAGCATCTATACGCCCGACAACGAACTTGCGCACAGATGTACAGCCGCTACAAATTAGTCAACCTGAGGGGCCGGGTTTTAGCGTTGATGGCTTCTGTGTGGAATGGCAAAAATGGAGCGTCAGAGTTGGTTTCAATACTCGCGAAGGTCTTGTATTGCATTCCATTTCATATCGCGACAAAGACCGTCAGCGTCCCGTTATGCATCGGGTTTCGATGGCCGAGATGGTTGTTCCCTATGGTGATCCATCGGCCGGGAATTTTCGTCGCAATGCATTTGATACTGGCGAGTACGGCATTGGCCTGGCTCTGGATTCACTGACACTGGGGTGCGATTGCGTCGGGCATATTCACTATTTTGATATCTGCACCCACGACTGGTTCGGAAATCCCGTGGTTAAAAAGAATGCGGTATGCATGCACGAAGAAGACTATGGTCTTTTGTGGAAACATACGGATGCCCGTACCGGAAAAATGCGTGCGGTGCGGTCCAGACGCCTGGTGATCTCCTCGCTTTGTACTATTGGCAACTACGTGTACGGATTTTATTATTACTTCTATCAGGACGGAACCATTGGTATCGAAGTCAAAGCGACGGGGATTCCTTTTTCAACGGCGATCGCTGCCGGTGAAGAATCCAGATACGGCACCATCGTCGCACCTGGCATTCAATCTCACGTTCACCAGCACGTTTTCAGCTTCCGCTTTGACATGTGCGTGGATGGGAAAAACAACTCTGTAAGCGAGGTGGAATTTAGCTCATCACCGCTCGGCCCTGAAAACCCTCACGGAAATGCCGTAGAGGTTCGCGAGCGCACACTGAAATCGGAACGCGATGCACAAAGAGAGATTAACTTAAGTTCTGCTCGCTACTGGAAAGTCACCAGCCCCGGTAATCTGAATCAATTTGGCAAACCAACTGCATACAAACTGGCACCCGGCCAAAATGCACTGCCTTTTCTGCAGAGAGATTCTGCCGTTGGTAAGCGTGCCGGATTCATGTACAAACATTTTTGGGTAACAAAGTACGCAGACGGGGAGATGTATCCCGCAGGCTGGTACCCAAACCAGAGTGCAGGCGGTGACGGCCTGCCTGAATGGACCGAGGCGGATCGTTCATTAGTCAACACCGATCTCGTTGTTTGGTACACATTGAATTTTCATCATCTGCCAAGACCTGAAGACTGGCCGGTACAGCCTGTTGTGTACGCCAACTTTCACTGGATGCCTGACGGTTTTTTTGAGGAAAATCCCGCGCTTGATGTACCTCCCAATCAGACCGACAAGGGGTAATTTGCCGGTTTGGAACTCGAAAGCCCGCAGATGTGGGCAGGTACGGCATTCGATTGCCGCAACTAACGTAACCTTCACACCGCTCACGCCAAAAGAGAGCAAGTGCTCCAGGTGCCGGCAGGTGGTAACATCACCAGATTGAGTTCGAGCAAATTCATCATGCCGGGAAGTTGGTCAAATAACGTTAGCCGGATAATGAAAAAGTGACATGCACAGAGTAGAGCCCAACTGGTTCTACGGGTCGTTGAGCGCAGCGAAAATAACTTTACAGTGCAGCAGCTTTTCGGGCAACGCGTTATGTCAGGTGTACAGACCTGCAAGGCAAAGGCACTACCGATTTCAGTAGTGGAGTTCCACTGACCATGATCAACGATAAAGCCAACGAAAATGAAAAACGCCGTCTCGCGTCATTACATGCACTGAACATCCTTGATAGCGAAAATGAACCGACATTTGACGGACTGGTTGAAGTTGCGGCCGAAGTATGCGGTGTTCCTATCTCGCTGGTGTCACTGATAGACAAGGACAGGCAGTGGTTCAAGGCCAACACCGGATTGCCTGGCACCGACGAAACACCCAGAGATATCGCCTTTTGTTCACACGCTATTGAAGGCAATAATGATCTACTGGAAATACAGGACGCAAGCGCTGACCCGCGCTTCAACCAGAATCCACTCGTGACTGGAGCCCCTGATATACGGTTTTATGCTGGCGCAAAGCTCAAACTTGCCGATGGTTCGGTCGCAGGCACACTGTGTGTTATCGACCGTCAACCGAAAGTTCTCACCGACACCCAGCGAAAGCTCCTCATCAATCTGGCCAATGCCGTCGTAGATCTGCTCGAAGCACGAGGAGTTGCCGAAAAACTGGCCGCCAGTGAATCAAAATTCAGAGGTTTATGCGATGCATCGCCGCTGGGCATTTTCAGTTCTGATATTCGAGGTGCGTGCGATTACACCAACCAGCAGTGCCAACAGCTACTGGGGGTATCGGAACAGCAAGCGCTGGGGCAGGGCTGGCAAGATAGTCTGCATCAGGACGATCGGAAACAAGTTCTGTCACAGCTGCAAATAACGCTGGAACAGCAAAAAATCTTTAACAACGAATTTCGTATCGTCCACAGCAGCGGCAACACCAAACACGTCAGGGCCATAGCGGTTCCAACGTTTAACTCGGGTGGTGCGCCAAATGGCAGCGTCGGCATTATCGAAGACACCACGGAGCGCATTTTAGAAACCAGGTCCCTGGCGGAAGAGCGCTCGAGGCTTGCGTCAATAATAAAAAGTATAGGTGCCGGTACCTGGGAATGGAATGTTCAGACCCAGGAGTTGCGGGTAAGCCAGCGATTCAGAGAGATATCGGGCCACCCCGACTTGCCTTTCTCAAACGTTAACGATACACGTTTTCAGGTGCATTCAGATGATCTGGAAAACTCGGACTATGCGATGCAGCAACACTTGACCGGAGAGACTAATCGGTACGAATTCGAGAGACGTCTCAAGCAAGAGGATGATAACTGGAAATGGGTGCTGGACTGCGGGCAAATAGTTACCCGAACAGCCGAGGGTAAGCCCGAATGGATGTTTGGAACACGCCTGGACATCAATGATTTTAAATTACAGGCGCAACAACTCGTTATTGCCCGGGAACAGTTGGCCGCTGATCAGCGACGTGGTGCTGTGACACAAGAACGGCTGCGACTCGCGCGGGACATGCACGATACACTGGCTCACTCATTGATGGCGCTGCTAACGCAGATTCGCGTGGTGCGTAAATTGCGCAACACCTTGCCAGAGGAAGAGCTTGAAAGCGAGCTTGAAAGCCTCGAAACTGTTGCATTATCCGGTATTGCCGAAGCACGTGCAGCGATAACACAAATGCGCCATAACGATGTGAGTGAGATTGGGCTCGACGGTGCGATTCAGAGTTTGTGTGATCGCTTTTCAGAACATACCGGCATTGAATCTAGAATACGGATAGACAGGCATGATGCAGAACTGGTGAGGCAACACGCGGAAACCCTTTTTCGAATCACCGAAGAAGCGTTGCATAATGTTGAAAGACACTCGAAGGCGAATCAGGTATCAATAAGATTAACAGCGAAGGAGCCGTCGCAAGATCACCAGGGTAAAAAGCGTTTTCAACTGTACATTAAAGATAATGGACACGGATTTGATACTTCACAGCATCTACCGGGTCACTATGGTGTCCTGGGAATGGAAGAGCAGGCTGCTTTGATTGATGGTGAGTTTAGTTTACAAAGCTCACCTGACGGTACAACGGTAAGTATCGTATTCGAGGTCTAGAAGTTCAGCTTAATATACAGACTATTAAATTGCTTGATGTTGCAATCGAATACTCCTTTATGTGTGTGATACCCCCATGCGATGCGAGCAACCAAATTGCCTGACAGGTCGAAATGACCGATCTACAGAGTAATTGCACAACAGCCAGCTCAGGCACTATTAACACAACAGACAAGCGCTTAACACAACCAGACAAGCACTGCGGAATTCTATATATGAAAGTCAGTCTTGGCGAATCGAGCACGCCGGATAACACAAGAATTTATGCAATCGGTGATGTTCATGGCCACATCGATTTACTGGTGAAGCTCCATCAAAAAATCAGTGATGACCTGGACAAGAACCCGATTGATCAACACAGGATAATATTCCTTGGTGATTACATTGATCGTGGCCCGGATTCAGCGGGGTGCGTTGAGTATCTGATCGAGCTGTCAGCCAAAAATGAGGCTGTAATATGCCTGAAAGGCAATCACGAAGACAAGCTGGAAAAATTTTTAAAAGATCCTGTAGCCATTGCGGATTCTTTTTTTACCTACGGCGGTGGTGAGTGTGCCGAGTCCTATGGCGTCGATATGGCAGGTTATCGGGGTGATCGTCCGGAAACACTGCAAAAGTGCGAAGAGTTAAATAGCAACATACCGGCGCATCATATAGAATTCTATGCGCAATTAGCCCGGACGGTCACCTTCGGTGACTACATGTTTGTTCATGCAGGAGTGCGCCCGGGTGTAGCACTTGATCAACAATCCAGCCACGATCTTATGTGGATTCGATCTGAGTTTATCCCTCACCAGGGGCTATATGAAAAAGTCATTGTTCACGGACACACACCGGCTTTTCCGATGGAGATTCTACCGAATCGCATCAACGTCGATACACAGGCATATGATACAGGTGTTCTAAGCTGTATCGTCCTCGAAGATAAGGAATTCCGTGTTATTGATTCATCTTAGCCGGGGTAGCACGATTGAAAAGGGAAGTCGTATGGCAATGATATTTTTAAATTCAGTCGTCAGGCTGTGCTTCAAATTCCTTTCTTTTTTGCGCAAACCATTCTTCCATAGCGCCGGGCTTTTCCATCAGTGCTTTCATTTCCCCCATAACTTTTAGATGGGCGGCATCCTGCTTTTGAAACATCTCCATGCCGTGCGCCTTGCTCAATTCAGCCATTTCCTCAAATGTATTTGCGCTGAACGTTTCGTCACAGGCTCCACCGAGTTGATTGCAAGTCATTGTCTTCATTGTTTTCTCCGTAAATCGATTGTTGTGTAGCTATGCGATGATGTTAAGTAGCAATAGCGACGCAGGCCCGGGTTTGCCAGCCATGCCAGTACGGGTGGTGAAGGCAGGTACGGGCGGTGAAAAAAATGCATTAGGAATCGTACCAGTGCTACTTCAACCGACTGACTGTGTGTTGGCAATCACCACTATAGGCGAAGATGTATATTACGTACAGGCTCCATGCGAGTGAAGGTGGCTGCGAAAGTGTTTGTGGATTTGTTACTTTCCGGTAATAGCGCCTTCAATTATCGCTTAAGATCAATGTTCACAATGCATCTATGGCTATGCCCGCGAACCCGCGACAAGTACGTCGTAGCTTCACCATTTGATATCGACTTGTGGCGCAGTAGCGAAACTACTCTGCCAGTGCCAGATAATTTTCAACTCCCTTAATTTTGTCCTCCGCATGATGATTTACGTACAACACCGTCGATTCACTGCGAGCGCATATAATCTCGATGAGCGCCAGTACACGCTGGCGGTTCATATCGTCCAGCCCGAGGCAGGGTTCGTCCAGGATTAGCAGGGGCGGGTGTTTGACCATTGCGCGTGCAATCAACAGCAGGCGCTGATCACCATACGATTGGCTGGTGAATGGCTGGTCGGCGCGCTCTTGCATACCAAGCACTTCCAGCCACTGGTTGGCGATGTCGAGCTGGTGGTCTGTAAACTTGCTATAGAGCCCGATACTGTCGTAAAAACCGGATATTATTACGTTGCGCAAGCTGGTGCCGACCGTGTACTCCCATTGCAGGGCCGTTGAGACATAGCCGATAAACTGTTTTATCTGCCAGATACTCTCACCGCTGCCGCGCTGGTAGCCGAAGACATAGATGTCATTGACATAGCATTGTGGATGGTCGCCGGTAATCAGCGAGAGTAGTGCGGTTTTGCCGCTGCCATTCGGGCCACTTAGTTGCCAGTGTTCCGTTCGGTTTATTGTCCAGTTCAGATTGTCAAAGATAACCGTGTCGCTGTATTTTATCGCCCCGTTGGTTATGCGAACCAGTGGCTGTGACGGATCAAGCACGGGCAGGCTGGCGTCAGGATCTGCCGGTGGTACGTTCAGATCTGATGTTTTTAAGTGCAAGAGTTGCTGTAATTGCTGCCACGCTTCGGTGTCACTGCGGGACACTTGCTGCGCGATTTCCGCGTTGCTGACGTAGGCGATGTCAGTAATAAAACCGGGGCACTGATCCAGCCGGTTGAGCACCACAATGACAGGGATATCTTTAGAAACCTTAACCAGGTGCTGTTGCAGCGCCTTAAGACTAGCACTGTCCAGTCCTTCAAACGGTTCATCGAGGATCAGTAACTGTGGATTGCAGGTTAATGCGCGCACCAGCATAACTTTCCTCGATTCCCCGGTGGAAAGCTTTCTAAAGGCTCTGTCCAGCAGTGGTTTGAGCCCGAACTGCAGGCACAATTCATCGGCGAGTTGCGTGTCTTTGCAAACGGCAGCGATAATCTCGGTGACCGGTGTACCTTCGGAGATAACGTCCATGATGTCTGCATCGTCCTTGCGGCGCTCTGCTTCTATCAACTCTGCCTGGGCTTCCAGGGATACCACACCGATTCGTTCGGGCACGCCTTTTAAAATTCCACGGTCGATCTCACCGGCGCCGGTGAGTATGGCGGTCAACGCAGATTTACCAGCGCCGTTACTACCGCACACCAGCCAGTGCTGGCCGTCCTTGATTGTCCAGTTTGCGTTGTTAAAAATGAAACCATTGTCGAATTCGGCGGTGACATTTTTCAGACTGACGTACAGAGGTGGTGACATGGTACTGTGCTCGTGGCGCGTTATTCAATTGACTTGAAACTGGCGTAAAAAAGCCGGGCAGGCCCCGGCTTTTGTAAACAGACTGCCGCGGTGCAATGATTAGATGATTTTTTTCATGTCTGACATATAGCCGCGTAGCTCGGCGCCTATCGCCTCGACCGGATGGCTGCGTATAGCTTCATTGACTTCAATCAACCGAGCATTGTCGACACCGGTATGGTTTAGTTGCATGCCGCTGCCAATCACGTCGCTTTTGATGTTTTTCATGAATCCGCCCAGCAGAGGCACGCAAGCGTGGTTGTATAGATAGCAACCATACTCGGCTGTGTCAGAGATGGTGGAGTTCATTTCGTAGAGTTTCTTGCGCGCTATGGTATTGGCAATTAGCGGTGTTTCGTGCAATGACTCGTAATAGGCTGAATCTGCAATAATGCCGGCAGAAGTCATAGTCTCGAACGCGAGCTCCACACCCGCTTTAACCATGGCAACCATTAATATGCCGTTGTCGAAGTACTCCTGCTCGGAGATTTCAACGTCAGCCGCGTCTGTTTTTTCGTAAGCGGTCTCTGCAGTATCGGCGCGCCAGCCAAGTAGTTCCTTATCGTCGTTAGCCCAGTCACTCATCATGGTCTGTGAAAATTTACCGGTCATGATGTCGTCCTGGTGCTTGTTGTACAGCGGGCGCATGATGTCTTTCATTTCTTCGGCCAGGTCAAACGCCTTGATTTTTGCAGGGTTTGAGAGGCGATCCATCATATTAGTGACGCCACCGTACTTAAGTGCCTCGGTCACGGTTTCCCAGCCATATTGTATAAGCTTTGATGCATAGCCGGGATCGATACCTTCTTCTATCATCTTGTCAAAGCACAACAACGAGCCGGTTTGCAGCATGCCACAGAGGATAGTCTGCTCACCCATCAAGTCCGACTTCACCTCTGCTATAAAAGAAGACATTAACACGCCGGCCTTGTGGCCACCGGTACCTACGGCATAGGCCTTGGCCAGTGCCAAACCTTCACCGTTGGGATCGTTGTCCTCGTGAACAGCGATTAGTGTCGGTACGCCAAAGCCACGCACGTATTCGGCGCGTACCTCGGAACCCGGGCATTTGGGTGCCACCATAATCACGGTCAGATCGTCACGCACCTTCATGCCTTCCTCGACAATATTGAAGCCGTGCGAATAAGACAGGCAGGCGCCTTTTTTCATCAGTGGCATTACCGCATTAACTACGGCTGTGTGTTGTTTGTCCGGAGTCAGGTTTAGTACGACATCAGCAGTTGGGATCAGCTCTTCATAGGTGCCGACGGTGAAGCCGTTTTCGGTGGCGTTTTTCCACGATTGTCGCTTGTCTGCAATAGCTTCGGCCCGCAATGTATAGGTCACGTCGAGGCCGCTGTCTCGCAGGTTGAGTCCCTGGTTGAGGCCTTGTGCGCCACAGCCAATGACAACCATTTTTTTGCCCTTGAGTGCGGATACTCCGTCATCGAACTCGTCAAGCTGCATGAAACGGCATTTGCCCAGTTGTTCCAGTTGCTCTCGAAGCGACAGAGAGTTGAAGTAGTTGTTCGACATGATGGCGATCCGTGTTGTTAGTCAGCGCTGGTGCAGGCGGAAGTGGTAAAAGTCTGGTATCCGTTGCCGGGACAATTCACCGCTATTCAGCTCGCGATTGATCGCGATAGTCTATCGGATGTGCAACGTGCCGTAAATTGAAATAAATGCAACAATATATCCCTGTTTATGCAATACAGGTGCTGCGAGTGCCATGAATATACGATCGCTTGAGCAGTTTATTGCACTGGCCGGGCAGCTACACTTTGGTCACGCCAGCATCGCCTGCGATGTCAGTGTGTCGGCATTGTCGAGAAATATTCGGCAGCTTGAAGATGAGGTGGGTGCGGTGCTGTTTAATCGGGACAATCGCTCCGTTAGTCTGACACCGCAGGGAATCGATTTTTTACGCTACGCCCGGGATGCGACGCGTCGCTGGCGAGTGATCTGCAATGAGCTGGCTGATAGCACAGATCGTCTGCACGGAGAGATAAGCGTCTATTGCTCGGTGACGGCGAGCTACAGCATACTATTCGATCTATTGAACCGGTTCAGGCCCGACTACCCCGGTATTGAAATCAAGCTGCACACAGGCGACCCGGAGCATGCCATCAGTCGGGTGCTGGCCGGTGAAGAAGAGCTGGCAATTGCAGCTGAGCCGCGGTCATTGCCCCGCGGCGTTGTATTCAAACCGATTGTCCAGTCGCCATTACTTTTTATTACTCCTGTCAACCGGGTTGAGCCGGAACTGCCAGAACCTGGCCGTCATAGCCGTATACAATGGTCGCAAGTGCCGATGATTTTATCTGAGGGGGGTATTGCGCGTACCAGAGTAAATCAATGGTTCCGTGATCGTGGTGTCACTCCACGCATCTATGCACAGGTGGCGGGTAATGAAGCTATTGTCAGTATGGTCAGTCTCGGGCTTGGAGTAGGGGTGGTGCCGAAAATTGTGCTGGATAACAGCCCGCTGGTAGACAGGGTACAGGTGTTGCCGGTAAAGCCCGTACTGCAGGCCTACAATGTTGGTTTGTGTACCCTAAAGCGAAATCTGGTAAACCCGCTAGTCAGCGCGTTTTGGGATTTGGTTGATAGTCCGGCACAGGTGGATAACGCCGTGTGACTGGCAGTAGAAACACGCAGGAAATAATATGCAGGTTGAAGAGAATAAACCAGCTCCGGAAAATACACTGAGCAATCACGGTTGTGTGACTGTCTTCTTTTTAATTCTGATTTGTCTCGCCAGTTTTGTCTGGTCCTGGCTGGCTTTTCTGATTTTCGTTCCTGATAACATGGGTTCTGTTGCTTCCCTGCTGGTGGCTCTGAATTTTGTAGTTGCACCACTGGTCAGTCTTTTCTTCTACAGGTCCGGCAAGGAAATTGGTCGCGTTAAAAGCGTGGTTGGAAAAGTTGCTCTTGTGCTGTTTTTCGGGGCTCTGGTCAGTGTTATTGCCGGCAGTATTTCATACGCGATACTGAACGCTCTATAGCTTTGGACTTGTATGGCAAGGTTACGTAAACGTTTGATGGCAGGGTAACAGGCGGGTTGTTGCCTGTTGTACTAAATACCGTTAGCCTTGGCACCCATCCGGACAATTTACCCGGAAAACGATTTTTCGCTTAATCTTTAATTCCACAGCGTGTTTTTCTCTTTTCAGCATAGTTGCGAAAGTACTCTACGCAAGATGAAAATCTATTGTGGAGCACATGTCTGCGCGATAAGCTCGCCACCGGATAGATAATCCGGTTTTTACCTCTCTGGAAATAACTATGAATTTCGTTCACATTGTTGCAATTGTCGCGGTAGGTCAGTTCATGGCCTTTGGCTTTCTGGTAGGTCGTGCACGAGCAGCCCACGGGGTAAAAGCACCACAGGTAAGTGGCAGCGAGGAGTTCGATCGCGCGTTCCGTGTGCAAATGAATACGCTTGAGTTACTGGTTTGCTTTTTACCGGCGTTGTTTATCGCTTCTCTATACTGGCCGCCGCTGATTATGGCATTGATTGGCGTTGTCTATATAGTTGGCCGTTTTATCTACCGACGCACCTATCTGGCTGATCCTGCTACAAGAGGCACCGGCTTTTTGTTATCTATTATTCCGGTAGCCATATTGCTGGTTGCGGGTTTGCTTGGAGCGCTGATCGGCCTGGTGAGCGCTTAGCGGTTCATCCAGCTGGACGAACGGCTCGTGTGGCGTGACCGGCAAATGGTACAACCGGAACCTGTTCCCGCAGGCATTAAGTTAAAGCCCTGCCTGTAAATGCTGAAGTGCCTTTCCGGATTCTATTGCGTGGCGCGCTTTAGCAACGGCTTCAACAAGCGT
>CAYPCS010000062.1:23212-34559 GCA_964409275.1 uncultured Granulosicoccaceae bacterium
AGCGAATCGTATTGGCAATGGCGCGCCAGCATAGCGTAGGTTTCCCTGTAGGGTTTGTGTACGTAGCCGGTGACGAGGTGGGTTTTGTTGGTCCCGGTTATCGGTGCGAGCATGACTTCAGTGGTCGCCAGCACCGGTCTTTTAACGATCCGGCTGCGCAAGTCCCCCAGTGAATGAAGTGGATTGTTAAACACAGATTGATCTGCATAGCCCCAACCGATGTCAGGGTTCTGTATTTGCTCGCAGACTTGATCCATCGATCGTAGCGGGTTGCCACCCAGAGCACGCAGGATTGTGTGGTGAGTAACACCGTACTTGGGACCACCAAATTCAACACCGTGGGAGTAGGCAGAAACACCACAGGCAGCCAGTACCGGCAGTACAAACAGTGAACCCTGCAAGGTACGATTAAACCCGTTGTACGGGTCGGCGAGTGCAACCACTTCCGCCACCGAAGCTGTTTTAGTTGCTGTGCACTCGCGAAGTGCGTCAAGTACACCTTTCACCTCGTCATCGGTTTCACGCTTCATGCGCAGTCCGATTAAAAAAACGGCGGCCTGCACGGCATCGGCTGAACCGTCGAGCAGAGAGTGCATGACGGCCTTTGCTTCACTGTAGGAAATATTTTTACTGAGTTCAGGACCCGTGGCGACTCGCTGAATAACTGATCGCATTAGTGCGGCGTCAGCGACGTCTAAAGTGTCGTTGCTCATCAGTGGCAACCTCGCGTTAAGCCGGTTCGTCCAGCGAAATAAAAATAGTGTTCTGTTCGATGACGACCGGATAGATACGCAAATCATCCTCGGCCGGATCTTCGAGTACACGGCCTGTTTTCAGTTCAAACCGGCTGCCGTGCAACGGGCACTTAACCAGTGTTCCCGACAGGTTACCGTCACAGAGTCTGGCATCTTCGTGGGTACACATTTCATCCGCAACGTAAACGCCACTATCAGTGCGCGCTACCAATACGTTTCGGTCACTCAAAGACACGCATCGCATGTCATTGAGCGGGATATCATCAAGCTGACAAACGCGTTGCCGGGTTTTCATTTTCAAAGGGTGCCTGTACGCCATGAGAGATATCGCAGCAGATCATCGCTTCTGTCTATAATGGCGATGAACTGTGAGAAGCAGTAGTCCTATTCTACGTTATTCTGTCTGCAGATCACCTTGTGTGTTGTGTTGTTGTGGCCGACGGCTGTTTCCGGTTGGTCGAAGTACCGGCAGTTCAATGTACCGGAAGTTTAAAGGTACCAGCACAGTCCTGACTGGCAGAGGCCGATATCTGTGACAAACAATTCAAGCGACGATGAAGGAATGCAGCTGGCAAGTGGTGTCGCGGCTTTTGAGGCGAAGGAATTTCGCCGTGCCTGGCAAATGTTGCAACCTCTCTCTGACGCTGGCAATGCCGATGCGCAATATCGCTGCGCTATAATGATGCAAAACGGATTAGGGGTTATTGCTCAACCAAAAGCAGCAGCAGAGCTAATGGCGTTGGCGGCAACGCAGCAATTCGGACTGGCGCAGCACTCCCTTGGTATCATGAATCTGTTTGGCGAAGGTGTCGAGCAGAACACCCCGGAGGCGATCCGGCTGCTGGAAATGGCGGGTCAAAGCGGGCTGGCCGGTGCATGGACTACGCTCGGTATGATTTACAGGGAAGGTAAGGGTATTGAGAAAGACGAGGGAAAAGCTCGTCTCTGTTACGAAAAAGCCGGCTTCGATCCCGACGAGTTCGCGTCATCCTGAACAGGTGCACCTCTCGAGCGCACATCGGGCCACACATCTAACGCGGGCTGTTTGTCCGTTTTTTAATGTGGCTTATCAACGTGGCTTCTGCGCCATTATCATGTAATTCACCCATTCGGATTTGACCAGCTTCATCTGCCGGGTAAACGGATTAACGGCGACGCCGGTGGATTTTACCGGAATCAGGTTACCGGATTGCAGTGCCGCAGTCAGCTCTCGCGGTTTTACCAGACGATGCCATTGATGGGTCCCTTTGGGTAACCACCGCAGGACATATTCGGCACCAAAAACTGCCACGATCCAGGCCAGCGGGTTGCGATTGATCGTCGCCACAAACTGCACTCCACCGGGACAAACCAGTCGATTGCAGGCGTGCATAAACACCGAAAGATCGGCGACATGCTCGACCACTTCCATATTCAGTACTACGTCGAAGCGTGTCTGCCCGGATGCCAGCTGTTCCGCGGTACCGTATTCGTATTGAACACTGGTATTGAGGTCGCGAGCGTGGATCTTTGCAGCTGCTATATTGGCATGACTGATGTCGACACCATTCACGCTGGCACCTGCTCTTGCCATTGCCTCTGACAGCAGGCCGGCACCACATCCGATATCGAGTATGCGAAGCCCGATCAATGGTGTTTGTGTATTGTGATCGCGATCGAAGTGTTGGCAAAGTTGGTCTACGATATAACCGGTTCTCAAGCGGTTGAGCGTATGCAGCGGCCACATAGGTCCGGCGGGATCCCACCAGGTGCTGGCTAATCGATTGAATTTCTCCACTTCTGCCGGATCGATGCTGCGAGCATTTGCGTTTGTCTGGTTTTGTAGGGTCATTACAGCCTCCGCTGGAGTGACAGACTCACCTGGTTATTCCCTGGTATTTTTAGTGACAGCAGTGCTTCAATAGTGGCTGTTAGTCAACGTGCAACGTTCCGATTCTGCAGCGAAGGTGTACTTTCCAGGTGGAACATAGTGACAATTCTCAATAAGTAGATAATAACAAAGCAATCTTTATCTGGCGTGTAAAAACAGTTAGCTGCAATGGCATAACGCAAACAGACAGTGGCGACGTAAGGCGGAACAGCATTTTGCCTTGTCTGGTAGATATGGATAGTATGGTGTGGCCCTGGCTGCGCCCACACGAATCTTTAAGCGAGGTTGGCGTGGCGAATACGTCACTTCTATCAGCGTCAATTCATGCAGGAAAAACCTTGAACATCGAAAACGATGAGCTTTCGGTTCGCAGCCTGCGTTCCCTGATTGTACTGGAAGAACTGCTGTCGAGATCTGCGCCGGTGAGTGCGCAGGATTTGGGGCAGAGCGTACAGTTACCCAAACAGACCCTGCACCGAATACTTGGCACGCTGACCGATGCCGGTTTTTTGCAACGCGAAGTAGACCGGGCGAGCTATGTGCCGGGCCCGCGGTTGCGGCGCATGTCCATGGGGCTGGTGGCATCGCGGAGAGGGCGCGAGGTGAGAATGGCGGTGCTCAACAGTCTCTCCGGTGACATCGGAGAGACCTGCAATTTATCACTGCCTTCGGACGACGGAATGATCTATCTGGAGCGTGTTGAAACAGAGTGGCCGCTGCGAATTCAATTGCCAATAGGCTCCACGGTGCCATTTCATTGCACCGCCAGTGGCAAGCTCTATCTCAGTACGTTGCCACAAGCGCAGCTCGATGTTTTTTTAAGAACAGGTGCGTTTGAACAAAACACAAACAACACACTGACCAGCCCGGAAGCACTGCGGGCCGAGATCGAGCGCATCGCGTTGGCGGGTTATTCGGAAGATAACGAGGAATTCATCCTGGGTATGGTGGCTATTTCGGTCCCGGTGGTTGATCTCGACAACCGGCTGATGGCCGGTTTGGCGATTCATGCGCCTTCGGCAAGGTTGTCAATGGTCAACGCGAGGTCACACATTGACAGACTTAAAAACGCTGCTGCCGATTTGTCCGCTGTATTGTGTGACTGGAGCGAATAACAGCCCCGGTGACAGACGTGTCGTTGCCAGACCGACATAACGCTGTTTAATTGTGACCGATTGCTTGTTTAGCGCTCGTATTGACACCACTTTCAGCGGGTCAGGCGCATCGTTCGTGCGGGGTAAGGTGTGTCCGTTGTGCTATATGATTAAACGTTGCCGGAATCGGCGCTTCACAGCTGGTTCTTCGGCGATGCTGCTTCCCGGTTATACATCCCCATAATCGCAATCACATCATTTTACAGGCTTACTTTGTGGAAATTTTTACAGCGTCCGGCTTCTCTGCGTTAATACAGGTCATTCTGGTCGATTTGGTGCTGGCGGGTGATAACGCCATAGTGGTGGGTATGGCTGCTGCGGCGTTGCCACCCGAGCAACGGCGCAAGGTCATATTGTGGGGTATCGCGGCTGCGGCAATAATGCGTATTATTTTTGCCGTCGGTGCGGTGCAACTGCTGCAAGTGCCCGGTTTGTTGCTGGTTGGTGGTGTACTGCTGTTGTGGGTGTGCTGGCGTCTATGGTCTGAACTACGCGGGGGGCCCGATGTCCACCAGGAGGCCGGTGCGGAGCAAGGCGATAAAACAATGCGTCAGGCCATCGTGCAAATTGTGGTCGCCGATTTGTCGATGTCGATTGACAATGTACTGGCAGTGGCAGGTATCGCACGTGACCACATGACGGTGATGGTGATTGGTCTGGTGTTCGCGGTTGCTTTTATGGTGTTTGCCGCAAGCATGATTGCCGACTTGCTCAACAAACATCGCTGGATTGGCTACGTGGGACTGATCACCATATTGTATGTCTCGTTCAAGATGATCTGGGACGGCAGCATACAGCTGATGGAGTTGTTTTCAGCCTGACGTTTAACCCGGTGCACAGGCCACCAGTGCGCAGGCCTCCAGTGCACTGGCCAGTGGCAGGTACAGGTACGAATCCGGAGCCGGTATGAAATCAACTCAACTCGTCTGGTGCATGGCAGCCTTGCTGTTCCTGTGCGCGCCTCGCGCCGGTTTTGCCGATGATTCAACCCAGTGCATTGTCAGTGGCACCTGGCGAGTACCCGGGCAGAGTGGTGAAATCAGCACCGCTGATGTTATTGCTACCGCGGCAGGTAGTCAGGCCGTTCTGCTTGGAGAGATTCATTCAAACCCGCAGCATCATCGCTGGCAGCTGCATACCATCGCTGCATTGCACGCTTATAACCCCGCGCTTGCTATCGGCTTTGAGATGTTTCCACGCTCGGTGCAGCCTGTGCTCAATCGCTACATTGCGGGTGAGCTGGGCGATCAGGAACTGCTCGACGAAGTTAACTGGTCATCCATCTGGAATTTCCCGCAAGGCTACTATTTGCCGCTTTTTCAGTTTGCGAGGATGCATCGCCTGCCGATGATAGCGCTCAATGTAGAGCGATCTCTGGTGTCTGCTGTGGCGGCGAAAGGCTGGGCTGAAATTCCAGTGGAGCAGCGCGAAGGCGTTACCGATCCGGCGCCGGCATCGGCAGAATATATTGAGGTACTGCAAAACGTGTTTGGCGGTCATCGGCCTCCGGTTGAGGAAACATCTGAAAACGCAGATAAAGAAAATGCCAGTCATCCGCAGCCCGGCCACGCAGAAACCGGCCATAAAGGGGCTGCAGAAGACGAGGCTGAAGCCTCGGAGACGGATGCCGCGTTTGATCGATTTGTTGCGGCGCAACTGACCTGGGATCGAGCCATGGCGCAGGCGCTGCACGAGGCATTGCTGGCGGAACCGGAAGGCCGGACCGTGGTGGGAGTAATGGGAAGAGGGCATCTGGAATATCGCCATGGCGTGCCACATCAACTGGCCGACCTTGGCGTTAGTGACAGCATGGTGCTGCTACCGGCAGATGTGGATGAGAATTGTCAGACGTTGCCAGGCGGGCTCGCAGACGCCGTGTTCGGTGTCGATCTGCCTGCGGACACGCCTCCACAACCCAGGCTGGGGGTACAGATTCGCGACGCGGAAGACAATGGAGTGGTTGTTGAAAAGGTGGTCGATGAGAGCGTTGCGGCTGGTGCCGGTGTGAAAGATCTCGATATCATCGTAGCGGCGGCCGGTGTGTCCGTCGAAAACACAGCTGAACTGATCAGGATAATCAGCCGTCAGGCGCCCGGTACCTGGTTGCCACTTACCGTGCTGCGTGGCAGTGACACAAAGGAACTGGTGGCGCGTTTTCCGGCGAAGTTCGAGTAGGCCAGCGGCGGCGGTAATGGCCTCTCTCCCGTTGTTCCGCAGTTTAATGCTCGTATTGCTGGCTGTTGCGAGCTGGTCCTTGCCAGCAAAAACGCCCGTTGAATGGGCGGTACCGCATTACGATATGCAGGTTCAGCTCGATCCGCTAAACCGGCAACTCGCGGTGCAGGGTCACCTTGTGGTCGGGTCTGGCCCGCATGGTATTTTGCTAAACCCGTCGCTGCGAATTAGCCAGTTGCATCTGAACGGGGTGGACGTGCAAGCCACCGACGTGCAATTCAGCGCTGCTGAAAACCGGCTGGAGTTTTCCTACTCAGCTGATCTTGCTGACTACAAAGGCGGTGATCTTCTGCTTTCTGCTGCGGGATCATTTTTGCCTGCATCATCGCACTGGTATCCCGTTTTGCCCCAGGTGCAACGGCTGACCTACAGTTTGCAGTTGTCGACGGTGCCTGGTCAGAAAATTGTGGCATCAGGGCGAATTTCAAACGAGCAGGATTCAGCGTCGGGCTACCGCGTATCGATGGAATCCGATCATGCGATTCAGGGGCTGAATTTGTACGCCGGCCCATACGAGATCAGCGAAAGATTTTGGCGCGGTCGCAGGCTGCGCAGCTATTTCCACGAGGATCTTGCCAGTCTGGCACAAGGCTATCTGCGGTCGAGCGAAGAGTACCTTGAAGGCTACGAGGCATCACTCGGTGAATTTCCTTTTAGCGGATTTTTTATAGTCTCCGCCCCGTTTCCTGCAGGCTACGGCTATGCCGGGCTAACGTATATTGGCCAGCGAGTATTGCGTCTGCCGTTTATTCGCAGCACATCACTTCGGCATGAAATTCTGCACAACTACTGGGGCAATGGCGTCTACCCCGACTACGCCAGCGGCAACTGGGCGGAGGGACTCACCACTTATCTGGCGGATTACGAGTCAGCCCGGCAGCGCGGGCAGTCCGAGGCTAAAACCATGCGCTATCAATGGTTGCGGGACTTCGCAGCGCTGCCACCGGAGCAGGACCGCACAGCCAGATCATTTGTCAGTAAAGAGCACGGTGCCTCTGAGATTATCGGCTATCACAAGGTGGCATTTTTATTTCACACGCTGCGGCGCGAGCTTGGTGAAGACGGATTCGACCAGTTGTTGCGGGAGTTCTGGCGTCGGCATCAGTTTAAAACCGCTGGCTGGCTACAGATACAAGAGGAGGCTGAACGGGTTTCAGGTACTGACCTGTCGGGTATATTTGAACAGCACCTCGACCAAACTGGCGCGGTTGAGTTGATCCTCGGCAACGTCTCGGCTGAGGTGAGCGATCAGGAGTGGCAAGTACGTTTTTCCCTGCAGCAATCGGGTACCAACACAGCGTTAACAGTGCCACTGGTGATTGAGGATATAAACGGCGACAGACATGATATGCAGGTGGATAATGATGGAGCACAGAAGCTCTATTCGGTGGCGCTTGAAACGGAGCCGGTGCGGTTAGCCATAGACCCGGATTTTCATCTTTTTCGACAACTGACCAGCGGTGAAAAGCCACCTGTTTTACGAGATCTGTTTCTAGGGTCAAGCCCCCGAATTGAACTGGCCTCTGATGATAAGACGGTTGCCGGGCTGGTGAACCGATTGTTCGACCAGTCTGTTGTGAAGCCGGCTGTAGCACAGGGAAATGAATCATCGCCGTTACTGCTCATCGGATACACCGGTGATGTCATTGCCCGGCTGAAGGACCTGCAACTGGGGCAGATACCCGATGAAGTCAAAGGCTCTGGCACGGCACAGGTGTGGGCCGGGCGATCTTCCGGTGGTCGGGCATTTGCTGTGGTCGCTGCCAGGGACAGCGAGGCGATGCGCAGTTTATACCGGCCCTTGCCTCACTATGGCCGGCAGGGCTACCTGGTGTTTGAAGGTAGCCGGGCAACGATTAAAGGTAACTGGCCAGCTGAGCAAACCTTGTTGAGCTATCGCTTCAATCGTTAACGTTCAGGCGTTGTCAGAGAATGCCCTGTTAAGCCGGTATCTCTCACGTTGCCGGTTAACTGCATGTTCAGGCAGATACAAATGACGTAATTATCAAACGGGGTGTAACTGTGTACCGTGTTGTGGTGAATAACTCAATGGGGGCGGTGCAATTACGAAACTGCGTTGATGTCCTTGTTCGGTATAAATAAACCGCAGCCTTGCAAGCGTAGCTCGCCGACGCCATGGTCTTGCAACATCAGTGAATGTTCAGGAGGGACATCTGCCAGCAGTATACTTCTGGTTGTAACCTTTTCGGCGCCGATCGTATCAATGCGGTGGGTTTTTCCGCAAAGTATTTTCACCGGGTGAAATTGTCGTTGCTCGCAAGCGTCGACAAAGCTTGCTACAAAAGCCTGCTCATTCTGTTCGCCGTTCAGGGTGAACGTGGTGTAGCGGGAAAAAAGGGTCGGCGACGGTTGTAGCGCGCGAACTTTGCCGTCGAGTACCTGCAACTTGTGGCCTTCTACATAGTGCGTTGTTTGTTGCAACGCGTCGATCAGTGTTTCGGCATCCTCCCTGGCCACTCTTATTTTTAAACGGGTTCTTTTTGAAAGCAGCAATTCGCTGTTATTACCCTGCGGGCGTTCCCAGCCGTTCTGTGAGCCTGCGACGTGGACGGGATGTACACTGGCCAGTGGCTGTGACTGTAGCGAGGGTATTTGCCGGCAAATCGATTTAGTAAGGGTTGCTGCGTGGTCTACCGGTAGTGATTTACAATCGATTTTAAAAATGACGTCCGTTGTAGCGGCGCTTGCAACAGATTGCCCCGTTGTTTCCTGTTCCGCTGAATCTGGCCAAAGCGTCATAGCGGTAACTCTGCGTGGATGGCGGGCTTAATCATTCGGCAGATTTTCACGCAGTTGTTCACGATCGAACCACCATTCTTCCTGCACCATGACATCGATAACGTTGCGCAGTCTGACGAGGAATTTTTCAGGATCGTCGAGCTCAAGTATCTTTACCCATCGATCAAATTTTTCCTGTGTTTCAACCTGGCTGTGGCGTTTTGCTACGCGGGCCAACATTGCGCCGGTAAACAGTTTGAGTTCATCGCGCTGGCTGTCTGTACATCGCATGTCAACCACATAGTGGGCAGTAGCCGCTGCAACGGCGGCGCCGTCTGAGTCGTCCGGCGTTTCGTCGATAATCAGGTCGAGCACATTTGCGGTGAGATGCGGGTCAACCGGATAGGTTACCGCCAACCATGCGGATTGACCGATGGCGGGGATAGCGTCCGGTTTATCGCATAAATAGACGTATTGGCAGGCGAGTGCGGCGTTTTCAAATTGCCGGCAGGCAATAAACGCTGTGACAATTTCCCGGGCGTGTCTATAAGCTGTTTCTTTGTCATCAAGGTCAAGGCTCAGACCGGCGATTTCGAGCGCAGTAGTGGCAGCCTCCGGTGATATCAACGCGTTGCTGTTATTTTTGCTTTCGCTATCTGCCAGAAGCTGTTGAAGTTGTTCCAGTCTGACGTGGCGATCACTGTCCGGGCTCTTGTCGAGCAGGCTTTTCTCTGCTGCGCTCAAGCGAATTGATCCATCTTTGCCGGGGCTGTCACCGCGGGTCTCAGACGGCATCATCTGCGCGTCCGTCGTTGGCACTGCTGAATGCAGCTTCCAGTACCATTTCCCAGTTATCAGGAGTGTCGTGGTAGGGCGGTTTTAAATCCATGCGAAAAAACAGCTCGCCTTTTGAACGTTGTTTCACCACCTCAACCAGTTCGGCAAAGGTGGAGACTTCTCGATGTTCAAGTAATAAATCACTGACGTGCAGCAAGGGAGTTTCCTCGACTAGCGACTGTTGCTGACGGTTGGTTGACGGGTGGTTTGAATGATGGTCGCTGGTGGTAGCGGCCACGTAACATCTGGCGACCAGGGCCGTTTGCCGAATCGGTAAAGGCACTGCGCTTGTGCAATACATTGCGTGTGACCAGGCCTTGATCAGTATCCAGCCGAATTATCGTGTGCCAGGCCGAGCTGTTATTCAGCAGTTGTATTGCCACGGCAGCAGCCTGTTGAGTCTCCGGCGTGCGCCAGCGAATGTGCTCTGACCGGGTAGTGAAACGCATGCCCAGCGATCTGTCTGCATGCGCAAACAGTAGAGGCACACTCACATCCGGACGGTCGTGGCCGGTATCGTCGCGGTTGGCGGGAAATGTCATTGCTGACGGGTGCGACAGGATCTCCACTAATTCCGGATCATGATCGTACAGGGCAATTAACAGTAGTTCAGGGTCCATCAAGACCAGCTCGCCGCCGCATGCAGCCGGCTGTACGCAATGGAGATTAAAACACCGGATGGCACTAGCGGGCGCGTTGTAGTAACCGTCGGTGTGCCAGTTCATGGCGCGAGCGCTATAGGGTACAAAACGTCCCAGTCCTTTGCCGTGGTGATCCTTCAATAGTGAAAGCCTGCTTGTATCGGTGGCTACGCCAGTGTCGGTCGTGGTCAGCCCGAGCCGGGAGTTCAGACAGTCTATGCTTTGCTGCAAGTTGTCAGGGCTCTGCTTCCATTGATAGCTGCAAAATCCAAAGTCTTTCACCGTTTGGCAGAGTTGCCTCAAGCCGGTGTAATCGGAGGGCTGGTCGAGAGTCGGGCTGAGCATCACAGCGTCGGTATTCGCAGCTTTCTGCCCGGATTGCCTGTTGAGACGCCGGGTCTTCCAGGTCAGGTATTCCGGCGAACATCCGTCCAGAGGCGGTGGCAATCCGTGTGAGTCAGTTACGGTCATGTATGGTTGCAGAGATCAATGACTGGTTTGCTATCAACGGTGGCGTATGATCACCACGGGGTTGTCACCAGCATGAACGGCAGCGACGCTACTGGCAACGCCAAATACGGCAATAATTGAATTAAATTTGATCGTGAACGAGCTTGTTCCGGTATCCCTATCACTTTGTGCATATAGCCGGCTAGCTGTTGTGGCACAAAGAGTTATTGGCGCTCCAGCAGCGACTATCTACAATATATTCACGCCCGGCGGCTTGATGCTGCACGTGTAACCGGCGAATGAAACTGGAGTCACCAGCAAAATGAAACAAGACGATTCCGATGGCGTTGACCCGAAAGACGAACCAGGCAACCAACATAACACGCCAATGCTCGATCACCTTGAAACCGGGCCGTGGCCGAGCTTTGTGTCGGGAATCAAGCGACTGCGCGATGAGCATCCCAGTGACCGCGTCAATGGAATGGCCAATGATCTGCTAGGCCAGCTCGAACATTCCTATAAAACACGCAAAGGCTACTGGAAAGGCGGCACAGTTAGCGTTTACGGATACGGTGGTGGCATTATCCCGCGTTTTTCTGAAGTGGGTGACATGTTCCCGCAGTCCAGAGAATTCCATACGCTGCGGGTACAGCCGCCGGCCGGCAA
>CAYPCS010000063.1:0-34022 GCA_964409275.1 uncultured Granulosicoccaceae bacterium
CGCGAACCTCGGCTTCTTGCTCTGCTATGTGAATATGGAACGGCCGACCATCAGCCAGTTCATACGCGCCACTTAAGGAAGCCTGGCTGACCGCTCTTAGCGAATGTGGCGCAATGCCTATCGACAGATGCGGACTGTGGTCTGCAATGATCGACTGAGCTTGTGCATAAAGGGTGGCAAAACGGTCTAGCGAGTTACCAAAGCGCTTCTGGCCTCCCGCCAGTGCTCGTCCATCACAACCACCCTGCTCGTACAGCACTGGCAGTAGCGTCATGCCGATGCCGCTTTGCATCGCGGCTGCAACAAGCCGCTCTGACATCTCTGCTATCCGGCTATAACTGTCACCGTTTGCCTGATGGTGTAGATAATGAAACTCGCCTACCGAGGTGTAACCGGACTCAAGCATTTCAATCTGACCGAAGGCGGCAATGGACTCTACATCGTCCGGTGTGAGGTGTTGCAGGAAACGGTACATCAGTTTACGCCAACTCCAGAACGAATCACACGGATCGGGTCCGCGAG
Source organism: uncultured Granulosicoccaceae bacterium (assembly GCA_964409275.1). Classification (GTDB taxonomy): domain Bacteria; phylum Pseudomonadota; class Gammaproteobacteria; order Granulosicoccales; family Granulosicoccaceae. The sequence continues at coordinate 523 of CAYPCS010000063.1, forward strand.
TTTCAGTCATTCCTGCCATTGCACGCTGGAAAGCATGGCTGTGAAGGTTGGCGATAGCCGGCAACAAAATACCAACACGGTTAGCGCAAGGGGGTTGCCCGTCACATACATTTGAAATACAACCGGTATGGTCAATTTCAACCAGTACCTCCGATTGCCATTGACCTTCAATCAAAGCGTGTTCAGCCCATATAGAATTCTTCGCGATTGAAGTGCTGGTGAAATCTGTACTTTCAGACAGGGGGCTGGTAGACATCGGACTGGCAAACACAGGGCACCTTGACTCATATAATGTATGCACATAATATTAACATTATGAATGCACATATTGTCAAACGGAACCCACTATGTCGAAGCAGCTTTTAGCCAATCTATCGGTGGCGACCTGTGCACCGGGATCACAAGGCTGTGGTTTAACCGAAGACGCTGCAATCGCTATTGATAACGGGGTTATTAGCTGGTGCGGTCCTCGGGTAACCATGCCTGACACCTATCGATCGTATCCATCCAGAGACTGCGGTGGTCGCCTGCTGACACCTTCGCTTATCGATTGTCATACTCATATTGTCCACGGTGGCCACCGTGCAGGAGAGTTTGAGCAGCGCCTGGAAGGTGCAAGTTATGCAGAGATTTCTGCGGCCGGTGGCGGCATCGTCTCTACCATGTCGGCAACCCGTGCAGCAGATGTCGATGCGCTGGTAGCAAGCGCCCTGCCTCGGCTCGATTCGCTTTTGGCTGAGGGAATTTCGGTCATCGAGATTAAGTCAGGTTACGGACTGGATACCGTCACAGAGCTCAACATGCTACGCGCAGCCCGTCGCCTGCAAACCATGCGACCGGTCATTGTTAAAACCAGCTTCCTTGGTGCACACGCCGTACCTTCAGACTATGCCGGAAAGCCCGACGATTATATTGATCAGGTCTGCATACCGGCGCTTGAACTGGCACACAAGGAAAACCTGGTCGACGCGGTAGACGGGTTTTGCGAATCGATTGCGTTCACACCGGATCAAATCGAGCCAGTGTTTATTAAAGCGCAGGAACTGGGTCTGCCGGTAAAGCTCCACGCAGAGCAACTCACCCTGTCCGGTGGCACGGCTCTGGCTGCGCGTTACGCGGCGCTGTCTGCCGATCATCTCGAGTACCTCGACGAAGCAGGTGTTGCGGCAATGGCTGAATCAGGCACCGTCGCCGTCTTGTTACCCGGTGCGTTTTATACCCTGCACGAATCCAGCGTCCCGCCCGTCGCGGCAATGCGAAAGCATGACGTATCGATTGCTATCGCCACAGACTGCAACCCCGGCTCTTCGCCGTTGACGTCTCTGCTACTTACGATGAATATGGCGTGCACACTGTTTCGGCTGACACCGGTTGAAGCATTGCTCGGTGTCACCCGGGTAGCGGCGCAGGCACTGGGAATACACGATCGCGGATATATTGCACCCGGTATGCAAGCGGACTTTGCATTGTGGAATGTCGCGCAACCTGCCGAGCTTTGCTATCGCATTGGATTCAACCCGCTGGCAGAGCGCATTACACCGGATAACCTCGCATGAACAGCGTGTTGCTAACGCCGGGGGCAGCAACACTGCATCACCTTGATCAGATAATAGAAAGCGACCAACTTCAGATAAAACTCGATCCTCGCTGCAAACCCGCAGTTGATCGGGCCGCCGAGGTTGTGCAGTCGGTTGTCAATGCCGATGCCGCGGTATACGGAGTCAACACAGGCTTCGGCAAACTCTCAAGCGTTAGAATTGCCGCCGCCGACTCAGCCACGCTACAGCGCAACCTGATATTATCGCATTGCGCAGGCGTTGGAGAGCCAACTGACATCAGCATCGTCCGTCTGATGATGTCATTAAAGTTATTGTCACTCGGGCGCGGGGCGTCCGGAGTGCGCTGGCTATTGATAAAGTCGATCGAAAATCTGCTCAAGCACCACATTACGCCCGTAGTTCCAACCCAGGGGTCTGTCGGCGCTTCGGGAGATCTGGCACCACTCGCACACTTTGCCGCGGCGCTGACGGGTGAAGGTGACGTGTTTTACCAGGGGACTCGCCAAAGTGCATTAGTAGCATTGCAACACGCCGGGCTTGAGCCGCTTGAACTAATAGCCAAAGAAGGCCTTGCGTTAATCAACGGCACCCAGTATTCCACCGCTGCTGCATTGCACGCGTTGCGCAATACCTGGCAACTGGCCAATACCGCTATCATCACCAGCGCTATGTCAACCGATGCGATCATGGGCTCCACCGCGCCGCTTCAACCCGCCATACATGAACTACGAGGCCATCAGGGCCAGATAGACGTTGCAGCCTGCATGCGAACATTGATGCAGGGTTCAGAGATACGAGACAGTCACCGTGAGGGTGATACGCGGGTACAAGACCCTTACTGTATACGCTGCCAGCCACAAGTTACCGGTGCCTGTCTTGAACTACTGAGACAGGTAGCGATCACGCTGCAGACAGAGGCCAATGCGGTAACCGATAATCCGTTAGTCATCACTGATGAAAATCATCCCTGTGGCGGCCAGATTTATTCCGGTGGTAATTTTCACGCAGAGCCGGTAGCGTTTGCTGCCGACCAGATTGCTATTGCAATTGCCGAAACCGGCGCTATCGCACAACGGCGTGTAGCACTGATGGTTGATCCGGCCCTGTCATTTGATTTGCCACCGTTCCTGACGCCCGAACCCGGTCTTAACTCAGGCTTTATGGTTGCAGAGATAACCACGGCGGCACTCATGAGCGAGAACAAGCATCTGGCCAACCCGTGCTCAACTGATTCAACACCGACAAGCGCCAATCAGGAAGACCATGTTTCAATGGCAGCACACGCCGCTATTAGACTGAGCCGTATGAACAACAACCTGTGCAATATACTGGCTATAGAACTCCTGTGCGCCGCACGAGGTATTGAATTTAGAGCACCACTAACTACCAGCAAACCCTTGCAGGCAGTGATAAAAACTCTGAGAGAAACGGTACCCACACTGAAGCAGGACCGATATATGTCCGGCGATATCGAACGCACAGCTCAATTGATAAAGGACGGGCTGGTAACACACTCAAAATTGTCCGTTACCATGCCATCGTTACAGCATTCATAGTTAACCGCGCCGCTCTACCACCAGGCACAAACAGGTTTAATTCTCATGGTCGACAACCGCAACAGCCGCAAAAACACCCGTGACATTTACCCGCCTGTTGGCACAGAGATCAGCGCAAAAAGCTGGCTCACCGAAGCGCCAATGCGCATGTTAATGAACAACCTTCACCCGGATGTGGCAGAGAATCCGCACGAACTAGTCGTCTATGGCGGGATAGGTCGCGCTGCGCGCAGCTGGGAAGACTTTGATGCTATTGTCGGCAGCCTGAAAACACTTTCCGATGAAGACACGCTGCTCATACAGTCAGGCAAACCGGTCGGCGTATTTAAAACCCACAGTGATGCACCGCGAGTACTAATTGCCAATTCAAACCTGGTACCTCACTGGGCTAACTGGGATCACTTCAACGAGCTCGATCGTCAGGGCCTGATGATGTATGGCCAGATGACCGCTGGTTCATGGATATACATTGGAACCCAGGGCATTGTGCAAGGCACCTACGAAACCTTCGTTGAAGCCGGTCGGCAGCACTACGATGGCGATCTTGCCGGTCGCTGGATACTAACCGCCGGTCTGGGTGGCATGGGTGGCGCACAACCACTGGCTGCTGTGATGGCTGGCGCGTGCTGCCTGGCTGTAGAATGCGATCCCGACAGAATCGACATGCGCTTGCGCACCCGCTACCTGGATGAAAAAGCCGAATCGCTCGACGATGCACTACAGTTGATTGACTCATGGACCAAAGCAGGCGAGGTAAAATCAGTAGGGCTGGTTGGCAATGCAGCAGATGTATTCCCGGAGCTTGTAAAACGCGGTATAAAACCGGACATGGTCACAGACCAAACCTCGGCGCATGATCCAACCCATGGCTACCTGCCACAGGGCTGGACTATAAGCCAGTGGCACAGCGCACAGGAACGTGACCCAAAATCCGTAGAGAGAGCGGCGCGCGCTTCAATGAAAATTCATGTAGCCGCCATGGTCGATTTCTGGAATCAGGGAATCCCCACACTCGACTACGGCAACAACATCAGGCAAGTGGCCAAAGAAGAAGGACTGGAAAACGCTTTTGCGTTTCCGGGCTTTGTACCCGCCTATATTCGCCCGCTGTTTTGCCGCGGTGTTGGGCCGTTCCGCTGGGTAGCACTGTCGGGGAACCCGCAAGACATCTATAAAACCGATGAAAAAGTAAAAGAACTGATTCCAGACGATTCCCATTTACACAACTGGCTGGACATGGCGCGTGATCGCATAGAGTTTCAGGGATTACCCGCACGCATCTGCTGGGTAGGCCTGGGGCAACGCCATAGACTCGGCCTGGCGTTTAACGAGATGGTAAAAAACGGGGAACTCGAAGCCCCGGTAGTAATAGGTCGCGATCACCTGGACTCAGGATCAGTCGCCTCCCCCAACCGCGAAACCGAAGCCATGAAAGACGGTTCGGACGCGGTATCAGACTGGCCGTTATTAAACGCACTGCTTAACTGCGCATCAGGAGCGACCTGGGTATCGCTACATCACGGCGGTGGTGTTGGCATGGGTTTTTCCCAACACTCCGGCATGGTTATCTGTGCCGACGGTACAGACGATGCCGCACGCAGACTTGAGCGCGTACTGTGGAATGACCCTGCGACCGGTGTTATGCGGCACGCCGATGCAGGTTATGAAACGGCACTTGAATGCGCACGTGAACAGGGATTGCAACTTCCGGGGATTTTGAAGGCGTAGCTAACCCTGGTGTTGCATAAAATTTCGAGTTCAGAAGCTTATAGAGCAGTATATAAGGCGCTGCACGGAGTAGTTACTAGATTGAGCCTCGTCATTCTAAGTGAGATTTAGGAAATATGAGTACAGCGCCTTTAATGCTGCTGTAGAAGCAGCGTAGCGGTTCTGGGCCGTAATTTTATGCAACACCAGGATTAAACACTACACCTTCGCTACACTCGAAAACTCCCCTCTTCGCAGAAAGGGCGACTGGGCACGCTGCACGCCTCTACCAAGATCACACAACAGATCACCACGCCCCATCAACGTTTCAGCGCCCTTTTGATCGAGAACGATGTTCGAGTTAACAGCATTGGTGACTTTAAGGCAAACCTTGAGTGGCAAGTTTGCCTTGATCAATCCGCTTACAACGTTTTTATCGGGACGTTGAGTTGCCAGCACCAGATGAATCCCTGCCGCTCTGCCCTTTGCGGTGATCCTTTTTATTTGAGTCTCAAACAGTTCCTTCTCCTTTTTGCCGGCAAGAACAAGATCAGCGAACTCATCAAACACGATTATCCAGTAGGGAATGCCCGATTGATGACACTCTCGGTATTCACCTAGATTGGTGACATTGTTTTTTGCCAACATATGATAGCGATATTCCATTTCTTCTACTGCGATCTCCATCAATTCGATAGCACTTTCCAGATCATGCACGATAGATGTATTTCCGTGAGCGTTACTGTCAAGCTCGGAAAAGGTCACTACCTTTGGATCTACCAGACTGATCTTTATATCTTGCGGTGTGTAACGGCGTAGCAACGTTGCAACCATAGATTTCAGAAACTCACTTTTACCACTTCCGGAAACACCGGCAACCAGCGCGTGGGCGGTATTTGAGTCTGCGAAATCACCGCATATAAGTTCACCATTTACTCCAACACCAATTGGAAAAGCAACCTCGCCAGGTAAATTATCCAGCCGTCCACCGTCGGCTAAATCCTGCCAGAATACCGGTTTTGGCTGCTCCCTTAGCACATCGACTGTAATGCAGCCGGCACAGGGCGTGATATTTGGCGGCTGTGGCAAGCCAAGCCGTATTTGTAAATCGCTGGCACGGTTTGCCAGCGATGCTACCTTGATACCGGGCTCTGGACGAAGTTGATAGCGAACCAGTTGCGGCGCATCAATAACTTCCAGCACCTCCACTCCCAGCTTGAACTCCGCGAGAGCGTCAACCAGTGTCTGACCCCGCTGATCAGGTGCACATTTTTTATTATCCACGGCGGTGCTGGTGGTCTTTTTACTCCCGTCAACACAAGATTGATTGGCGCCGCTTGTCTTCGTTTCCCTGGAAACCGGAGCGCTCGATGAATCATTCGCAGCAGCAAGCGACTGGATAACAGGCTCGACTTTTGTTGTGTATAACGCACTAAGCAAATCGGCGCTGACCGGAACAATTTCCAGTTCCGGTTCGTAGTACTCAAGTATCCCGCAAAACGACCTGTCCGGCTGCGCAATAGCTAGCAGCTTGTGATAGATAGCTAACTGCAGCATGTCTTTCTCTGCGTTATCACCCCGTGATAACTTGTAGTCCACCACTGCCAGTTCACTACCTGAATCTGACCGAATCAGATCGATTTGACCACTAACCGAGACGCCGGTATTGTCAATTTCGGTCGCACTTATTGCCATCTCCTGCGTATGAAACAAGTCATTCCAGCTGGAAGAACTGGGGTGCTGCCGTCGAAGTTCGTCAATGTGCGCACAGAAACTGCGCAAGCAATCAGCCAGATGGAGCGCTGACTCTGCATTTTTTTCACTAATCTCTGTCAGACCGGTCTGTGCAAAGCGAACATACATGGCAGACCACAGTACATCTGCTGACGATAATGATTGATCCGGCTGTTGCACAAGCCAATCCACAAATTTCCTTGCGAGACTATGAAACCGGATTCCCTGAACCGGTACCGCACCAGCGGGAGTGACCGGTCTCGGCGGTGCGGGCTGCTGTCCTTTAGCAATACGATCAAAGTACTCATCGTCCGTGATCGCGTGCAACAACTCAGTGGTACTTAACTTTAAGGCAGCCATTGTAACAGTGTCTTTTTCGGTGAGTAATGAATATGCACGTGAGGATTATCCTTACAGCATTCGAGAATGGCTTCTTTACCAAGGCCGGGTAACTCATCCACAATTCGCCCAAGTTCGGTAAAGCAGAATTTCTCGACCTGCGCGGCCACTCTGGAATTATTTTGCTGACTTTCACCCTGACGTGCAACCACTCGTGGCGTCACAACAGGTTCCTGAATGCGTGGCTCGGGCGCTGCCGAAATTTGCGCTATAACGTCACTAAGGCAGTCCCGTAAAAAGCCGAGAGTGTCCTTTGGCATGTGGTCAATATCGCCCTGGATGGCTTCCGAGTATAAATCGTGGGCACCGTAGACTCTTGCCATGGTGGTTTGATCAAGTGCAAACAATTTTAGTTTGCATTCCATCGCACCGCGCATGCTATCGCCTGTTTTATTCCACGTCGGCTTTGGCAATTCACATTGCTCCGCGGTACGGAAAAATACATGAAACGATTGATCGTCAGCGATAGCGGAAGAAACATCGGTGATTTTCTGCCATGTCTTCCAGTGCGAACCACTTTCAAAGCCGAAATAAATTTCTTGCTCGTTAATCTTCCAGCAGACTGACGAACCAAAATGACGGCTCTTGTATTTATCGACTGTGATCCTCTCATAGCCACGCGCAAGCTCGGTGACCATCCAGTGAAGTACGTCCTGATCAAATACGAGCCTGTGTTTTTCTGACAGAATTATGTTCTGGCAATTCTCATAGAGTTGATCCAGTGGAATCACCTCAACCGGAGCGGCGCTTGCAGATTCGCATAATTGCCAACGCTCTGAACAGTGGCCAAGAAACTGTCTGACCGGCATAGAGTTCTGTTGCTCAAACAGCGAGTCTAGCCAGATTCCATCGTCATTGAAGGAGAATCGATTCAGGGGGGGAACCTCAAAATGATCGAATCGCTGATTAATCAGTTCCGTTGCAAGAGATCGATCAATGCCGCGCAGTTGCAAAAACGGTTTTTCAATTCTGCCGAGAAAGGCATCTTCCCAATAAGGTCTAAGCCGTTTCTCCCAGGGATCCAGATTCGATGTGATCACGCACTGCTGGTTGGGACACTCGTCCACAAGATCGCTCACCAACGCACCAAAAGATCGAGCCAGATCCGGCGTCTTGCCAAAATTCTCGGTCTGATCAAAGCAAATAAGGAAGGGTCTGAAATAGGCAGCAAGTGCACACAGATCCTTGACCCGATCTCTGGCGGTATTGTTTCTTTCCTGGCTGGTCTGGTCCGCCACTGGCACTCTGGATTGCCTTATACCCAGAGCCTTTGTATCTTCTTCATCCAGAGGTAGCGCCAGAATCCAGTCAATACAGGCCTGTTTTGTCTCCCAGTTATCCGAGTAGCATGCCGCGTATAAAACCCTGATCCAGTCGCTCAGGGAACTCGACAGCCTGAGCCCTGAGCCTCTTTGCAATTTATCTATCTTGCCAAGAACCTGGCTATTGTCGACAAGTGAATCTATGTATTTAAGCCATTCAGGGGATTGTTTTAATATAACCAGCTGTTCCGCCGGTCTTCGAAGTTTTTCTATTGTCGATTTAATACCGCCAACACTGTCCAGATAGTCCGCAACTATCTGGCTGAAAACGCCATGCGCAAATATTTCAAGCTGTGTAGCCTGCTGCCCGCGGGACTCCTGATGTCTGTCTGCCAGTTGCAGCTCCTGAACAATCTTGCCAAGCAATGATATCCAGGCGGATTCCGGGTCTTCATAGGGGCGAACATATACAAGCGTTGCCTTGCTGGACAAATCTCTAAACACGCGACCGATAAGATGAGACTTGCCCGTACCCGCCACAGGTGCAACTATTAGCAACGCTTTCTTGACAGCAGAGTCAAACCTGGGGCGTTCGGATTTTGCCATATGAAGCAATCCGTTATAAACCTGTGATGCCACTGGTTCATTGAGCTTATCCAGAGAATTTGAATCAAAGACCTTTCTGGGGTCCACAACAATGTCATCCGTGAACGGATCCGGACTGTTATTACTCATGCGCTGGTACCGTGTGGTTTATCGACAAGTCGAATTCTTAGATGGGGCTGGTTATTTATATAGAGTGCAGCAGCTCTCTCGGCCTCGCTCGACAGTGACCAGTCCCCACGGCTCGCCACCGCCCGACTCTCCGTGCAGGCAATTGACAATAGACCAATCAGGCTATCAAGCTTTGCGTCCTTGAGCTCGCACAAAACATCATTGATAAGTACATCCGCATATCCTTTGGCGTCAACGACCACTCGGTAGGCTTGTTGCAGAGATGTTTCTGTGATCTCAACCGCTGCCAGATCATCGGTATTACTTGAAGATTTTGCGTATAATTTGTTTCGGCCCCACTTCAACTGCCGTAGCTCGCCACTGGCAATCAACTGCTGTAGAACACTACCAAAATGTTGAAGGTAGATACCTTTCAACCCCTTCTTCAACTGCGCTGATGATGCCAACGTGTTATGACTGCTACCCAGCACCGCATCAAACCGGGCGCGAACGAATGCCTCAGGGTCGAAATAATCGTGGTGAATATACAACGGACGAGCGTCGCTGCCGGTGTTGATGATACTTCCATCCCGACAAAGCCCATCGATCATTTGACGGTAGGCTATACCTGCCTTGCTGCTCGAGGAAGGCAGAGATAAATCCGTTTTGTTGATCCCTCGTGATTTTGCTGCCTGAACTCTATCAAGCAAAGACTTTTTATCGGGGACTCTGGACATTCGTAAACCCTGACTGAAAACTGCTCCACCACTTAGCCACAAACGCAAAATTCTGTGACTACAAATTTCTAACGGTCACCGCAAACAAAAGTAAAACTCAAATCTCCATCTGTAAGCAAGCATCGTTCGGTTTTCCAAACCGGTCCAGATATCGGGACATCAAATACAACCTAAACCTGTATGCTGGCTGGAAATTGCAAATCGGTTACTACTTACAAATTTCCATCACAACAACAAGGCAGATGAAATGATTACCAGCGCACCGGCATCGACTGTGGCCCGCGGAAAGCCCAGCCACCAAACGGTACATCTCCATCAATCGCTATGTTCGGAAATCTGGCAAAAAGCCGGGGAAGTGCAACTTCACCAATTAACACACGCGAAGCCGATGCACCTGCACAAAAATGCGGGCCTGCACCAAAGCTCAATGCCTTTGAGGTATCTCGGTCGAGATCAAAGCAGTCAGGGTTGTTAAACACGGCATCATCACGGTTACCGCTGCCAAACATAAGAAACGCTCTGGTTTCCGGTGTAAAAGTAACTCCCTGCCATTCATACGATTTTGCGATGCGCCTGGGGGACATGCCGATGGGCGATATCCAGCGCGCATATTCTTCAAACACCTGGCGATAAGAATACCGGCCATCGACAACATCAGCTAACTGATCCGGGTGCGTCAGAAGTGCCCATACAGCACCGGCAATAGCATCTCGCGGTTCATTTTGTCCCCCGCTGATGGCAAGCTTTATATTGGCGCGAACACTATCCATCGGTTGTTTCGCCTTCAGCAATACGCTGAGTAGCGAGTACTCGGGCAGATCAGCGCCCGGCAATAACATTTCGTCAATGCAACTATCTATACACGCGGTCGACTCTTCACAGCGTGTTCGTATTACATCGTCACCTGCGTAATTTGCAATGCCATCGATCATGCCCTGTGAGCACTGATCAACCTGTGTTGGGGTCATGTTGGTTAAGCCTGTGATGAAGCGAAGCGCATTTGCCGATACCGGCATAGCATAGTCATACACCAGATCAAAAGAACCATTCCCCGCTTGTAGCGCATCCAGCACTGAATCTGTCGACAGTTCAAAATGTGACTTCCACACCTGTTTGACTGTCCGCGGTGAAAGCGCGGGTAACGCTTGTTTGCGTTCAAGCACGTGCGCATCACCATCTTTACGCATCATGTTTTCCCCCATTAACACAGTCATTAGCCCACCCGGTTGATCGGAAGAGAAAATATCAATGCGCTTTTCGCACTGGAAGATATCCTCGTGCCGGGTAAGTAGAGTTGCCCCCAGTTCCGGAACATGACAGATAGGGTGTGTTTTGCGCATTTGTTCAAGCGCCGGATATGGATCAGCGCTAAATGACGACAGATCAACGGAAACTTCAGGTATTTTCATCGGCCTGGCTCTCTGCGGTCCCACGTTCACTCCAACAAAGCGAGCAGTTGTGTTTAACAATAACAGCAACTAAAAATCATAGCTGATTGGCGGCAAGATACCCGACCTGATGTTCTTTCCACGCGCACGCCCGGAGGCCTACCTTGCCCGACAAATTTCCGCGTACAGAAAGGATAGTTTTCGGCTGTGATTAACCACTGCAACAAGGAATAGCTCACAATAAACAGGTACCCATCTCAAGACCGTAAACGCTGCAGCGCCGAACCAAAAAAACAGGTGCTGTTTCTATCTCTGTAGCCACAAATTTTCTCAGAATGGACTCTAGCTCCCTCTATACGTACTGTAGCTATACGGGGAAACCGGCAGTGGCACATGGTAGTGTGATGATGGATCGCTGATACCAAATCGAAGTATTATACGATCTCCGAATGGATTTTCCACGCCACTATCAAAGCACTTTCCTGCTTCAAATTCAATCTCATAATAGCCGGCACGCAATTCATCACCCTCCAGTAGCGGTTGGTTAGGTACATTGCATTATGTAGTTTGGCCACGTCGCTGTTTTTTCAAACAATCCGGACAACCGGGTATCGTCAAGATCTGCATAGATGCCGGTTCGTACCAGCACGGAGCTACAACCGACTCGATTGGCCCCCAATATATCGTGTTCGACACTGTCTCCTATGCAGACTGTTTGATCAGCAGCAACACCGCAATTTTCTAGTATATGATTATAAATTTCCGGATGAGGTTTTCCAAAATAGCTACACTGGCCGCCAATCTCCTGATAAATTCCGGCAATCTTGCCTGGCCCCGTTTTCACACAACCATTGTCGTAAAATCCCAGGAGATCCGGATTTGTGCAATAGGCAGGCACGGCTGCAATCGCCGCTTTCTGTAATAGATGTTTGTAATCTTCCTCGGTTCGAGGCTGCGATCCCATGCCACCGATAATAATTAGATCTGCTACTGCCGGATTTTCAACTTCCACGACAGGCAAGCCGTTCAAAGCAGATCGATCATTGTCATTGCCCAGGTAATAAACACGTAATGCCTTATCTTCAGTGTAACTACTGGTGAGTTCCTGCAGCCTTAACCAGGCGAGCTCTCCAGAGGTATAGATATCATCTATCAGATCCTCGCCATAGCCAAACCTGGCTAGCCGCGCTGCGTTAACACTCGCCCGCTTACCCGAATTTGATATCACGACGATACGCTTTCTGTGCTGCTTTAACTCCGCGAGCGCTTGTTGCATGCCACTATAGGGTTCGGTACCGTTGTGGAGTACACCAAATTGATCGAAAAGAAACAGCTCGTATCGGTCAATTAGCGGGGTAAAGCTTGTGATCTTTTCCATAGCGTCTACCAAAGCGCCAGTCGATCAGCGGCCATTTTCGCCAACGTCGCTACCCCAAAGGCGGCCTCCTCAGACAGCGCTGGTTTAAATTCCGTGCCGAGTTTGTTTTGGCGAATTCGGGTAAAAGCAGCGTTCGCCGCGCCCCCGCCCACTGATCTAATCGAAGTGGCAACTGGTGCACCCGTTGAGACGAGTTTTTGGTATCCCGACTGTTCTATTGCAGCAATACCTTCTAACAGACCTTGAAGAAATTCCACATCATCATCAGGCCTGGGCTGTACCCGGGGTACAAGACCCGGGTCGTTCACCGGAAACCGCTCACCAGGTCCCACCAGAGGATAGTAGTCGAGCCCGGTGGGTCTGTTCGGCTCAATCCGCTGACTCAGTTGTTGAAGTTCCGGATCGGCAAAGTAATGCGCCAGCACCGCGCCACCGGTATTTGAAGCACCACCGGCAAGCCATGCCTGTCCGATACGATGACTGTAAATACCAAATTCTGGCGCAAAGACCGGTTTATCACACAACAGCTTGAGCGTTAACGTTGAACCCAATGACGTCACAGCTTCGCCAACCTGGCTTGCGCCTGTGGCTAGAAAAGCGGCACATCCGTCAGTAGTTCCAGCGGCTATTTTCACAGACGTTCCGATGCCAAGATAGCTGGCAATTGAAGCCGATACCTTATCAACGACGTCACCGGGTAGAGCTACATTCGGCAACAGATTTACCACATCTCCAGTCTCGCTTATCCACTCGGGCCACTTCATTGCCACAGGGTCAAAGCCTGTCTTCAGTGCGTTGTTCGTATCACTATGGGTAAAATTTCCGCTCAACTTTCCGACGATCCAGTCGGCTTGATGAACAACAGCTTCGGGTCGCAGCGGTGCAAACTTCAGCACCTTGGCAAGCCCTGAAGTCGCTCCCCCTGCTGCACTGTGTTGCGGCATCCGGGACGCTATAGATTCGAGAATTGATGCATCATCAACTGCGTCGTCGTACATCATTGGCTGTGATAACGGTTCACCATTTTTATCAATGGGAACCATCGAGCCCGAAGTGCCATCTACCGACATTGCAATAACATTTTTATCTGGCAGTTGCTGGACTACCGACCTGACAGAGCGACAAACTGCCCGCCACCAATACTCCGGTGATCGATAACTTGCAGCGCGTTGTTTTGGTTCAAAGTCAGTATAGAGCGTGCGGGAAACCGCAATATCATTATTACACTTATCAAGAGCTATCGCTCTCACACCGGAAGTTCCAACATCTATACCAATAACGTATGTATTACTCACAAGCTAATCATTACGCAGACAGGGCGCTTGCTTGTGGATACTCGGCATCCAGCCAATCCGAGAATACCTGGCGCTCGGCAGGTGTGAGGTGTAAACCGTGTTTAGTTCTGCGTTGCAATATATCTTCAGTCGTTTGTGCCCATTCGAATTCAACCAGATAGCGAACTTCAATTTCATACAGGGTGTGACCGAAGTGTTTACCCAACTGCTCTGTCGTTTGAACGTTGGCAATTAACTGATCGGCTCGGGTACCGTATAGCCGGGCGTAATGGTAAAGCAATGCTTCCGGGAGATTTGCATGTCTCTGTTTAAATTTCCAAAACCAGCTATCGAAATCTGCATTTTCGATATCACCACCGGGTAACGCACGGGTTGATGTCCAGGCGTCACCCATCTCCGGAAAATACGGTGAGAGCTTATCGAGCGCATGTTCGGCAAGCTTTCGGAACGTGGTAATCTTTCCACCAAATATGGTAAGAATTGGCGCCTGTCCTGATTGGTCACTTTTCGGCTGATCATCGATATCAAAGATATAATCACGGGTGACAGCGCTCGGGTTGTCACTGTTATCGTCGTACAAGGGTCTGACACCGGAATACGAGGCGACTATGTCCCGCTTGCTAATTTGATTGGTAAAATATCGGTTCATTGCATTAATCAGGTAGTTGATCTCGTTTTCATCAACGCTAACGTTAGCCGGATCGCCCTCATAGGGAATGTCGGTGGTACCAACTAATGCATATTCTCCCTCGTAAGGATTAATAAAGATAACGCGTTTGTCGTCATTCTGAATCAGATAACAATGGTCACCGCGCCAAAATTTCCTAATGATCAGGTGGCTTCCCTTCACCAGCCTTAAGGTCCTTTGTGACTGCACATCACTAACATTGGCCATCATCTCATATACCCACGGGCCGGCCGCATTCACCAGCGCTTTGGCATGAAGGGTAAAGTTACTCCCGGTGCTAATATCCTGTAAAGAAATTTGCCACAGTCCGTTCTTGCGACTGGCACCAACACAACGCGTTCTGGTGAGAATACCCGCACCGGCCTCAAAAGCAGAAAGCGCGTTTAATACAGTCAATCGGGCATCATCGACCCAACAATCGGAATACTCAAACGCCCTTGTATACCCGGATTGGATGACTTCTCCCTCCACTGTGGAGTCGAGTTTTAGAGTGCGGGTTCCCAATAGCCGTTTTCTTCCTCCGAGATGGTCGTACAGAAACAAGCCGGCTCTAATTAGCCACGCAGGTCGCTGATCGGGACTGTGTGGGAGGACAAAACGCATTGGCCATACAATGTGGGGTGCTGCTTGCAGCAACACCTCGCGTTCAATCAATGCCTCTCGAACAAGGCGGAATTCGTAGTACTCCAGATATCGCAACCCGCCATGAATGAGCTTGCCGGAACGGGAGCTGGTGCCCTCGGCCAGATCCCCCTGCTCTACCAGTGTGACACTCAATCCCCTGCCAGTGGCATCACGCGCTATACCGGTACCATTTACGCCGCCGCCGATGATACATAAATCAACCGGTTCATCCGTTTGCATCAACCGCGGTCCTCATAGTTACCCGTGTTCTCTAGCAAACGTTGCGCAGAGGCTCGTTTGATAAAAATCGTCTGATTTCACTCGCCGCTTCCTCGGCGGCATAGGTCACGGTTCTGACGGATGCACCAGCGATATGTGGTGTCATGGTCAAATTGGAAAGACTCCTGAGCCCCGCGGTATCAGGTAATGGCTCAATGGCAAACGTCTCAAGCATCGCACTACCTATCACACCATCCCGCAGTGCCGCCTCGAGGTGATCATAATTAACCAATGGCCCTCTGGCGGTATTGATAAAGATACTGTCACTTTTCATTTGTTCGAAAGCCACGGCATCCATCATCTGCTCTGTTTCACTGGTTACTCTGGCATGCATAGTCACCACATCACTCTGCTTCAACAAATTTTCAAAGTTCACCAGTTCTACACCGGCTTCAATATCTTCTGCACTGAGTTGAACGTACGGATCATTAACCAGCACCCGACTTCCGAATGCCCGCAACAGCTTCACGACTCGCTTACCTATATGACCATAGCCGATTACCCCGATTGACATTTCGTTAAGCTCTCGACCTGTCCGGTCAGTTCGGTAGAGATCGCCACGCCATTGCCCTTCACGCATCGATTCGTGACCTACTCGAATCAATCGCGATTCGGCGAGTATGGCACCCAACGTAAATTCAGCGACCGCCGATGCATTGCGACCAGGCGTATTAACGACAGTAACTCCATGGTCAGCCGCGGCCTGCATATCGATATTGACCGGGCCACCGCGAGTCACAGCAATAAATTCAAGATTCGGCAACCTTTCAAACATTGACCTCGACATTGGCGCAAGATGGGTAACAAAAATATCCGCATCACCGATAAACTGAACAATCTCATCTGCAGTTCCCATGTACTCTTTTAATCCATCCATCCCTTCTACCGCATATCCATGCTCCATCGGAAGATCTGGCCACGGTTGCTGCAGTGTACGAATTTCAAAGTTATTTTCCGGTTCACCGGCCAGCGCATTGGAAACCTTCTCT
Source organism: uncultured Granulosicoccaceae bacterium (assembly GCA_964409275.1). Taxonomy (GTDB): domain Bacteria; phylum Pseudomonadota; class Gammaproteobacteria; order Granulosicoccales; family Granulosicoccaceae. The sequence continues at coordinate 16,832 of CAYPCS010000063.1, forward strand.
TCCAGAATATCGGGCAGCATGAAAAGATCACCGACAATAGCTATTTTATTCAAGTTGCGACCCTCGCGCCGGCCATTTGCTTCCATACCGGCTGTAATGCCTTGCGGGAACTTACATAGGCAGGGAACAGCGCATCGTAGCCAGCGGATTTATCCGCATCATACGCTTCAGATTCTCCAAGAAACGGCGAAACCCACTCGGCAATACAGTCGTCCATGCCGGAGTAATGCCCAATGGACACAGCGGCTATCATCGCAGCGCCTGCCGCACCCGCTTCCTCACGCATACTGGTTCTGAGATTCGTACCCAGCACATCGCCAAACACACGGCGCAGAGATTCACTGCGCGCAGCCCCGCCGGTTAAACGTATTTCTGCAGGCACAGAACCCATCGCGGTATAACAATCCCTCGCGGCCATTGCCAGACCCTCTATTACCGCTCGCATCAGATGCGCAAATCCGTGGCGGGAATTCAAACCTATAAATCCGGCTCTGGCATTACCGTCAATGATCGGGCCACGCTCACCGGCTTCCAGAATGTAGGGCTGATAAATCAGATCCGCCACTGCAGATTCATTGCCTGAAGGGTTGGCAGACTCGGACAGCCACTTATCAATAAGAGGCAACAATTCCGATCGACTCTTTTCTATCCCCTGTTCGGCAATGAGGCCGCGTGCCAGGTCTAACAGCCAGTCAATATTCAGGGTACTGGCCAGATTCGATTGCATCTGCGCATAAACACCTTCAACGGGCATCGGCATCGTGAACCCGGTGCAATCCGGATTCAACACTACATTCCCAACACCGCGCACCAGATTCATGTGCACACCGGTTGAGCCTACTATAGTACAACCCGGGTTACTTTCCTTATCATACAAACCAGCACCAAGTGCCGTGCACAAGACATCCACATAACCAAGAATCACCGGAGTGCCCGTTGTTAAACCAGTGAGTGTTGCAGCATCAGCACTTAGCTTATGATAACTTCGGGCGCCATCTAGCATCGGTGGAAGCAGGCGTTTGCAATCACGCAAGTCCATCATGTCAAGTATCTCATCGGCGTACTCGCGATTGCGGAAATCACCGAAAGTAAAACAACCCTCCGACGGATCGGTCACACGCTCGCCGGTTAAATTAAGATACAACCAGTCTTTGCAATGAAACGCTACTGCGCTATTAGCGATTTGTTCTGGCGCGTGCTTCTTCATCCACTGCAAATGAGCACTTTGCTGGCAAGCTGCCAAACCGGTACCTGTCAGTTCAAATCTTGAACGCTGATGAGGACCATTCTGAAACGCCTCTACGAGTTCACTCGCACGGGCATCAAGCCACAACCAGCCGTCCCCGACTGGTTGTCCGGCACTATCGATCAACCAGGTACCATCTCCCTGGCCAGTCACTGAAATAGCGGCAACTCGTCCGGTCAAATCGGGAATTTTTTGTTGCAAGCTTGAAATAGTCTTAACCGTATCTTTCCAGGTTCGCAAAGGATCTTGTTCGACACCACCGTTGGCAAGGGTGTTATAGGTATTAGCCACAGCACTTTCTGCAAGCTGTTCGCCTGCAAGTGAAAAGGCCACCGATTTAATTACGGATGTGCCCGCGTCGATCCCGATGATAATGTCTTTCACGCCAGTACTGTCCCGTGTGAGATGGCCAACCCTGTCGTCGGTTCAAACAGGTGCAAACTGGATGGTTCAAAATACAGAGATAGCGTATCCCCGGGTTTGTCGATTGCGCGGTCATGCTCTACAAGCACAACCGAATGCCCGGCACAGTCGGCGGCGATGTGCGATTGATCACCCAGCCACTGGTTCACCACTACCGTCGCCGGTATTCCCTGCGATTGTCTTTTGACCGCGTAGGGTCGCACGCCAAGCACAACTTTTTGCGCGTTGATTACCGCATCTAACACTTCGTTCGAAAATTCGTCGCAGGAATAGCTAAACACGATATCGCTATTAGCGAGGGAAAAATTAAGCAACTGATCTTCGCGTGTAACCACCGCGTTAAACACATTCATCGGTGGTTCTCCAATAAACGCGCCGGTAAAAAGATTGGCCGGTCGTTCTTTTATTGCCAACGGAGTATCGAATTGCTGGAGTGAGCCGCCTTCCATTACTGCTATGCGATCGGCCAGTGCGTTAGCCTCTGCCTGGTCATGTGTCACCAGTATAGTGGTCAGACCAGTGGATTTTAGATAGTGCTTGATTCTGCCACGCAATACAGCCCGTAGCCGCGGCTCCAATTGGCCCATCGGTTCATCGAGCAAATGCAGTTCAGCGCCGCGTATGAGCGCCCGTCCGAGCGAAACGCGCTGTTGTTGCCCCCCCGAAATCGAACTCGGGTAGCGATCAAAAATATTTGTAATTTCAAGCATTTCTGCGATATCTTCCACTTTGCGATTCACTTCCGCTGAAGACAATCTGGAAGACTTTAATGCAAACGCAATGTTGTCGCGCACGTTAAGCGGTGGATATAGAGAGTAACCTTCAAAAGCCATGGCTACTCCTCTTTTTACCGGAGGCAGGCGATTTAGTTGTTTACCCGCAAGCAATATTTCTCCCTCGGTAATCTCTTCGAAACCCGCAATCATCCTTAAGGTGGATGTCTTACCACAGCCGGAAGACCCCAACAGTGCGACAATCTCTCCCGCTTTAACATCCATGGATAAATCTTGCACTGCATGAACACCGTGGGCTTTGGAACCGTAGAACTTGTCAGCATTCTGGATAGATAGTTTTATGTCACTCATGCTGCAGCTCCGGCCGCAGATGCATTGGCAAAACCCGGTAACAGTTCTCCAGTGGCTTTATCGAACAACAACGCACTGCCGTGTTTTAGGTCAACACAAGCGGCCCGGGGATCCGGGCCAGGTGTGCCTGCTGGTCTGGATACCAGCAGCTCACGCCCGCCGCTGGTCTTTGCAAGTGTAATCACTTTCTCGTTGATCGGTGTTTCCGCTTCAATACTCACTGCCATCGAACCCTTTGTGCCTGACGGGACGAAAGAGACGTATTCCGGTCGAATACCCAAAACACAGTCGCGGCCCTGCAATTGTTCCGGCTCTCCCTGAAGTTGCAGCTCACTGCCTGATAAGTCCACACATAGTCCATGACTGTTAACTCTGGGTATTACATCAAACAGATTGATCACAGGATCACCGAAGAGTCTGGCAATTTCAATGGTAGCTGGTTGCAAATAGATGTCAGCAGGTGCTCCGTGCTGAGTCACGGTCCCATCGGTCAGTACGACGATACTGTCACCCAGTGCCATGGCTTCCTTGTAGTCTTGCGTGACATAGACTACGGTGGTGCCACGACCACGAAGCAAGCCAGGTAACTCCAGGCGCATTTCAAACCGTAGTTTTGCGTCAACATTTCTGAGTGGATCATCGAGCAACAACAATGGTGGCTCACCAATCAAGGCACGCGCAAGTGCGGTACGTTGCTTCTGACCATTGGATAATTCACGTGGCATGTGCGAGGTGACATGATCGATTTTCAGCAGTTCAGTTACCCGTTTTACTCCATCCGCTATTTCACTGCCGGATTGGCGCCTGGCGACTAACGGACTGGCAATATTATCAAACGTGCTCATATGCGGAAACAGTGCAAAATTCTGAAATGCCATACCTACACCGCGATGCTCCGCTTCGATATCGGTGACGTCTTCACCGTCTATTACTATTTCACCGGCATCCGGATGAATAGCACCGGCAATTAAACGAAGCAGTACTGTTTTTCCTGCACCGGAGGGCCCAAACAGTACCAAAGTTTGACCACTTTCAACCGATAGTGAAATCGAATCCAGCACCGTTTCTTTTTTGTACTTTTTAGTTATATTTCTTACTTCGAGTCGGCTCATCGCTATTACCCTTTGACCGCACCCAGCGACAATCCTTCAACAAGGTAGCGTTGCGCGTACAAAGCCAGTGCAAGAGTAGGCGCAATCGACATCACCACAGCGGCAGCAATCTGGCCGTACTGAATACCCGATGCGGTAACAAACGCCAGCGCTCCTACAGTGACCGGTTGTTTGTCTGCCGAAGCCAGTACCAGTGCAAAGATAAAATTATTCCAGGCAAATATAAATGCCAGCAAGCCGGCGGCCGCTATACCGGGCCCTGCCAGAGGCAAGGCTATTTTTCGAAATGTCGCAAACCACGAATGCCCGGCTACACGGTAGGCGTACTCAACGTCCGGGGAGATATCTTCAAAGTAACCTCTTACAATCCACAATATCAGTGGCAGACAAATAAGCTGATACACCCAGATCAATCCGATATAGGTGTCCGCAAGCCCAATCTTCTGGAAATACAATGACAGCGGCAGCAGTACAAGCAATGGCGGCGCAAATCGAAACGATAAAAGCGTAAACGCAATATCTTCTGAACCCCTGAATTTGTGGCGTGCAAACGCATAGGCCGCGGGTACGCCAAGTAACAAAGACAATGATACTGCACCAACCGACAACAATACGGAATTACCGAGGTTTCGCAGAAAATGGATCTCAAGGCTTGCTGCGGATGTCTCCAGTTTGCCAGTGAACATTGCTTTGTAGTTGGCGAGTGTAGGCTCAAAAACAAACGAAGGCGGTACCCGCAAAATGGTTTCATTCGTCTGAAAAGACATAAGTACTATCCAGAGAATAGGAAACATAAAAAAAACAATGACAACAACAAGGGCAATAGCCCTCAGTATGCGCTCCGGCACAGACGTGTGTTCCATCAGCGGTCCATCCGGCTAATAATTGCGGTTTCAGCGTGACTGCCTGCGTTCGCTGCAAGGCGCGTTATAGAAGCCGCAGCTTTTCTACGTCGAGCCTTATTGTATTGAGACTGTGCAACCCGGTCTGTTGGGGCAGACAGTCGCGTCCGATGGACGCTAATGAGCGGTCCCGCAGCCGCGTTACAGCTCTTGAAAAAGCCCACTCCAATAGAAATCGGGCAGATAGACTTTGGGCCATTGCCAGCGAGCTGGCACGAGCTGTAAAACTGCTCTTTGGTTCTGAGCCCGTATTTATTAGCTGGATGAACCACTAAGTTTCCCCTCGTGCACGCTCACGCAGATTGAGCCAGTTCTTTATAAATATGTTAGAGATAAAGAACGTAATAGCCCACAGAATCATTAGCAAGGCAGATGATCTGCCGACATTGGTAGACTGAAAAAAGTTGAGATAGGCCTCAACCTGAAAAACCGTCAGCGTGTCACCGGGACCGCCCTGGGTCATGGCATAGATGATGTCGAACTGCTGGATGCTTTCGAGCAGTCTAAACAGGCAGGCGGTAATGATGTAGGGCGTCAGCATTGGCAATGTAATTCTGAAGAACTGTTGATGCCTGGGTACACCGTCAAGTGCAGCCGCTTCAAATGGCTGTGTGGGCAAAGATCTCAATCCCGCCAACAACAGAATCATGATGAACGGTGTATATACCCAGATATCCACAAGCACCACTGTGAACAGCGCTGTACTCGGTGACGCACCCCACCGGAAGTCTTCGATACCGATAAGCGTCATGTAGTAACTGAGAATGCCGAAACCAGGATTCGTCATCAGCTTGAACATTAATGCAGCCAACGCGGGTGCAGTCATCAACGGCATAAGTAGCAGTATCGATACAAAATTGTTGATACGAGTGCGCTTTCTCAATAACAACGCGATACCGAGTCCGAGTAAGAGCTCCAATATTACGGTCAACGCTGCGTATTTCAGTGAAACCTCAAGCGTGGACCAAAACCCCGGATCGCTAAGAAAGTTAAGATAGTTTTCCCCCCAGTTCATCTTCCGGGCCCAGGGCTGACTCAGTCGAAAACGCTGTAACGAATAGTAAACTGCGGTGAAAAACGGTACGAGTATTCCGATACAAACCAGCAACGCAGGAAGGCTGAGAAGGTACGGTAATGCCCGCCGACTAACTACACTTCTGCGTTTTCTGCTTTGGTGTTTTTTTTTTGTTGATCGGGTGGCTGAATCTGTCAAGGCCTTGTCCGGTGTTCGCGGAGTAATATCTGCCAGTACAACAATTTCCTGAACTGGCAGCTAGTGAGGTGTGCGGAAAAAAGGTACCACTTAGTCTTCGCTTCAGCCGGTATTGCGGCAATGGACCCGATTGTTGAGATAAACGCCTGCGCTTTTCCGCCTTGCACTGGTGACCGAGTCTATGAAAAATCCGTCAGTCTACTGCCCGCTGGTCTTATAAAAAGTCGGCGCGCTGTATCACGCGCCGACCAGTCACTTAACAGTGTTTTTATTATTAGCCTAAACCGGCATCCTTAAGCTGCGCATTGACACTGTCAGCCAGTTGATCAAGCCCTTCATCAACCGGTACTTCATTGGCAACCATCTTTTGCATTGTGGCGGCCCACTCGGTAGTCAGATCAAAGAACAGTGGCTGTGCAGTAAAATGAATTTTTGCACCTGGAGCCGAAAGATCATGCATCTCCACATAGCCCGGATAGGACTTGTTTAAGCGCTCACGAAACATCTCATCAGCCCACACCGACTTGCGTACCGGATTAACAAAGTCCATTTGGGTCGCGCCAAACAATCCATGCTCGGGACCAGACGCCCATTGCAGGAAGTTCCAGGTAGCGTCCTTGTCTTTCGACGCCTTGGCCATTGCCAGAGACCAGATCCAGATATTGGGAGTCGGAGCAGAGGCTTCAGGGTTGGCAGCAAAAGGTGCATAAGCAAGCTTGCCCGCCATCTTGTTGTCGCCACCATTCATGAAGTAGCCAAGAATATCTGCATCGTAAATCATTGCAGATTTGCCTGCACCGAGGTCTGTACCTACCTGATACCAGGTGTGCGTTGCCCAGTCTTTAGCACCGGAATTCTGGATCATACTGACCCATTTGGTATGGAACTCCCGAGACACATCTGTATTCATGGCAGCGGATAACTTGCCGCCGTCATTGTTCAGATCCTTTTGCCCATAGTTCGCGTACCCTGATAAGAAACCAGGATGAATGGTTGCCCATGACCGCGAGCCTCTGACACCAATACCGTAGACATTGTCTGAGGTCAGTGCGGCAGCAGCCTCGACCATTTCATCCATATTGGTGGGTACAGCCACGCCAGCTGCACTTAACATATCAGCATTGTAGGCAAGATTATTCTGTTCATAACCCCACGGAATACACCATTGTTTAGCGTCAGCAGAACCCAGTTCACCACCCGGTTGTCCATTCCATGCGCAAGATGAACGTACACCTTCAAGCATATCGTCCCAGTTGTAGTTCGGATTGGTTTTAGCTGGATCTTCGATCCATTCATTTAGATCTTCTATCCAGCCTGCAGGACCGTAAGTCCAGGTCATATAGGCGCCAGTCATAAAGGCGTCATACTCGGAAGAACCCGATGACAGCGCCGCAGTTACCTTATCGAAGTAAACATCTTCCGGGAATATGTCGTATTCGACCTCCATGCCGCTCAGTGACTTGAAGTTGTCCAGATTGGCGATCATGGCATCGGTATACGGATGCTTGTTTAACAACAATTTGATTTTCTTACCAGCGTGCTGCTTCCAGTCAAAGTCAGCGGCCAGTGCGTTTGTTGCCTGCATATTCAGAATGACACCAGCAGTCGATGCCGTCAGACCCAGGGCAGTAAATCGCTTGATCAATTCTCTTCGGCTGATCTTTCCTTTTAGAAAATCATCAGCCAACCCTTTCTCTTTTTCGTACATAGATGTTTCCTCCTGATCCGTACGTAGGTTACTTCGCGTTAGATCAGCATACGGGCTGTATGCTCATCCGTGTTTAAGCCGCTTAAATGGCGACCTGGTAAAACCGGTGTAATGTCCGCTGATTTGCCTGCATCACCAGCAACCGCAACTATCCGATCATGAACTGTCTCATCCACAAATGGCACAGGCATAACACAGGCATTTGCACCGGTTCTGTCTGCCAGTCTATGAAGTACATTTTGGTGGCTTGCCGGGAATTTCATCGAAAATCCACCCGGCAACGAAACCTGACACTGCGATTGCGCATATTGTGTTCCCCACATGCTGCGGTGCGACCATGGTCGTTTCCAGGTGACTCTGACTCAGATCCATCGAGTAGACGAATATATTGGCCGCCCGCGATACCCGATACCCGCAGCGGTAGTGCCTCGCGGTCGAACTCTGGAATCACTTCGCCGTAGTCCGAATCGAAGGCGTTTGACAAACGCTTGTGCAAATCAAGGCACTTGAAGACATCCCCGTCTACATAGATTTTGTCTATACCTTCACGATTAGCACGTGAAATTAGTCGATGCGCCCTAAGTCCGTCCTGTCCCGGCTTGTCGGCTACTTCTGCCTGTGAAAAAACACCAGCAAAATACAACCATGCAGCTCGAACAGCCATGTCAGATTCTGAAGTGCTGTAGAAAGCCGCTAATGGCATGAGTTCAGGTCGCTCAGACGCTGCAATAAATATCAGTCGTGTAAATACTTTCACATTACGACAATATCATCAAGCCCTCGCTAGAAAAATCAATAATGCTGCTGACATCCAAAATACATATAGAGGAGGCATACCAGATAGAACCCGCTGAATCACCCGTTATTGCGATAACTTTTATCCACTTCATCTATAGCGGAAACATTGTTCGCAGATCGGCCGCCTTCATCAAAGGTATTACCAAGAAAACTCTCGGCGATCGATTTCGCCAGCTCGGTACCAATCACTCTTGCTCCCATGGTGATGATCTGGGCGTTATTTGACAGCGCTGCACGTTCTGCGGAATAGGTATCGTGGCACAACGCCGCACGGATACCGGGCACTTTGTTCGCCGCGATGCTAACGCCAATACCGGTACCGCAAACAAGTATCGCCTTATCGTACCGGCCAGCTATTACTTCACTCGCTACCCTGTCTGCCAAATTGGCGTAAAAGTCATCTGGCCCTTTCTCTGTGTGCGAGACTTCTTCGACCTGATGGATGCTGCTCAAATGCTCCGCCAGCAAGCCGGCAAGCCCCTCTCCGGCACTGTCCCCGGCAATTGCTATTTTCATTATCTTCTCCTGTAACAAGCGTATTGATGATTGTAACTATCGGGGGCAAATCTGCTATTTTACGTTTATCCGCTAAATCACGACGTTTTGTGGTTGTTCAGGCAGCACCTGTTGCGTTCACGCAGCCAGGAGAACACGAGTAACCTACAACGATACCGGGCACGTTCGACAACGCCTGAAGCCGTGAAAGGTGTACACTGAATAGTTACTTATGATTTGGCCTGATCATGCCACAATGTAATCACTGCAACTATCCCGGATAAAAAAATAATGAATACAGCAGCGTTTTTGCATGGTGCACGCGATATCCGTATCGATGAGTATCGTGTACCGCAGGCAGGAGCCAGGGAATTCTTGCTTGAAGTCGCCGCCGTTGGCGTTTGCGGAAGCGATTTGCACTATTACAAAGACGGAGGAATAGGGGCTGCAAAGGTTGTGCAACCATTCATACCCGGGCACGAATTTTCAGGCTGGCTTACTGATGACATTCCGGAACTCGATCTACAGTGCGGTGAGCTGGTGGCTGTAGATCCAGCGACTCCCTGCCATCAATGTGAATGGTGCTTTAAGGGTTATCACAATCTCTGCCCGAACGTTGTGTTTTTCGGCGCACCGCCCTGTCAGGGTGCGTTAACTCAGGAAATCATCGTACAGGCACACAGCATTGTAAAACTGCCCGGGAGTTTCAGTGCCTGTGAAGCCGCTATGCTTGAGCCGCTTGGCGTTTGCATCCATGCAATGGATCTGGCTAATGTCAAATTGCAGGAATCGGTCGCCGTGCTCGGCTGTGGTGGTATTGGACTGGGTGTTATACAGCTTTTGGCTAATAGTAGTTGCGGGACCATACTGGCGGTAGACCCTCAAGCACACAGAGCCCAAAAAGCACTTGAGTGTGGCGCGACAGAGTGCGCATCATCCATCGATGAAATCAAAGCGTACACCAACGATCGTGGCTGTGATCTGGTGATTGAGGCAACTAATTCACCGGACGGATTTTCACAGGCAGTTCGAGCAGCTGCAATTGGCGGTCGTCTTATCATGGTTGGAATTCCGGACGGTGACGACTACTCATCCTTGTCCGCTTCTGAATTGCGCCGGCGAGGTCTGGACATTCGGTTTTCACGTCGAATGGGCAACGTGTATCCGCGTGCAATAGATCTGGTAGAAAAGAAAATAGTTGATGTAGAAACGATAGTGAGTCACCACATACCGCTGGATTCGACCGCCGAAGCATTTGAACAGCAAGCCCGCGAAGCACCCGGGCTAATCAAGAGTATGGTTTACCCGGGGCGGGTTCCTGCCGGTGTAACCCTTAATTCGTGGTAACTGCTCAAAGTACGCCTGCCGCACCGCCAGCCAAGTGTAGCTTCGATCCGTGTTACCTCAAGCGGCCCGCTAGCGTTTCTTGCCGACCTTCTTTTTAGCAACCTTCTTGCTACCAGCCTTCTTCCTGGCAGCTTTTCCCTTGCTACTTTTTTCGGGGCTGGTGTTCTTTGATTTCTGGCCGTAGCCTTTAAACTTTTCAAGTACCCGATCCATCTCGTCATCGGGCAGCACCACCATGTTGCTGTTCATCCTGGCGTAGTAATATTGCTTTGACAGTGTCTCAAGCTCCACAGCGGCCCACATAGCGTTTTCCAGACTATGGCCACCGGCAATCATGCCATGATTCGCCAGTAAACATGCTGACCGATCTGCCATGGCGAACCTGATATTCTCTGAAAGTGCCGGTGTACCAAATGTCGCATAGTCGGCACAGCGAACCGTGTTACCACCAAAAGCGGCAATCATGTAGTGGCAGGCGGGTATATCTTCTCTGGCAATAGAGAGAACCGTAGCAAATGTAGAATGTGTGTGTACCACGGCTTCCAGGTCTGGTTTGTCTTTAAGGATTGATCTGTGAAAATGCCATTCTGACGAGGGCTTGCACGGGCCGTCCCATTCGAGTGTATCAATCGATAGCGACATTCTGGCGATGTCTGCGGGTTTCAACTGCTCATACGGGATGCCGCTCGGTGTGATCAACATATTGCCATCGTAGCGTGCACTGATGTTTCCGGAAGTGCCTTGATTTAAACCACTGCGGTTCATTTCAATACATAATTCGATAATTAGTTTGCGTACGCTATTTTCAGTCATAGGTCGATTTCAAGTGTCTGCTTTTTCAAAAATAGTAATTCAAGGCAACTCTGATTAATTACACACGTCATTCCAGCGGCCTGTTTTTCCGAGCGCCTCGTTGCGATTTTTATCATGGGACAACCATTCGTTGCCCATTCATTGATGAAATCGGGACGCCTCGTTCCTGAAAAACAGGCTCGCCGAAATAGTCGAAATCAATTAGCCAGAGATTCCCTGGAAAGTAGCTTATGTGCGGTAGCTACATCAGTCACGATATCAGTAACAAGGCCTCGATCCAGAATGGCCTTTAACGCCTCTACTTTGTTGTCACCACCAGATACCATGACTCGCCGCGGAATTTTCTTAAACACCTTGCCTGAAATCCCTATCACGCGACGATTGACCGGATGGTTTACCAGTTCGGCATCAGCATCGATAAAATAGCCGAGAAAGTTTCCGATTGCACCCTCTTTTACAACGCTTCGGTATTCCTTGCCGTCTACCATCTCAACCGCACGAATGGTGGAGCTGTCGAGCCCCCCAATACTGACAATAGCGATGTCTGCATTAAGTGCACGCCGATGAATGTCCTGAAACATAGGTTGCGTCATCAGCAACTCACGAGTTTTCTCAGAGTCACAAACGATCGGTGCCGGAAGATACAGACACTCCGCGTTGAGTTTCGATGCAAACTCGGTAGTTGCTTCAAAGCGAGCTATAGTTGATCGTCGCGTAAGTGAACCGAGCAGAGACACCACAGATACGTTTTGCAAAGGATGTCTCTGTAACTGCACCACCATTTCCTTCAGCGTAATTCCCCATCCGAGTCCGATGGTCATGTCGTCCTTCAATAAAGGCAGAATTGCATTGCCCGCTGCGGCGCCGAGCTGGGTGGCCAACTGATGATCTCCGCTTGCATGACTCAAACATACCTCAGCGGTTAGCAGATCCCATCGCTCTGAAAGCTGTTTTGCCAGCTCCACATTCTCAAGCAACGGCGAATTGATTTGAACAGACACCAGTCCCCGCTTTCTCGCCTCATTTAGAAGACGGATTACTCGTGCTCTGCCAATACCGATCTCAGTAGCAATTTGTTGCTGTGTCATACCCAGGTTGTAGTAATAGTGGGCAATGCGTACAGCGAGCTGTTCCGGCCAATCGTCACTCATGACCCGCATCCTTCTAAATGCCAGCCAGTGTGTCCGATTAGATGATGGATGAAGTACATAGGATTGAAGCGTTAATTAAGTTAGCTGATAAGAATTTCCAGTGGCGCAAGCTTACTGAGGCCTTAACTATACGCTGCAGAACAAATGTTTTCTCGAGAAAACATTTGTCTTGTCTTCCGGAATTGGCTGTGGCACCCTCGATACGGGATCGGACTATGCTGGATTAACACCTGTTGGTATCGCCAGTGGCCTCCCTTTAATGCGTCGTTTGATCAACGGTGTCAGATTTTTTCATTTGCTTTAGAATCATTTGCTTTAGAAGTGGTGTTTAAGCAGTATTGCGTGGCTAAGGACACATGACCGGAGCCCCTGATAAGCCTCAGTGGCTTGACAGCTCTGGCGTTGTAGTGATCGGAGGAACCTGCCAGGAATGATCCTGCATACAATTAAAAAACAGACGTGGCTTTCTTTATGAAAGGCCGATCGTTGCTGCCGCGCTGGCTGACATCGGAACACCCGTTGCCGTGGCTCTTCCCCGTCACGTCGCTGCTGATTGTTTTCGGCCTGTACCCCGTGCTCTACTCTCTGTGGCTGTCTTTCTTCAAAAGGAATCCGGCCACACGTAAAGAGAGTTTTTTGCCCTCCTGGAACTGGAACAAACTGATCTCCGATGATCGTGTCTGGGACGCGGTGGAAATCACACTGACTTATGCGTTCCTCGCTCTGATCATTCAACTGGTCTTAGGGATGCTAATCGCCCTGTTACTAGACACAGACCGAAAAGGGTTTGGTATTCTGCGAGCACTAATGACCTTACCGCTTGTCGTTCCACCCGCAGTAACCGGTATGATGTTTCTGTTGATGTATGACAGTTCCTTTGGCGTTATCAGCAATTCTCTCTACGCACTCAACCTGCTTTCTCCTTCAGCCCCTATTCTGGGCACAAGCGACACAGCACTGTGGGGAGTGATAGTTGCCGATGTCTGGCAGTGGACACCATTTATGGTGCTTATTATGTTGGCGGGTCTGCGAGCATTGCCGCGAGAGCCTTTTGAAGCCGCTTCTATTGATGGGGCCACAGGTGTGCAGTCCTTCTTTTTTCTCACCTTGCCAATGATGTCAAAAATTATTGCACTGGCAATTCTTATTCGTGGAATCGATCTATTTCGTATATTCGACTACGTAAAGGTGATGACAGACAGTGGTCCGGGCACTGCTACGGAAACACTCACGGCCTATGCAGGTACGGTGTATTTTAAAAGTGCGAATTTTCCCTACGCCTCAGCAGTAGCACTGGCCACGCTGATACTGGTGCTGGTTGTTTCAAGCGTATTTATTAAAGTCTTCAAGATAAAATTTTAATGAACACCGGAACCCTCAAAACAACGACAAGATACATCGTTTCTCTGGTGATAGTGGGTGTTTTTATTTTCCCGATCGCCTGGTTTGCTCTGACATCAATCAAGCCAATATCAGCGGTATTCAATAAAGACCGCGTGGTTGTTTTTGATTTTGAACCGACGTTTGAAAACTACAGGGTTACTGTTCTGGGAGGACGCAAATCTGACAGCAACTCAAATTCGAGCCTGTTAATGGGAACCAGCGGTGAGGGCGCTTACGATGGGCGAGCTTCAATATTGTCGTCTTTGATCATTGCGATTTCTTCCACTTTTTTGGCCACCAGTGTTTCTCTGCTTGCTGCATATGCGCTATCGAGACTGGCATTCAGAGGTTCGCAAGGCTATATGCACTGGGTGTTATCGCAACGGTTTTTGCCGCCTATAGCAATCATTATACCTCTGGTTTTTATTTTCCGGGATCTTGGCCTGCGAGATACACACCTTGGAATAATAATCGCCCATACGCTCATCAATATACCAATAGCGCTACTGCTGCTTAAATCGTTCTTTGATGACGTGCCGATAGAGGTAGACCAGGCAGCAATGATAGATGGCGCAACTCGATTTCAGTGTTTTTATCTGGTGGTGCTTCCAATGATAAAAGGAGGTATTGCAGCAACCGCAGTGCTGTGTTTTATATTTTCATGGACAGAGTTTTTATTGTCGCTGTTTCTCACGAATTCGATAAGAACCATTCCGGTAAAGATAACGACATTCGTGACTTCAACCGGTTCGGAGTGGGGTTACATTTCGGCGTTGGGAACAGCAGCGATTATACCTGGATTCATTTTCATTCTTCTTGTGCAAAATCATCTTGTGAGAGGATTGACAATGGGTGCCATAAAAGACTGATGCAACACGCATCTTCACAATAGAGAGGAAAAACGCATGAGCTTTAAGAGTTTCAAGAAGCAGAGCTTCATCATCGACACCGCGAATAAGTTCACCGCGGGTAGAATGACCAAACGTGATTTTCTGAAGAAGATGGGCATGGCCGGTGTGGGCTTCTCTGCATATTCTGCCGGGATGCTAGGCGGTCCGGGGCGCCCGTTCTATGGCAATGTTGCTCATGCGGACGGTCACAGCGCCACACCACCAGAAGTAGCTGATTTCCTGCGTGAAGCAGGCAAGCCCTACGCTGGCACCACCATTCGATACACGTCTGAAGCGACGCCTCCAACCAACGTGCTTAATGAATTGAAAGCGGAGTTCACCGAACTGACCGGCATCAACGTAGAAATAGAAATTGTACCGCTCGAGCAGGTACTGGCTAAAGCGACGCAGGATGTGCAGGGCCAGCTCGGTACTTACGACATTTACTATCTGGACCAGGCATGGACATCGACATTTTCTCCTGACACCATTGACCCGGTCGAATACTACAACGCCAAGCCGAATCTTGCGATGCCTGGCTTCGATTTCGATGATTTTTCAAAACCACTGGTAGAAGGTATTTGTGAGTACGACGGTAAATGGATCGGACTCCCGTTCGACATTCCAATCTTTACCCTGATGTATCGCAAAGACATACTCGAAAAGCATGGCATTGAGATCCCGCGTACCTATGAGGATTTCACTGCTGCCGTTGAGCTTATTACCGCTGCTGAAAAAGAAAACAATATTTTCGGTACCGGACTGCAGGCAAAATCCGGTCACTATTCTCTTGAGTGTGACTGGACACAAGCCGTTTGGGGTCATGGTGGTTCTATCTTCGGGGCCGACAAGAACTTCTCAGGCAATGACGAGCAAGCAATTGCAGGGCTTGAGTGGTACCAGAACCTGTTGGCAAATTCACCTGCTGCGTCAGTAACATCCACCTGGGACGGCCAGTGGCAAATGGGTTCAGCCGGCCAGATAGCTCTGTGTCAAAGCTGGGCAGAATTCTTCCCGGGCTGGAATGCCGATGACTCTGAAGTAAAAGGCTTATGGGAAATGGCCAAGCCACTTGAAGGCAGCGCTTCACTGAGATCTCGTGATGATGTCGGGTTTGGCGAGATACCAGGCTGGGGCCATCAGGGGGGATCAAGTATTGCGCTTTCCAGGTACTCTAAAAATGAAGAAGCTGCGTGGTTATTCCTGCAGTGGGCCTGCTCGAAAGACATCATGACTCGTTGCACTCTCATAGGTGGCTTCGCACCAATGAGAAACTCTTCGTTTACCGATCCTCGCATCGTAGAGAGAAAGGGACTCGAAGGCGCAGGCACCACTCGTCACCTGGATACAGTAAAGTGGACCATCGATAACGTGATGGCGTCTGAACCGGATCTGCCTATCTGGGCTGGCGTTGCAAACAACGAGATTCCTACCGAGCTGGGCAAGCTGCTCACCGGTCAGGACTACGGTGGCAGTGCCAAAAAGTGTATGGATCAGGTGGCCAAACTTGTCGACGCAGTTGTTGACGAAGCGGAACTTGGTTAGTCGCAATGTAAGGCCACCCTGTGCATTCGCCACGGGGTGGCTTTTTAACGTGAACTCTATATTCGCCCGCTCTGTACTCGCCCTCTCTATCTTCGCCTCGGCCCCTACCCTATGGCTTCAGTAAAAATATCCAACCTGAAAAAAAGCTACGGCAAAGTCGAGGTGTTACACCAACTCGATCTCTCTGTAGCTGACGGCCGCTTTATAGTGCTTCTCGGGCCATCAGGATGCGGCAAGTCTACTCTGTTGCGTATGATTGCCGGTCTGGAATCCGTGACGTCGGGTGACATACTCTTTGACGACAAACGCGTTAACGATGTGCATGCCAAAGACAGAAATATTGCCATGGTGTTTCAGAACTATGCACTGTATGCACACATGAGTGTCAGAAAAAACATGGCTTTTTCAATGCGTTTAAAGGGCATAGACAAAAAAACCAAAGACGAAAAAGTAGAATGGGCATCATCCATACTGGGTTTGGATGAATACCTCGATCGGCTACCAAAAGAGTTATCCGGCGGTCAGAGGCAGCGAGTAGCAATGGGACGGGCAATAGTCCGTGATCCGGAAGTTTTTCTGTTTGACGAACCACTATCAAACCTCGATGCAAAGCTGAGGGTACAGATGCGTACCGAGATAAAAGACCTGCATCAGCGATTAAATACCACCACTATTTACGTGACACATGATCAAATCGAGGCAATGACCATGGCCGATGAAGTGGTCATTATGCGGGAAGGTAACATCGAACAAAGCGGCACACCGATGGAAATTTACGACCATCCTGACAATCTTTTTGTTGCACAATTTATCGGGTCGCCAGGCATGAACATTCTTGAGTGCGAGGTGGCTGAACACAACGGCACTCAAGTGGCGGTGTGTGACGGGTTGAAGCTACCGCTACCGACCAATCGCGAATTGCAGACCAGTAAGAAAATATTTTATGGTGTCAGGCCGGAACATTTACACATCAGCACCACAACCGGCAATAACAACGATTCGGCAATTGTTGGCAAGGTAAAGGTAGTTGAACCGACAGGCCCTGAAATTCACGTGTATACGCGGCTTGCCAATCAGGAC
>CAYPCS010000064.1:0-24190 GCA_964409275.1 uncultured Granulosicoccaceae bacterium
TCTCCTAAAACAGAGACACCCTCCGGTGTTGAGGAGGATATAGAATTACCTGCAGTTTCTGAGCTGATATACCCCCTTTTGCTATCGCGTATTCATCGATCTGTCCAGTCCACGAGTTACACGTAGTCAGCGAGGTTGAATGCCAGTCCGGGTGGCATTACCTTCGAATGATGTAAGCACTGTGGGCTGGTGACATTAAATCTGACACACACAGAATTTCCAACACTACCCCGTGTCTGTAGTTACAACTTCCGGGCTTTATCTTGCGTGTTTTCGGAGTCTGCTATAGCTGCAGCGATCAGTGGAGCAGGCTCGCCACTCGGAAGGAATTCTGATGTAACGCTGTCAGTGCTTGCGACTTCCGTATTGCCGGTGGAAAAAATAATTAGCTCGCTAATGGTTTTAATGCCATCGACGTGATCGTGAATAATCATGTGATTGTCTGATATTTTTGCGACTACCTGCTCGATGCTTTGCTCGTATATATCCAGCGTCACCGTCTCTGTCTCATCAGATGCAAAGTTGACAGGAATGCCGGTCTGCTCCTGTATTTGCAGTAGCAGCGCTTTCACGGGGATACTGTTGCCTTTGACAGTCATCTTTTCATCGACAAACTCTACCAGAAAATTTTGTCCCTCGATCCAGCTGTTAAACAGGGAATTCTGTGCGAGAAGCGGAGTCGAAGGCGCTGTAAGCGCCAGCGTTGTCAAAGAAGCGGCCAGACCTGAACGGAAGTAGCTTGACAGTGTTGTTCCACGTTTCATTGCATCTCTCCTTACCGGAATTAATTGACTTTCGAATTACAGACACAGCAGTTGTTGTGCCCTGCTATGAAAGATAGTGGCAAGTGAGTGGTATGCTCAAATACATTTTTATAAGTGTTTTATAACAAAGTTATCACTGCTTTGGCGGTACCCTGAAATTGGGTGTCCGTACCCGGATTTTAAGATGAACAGGGTGTGAACCCGGAATTTGCAATACGGTACATCTGCTGCCTGGTGGGCAGATAAGCTGTGTGGGGTGAGTCAGCTGCCAACGGTTTGGGCAAATATTGCCCTGGGATAAGTCGGTGGCTGTTCGTCGGTTTTATAAGATAGCCCGCTACAGTCAAGAGAGAACTGGCCATACCAGTTCTCTCTCATCAAGCGGCGAATCTATTCAGTTAGTCTGTGTTGACCAATACATCGTAATTCGCTGTGCCGCTTTTTACCTTGACCCCGACGGACCATCGTCCGCTGGCTGTTGCTACTGCTGACAACGCACCGGAAGATCCGCCGTCGACGTCACGATCGACCTGGGTACGAGTTTCGTCGCGCAAATACACCCTGATATCGGCATTAGGGTTATCCCACATAACAGATGCGTCTACCGTATCGCCGGCCTGGACGTCAAAGTTAAAGACTTTCCATGAGCCGCTGGTTGCAGATCCGCTGGCGTTGAACTCAAAGTCCGGCGTTGATGCTGTCGGTTGAGCACTAGCGGTGGTGTCAACCATTACACTGTAATTCGCTGAACCGCTTTTAATCTTGGCCCCGATAGACCATCGTCCGCTGGTTGTTGCTACTGCCGACAGCGTACCAGGAGACCCGCCGTCAACGTCACGATCAACCTGGGTACGAGTTTCATCACGCAAATATACCCTGATATCGGCATTAGGGTTATCCCATATAACGGACGCATCAACCCTTTCGCCGGCCTCGACATCAAAGTTAAAGACTTTCCATGAACCGTTGGTCGCAGAGCCACTTCCAGTAAAGTCAAAGTCTGCGGCTTGTCTAGGGGTAACAGGAACTGCAACGTCGGAGAAGCTCGGGATGGTAAATCGATCAAACGTAAATTTTCCATCGATACCCTCTATTCGCGTACCACCAACAGAGTTACCGGATTGACCTGTAATAGTCCATTGCATGTCATGAACGTACCTGTCTTTAGTGAAGGGCGCGCTGTCATCGCTATCGATAATTGCATTGATCACCTCCATCACATCGAATTCCATATTATAGTCTTGTGTCGGAAACGACTCGTTGTTTATGTACGCTGCCGATGCTCTATGTACAGGTTGGATGTTGTAGGAACTACGCTCCCCGAAATCCCCGCTTCTCTTGATAATGTGGTAGTTGATATCACTTCCGTTCGGGTTTTCCGGGTCTTGCATAGACACCCTTTGACTAAGTACATCCCACCCGGGGTTTTGCGCCATATCACCGGAGTTATCGAAGCCGTGTATGATTATGTCAACTGTGCCACAACCCATCGCGTCTAGCTGTGCGTTGGTCAATCCGGATTGTTTACATTCCTGTCGACCACTGTGGTCCCGGCTTGCCGAATTAGTGAGCCATACAGTCATATTAACGTGACCTCTACCGCTGCTGTTGCTGTCCCAACTGCCATTAGCTGTCACTTTAAGGTTTGACTCATCTGAATTGGCGCTCTGCTCAATAGACCGGATCACCTTTGGATAGTTGTTACCGTCTCGGTAACCTGTTTTGGTAACCGCAATATCAGTTTCACAGTGCCCGACACCAAACTGGTTGTCGTTTCTCAGATCCAGCGAATACTCTCCCCCATTGCTCCCGATTGGCTCAGCAACGTCCGCTATAATAGGCCCGTCCCAGTTGCACCCGTTGAAGCTTATAACTGCCCAGTCAAAGAAATAGTTGCCGGAGCCGTCTATTGAAACATCGTATTGCCCGGGGGGCAGATTTGTGTATCCATCAACATCATAAAAAACCGGAAATGTCCCTCTGACCTGTGTAGCACTTTCACCGGGCGTTTCAGTTATCTGCCTTTCAAACTGGTTGTTTGCTCCACTCCAGCGCCAGACTGTGTAGTTACCAGGCTGGAGGTTATCGCAGGATGCAATGTTTCCATCGCAACTATTTTCAATACTGATGTCCCGTTGAACTGTCCATGAACATGCCGAATTTAAAATTATAGAAGTGCCGCTGACTCTGGGAGTTATAGTAGAACAGTCTGTCCCTGCGTTGCCGTTGTTACCAGGGTCTTCATTAGTGACGGTAACGTCAAGAATTGGAAAACGTTCTCCGGTGGTGTGATTTATTACCTGGTAGGGACCAGAATTTTCAATCGGACAACGTTGTTCACCGCCGCTGTTTGCGGTCCATGAGAACTGACAAACATTTTCGTAGTCACCGGTGGCTTCCTGAACCTGATACCAGCCGCTGTCGCTGCTTCCACGTATCACAATGGCGTTTTCTTCGAACACCGGATTAGCAAATGTCACTGTTGATGTGCTTGAGACAAGCGCTAATGCCATTAATTGAAAGAGGCGGTTTCTTTTAAACATATTGAATCCTCGCGGGTTTTGATCTTTGTGATGTCGGCTGTATTTGGAAGCGCACATCGAACACCTGTCAGACCGCAGGGTTTGCCATCACTAATCGCGTTTGTATAAGGGGTTCGGAAAATTAAATTTTCAGATTTTTATCGCCTGGTGTTCAGACATTTGTTTAGTTGCTAACCACAACCTTGATAAAAATTGCCGTCGGCCTAAAATGTCAGTTATCTGTCCCCCGTTTGGGTGACAATTCTTCGGTTTTATCTATATCACCGTCCGCTGTTGTCGGCAGCCGACGGGAGATGAGACAGGCCAGAAGACCAGGCCCCTGCTTTTGTGTCTGAATTCGCGAGTACTACTGACGATGACTGCAGAAAAAATGTCGGAATCAAACGCCAGACAAGCTGAGATCGTGGCGATCATCGAGGCAGAAACCAGCGCTTTCCTGAACCGGGATGTTGAAGCGCTTTGTGAATGCTGGGTCCAGGAGCCGTATCTTCAGCACACGACTATATTGCCTTACGCTGGCATGGTTCAGGTGAACGGTATCATCGGACTCCGCGACCACTTTTTAACGCACTTCAGGAACGAAAAGCCGCTTGCAGTTGACGCCAGTTCCATTGTCAGAAAAAACTGGCAATTCGTTGTGCGGGAAAATATGGCCTGGGTTACTTTTGAACAGCTTGGAACCTCGGACGCTGCGGCGCATATGTCGGGATTACAGATGCATACGCGTATATTGGAAAAGGTGGAGGGGTGCTGGAAAATTGTTTCAAGCACCGGCGTTCTGTCTAAACTAGATTTCTATGACTGCGCGAAGATACACGTAGACGGGTCTGCAAAGATCCTTCAGACCAGTAAAGAAAGCCAGGAAGTCGTGGCACTGCACCCGGTGCTAAAGATATCCGGAGGGCAACTTTCTGCAACTATGCAAAAAGACAAGATCAGACTTAGAAATGCAATCCAAAGAGCTCAAAAGGACATAGAGAGCGGTAACGCTCGTTTACCTATTCCACTAATTTTTGGTGAAGAATCCGAATCTGACAGTTCACTTTGCTGGATTGCGATTTTGGACATGAAGATTATCGTTCTACTGGATGATATCAAGCTTATCGAAACGACAATCGGAACAGCCGGAAAGATCTATGGACTCAGTGCAATGCAAATGCGTGTCGCGGTGGAAATTGCCAAAGGCGAGGGCCTTACGTCCATTGCGAATTCTATGGGAGTCAGTAGCAACACTATCCGCACGCATGTCAAACGCATGTTTGAACGTGTCGGCGTGAATAGCCAAAAGGCATTGTTGAATCGGCTATTAAGCGCGCAAGCACCCTCGATCGGACTACACTATTAGAGCACCAGTTCGGGCATAGTGATCAAAGGAGTCACCAAACGCAGGGGAGAGCTATCTTGTTTTGCTTTGTCTGTATAGAGAAAGAATCGCAGAGCAGCTTACAATTCTCCCTGAAAATCGCTGAGGCGATTTTCAACAATTTCTCTTCACTCACCCGAAGACCGCAATTCAACTATGTAAGAACAGAGTGGATCTGATCCCCGGCTACAGCGGTTTTCGATAGGGCCGCTTGCTGCGATCAGGGAAACGTTCAACCAATTCTTTTGCTTGTGCTATCCATTTCTCGCGCTCGATTCTCCCTGGAAAGGCTATCGCCTGATCAATTTTGTCGACTTCCCCGGTGCTGAGCTCGGCCAGTTGCTCCCAGGACTGAATACCAAAGTCATTCAGGGTTTTTTCCAATACCGGGCCTATACCGTTTATCTCCTTAAGATCATCACGATGTTTAGAACCAGGGGTGCCAAAACGAGTAGTTGTTCCTGAACGCCAATCAGCAGATACGGATGGTGTGGCAGCAGTCTGCTTTTTCTGTTTTTTGGGTTTCTTGTCCGGTGCGACGTGACCGTTGGCCATAATCTCCCGGGCTTGTAATACCCACTCATCACGCTCGATTCTGCCTGGAAATTCAGTCAGTGCAGCATCCACCTTTTGCACTTCCTCATCAGTCAGTGCCGCCAGCTGCTCCCAGGATTGTATTTCAAAGCTGTTCAGGAGATTTTCCATCTTGGCTCCGATGCCGCTAATGACTTTAAGATCATCCTTGTGGTCACTCCCCGGAGTGCCCAGTTTGGTTACACCCTTTTGCCATGTGCCGGTATCACGCCAGCTTCCGGCAGCGCGCGCAGGATTGTCTTCTTCCTGTTGCTTTTCACGCGCTTCAACCGGAAGATTTTCCAAATCACTGATTCCTGGATCGCGCTGTTCAACGCCTGCTGGCAATGACTGAACTCCATCCCCTGCTGATTTGTGGGCGCTAACGTTCGCATGCTGAGCCTGTTCCAGTTTCTCCGAGCGTTTTTTACAGGCCTCGAGCTGACGTTCAAGATCCAGAATGCGCGCTCTATGCTGCTCGCTGTCGGATGCTTTTTCCGAGGCTTCTTTTAACCGGGTTTCCAGCGCTCTTATTCTTGTGTTAGAGCTCTCAAGATCGGCAGCAGCCGAGCGAGCCTCTGTCAGCATATTTGTTAGTTCGCTATTCTCGGTGCGCAACCTTTCAAACTCTGCCAGATTGGCGTTCGATTGCTCGGCCAGTTTATCGAGCTCCGATGTCTTCGCCTCCAGTTCTTCAACTCGTGCTTTTGACTTTGCGTGCTCGTCGCCCTGCTTGTTGCTTTGCGCGCGGGCTTCGTTGACTTGCTTTGTCAGATCCGCAGTCTGGCTCTTGAGCTTCTCGGCTTCATCGCTTTTTTCGCTGGCCTGCTTCAATTGCTGCTCAAGTTCCGCGACCAGTTGTTCGGAAGTCGCCAGGGTGGCGCCGGCTGCACGCAACTGCGCTTCGAGTTGCCCGATTTTCGCCGTCGCTTTTTCAGACTCAGAGGCCCTGCTATTGGCGGCTGCCAGCTGGTCTCTCAGACTTGTTACCTCGGATTGAGTTTTTTCAAAGTCACCCAGTTTCATTGTCGCCGAATTCAATCGGGTTTCAAGATCGCTAGCGCGCAGCTTAAACTTTTCAGCTGCTGCGAGTTTTTCGTTCGCGGTGTTTACACTTTTTTCAAGCTCGGCATTGTGTAATTTACCTTTTTCCAATTCTTCAATTCGTGTATTGGCATCATCCAGTTGGGTTGCCAATTTAGAATTGTTGCTGCGTACACTGGCCAGTTCACTATCACTTTGCGTCCCTGTCGACACCCGCGCTTCCAGATTCTCAACTGAAGACTTCGATTCTTTCAGCCTGGTTTTTAGTTCGGTTGTTGCAGTCTCTTTTTCTGCAGCGTCTTTTTCGAGCCGGGCAATTTTGGAATTAGCAGTTTCTCGCTCAGTGACAAGCCTGTTATTTTCCGCTTGTACGTTGGCAAACTCTACGGCCTTTGCACTCGCTTGCTGGTAGTTATTTTCCAGTTCGCTGATGCGTGACCTGGATTGCGCCAACTCTGTGCGTAAATCATCGTTTTGCCTTAACTCGTTTTCGAGCTCGACATTTCTTGCGACGGAATTATTTAGATCGACTTTTCTGCTATCGAGGCTGTCTCCCATCTTTTTCATCACAGCGGACAGCCGTGAGTTTTCCTGCGCCATATCGTCGTGCTGTAAGCGATAAGATTCCAGATTCGCCGTGGCCGCATTGGCAGCGTCGGTATGGGTATTCCACTCAGCGAACGTGATGCGCCTGCGACGCCATCGCCACAACAACCAGCCCGTGATGAGTCCCAGAATAAAGGTGAGTAAAAGCGGAATAATAATTTCGAACAATGCCCAGATCATGGTTATTGCCACTCCTTATTTTGTTACATCTACAATTATTTATGAATACTTGTTAGCGTATGTGCAGGGTGCGTTATTGAACTAAAAACTCTCGACGGCAGTAAACTCGACGCGTCGATTTTGTTGTCGTCCCGCAGTAGTGCTGTTGTCACCAATGGGTTGTGATTCTCCAAAACCAGTGGCGCGCAATCGTTCTACATCTACTCCTTTTGCGGTCAGATAGGCCAGCACCGCTGAAGCGCGACGGGCGGATAAAACCTGATTGCCATTGACCGGACCAGAAGAGTCTGTATGACCGGAAATCACAATGCGGGGACGCTCAAATTTTTCTATCGCGTCGACCACCTTGTCCAAAGCCCCACTCGCCTGAATATCGAGAACGTCCGAGTTGCTGGTAAAGATTACGTTTTCACGGATGTCGCTTGCCAGAACGTCAAACTCTTCCTGTAGCAGGTTTGTTTCACTTTCGATGCCGAGCACGGTTATTTCACCCTCTACTGACAGGTTTTCATCGGTTCCGCTCTGCAGTGATAGATCGATGTTCCGCTTTGCGATATGGGTTTTGGCAACAGCCTTCAAATACAGCCTGGATGCATTGAGTCTGCTCTCGGCCGATCGCAAGCCGTCATAATTTCGCAGTGTTTCACCCAGCAAGGCGATTTGTGCATCACTCGCAGAAGCGTCGTTATCCGGTTGCAGTAGTTTAAAATTGCTTACCACGTTGTTTTCACCGACTGACTCTGCTGCGGCATCAATCAGGGTTTGTCCCTGTGCTTCGTTTATCACTTCACCATACAGAACCACCAGCTTTCCCCGGTAGTTGGCAAAGACATCGACTTGCAAGAGCTCATTGTCGGGTTCGACAGCAAGCTCAGGTTCGACAGCAGGCTCAGGTTCTACTGCAGGTGCGGTCACCGTTACTTCGTTACCACTCGCTGTCGCTACAATGGGATCAAGTTGTGATTTTGCATTGGTGTTAATCGCGTCAATGCTACCGCTGAACGTCTCGTCACCAAGCGCAAGTTCTGCAGAGCTAACTCCATTACCAAGCTCTGGTAGCACCTGTGCCAATCGGTCTATTTGCGACTCGGGCTCGGGTGCAGAGGGTGCAAGACGTAGCACGCTGAGTTCATTGACCACGTTTTCATCACCCACCGCCAGTGCGGCAGATGCCAATAATCTGTTGGCGTGTTGCTGGTTAGGGACAGAACCGGATAGCCTGATTGATTGTCCGTCTGAAACAGCCGTAACCGATATCTCGCCAGTCTGTTCGACCACAACTGGCGCGGGCTCAGGTTGCGGTAGTGCTTCAGGCTTTGGTTCTACCGGCTTTGGTGCTGGAGCTACGCGCGCCGTCACTGTGGCGAGACGTATATCTTCATTGCTGGCTCCGGTACCTTCTTCAAGCAAGCGCTCTACCTCCTCGACGGTGACGCCCGCAGGAAGCTCTCCGGCCACAGCGATATTGCGATAATCCACATCGAAAGTGAGACCCGAGGGATCAACCCCGGCAGCTTTTAGTATCTCGGGCGCCGCTGCCTGAACCTGGCCCTCAATGTGCCGAACTCCCCACCAGGCGCCGAGTGCCCCTCCGATCAACGAAAGTGGTAAAAACCACCAGCCCCATTTTTTAAACCACGGACGGGGCATTTTTCCGGTTCGGGTTCCCTCTATCAATGCGGTTCGTGTCCAGCTGGAAGTACGCGTACTTGCGCTGCTAGCACTGTGGATGGTAGCGCTGGATGTCAAATTCACATTTGTGGCAACTGGCGGGCGATTTAATTCTTGCGAACCTGCGCTACCATGTAGTTCGTCACCATCGATCAATACGACGGAATCTTTTCTTCCGTGAGGTCGATTGTATTCACCTTCAGCGTTCGTTTTATCACTACTGTTCCGGTTCTCGCTTTGAACGGATTTATTATTATTAACCCTGTCTTTTTTAGCGTTTTTCTGAGGGGTTCTACCCTTGCGTTTACGCGCCATGTTCACTCCTGCTTGACCCAGAGTCCCGAATGACTCGAAGCCCTTCTCTCGTATATCCCATCTAGTCTGTTGCAGCACCTTCCTTTGTGCAAGTTGAACAATGTTATATTTGTCACGTCCAGGACATTGCGATGATTTTTTCTCTGTTGCCATACTTATTTACACTGGATAGTCGCAACGATCATTGCCTGCTAAAACCGCGACTCCTCCACAAAACGTTTAGCTGGATAGAGAAATAGCGAAGAAATCGAAATAGTTTAAAATAGTATTGTGATGTGAGTAGCAGTATTGCTTACTACTTTTAAGACGTTAGCAGGTGGGGTAAGCTCACTGGAAAAGCGGGTATTGATTGGGCTATCAAAGGGGTACCCGGAACCAGGCGATGAGGCGTTTATTTCGATCATTATTGATTTAACGCGGTCTTGCGTTTAGTGGCCGGCGTTGTACTTGAGTAATATCTATGAGCATCCTCTACTGCGACCGATGCGGCTAGATTGTCGAAAACACACAACATGATTTGATCTCAACAACAGGCACCACAATGGATTTTTCAAACAAAGCCGCAGCCGAGCTCTATCGTGCTCATTTGGCCGGTGAATCGTTTAGTGCTCTCGCTGGCGAATTGTGTCCCGATAGCATCACCGACGCCTACCGGGTTCAACAGGCATTTCAGTTGCTGCATGCTAAAAAGAGTGACGGCAGAGGCGTCATCGGCGGGCGTAAGATCGCATTGGCATCAAAAGTACAGCAAGAACTTTGCGGCATCGATCACCCGATTGCCGGCGGCATCTTTGCGAACGAAATACAAGCCTCCCCTGCCAGTATTGAATTGTCAGATTATTACGGGCTTGGCGTTGAGTACGAGATCGCCATTACACTTAGCGATTCCGTCTCAGCTGCACAACAACATAGTGCCGAGTCAATCCGGGAACTTGTCGCTACTGTGCACCCTGCATTCGAATTGATCACGGATCGCGGTGCGGACTACGAGCAACTACACGCCATGACAATGATCGCCGAGAACGCGTGGTGTGCTGGTGTGATTCTGGGCCCGGACATTGGTACAAGTCACGATATAAACAATCTGCCTGTTACATTGCATTGGAATAATGAGCCGGCACAACAGGCCAATAGCAGTGCGTCAGATCCACTGGGCTCGCTTGCATGGGTGGTCAACCTGGTGACTTCCATGGGTGAAACCATCGAGAGTGGCCAGCCAATCATTACCGGCAGCGTGATGAAAACACGTTATCCGGTAGCGGGCGATCAGATCCGGTTTGAGATAGACGGTCATGCAGACATCTCACTTCAGACAGATTAGTACGCAGCAAAGAATACCGGGGTCGTACGTTTAATGGAGAACCTGGTGTAGTACAAGGTGCAAACTCTATAATTGAGTTGAAAGGAAAAATTCAATCCGTTTTTAAATGCAACGTCTTGAAGACACTCCTTCGGACGTAGATGAGTTGAGCAGGAATTTCATTCTTAATGTTTGAAGGTTGCACTACCTAGAGGGTCTGTCCTGTATTCGCTCTATTTACGAAAAGATGTTGAATTGAATTTGCGTAGTACCGGATCAGGTGCGAATCCGGTTGATTGATGGTTATTTCGCCGTTGTTTTCCGTTACCAGCCTGCGCAGTGTCAGCATTCTAAGCGCCACGGTAAACGCATACTGCCTGTCATTTCATGGAATGTACGGGCGGTAGCCGTTGTCTTCCAGTTCTCGAATCAGTCTGAAGAATGTTGTGCGAAGTCTTTGAAGGGATACTGTCGACGTTTCTTTTAGCAAGGCTGAACATGCCAGTGAGACAGGTAGTATGGGTACGATTTCTCCGATTTCTTCGACAAGATGGTTGGCCAGATCGCTAATATCGGTGAGCTCGTGATTTTGCGTTTGCGTGCGCCATTGCTTCAGAGACACCGGCTTGCCAAAGTTTACGCAGGCGTATCCATTCCGATAGCGCTGGCCCAGCGCACCTTGTAATACGTTCTTTGTCAGGAACCGGAGGAAAGTTACGGTAGAGGTGATTTTGTTTGTTTTTTTGTTTTGCCTGAGAGTCAGTGTTCTATCTTCCATAACTCTGTCGTAGTTTATGCCTACAGGAATAAAAACAATGTCATTGTCTTTGGTAGCGTCAAACCCTTTGGTTATGTATCCAGGCAGACCGAGCTTTGGTTCACCTATTGTACCGTCTCTGCTGAGTCTTCCTTCAGGGAATACCGCTTGAGGAATACCTCCGTCGGCTGCCAGTTGTACATAGGTTTGCAGGACTTTTCGATAAAGGGGGTTGTCAGAATTCCTTCTGACAAAGTAGCCGCCCATCATCCGTATCAGTTGTTGCAACGGCCAGACTCTCGCCCACTCACCCACTGCGTAAGACAGTGCTGTGCGTTCAGCCGCAAGGTAGGTTGCGATGATATAGTCAACATTACTTCGATGGTTCATAATAAATACCACACTGGTATCGGGTTCTATATCGGTCAGGGCTTCATCGTCTGAAAATCCCAACCGCACGCGGTACATGGTGTTCAAAAGCCTTCTGGCCACCCAGTAGCCAACCTTAAAATAAATGAGAGCGTTGAATGCAGGAACGATTTCTTTTGCATAACGCTGTACGTCGCCCATTAATTTTTCCCGAGTAACTTGCTCGTCAGCGGTCATGAGTTCTATTGTTTGTAGCACTTGTGGCGCATAGCTGATGCGATCAAATGAGCACCTCGCGTTTGGTTAGCTTGAGAGTCGGGATTTTTAATGCAAGTTTCTGGTTGGCTTCGCCAATGGCGGCGTTGGCTTTGTGCCTGATAGCCCAGCGAAAAGTCGGGAAAACAATGTGCTGCACCAACCACAGAACACAGATTGCGACAAGCAGCAGTGCGAACCAAACAGGAATTTGAATAGTACCGTCCACATTTTGATTATGCCGTATCTACAAGTGACAGGAAATTCTGAATAAGGTCAGAATTCAAACAAGAAGGTTCCGGAGTAAAATGGACGGCAGCCCTGCGTATTGGACGATGGCTGGCGATATATTGAGCTACTGCTTTAGAATATTCAGACAGATGAGCATTCCGGCGTTGTTACTTGCGAAAACACCGGAAACAATGTTCTACACCTTTCAGGACGGTTTGACTTAAAATTGCGCCTGGGCTACGGTCCTGTCTGCATGAGAATCAGTCGGCTGGTATATTCAAGCTGGCTAAATCCCCCTTCGAACCCCATTAGCCTCTAATCCGAAAACGGAAACACTGGAGCCCGATATGTATGCAGTAATAAAAACCGGCGGCAAACAATATCGTGTGAGCCCCGGCGATAAAGTTCGCGTGGAATCTCTCGATGTGGATGAAGGAGAGGCCATTGATCTCGATCACGTGCTGATGGTCGGTGATGGAGATGATGTCACCATTGGTAGCCCTCTGGTCAGCGGGGCTGTTGTCAGCGCCAGGGTGCTTTCGCACGGTCGCGGGAAAAAAATCGAGATCATCAAGTTCCGACGACGCAAGCACTACCGTCGGCAAATGGGTCACCGGCAGAATTATACCGAGCTTGAGATAACATCGGTAAATGGAGTTACGGCCGTTGCTACTGGCGGGAGAGCTTCGTCTGCTGCTGTAGATACGAAAACCGGGTCTTCCGCCAGCGGGGTTGCGGCGGCTGCGGCAACGGCTGCATCACTGAAATTTCTGGATGCCCCGAATGGTGAGCCCGATGATCTAAAGAAAATTCTCGGCATTGGTTCCGTGATAGAAGAGCAGCTTCACGACCTCGGGGTTTATCATTACAGCCAGATAGCAGAGTTTAGTGACGATGACGTTGCCAATATCAATACCCATCTGAATTTTCCCGGTCGCATTGAGCGCGATGAGTGGATTGCTCAGGCGCAAGAGTTGATGCAAGGTGGTGAAGGCCGAAAGCTTAAATACCTCGACGGGCCAGAAGGCGACGCGGATGATTTGAAACTAATATCCGGTGTCGGCCCGGTACTGGAAGAGAAACTCAATGAACTCGGTATCTATCACTTCTGGCAGATTGGCAAATTTGAGCAAAAAGACATTGACCTGGTCAACGACGCAATGGCATTTCCGGGTCGTATAGAGCGAGATGAGTGGATAGACCAGGCAAAGAATCTCGCTGATGGCGGGGAGCCGAAGTAGGTTTGTACCAACAGGCTAAATCATTCCGAACGCCATGGCTGATCACCGGCCATGGCTAAGACGCAGTTAGTGTTGGCAAAAAGAAAAAAGTACTATGCATCAAGGCTATTTTGATACATTCGGATATGAGGCCGGGTGTCTGTAACCGGGTTGAACGAGTGCTTAGATCGCAATGATAACCTCGCGTATTTGTCTATAAAAGTATTGTGCAATTTAACTCTGTGTCCTTTGGATAGCATCACCAACCCTGTCTTTATTTTCAGTATACATAGCGTTATGGAATGAATACTCGTTTGCCAGAGTTATCATAGCTAGAGTTATAATAGTTGTAGCTATTAAGTCGCTTAAATTATGTGCGTACAGGTACCTTTTTTGGCTCCCCGATCCGGCAGTGAGCTGTCACGATAATTGCTTCGACAAGCCGCAGTAGCAGACATGGCTTTGCTATAAGATCTAGATGGATCTTGTTTGACTGGTGGCCCGCATTTTCAATGCGAAGATTCAATAGCTACATATGTGTGAGATGCTCGAAGAGATACACAGTCATTTACTCCTTGATCAACTTGGGGCGGCATTGTCCAAACCGATGGTGGTTAAAGACCGCGAACACCGTTTCGTATACGTGAGCAAAGCGTTTGCGGACGCTCTTGGTCGTCCGGTTGACGAGCTTATTGGTAAAAATGACCTTGAGCTGGGCCGCCCGAGAAATCTGGTTCTGGGTGACCCTTCGACGGGATGGCCCGGGTTGTGGGAGCTAGACGACCGGGTGCTGGAATCCGGCACAGGAAGTACCCATGCAGGGGCCGGGTTCAATCCTCGAAACAACACCTCGACCGAACGGACTCCTCTGCGCAACGATGCAGGTGATATTGTTGGACTGATAGTCCAGTTGCATGATCTGGGCGACACCCATGGATTGCAGAGGAGCGTGGAGAATAACCGGGACGCTCTCTGGGTTCAAAAGGGGGAGATAAACACTGTCGACCGGGTGCTCGCGTCTCTGTCCGCCTGCCATGATACGGGCACGCTGTTTCATCAACTCGTTAGTACTCTCATTGAGAGAACAAGTGCAGATGGTAGTTACATCGCGAAAGTGCACGAGTCCGGTGAATACATGGAATTTGTTTCCGCGGCTGGCCTCAACTCGGAAGTGCTTGCAGGTACCCGCCAGCTTCGCGGTGAAGGCCTGTTGGGCGAAATCTGGAACAGAGGGGAGGCCGCCTTTGTCAACGACCTTGGCGACGCACATTCCGTCTTCAAATGGGAGCCGCAGACACAGGGTTTCGGGCTGCCGCTGATTGTTGATGGATTAACCGTTGCAGTGCTGCTTGTCGTATCCGGATCTGACTCACCTGATCTGGCCGGCGAAATTCCTCTACTTGAGCGCATTGCCAGAATCGCCTGCTTTGGGGTCGCCAATACCCGGCTAATGGATGCAACCGCAAAAACGCTCTCTAGAACACGTGCGCTGGGAGAGCTGAGTCAGTTGCTCAATAAGGTGGAGAGCGCGACCGATGCTTGTGATGCTGTATGCCGTGTTCTGCTCCAGGCCTTTGAGGCGACGCAAGCCAGCAGTTTTCTCGTAGACGATACAGGAACCCTTCAGTCTCATGTCAGGTGGGGGATAAAGGACGGCGAATTGCTACAGGCGTCTCCGTTCACTGACGATCTGACCTGTGGCTCGATCGCTCAATGGTGCGTCGCCAACGGCGAAACAGCCGTTATTGCGCGCCATGTTGAAGACTCGCGTGAATCTGCGGCAATACACGCGATGCGGGAACAGCTGCAAATTGGCAGCACTTGCTGCGTCCCTTTGCACAAGGGTGGCAAACTTGCCGGTGCGCTGGGAATCACACGCGACCGCGATCAAATCGATTTTGACGAAAACGAAATTGCTGCATTTACCGCGGTTGTCAATCAGTTGTCAACGGCTCTGGACCGACACGAGCTTGCCAGCGAGCTCCAACACCAGGGGTTTCACGACCGTCTCACCACACTGCCGAATCGACATTGTTTTGAACTTGAACTTAATGATGCGATCAACCAGGCGCAAATGGACGATTCCATTGTTACCGTGCTGTTCCTTGACCTTGATGGATTCAAAAATGTTAACG
This sequence comes from uncultured Granulosicoccaceae bacterium, assembly GCA_964409275.1. Lineage (GTDB taxonomy): Bacteria > Pseudomonadota > Gammaproteobacteria > Granulosicoccales > Granulosicoccaceae. Next base: position 15,327 of record CAYPCS010000064.1, read on the forward strand.
AGGCGCTGGGTCATGCCGCAGGTGATCTGCTGCTGTCGTTGATTTCAGAGAGACTGGCCGGTTGTATCGAGTCCTCGGACATGCTGGCGCGAATGGGCGGAGACGAGTTCGCGGTGATTGTTCGCGCCAGGGGGAAAACTGACGCAGCGTTTATAACTGCTCAAAGGCTGCTTGCGTCATTGTCCACACCATTCAGCATGGTTGGCGAATGCGTCAGCGTCGGTGCAAGCATCGGTGTCAGTTCGTATCCGGAAAATGGCTTGACGGGTAACGATGTATTGCGTTGTGCAGACACCGCAGTGTACCAGGCCAAACGCAATGGCAAGGGCCAGATTCTTTGTTTCGACGAAACGCTGGCCAACGATGAACGTGATCGCAACAAGCTGGAAGTCGAGTTACGCCATGCCATAGAGAATGAAGAATTCGAACTCCTGTACCAGCCGCAGGTGCGGTGTTCCGATAATCGGGTGGTCGGGGTAGAAGCCCTGATTCGTTGGGAGCATCCAACTCGGGGTGTGGTATCGCCCGCTGAGTTCATACCTTTAGCAGAGACTATAGGACTGATCAATTCGATCGGGGCCTGGGTCATTGATGAAGCTGTCAGGCAACTGTCTCTTTGGCAGAAGACGTCTTTGAGTGATATGCGCGTCAGCGTTAACATCGCACCGCCGCAATTTCAACTTGCAGACTTTGCCGAGCAGATTTTGAACGCCCTGGAAAACCATCGGGTCCCCCCTGATTTACTCGAACTGGAAGTCACCGAGAGCGTAGTAATGAATGATGTAGCCCGGGTTGTACAGCATCTCTATCGACTGCGTGAGGCAGGAGTGCGAGTCGCAATAGATGATTTTGGCACCGGTTATTCTTCCTTGAGTTACTTGCAGGATCTGCCACTCGATGTGTTGAAGATTGATCGTTCATTTGTTTCGCGCATGGCCAGCAAAAGCAGTGGACAGTCGCTCGTTAAGACGATTCAGCTGCTGGCCTCCGGACTTGGACTGGAGACGGTTGCCGAAGGAGTTGAGACAATAGAGCAAAAGGATGCCATAGAAGAACTGGGTTGCGATCTTATTCAGGGTTATTTGTATTCACGGCCAGTGGCACCTGAGCAAATCCCGGACGTGGTGCTCGATATTCAGTCACGTCACGACGGAGATCGGAAAGTCGCTCGTGCTGCGTAACCAGGCCTGACCCAACGCGTAGGCGGCCGTGCGAGGATAGTGTGTTCCCGTAGTTATGAGGCGAACCGCCAGCTTCCAGCCACCGGGTATTCCGGCTGACACGGCTTTTTCTGTCTTGCTGGCAGTCAACTCATCCGATGGCTATCCTGCTTTGCCATTGACTATCGCTGTCAATACTGGCCGCAGGTAAGTTAAAAATTTGTCCGGGTTTTCACTCATCGGGAAATGTCCCATCTCCTTCATAATAGTAAGTTTCACACCCAACCGGGAGGCGAGCTTGCCGGTGTCTTCCGGTGTTGCCGAATAGTCGTATTCTCCGCTGAGAAAATATATTGGACAGGCTGCACTTTTAACACGTGTCATATCATCGTCGTTCAGGCCGCCATCAACTTTATAAAAATGCAGGTCACCTTTAAAAACACCCGGGCCACCTTGCATGTAGTGCCAAATGGTTTCCATTGCTTCATCTCGCGGGCTTTGCGGTGCGATTAATCCGTAGGCAATTGCGCCGCAGATTTCGCCGCCATGCACATCGTTGCGGTATAGCCATTCCGTATCATAGTAGGGCGGCACATCCGGTGAGCTTTGCAGGCCGATTAGTGCACGGAACCTGTCTGCCTGATCACGCGCCAGATGAAGTACAATCCGCCCGCCAATAGAACATCCCATCACCACCGGATTTTCAATGTCCAGCCCGTCCATAAAAGCGATTATCATCTCCTGGTATGCCGCAGCTGTAAGCTGGTAGGTTCCCAACTCTGCACCCGCTGGCGGCGATGATTTGCCATGCCACGGCATATCGAAAACCATCACCCGGTATTGCGAAGTTATCTCGTCATCGTTTAGAACACCACGGTATTGTCTTCCGTCTGAACCAGCGGTATGCAGGCAAATGAGTGGAATACCTTGCCCTGCTTCCTCCCAGTACAGTCGATGGGATTTACCGCCGATCGAAAAGTGTCCATAGTGACCGCAGATTTTCTCGATGGAGACAGTCACGCTGTTTCTTCCGTTGGACGCAATGTGGCAAGCAGCAATTTGAAATATAACAAGTGAGTCATCAGTGGATACAGGTTGCCTTCAAAACGCATTACGCCTCTTCGTAACAGCGCTATGATATCGTGACGGCCAGGCGCTGGCAGGGGCTCGAGAAACTCCTGCCAGTCGCTTTCGTTTGCGACAATTCGGAACATGTAACCTGGCATCACCATAGGTCCCTGGCGAACTTCTGTTACCTGGCCTTTGGTGATAGTGATCAGCCAGTCGTTCTTTTCTGTACTGAGCATACATACGGTATCGAGATGTCGGCCCATACGCTGTAGCGATGGCACGTTGCATTGACTGGTCACTAAGCTATCAAACATTGCGGAGTCTCCGGGCGTTCGGATATAGCCATACTGGTACAATAATACACTGGCATGGATCCACCCGAAATGCACACAAAGCCTTCACAAGCGTGCCTTGCTGCGAGCGCAGACAGACTCGCTGCACTCGCGTTTATTAGCTGAACGGACCACCAGCAAGATTTGAGAATTCAGACTCGCAGCAGAATATTTGAAGCCGGGTAACTGCGGCCACAATTCCGGCAACCGCTATGGCACACTTCAGAGTGCCAGTTTCGGTTTCCAGACTAACGAGGGAAATGAGTGGAAGCGTGGATTATCATTTCAATTGCGGCAGCGGCATTTCAAACCGTCCGCTTTATGCTACAAAAACAGCTCAGCACCGGGAAGTTGTCGGCAGGTGGAGCGACTTTTTCCCGGTTCTTCTACTCTGTGCCATTCATAACGATTCTTGCAGCGGCTTATCTAGTCTGGAGTGGCAACGCACTGCCAGCGTTCAGTGATGTGTTCTGGTTTTCAGCTTTCTGCGGAGGGCTTGGTCAAATTCTGGCGACCTGGTGTGTGGTATCACTTTTTCAACAACGTAATTTTGCGGTAGGAATCACTTTCAAGAAAACCGAAGTGATGCTTACTGCACTTGCCGGTTTTGTCATTCTCGGTGATGCGATATCTACCAGCGGCTTTCTCGCGGTTCTTATCGGCCTGGCAGGTGTGTTGGTGTTATCACAGAAACCGGATCAAACTCAGGGAAGCTGGCTGTCGAAAATATTCAACAAGGGCGCTGGCCTTGGATTGTTGTCGGGAATATTTTTTGCGGTATCTGCGGTTGGATACCGGGCTGCAACGTTGGAGATCGACAGCGACGATGCACTGCTGCGCGCTTCTGTTTCGCTGGCTGTGGTCACCTGGGGACAAACGGCAGGCATGTTGTTGTGGTTGTTTTGGCGTGAGCCGGGAGAGATAACCAGGGTAATCGCGGCGCGCCGGACAGCAGTGTGGATGGGAGTGACCGGAATGGCCGGCAGCCTCTGCTGGTTTACCGCTTTCACTTTGCAAAATGCTGCGTATGTATTTGCTGTCGGGCAAGTGGAGGTGATTTTTTCTATCGCAGCTTCTGCACTCTTTTTCAAAGAAAGCATATCAGGCAAGGAATACCTGGGAATCGGATTTATCATGCTAAGTGTTTTCTATCTTGTGATCGCTGCATGACGATTGCGCGCCTGAGAAATATATCGCCACAAAAAAACACTGCTATCTAAATGCGAAGTTCTGAAAGAATTTTTTTCCTCTTCGCTCCAGGTCTGATCGAGCACAAAAATTGTCAGACTGATCTGCAGCAGGCATGCCGTTGTTTGTGATTGGCTGTGACCACTGGCAAAAATCGGCATGCCTGCTGCGATCTTTATTGCCTGGCTACAATTTTAATATTGGTTTTGGTTGTCCAGCCTGTAGCGCTTGGGTAATATTCAATCCATCTGTGCCCTTCCTTGACAAACCTGACCCGATAACGGCGTTTTGCCTTGCAGCCAAATGTGCCGTTTTGAACGAATGAAATTGTTTTTCCGGTTTCAATATGTTGCTGGCTCCTAACCAGCTTTTTCCACGATCCGCCTTTTGATTTAACGTCACTCCCGAGTTGAACGTAAAGCACACGCACGTTTTCGTCATTCTTTAGTTCGATATTTATGCTGCAACCTGCCTGTGCCAAATTGGGAGTGCCGAGCGCTAGCAGAAACATCGCAGAGATTGAGAATGGTGCAATAAGCTGTCTGGTCATCGGATGAAGTCCATTTTCAGGGAACCGAAAGTTTGTCCGATTGCGTGGTTATTCCTCTATCACCGAAACACGTTATATTTCAAAAAACGCCTGATCGCGTTGCAAATTATCGTGAACTGCATATCATCGTAGAATCTACCGGGCAGTGATTCGCGAAATGAATAGTTAGTGTCCATCCAGAATCAGGGGCGTAGCGAGGTTCACTCAGGTGCGTGATATTCCACCTGTCACAGGTAGGCGTTTAGTCATTCTAATTAAACTAGTACAGCTGATCGCGATTACTATGTGGGCGTTACTATGGTCAATGACCGGAATAGCGCAGACGCAGCTAGAGCGCGCCAGCCAAAGCCTCGACATCACAGCAAGCATCGGGTTTCAACAACAGGTTCAGCTCGATAAGTGGACCCCGATTACGATCACCGTCCGAAATGCCGGCGCCGCTGTGACGGGCTACCTGGAGATAATTGCCGCAGACTCGCGTGACCGCATTGACTACAAGACGCATTATCGGCAGCCACTTGAGCTTGCAAAGGGTGCCCGCAAACGTCTTCAGTTTACCATCTATATATCACGCATAGCAGAGCCCCTTCGCATAAGGGTTGTCACTGCTGCGGGCGAAGTCGCCAGCTATGGTGTGGAATTGTTGTCCAGACTGAGCCAGCAACGGTTTATCGTTGCTCTGGCCAATGATGTTAACCTGGACTACCTTAACGATCGAAAAAACCACAGTGTGCGCGTTGTCTATCCGTTGGCGGGCTTCTTACCTGTTCACTGGCAGGGTTACGATGGTGTCGAGGCGGTAGTTTTGCACCGCCAGGCTTTGAACACTCTCGCACCGCGCCAGTATTTAGCGCTGCAAAAATGGATCTCGTCTGGCGGCACATTGCTGGTGTCCGGTGGCTATGATACTGCTATTTTGCGTACCTCTCGCATTGCACAATTGCTGCCGGCGCGAGTCACTGGTACGCAACAACTGGATACCGGAAATGCCCTGCATACTGCACTTGGAGATGAAGACAATCCACTGATACTCACAAAGCCACTGGGTATAGCAAGCGTTTACAATGCGACTGAGCAGACGGTTTATCGTATTAATAACGTGCCTCTGGTGTTAAAGCATAAGTACGGGCGTGGCAGCGTTGTCTTGTTAACGTTTGACCTCGCCGACAAACCATTTCATACATGGGCTGGAATGCGCCAGTTCATGTATCGATTGTTGCAACTATCCGCGGTTAAACCGGTTATGTTGCAGGACCGGCAGAGCGGCGACAACGCTGCGTCGCAAATACTGAATCGGCTCACCCGACATCGCGCGATTGATTATCCTGGTCACACAACAGTTATTGCTTTTAGTGCGTTTTATCTTGTCGTACTCGCACTCTATTCATTTCAAAGTAATACCCGACACAGTAGCAATAGCCCGCACGTGTTTAACGGGAATACTCTGCTGGCATACACAGTCCCGGTTGTTTTTTCGCTCGGAGCCATTGGCCTTTTTCATCATTTGCTTTTTCCTCAATCACCTTCGCTCGCGTCTGTCGCTGTGATTGAACCCTTCGACAACAGCACTCTGGCGCAAATCCAGCTGGAACTCGGTTTGCATTCCACAAGAGACCAACCGCTCGGGATTAGTTATAGCGGCGCAAGCCCTCTACTTCGTGCTGCCGCTTCTCCCTTACCCGGAAACCGGCCAATAACAATAGATCAGGAGGCTACCGTCGCCACCTGGGTTTTTGATCAAGGCGCAACCACTGGCGCGCAACCACTGGACGCATTTCCATATACTGTGTTCAGTGCTTATGGCCGCGACATAATCGATTTTGCGGTCAGTGCCGGTTATCAGGCCGATGCTACGCTTGAGTTTCACAATACTTCAGGGCGCGCTATTACCGATCTCTGGGCATTTAGTCGCGACAATGTATTTGAGCTAGGTGCTATCGCGGATGGACAAAGTGTTGCCTTAGACCTGAGTTCAGGAATGCCACGCGAGCGTCTCAACTGGCGCCACAGATTGCGGGATGCGCACTCCGGTAGCCGTGTTCCTGTGGTTGCGGTTGACTCGATACTTGATGGTGACTTTGGCGCCCGGTTCAATCAGGATTCGGATACGAGTGTGCTGCTGGTCGGATTTACCGGCAATCCATGGGTGACGTTGACCGGCTCAAAAATAGATCACGTCAATCTGACTATGATGGTGTGGCGAATCCAGCAACGACGTACTCTGCCATGACCACAGGAAAACTGACTGCACTGCACGGACTGGCAAATGCCGGTGTTGCTCAACAAACATTTTTGGGCTATCTCGCTTTACAAGCCCTGGTGCTGCTTTTGTGGTGGCCGAAGACCAGTCTATTCGATCGAATCGGTACTACGGGAGAGCCCGCAACTCTTGCAGCTGTTGTAATTTTCACGGGCGCAGTGCTTGGCTACTTCGCTATTCAACTGAGTGTAGAGGAGCTTGCAGGCCCGAAAACCGGACGACCTCAGCGAGCGGCGGAGGATAGCCTGTCGAGCACACCACCGCTTGAGTGCTGCAAGATTCATTTACTCCAGCTTGGCTATTTGATGGCGCTTTGCGCCCCGATCACACTGGTTGCACATTCTATTGCCAGTGTCGCCGCCACGCACCTGCTGTGGATTGCAGCGATCACGGCAGTTCACACCACATTCTACCAACTGCTGGGTTTATGGTTGCGCCTGCGCTGGTTGGAGCGAGACCGGATTCTGGTATCGGTAGCGGCGAGAGTCGCTCTCGTTAGCATCTATCTTTTCACCAGCGTGTACGTGCCGGGTTTGAGCCATGTTCGAATGAGCTTTCAATTGGCACAGCCACAGAGCAGCTCGCCCACCTCGATGGCAACATTTGTATTGCCCTTCATTGTCGCTTACGCTGCACTTTGTGCCCTGTTGTGTGTTGGCCTGTTGCGCCAATTGTCGAAGCAAAGAGCAAACGAAACACCAAAGTCTGATGCAGATCTATGAATTCCTCGCCAAATATTTTCGCTTCGCGCCCGGTCACAGATAGTTCAGCGCTTAATCAGCTGACAGCAACGGTTAAACGTTTGGTGCGCGCCGAAACACGCCAGGCGCTGACTCACTTCGGCTATGCCGGACTGTTTTGGGGAATAAGTGCGGCCTGTGTTGCGGTAATCGCTATTCGTTTGTGGCCCTTGGCGGTATCGATAGCGTACGCCATCATCACGTGCGTTTTCACAGGGCTTATCATTGGCCTGGCTATAGGATGGAATACACGTCGCTCGCCGCGAGCAGTGGCGATACTCGCAGATATTCGTCTCGAACTGAAACAACGGCTCAGTAGCGCATGGGAGCTATACGAGAATGACCCGCAGTCTGCCACCGCGGCTGGTATTTCTCGCCAGCTGCTGAAATTCCGCACTCCTGTCGCTGAACGAGTATTCCCGCTGACACACAAAAGCGGAAATGCAGAGTTCGCCCACCCCGGTATACGCTGGGGCCGTCTGCTGCCCGCAATTGCACTCATGCTATTGCTGTTAAATACACTGGATTTTGACCGCTTTGCGGGTCAGCGCGCCGGCAAGATTGATGGCGATGTGCAGCGTGAAGGTGAAACTCTGCGCACCTATGGCGAGTCTCTGGCACTTCGAGCCCGCAATGAAAATCTTGAAGCGAGCGGCCAAATTGCCGAAACCATGCGTCAGCTTGGACGGCGCATGGAAGGCGGCAGGCTTGCGCGCGGGCCGGCACTTGAACGGCTCAATGAACTGCGCCGCGATATTGACAACGTACGCCAACGGCTGATGCCTGGCAATGGCAATACGGTGAGCGAAAATGACCATTCTCGTGCCCGTAGTGTGATCGAAAATGCGGTCAACGAGCTTGTTAATGGCGTCGTGTCACCGAGCGAGCTGGATGAAAACACTTCGTTAAAGCGTGCTCTTGTTACTGCCAATATTAACCAGCAAGCCTTTCGCAAAGCACTGGAAGATGCACACAACGGCGATCCGCAGGATCTGGAAAAAATGCTGGCGGAGTTGCGCAATAGCGAGGACGCAGCACGCAATGCCGATAAAGATGCTCAGGAACTTGAACGAGCGTTCGAACGGGTGCAAAGCATTCGCGAAAACCTCGGTGCGCAAGCGGAACCCGGATCAACAGCACCGTCGGCAAATGTCCGGGGATCGCAAACCGTCGATGATTTTGCACAGGAAGATTCTGATCTGTTGCCGGGCGAAAACAATGATGCGTCCGGTGTTGTATTTACAGATCGTGGACGCCCCGGCGGGCGCAAGTCGGCACCGGATAACTCCCAAACTGACGTCGCCACCGCTGCGGCAGAGGAAAATCAGCCGGCCGTAAGACCGAAGGGAAAAACCGGTGAGGGCCAGGAGATCGCAACGCAAACCCGTATCGCGCCTGGCTCGGGCGAGGTAACCACACCTTTACGAGTGACCGATACACAGCAACAACAACAGCTGGAGGCGATCTTAAGCAAGGATACGCTGCCGGCTCACCAAAAGGCCTATATTCGTCGCTACTTCCTTGAGCTGAGCCGCGCTGTAAGCGCCACGCCTGTGGTTGAAG
>CAYPCS010000064.1:24290-33254 GCA_964409275.1 uncultured Granulosicoccaceae bacterium
CCTGTGGTTGAAGAATCAGGGGTTAACGAAGCAGACGCTGTCGTTCCATCGGAGTAGGCATCCGTCCACTGCAATCACAAAATAGTAGCCCTATGATCCAACAGGAACACATCGACGACGCGTGCAATCGAATCACCGCGTTGCGCCGTGCTATTGAGCAACAGGTGGTCGGCCACACTGATGTGATTGATGGCGTGCTCGCTACTCTGTTGGCCGGTGGTCATGTACTGCTTGAGGGTGTACCCGGGCTGGGTAAAACACTGCTGGTGAAGACGCTTGGTCAAACGATGGATTTGCAGTTTTCGCGTGTGCAATTCACACCTGATCTTATGCCTGCTGACATTATCGGCACAAGCATTGTTGCGCAAGACGACAACGGCGACCGACACTTTCGTTTTCAACACGGGCCGGTGTTTACGCAGCTGTTGCTCGCCGATGAAATAAATCGCGGGACGCCGAAAACCCAGTCTGCGTTGCTGGAAGCAATGGAAGAGCAGCATGTTACAGTCGGCAACGATGTGCATGCGTTGCAAGAACCCTTTATGGTGCTGGCAACGCAAAACCCGATCGAAATGGAGGGCACTTATCCACTGCCGGAAGCCCAGCTTGACCGCTTTATGCTGAAGCTGGTTGCGGACTTTCCCACCCGCTCGCAACTGTCCGATATCGTGGACCGTGCAACCGGCGCTGCGCCCGATTCCGTTGCTGCGGTGCTCGATTCAACTTCGCTTTCGCAATTGCGTGAAGTCACCCGCTCGGTAGTCGTTGCCGAACATGTAAAGGACTACGCGCTTCGATTGATTGTAGCAACTCACCCGCAGGCACCTGACGCACCGGAAGTCACCCAACAGTACGTTCGTCATGGTGCGAGTCCTCGGGGTGCGCTCAGTCTGATTATGATTGCCAAAGCGTTCGCGCTGATGGACGGTCGGTTCAACATCGGCTTTGAAGATATTGATGCATGCTGCCATGCGTCGCTGCGTCATCGCATCATGCCCGGTTTTGAAGCCGAGGCCGAGGATGTGACTACCGACGGGATAATAGATGCAATCATCGATGCGACCCCGAAAGCATAGTGCGTTAGCTACTGCCGGTTTCCGATGACAAGCTACGAGAACACTGTCGACACCAGTGGGAACACTGGCAAAAATGTTTTTGACGACGCTTTTTTACGCCGGCTCGAGCGTCTGCGTCTATTGGTAAACACACCGGCGCGTGGAGCAAGAGCTGGCGAGCGAATTCATTCGCGTGCAGGTGCAGGACTGGAGTTCTACGACTACCGGCGCTATCGCCCGGGAGACGACGTACGCCATGTCGACTGGAACGTATCAGCCCGACTCGACCAGCTGTTTATGAAGTTATTCGCGGCCGAAGTGGACACCACTCTAAACGTATTGCTCGACGTCAGCGCCAGCATGGCGTTTGGGTCGCCCTCGAAGTTTGATTACTGCAGACGACTGGCAGCAGCGCTGGCGGTTATAGGGCTATCAAATATGGACCGCATTGCGGTCACTCTGTTTCAGACGCAACTGGGTGACGGCCTGCCTTTTTTGAAAGGTAAAGGGCATCTTCGAACTGTTTTGCAGTTTTTAGGCGATATCGAGCCCGGCCCTGCAACCGGTTCTGGCACAAGCTTTACCACTCCGTTTGCGGATGCTGTCGCCAAACGTGCAAGTCCCGGAATTGTAGTTGTCCTGTCGGATCTGCTCGGCGACGGTGACATTCTCAATGCACTGCGTGTACTACGATCCAGACAACACGATGTGATTGTGGTTCAGATTCTTGCCGATGAGGAATATTCACCAGTTCTGGATGGAGTCTTAAGACTCATCGATAGTGAATCCGGTGAAGTGATTAAGACTACCGTCGATGCCGAGTTACGCAATCTTTATCAAACACAGCTCCAGCTGCACTTGCAGGCTATAGAAAAAACCTGCCGCAAGCACGGCTTTACCTATGTGCGTAGCAGTACATCGGTATCGCTGGAAGATGTAATTCTTCGCGACTTGCAATACGGTCGATACGGAGCGCGGCCACAGTGATCGCTTTCGCTCAACCATGGGCATTGCTGTCGCTGCTGTCCCTGCCTGTTTTGTTCTATCTTTATCGCCTGCGCCCGAATCGTGAAGATGCTGCCGTGTCTAGCGTGATGTTCTGGCAACAGGCTATAAAGATTCGGGAAAGCCAGCGCAACTTCCGGCGCCTGTTGCGTGATTTGAATTTAATTCTGTTACTGGTGCTCGCGATGCTTATAGGTTTGGCACTCGCGCAACCGCAATGGCGAGTGGTAGCACAACAATCGCCAGATGCTGTATTGATTCTTGATACAAGCGCAAGTATGCAAGCGCGTTCGAGTCACCTGGGACGTATCCGATTCGACGAAGCGAAAAGCAAAGCCAGACAAATCATCTCAGCCCTGCCAGAAGGTACGCGACTTTTGCTAATGACCAGCGCGCGCTATGCGCGAACGCATAGCGGCTTTGAGTCCGACCGTGATTTGCTACAGGCCATAGTGTCCCGACTGGAACCCACAGACGAAGCGGGCAATCCACGAGCGGCGTTCACCCTGGCTCGCACTCTTTTGCGCAGCAGGGAACATGCGCAACTTCATTTTGTGACCGACGGTGCTTTCGATACGCCAGCCGGGCTAGCGACTGCCGCAAGCGAATTCCACTTTGTTGGAGAGCAGCGCGAGAACATAGCCATTACCCGTTTTGACGTTCGCACAGTGTTGCAGGCGGATGATGAATACGAAGTGTTTGTCGCGATTCGCAACTTTGGTGACGAGTCTGTTGCCGCCCCGTTAACACTCTTGATTGACGGAATCGAACTCGTCGAACGAAATGTGGTTATTGAAGCTCGGAGTGAAGCGACCCTTTCATTGCCAATGGCCGGAAGGCTCGTTAGCAGGGCCGCAGTGCGTATTGAATTTGACGATGCTCTTGAGGTCGATAATGCTGCATACATGGCGTTTGCGTCTCCTGCGCCTCGTCGAATACTGCTGTACACCCCGGGTAATTTTTATCTTGAAACTGCGCTGGCGGAATTGCCTGATACTTTGCTCGAAGTTCGCGCTCCACTTGACGAGTCGCAAAGCAGCGCGCAAATAGCGGCCACAATGCGCGGCTACGATGTGGTGGTCTTCGACCGTGTCTCTCCACCGGCACTGGAGGCGGGAAAATTTCTGTTCATAGATGTCGGACCTGCGGGCTCGGTGCTTGACGTCGAGGAACGCACTGCCGCAACCGGCGTAAGCGGTGTTGGCGATAGCGCATTGATGCGCGATCTTGATTTAAGTCAGGTCCGTGTGGCGAAACCGCGAAACATTCAGATGCGAACAAACCCGACTACCCAGGCGGCATCACAAAAGACAGTGCAAAGATTGTTTTGGTCCGATGATGCAGAACTGTCCTTTAGTACATTGCAGCCCGACAAACGCGTGGTATATCTCGGCTTTGACTTGCTGGATTCAAACCTCCCGCAGCAAACGGCTTTTCCACTTTTTATTCGCCGCAGCATAGAGTGGCTAGGCGCATCAAGTCTGACCTCTGTTGTTCGATCGGATGAAGGCGATACTCGCGACCGTCGCCGACAGATACCTGTGGGCGAGTCCTTTACACTGGAATTTCCACCGGGTACCGAAGAGATAACAATCGCCACTCCTGACGGCTCAGCCGAGGCAATGGTGCTTACGTCACCACGTTATACATTCGACAATACCTCACGTGCGGGTCTGTATCAGTACATTGTTGCTGGCGAGAAAAACTACGTCGCTGCCAATCTTGTCGACGAGAGTGAGTCTAATATAAATCGGCGCCTGGCCAGCCAGCCGGCGCGCACGGTGAACCCTTCCGGTACATCTGCCGGTATCATCAAGTACACACTCTGGCCCTACCTCGCCTGGTTAGCACTGTTATTGTTGATTATCGAATGGTGGCTATGGTGCACGCGCCATGAGCATGCCTGAATTTACCTATCCGTTAACGCTTTGGTGGCTGTGCGCTTTGCCTGCAGTGTGGTGGTTTGGTGTACGTCTGCAAAATATTTCGCGATGGCGCGCAGTCGCGGGCTCTGCACTGCGAAGTGTTGCACTGGGTGCGATTATCATTGCCCTTGCCGGACCGGTTAGCAAGAGTGCCAGCATCAGTTCCAGTGTAATTTTTGTGCTCGATAAGTCGTCAAGTATCGACGCTGAAACTTTCTCGCGAAGCATTGAGTTTGTCGAAAATGCCGTTACACAGAAGCCTCCGCGTACCAGTGTTGGCATGGTCGTTTTTGGCGCTACGCCAGCGGTCGAAAACGCGATCAGTGAAGCGCCGTTAATCAGTGACGAGGTGCAATCGTTTGTAGACCAGGGTGCGACCGACATTGGTGCTGCGATAGAATTGGGACTGGCAAATTTACCCACGGAAGGTCAGCGCCGCCTGGTCGTCGTCAGCGATGGGGCGGAGACCAATGGCGACGCACGGACAGCGGCAGCTGCGGCACGCGCGCTTGGAGTTGAGGTGTTCGCGGTGGCCCTCGAGGCTCGGACTGGAAGCAACGAAATTCGGCTTGACGGAATCAACGCACCTGCCTGGGTTCACGCACAGGAACCATTCGAGCTTCATGCATCTATCCAGAGCAACGGACACGCGAACGCCACGGTGGTGGTGCTGCGCGACGGTGTTGCGATTCACCAGGCCGAAGTCACACTTATCCCCGGCCACAACCGTTTCAGCGTGGCCGATCAGATTCCGACGCGCGGATTGCGAGAGTATGAGGTACTGGTCAACAGCGATGCTGACACCCGGTTTGAAAATAATCGATTTAGCACTTTTGTAGAGGTGCGCGGTCCGCCACGGGTCTTGCACGTGTATGGACAGGCGGGCGAACAACTGGCATTGACTGAGGCACTGCGGGTACAGGGTATTGAAATTGAAGAAATTCAGGGCGTGCAGTTTCCCGCACAATATCGTCAGTTGCACGACTATGACCTGGTAATTCTCAACAATGTATCCGGCTTTGATCTGACCCTTGCCAAAATGGAATTACTCGAACGGTACGTGCGCGATAGTGGCGGCGGGGTAATTAGTATTGGTGGCAGCAAAGCCTATGGTGCCGGTGGCTATTACGCCACACCGATAGAAGCACTCTTGCCGGTAGATATGGATATCAAAACCGATGCGTCAATACCGCTTGCCGCCGTCAATATTCTGATCGATAAATCCGGAAGCATGTCAACCGAGGTGCAGGGTGAACGCAAACTGGCCATTGCCAAGCGTGCCGCTTTAGCTGCTATCGAGGTGATGAATCCTCTGGATCAGATTGGAGTACTCGCCTTTGATACTGCGTTTGAGTGGACGGTAACGCCAACCCTCGCAGGTGAACGCCGTGCAATAGCTGATAGTCTGCACAGTATGGGTGTTGGCGGCGGAACCGAATTGTTTCCAGCGCTGGACGAGGCTCACCGAATGGCAAAATCGCAGCAAGCGAAAGTCAAACACCTGATTGTACTGTCGGACGGCTTGACAGAATCCGACGCTGATTTTGCGACGCTCAGCCGTGCTATTGCTTCGGACGATATCACTATTTCCACGGTGGCATTTGGTGACAACGCTGATCAGGTGTTGATGCGAGGCATCGCCGCACTGGGTGGAGGTCGTTATTATTTTGCCAGTGACTTACAAAACATTCCGCGAATTTTCACCAGTGAAACACTGACTATCACGCGCGACCTTTTCGTCGAAGAGCAGGTGCAGGCAACTTTTAACGACCCGCACGAAATGTTGTCCGGATTCGAAACAACGAACCTTCCCGCATTGCAGGGCTATCAACGCACTTACCCCAAACCGGCGGCTCAAACGCTACTGAGTATTGATGATGATCCGTTGCTGGTCAGCTGGCGTTATGGACTAGGGCGAACGGTTGCCTTTATGTCAGACCTCACCGGGCGCTGGGGTAGCGCCTGGACAAAGTGGACAGGCTTTTCACGCTTTTCCGCTCAAATTGCCCGCTGGACTATGCGCCGGCGTGGCGATGGCAATCTCACAGCTGACTTCTCGGTTCAGGATCAAACCGGCACTATCACCATAGATGCTCTCGATAGCGATGATAAATTCATTAACGAATTATTACTTACTGCGAGCATCAGTGATCAGTCAGATGCGTCTTTAGTAACCCGACTTAAACAAACCGGGCCCGGTCGCTACCGCGGCACTTTTCCGGTAGCCCGTGGTCAGCGATACTTCGTTACAGTTGCACCGTCCGGAACCGAATTCGCGCCAAAATTGTTCGGCTTCACAGTCCCCTATTCATCCGAATTTTCCGGATCAGGGCTTAACCACCCTTTGCTGGAAGATCTGGGTGGCGAATCGGGCCGTGTGCTGACGTTATCGCGAACTTCGCTCGACACAATACTGACCCCGTCAGCTAACTTCACTTCCAGGCAGCGAGTGTGGTGGCCCTGGTTTCTGGTCGCACTGGTCGCACTCATAGCAGATGTGGCGGTAAGAAAGATCAGCCGGCAGCCGATTCCCCACAACTCTTGATACTGCACGCGAGCTAATAAGCGTGTGCGACCGGCACCACCGTGAAATGCCTACTTTCCCAGTTTATCACCCAACTCGTCGAGTCCAGAACGGTAGATACCCTGAAGTAAGGTACGTGCTTCATCGTCTGTGACTCCAGCAGCGTCAAAGGTAGAGGTCCAGGATACGGTTGCCGTGTTGCCTGATTTTTCCTCGACTGAAATAGTTGATTGATAGTTTGCAATCGGCAGCGGACCTTCGAGAATCGAGTAAGTGAATGACTTCGCATCATCATTCATTGAGTCCAGCTTCTCTAGTAATACGCCCCCGTCGCCAGTTGTTAGCGTTCGGTGTTTTTCACCGTCTTTCTCGCTCTCCTCGCACTTTGCGATAACAGGGTGCCAGTCTGCAATAGAACAGAAGTCAGCTATCGCTGCCCAAACGTCATCGGCTGATGCTGAGATTTCCACTGTTTCTGCTACATCCACGGCTTGTACATTGGCGCTCAACATAGTGAGCGACGATGATACGATTAAAGCTTTATTGAAATTATTCATTCCTGGCAGTCTCCTCCCGATTTTAGTTAATTTAAAATGTATGCAAGTTAAGAGTCATGGGCTACATGAGGCTTACAGTAGTCCTTCAAGCTTACCTTTTTGAATAAGCAGTTGCAGATCTTCTGTACTGCCAATGGATACGTCCTTGACAAACAGCTGTGGCAACGCGCGAACCGTCGGCAAGCGGGTCATCAGGTCCTGCCGATCTTTATCGCTGGTCTCAATATTGCGTTCATCAAAAGCGATGTTGTGTTTATGCAGCAAAGTCTTCGCCTGCTCACAATGCGCACACTGTGAGCTGGAGAACATGATCACTTTCGCTTTCAGTTCAGCCATGATCGATATTCAGGATAGGATCGATGCCGTTAAACGCCGGCTCTAGTACGACCCCCAGTGCATCTCCAAACTTGCTGACCTGGATGTACATCGTTATTACGAACACTGCTTCGACAATTTGGGCTTCAGTGTAGTGTTCATGGAGCCTGCGCCAGAGATCTTTGGGTAACCTGTTTGCATCAACCCAGATTTGATCTGTCAGTTCCATTAATGCCTTTTCACCGTCAGTGAAAAGCGAACTGGATTGATACTTGTTTCCTTCTATTGCGGCGACTTTTTCCCGACTGATACCAAGCATGTCCACACTCAGTCTCTCGTGTTGAATCACGCAGTATTGGCAATCGTTTTTGTGTGTGGCTTTCAGAATCAACAACTCTTTGGTGATCCAGTCGAGCTCTGGTCCGTCTTTTAGTATAGCCATAATTACAGCGGTCCAGGTTTTACCGTACTCTGGAACGTGCCCGAATACCTTGAAAATATTCAGTAACATTTGAAACCTGGCTTCGGCATCATCATAGAAGGCTGCGGTTTCATTACTTGCATCTTCCCGCTGTACATATGAAACGCCCATCATCACACCATCTTCCACCCTGGCCGTTGTTGCCCCGCTATCTTCAGTCATCACTGTCCCCCTGTCAGTCAATAAACCGGAATTGATTATCTTATTAAAGCGAATGCTTTATTATGTTTTAAAGCAAATGCTTTAATAAGTCAAACCCACTGACACCGGTCAATAAGCTAGAATGCGTGCATGGATGATAAAACCAGACAAACAACGTCAATGGCGCGCAGTCCGGGTAGACCCCGCAAACTTGAGCCCGGTGCAATTCTGGATGAAGCACTTGAGTTGTTCTGGAAGAACGGATTCAATGCAACGACAACGCGCGAGCTGGAATCACATCTGGGGTTGAATCAGTCAAGTATTTATAATCAGTTCGGTTCGAAACAGAATTTGCTGCAGCAGGCACTGGATCGCTACGAAAAACTAACTACTGAAAAACTGCTATTGCCGCTGCAACAGGGAAATGAAGGCCTCGACGACATCCAGAGCTTCTTCAACAACTTACAGCGATGGGTAACCCGGGACGGTCGCAAGGGGTGCATGCTCATAAATATGATGGCCGAGGATGCCGCGTCAAGCGACACCATAACCAATCGTACGCGCGCGTACCGTCGAACGGTCAAGCAGAGCTTTCGGCGATGTCTGGAGGTTGCGGGCGAACGTGGCCAATTGTCGAATCCGGAGACCGCACATAAAGCCGAGCTTCTGATGGCGCTGACACTGGGGTTCAATATTTCAATTAGGGGTGGCGCTACAAGGCATGAGCAGAAGTCGCTGCTAAATGCGGTGACCGAGCAACTTAACAGCTGGCGCCCGATTCGATAGTTGAAACCGGGATTTTGCAAAAACTTCCTGCATTGTGCCGACACCTCCTGGAAGGGAAAGCGTCTCAAAGTACCCACGAATTAGTCGCTGCATGTACGCAACTGAAAATCAACGCGAAAACTGACCATGCCACCTACCCGAATGGAAGAGCTTGATGCCGAGGCCGATTTGCATC
>CAYPCS010000065.1:0-31788 GCA_964409275.1 uncultured Granulosicoccaceae bacterium
GAATCATCGGTCACGTTCGCGCGTTATGCGCGGTCACGTTGCTCCGTAATACGCAGGCGCTGTACACATCATGTACCGAAGAAGGGGCAGGCGTGGCAATTAAGCGTTATCTGAATGCAGGGGACCCTGCGCGTATCATTGTTCCTTTACAGATTATTGCTAACCGTATTTATGATACTAGAGAGACAGACCACTCAAGTCAGGCGTCAGTGGTCTGGCAAGACAGTGTCGCCAGAGGTGAGCCTGCGCCAACCTGGGGTTATTCGGATACGGCGCGAGAAGCCGGGGCACAAGGTATGCTCTATTCATCACGTTCCAGGCCTGACTTGACCCATTTTGTTTTGTTTGATGTGTCAGCGGGTATTGTGACACGGGGTGGTGATATTAAGGCGTGGAGCTATCAGCAACAGGTAACTGGAAAATGGAAGGAATAAGTAGATAACACAGGAGCTGAGAGCCGTTATAAGCACGGGAAGACATTACTGACAATTCGTCGATTGGTTTCTTGCTTGTACATCCCAAGCGGCGTGTGCAACTACCGCCGCTAGTACCATTGCTCCACCGATCAGGCTCGCTGTAGGAGGTAGCTCCGATAATATTATCCAGGCAATAGCTATAGCGAAAGGAGTTTCTGCCGTCCCGAGCAGGCCTGCTTCTGCGGCCGGTATCAGTTTCGTACCTTCGGTCCAAAGAATCACAGCAACAGCGAACGAGGCACCGAATGTAAGCAACAGCAGGCCGTCAGATGTGGATACCAACATAGGCTCACCAACAAACCAACCAACGACAAATAGCTGTAGCGCGGATACCGCGCCAGCGAAAACCACAGGAGTGTCGCGAAAAACCCGAATAAGCACCATGTATAGTGCGTTTCCAACTGTCATGAGTAGCGCGATGCTATCACCACGCAGGTTCGCAGATTCGAATCCCCCTTGAACGACTATGGCAACGCCTGCTACGCATATGACTGCACAGAATACAGTTCGCAATTTTGTATTTTCTGCGAGCAATAGCCAGCTTAATGCCGCTGCAATAAAAGGTACTGTGGCGTAAATAATTGCAACGTTGGCTATGAACGTCAACTTGAATGCAAAAACAAAGGCAAGGCTAGACAAGCTACCTACGGTTGCAAGCAACCATCCTTTCCAACCCAATCGAAAGGAGTTTGCTGATGCATCGCGGTGGTGTATCCAGGCAACATAGCCAGTGATAAGCAATCCGCCAACCAAACCGCGCCAACACGAAATCGTCCACGCATCAGTGCTGATCAGTTTAGTCAGAACACCCGCCAGGCTAAACGCAAGGGCTGAAGCAACAACCAGGAATATCCCGACAATACGCCTGGGCACGTCTTGTATCAGGCCGAGCCGGTTACTGATTAGATATCTCCACGGGTTGCTCCATAGGTGTGAGCAAATCTGTACTCTAATCAGCTGATGTTAATGAAAGCGTGGCTATACCGCGGCAGTAAAAACCTGACAAATCGCCACAGCTGACGGAGTATGGGCTGTCTGTCTTGTAGTGTCGCTGTTGCTGAACTTTACCACAAGCCCGCCACCGCATACACTGCGGCTGAGCGAGCTGTCCGGGCAATAAAAATGATCGGGGGACTGAATTTTGAGTACTGAGATATCGAATCTGGCTTTTGCTTTGGGTATTTTAGCGATAGGTTTCATCAGTATCGGACCTAATATTCTCGCGATCATCGGTACTTCAATGGAACGCGGCCGCAAAGACGGAATGAGGTTAGCACTTGGTGTTGGAATAGGTTCCGGGTTGTGGGCGACAATCACTGTCGGAGGAGTAACTGCCATTGTCACCGCTTATGCGGGCATTGTGAGCGTACTAAAGCTGGTTGGAGCTGCCTATCTTCTTTGGTTAGCATTTAAAGCGTTTCGTTCAGCAGCAACCTCGGTAGAGGACGCAAGGCCGATGGCGGTCTCAGCCAGAAACCTGATGTTTCAAGGAATGATAATCCAGATGACGAACCCAAAAGCGGCATTGCAATGGATAGCCATCGTTAGTTTGGGTCTTGGGGCAGATGCTCCACTATGGACGGGTTTGGTCTTGATCGGTTGCGCTACGTTCATTTCAATAGCTGGACACATCGCATATGCAGTATTATTCTCCACGCAACATGTCATTTTTTTCTATCGAAAATTTCGGCGTTGGGTTGACGGTGGAATGGGATTGTTCTTCTCATTTGCGGCCTTTAAGGTTGCTAGTGGGTCACTTGATAAATAAGGGAACCAGCTATTCTCGGCCACTGTCCCTGGTGCAAAGCGGAAAAAGTCAGGCCCATTAGATTATCAAAGAGGAGATTACCAGGGACGGATTTACCAAAGAATGGCGCATACGTCAGGTTTCCATAACGTGGCATTGGCGGCTTTACCCTGGATCCGCGCTACCTTGTTTATTCATCGGTCCACGGCCACAGTGCACAATGCTTGTGTTTGGATGCACAGTCGCGTGCTGCTTTTATTACATACAAACGTCTCCATTGCTTACTGCCCGTGCAGCAACGTTATGGGACAATGAAGGAATAGATCGTTGAATCTGGAGCATCTCGTCGCCTTTAATTTGGCCCTGGTTGTGGCCCTGATAAGTCCAGGTCCGGCGTTTATTATCTCCATTCAAACTACTTTATGTTTTGGGCGGAAATCCGGGGTCCGCTTTGGAGTTGGTCTTGGTCTAATGGCGGCGTCATGGACCGGGTTGGCTCTTCTAGGGTTGGAGACTGTATTTCATGTGTTTCCGTGGGCCTATGGGGCTGTGAGAACAATTGGGGCTCTATACCTGCTCTACATAGCGGTAAAAATGTGGCAAAACTCCGACCATGAGCTTAACGTTGCTTCGGATCATAATGAAGTCCAAACCTTTTCGCGGGGAGTTATGGTAAACGCTCTAAACCCGAAATCCGTCCTTTTTGCAGCAGCGGTCCTCGTCGTTGTTTTTCCCCCAAATATGCTGTTCGCAGAGAACCTGCTAGTTGTACTCAACCATTTCGTAGTTGAAGTTGCATTTTACTCCCTGCTTGCATACGTTATGAGTAGAGAGAAAATAAGATCGAACTATGTCAAAGTAAAGAAATTTCTGGATCGTGTGGCCTCCGTAGTGATCGGTGGATTTGGCTTGAGTTTACTGGCAGAGCGGTACTCCAGTTCGTGAATTTAAATTACTTTGTGACAGGCATTACCCGACACACCAAAAAGTAGCGAAACGACCCTCGCGCCGCTCACAGGATTGTTGATGTGCCAGAAGGTTCGTGCACAAGAGAACGGGATTATGGTATTGCCGGAAGGTTATTATGAAACAGGTGAGAATAATAGAGCCCGCTTTGATAAAGAGGCTCGGTTACTGTTCTCTGTGGTCGGTAAATGAAACATCTGACAGCCAACTGGCGCAAATTCGAGAACAGCGTTTTAAATGTATTTGCTTCGTATGTGTTTGGATTAAAAATCTGTGAATCCAGCTATTTACGCCAGTTTTGCATTATCAGTTATCTTATTTGGGTGTGAGCAAAAGCGACAAGTTACCGTCACGAACCAGCAGGCGGACAAAAAACGCTACTTAATTATAGTTTTATTAAAACAGAAAATGAATGGGCTCTGGAAGTGTATGGAGATACTCAACATCTTGATAGCGGATACCATGCGTCACCGCAGTGATAACGTCTCAGGCATTAGCAGAAGAAACAATGTTCTACTCACAAGTCGAATATGACATACGCCTGGAATGGGGTTCCAGGGGTGTCGCTGCCCTTGCTCCGGGCGTAGAGGCAATAGTTATTGTGGATGTTTTGTCGTTTACCACATGTGTTGATATATGTCTCCAGAGAAAGGCGACGATATTACCGTTTCCATGGAAAGGCGAGCAGGCAGAGGAGTTCGCTAGGGAGAAGAATGCAATACTCGCATCCAAACGCGGCAGGTTCGATGATGCTTACAGCCTTGCGCCATCTTCGCTGAT
Organism: uncultured Granulosicoccaceae bacterium; assembly: GCA_964409275.1. Lineage (GTDB taxonomy): Bacteria > Pseudomonadota > Gammaproteobacteria > Granulosicoccales > Granulosicoccaceae. The sequence continues at coordinate 3,970 of CAYPCS010000065.1, forward strand.
TTCAATACCTGAAGAATTTCGGCTGGTCTTGCCTTCACCTAATGGCTCTACCCTTACATTAGAAGCAGCCGGACACGCCACTACATACGCCGGGTGCTTAAGGAATGCCAGGTCTTTAGGTGATCATTTATCTTCTAATTACAAGCGAATAGGCGTGATACCATCTGGCGAGAAATGGGAAGATGGTGAATTACGCCCTGCAGTCGAAGATCTTTTTGGCGCAGGAGCTATCATTTCGAATTTGAACGGCAGGAAATCGCCCGAAGCAAGAATGGCCGAGTCGTCCTATATTTCCTGCAAAAGTATTGCAGAAGCCATCAATGAGTGCTCTTCAGGCCGCGAATTGCACGGCAGAGGGTTTGGAGATGATGTTAATCTCGCTGTCGAGGAAAATTGTAGTCAGGCGTTGCCATTGTTTACTGATGGAGAGTACAAGAATCAGGCTGATACCCAACCGGTGTTTGTGCCGTACTAAATTCGGGTACGGGGCAAATGTTACCTTTAGCCGAGACAGACAGTTTAATTTTTGGTTTCGCTGTGGTTTTACCTCTAAGTCGAGTAACTCAATGAAGATTCAATATCTTGAAATAGTGACCCCTGATGTAGATGCGGTTTGTGAAACATACTCTCAACTACATGGTCTTGTGTTCGGAGAAAGCGTTCCGGCATTAGGAGGGGCTCGTGTTGCTGAAATGGTTAATGGAGGTAAAACAGGTGTTCGACCACCACTACGCGATACAGAAAAACCAATCGTGCGGCATTACATCCTGGTTGAAAATATTGAGGCTGCTGTAGAGGCGGCAAAAAAATCGGGTGTTGAGGTAGCGTTGCCACCAATGGAACTCCCCGGACACGGTACATGCGCAATCGTTATTCAGGGCGGGATTGAAAGCGGGCTATGGCAACTGTGAGCCCTCTCGATAAATGGTATACAAATAAGGCTCTGGTTCTTCTTGAGAAAATTTGAATCCGTTTAACTCAAGAAACAGAGTGCCAGGAGAAAATTAACTCTTATGTGTTCACCCGCAAATGGATGGTTTCTATGACTTCCGGCCCGGCTAACACTATTGTACAGTATGGAAGCGGCTGGTGATTCATCCCGAAAGTTCTTCAACCATTTATCATCGCAACTGCCGCATGGGCGCCCTGCAAAAATGAAAAAACAATATCTTTGTGGAAACACTGATCATGCATCGTGATACTAAATGAGCTGGCCGTCCAATACACCTGTTTCAGAGCAGGCGTTAAGCAGTAGCGGTGTAAAGGAGCTAAACATCGAACACAGGCAGTCCGATGAGCGTGTCGGATTTGAAGTGTCTGATCAATTTGTTCAATTCAATCAGATAAACGATATGTTTACCCGTGCTTTTTGGGACAATCAGGTTAAAAACGCAGACACAGACGCTTTTTTTAACTCGTACCGCATGGAGTTTGCACCCCGGCGCGGGCAGGGTTTTACTCAAAAAGACTTTGCACTGCGCAATGCTGCATGGGCGGTTTCCGATATTATCTCTAATCGTGGTAACGACAAGGGACAACGCGAAGGGTTTCAGGCGCCGATAGCAGATGATACACCGGTTGCCGGGGAGCAAGTTGATGTTGCCGATATCGAATCCCAAAGTAGTGAAATAAAGAAACTGGCGAAACTGTTCGGAGCAGATCTGGTTGGCGTAACCCGTGTTGATCGACGTTGGCATTATTCACATCGGGTTGATACGCGCAGCCTAACCGCAGTACCGAACGAATTGCCAGACGGCATCACTCATGTCATTGTAATGGGGCATGCAATGGATGCGGATCTGGTCGATACGTATCCGTCGGCTCTGGCCGGGGCATCGACCGGCCTGGAGTATTCACATGAAGCGGCAATTGCTATCCAGCTAGCTACCTATATCAGAAACCTCGGTTATCAGGCCGTTGCATCAATGAACGATACCGCGCTTGTTATCCCGTACGCAATTAAGGCCGGGCTGGGTGAATACGGGCGCAACCAAATGGTTATTACACCCGAGTTTGGTCCGAGGGTCAGATTTTCGAAAATATTCACCAGTTTACCGATGGCCATTGATGAGCCAGGGCCTTTGGGGATTCGACAGTTCTGTGAAATTTGTACTCGCTGTGCGGTTGCCTGTCCGCCAAAAGCGTTACCTTTCGGGCCGCCGGAATTCGCCATCGACAGTAATAGTGATAAGCCTGGCCCGTCGACACTCCTGCATGTTAAAAAATGGTCAGCTAATTGTGAGAAGTGCTTTGGCTACTGGGCACAACTTAAAACGGACTGTGCCATCTGCATGAGAGTTTGTCCGTTTAGCCGCCGCGATAGCGTTACTCAAAAAGTCTGGTACAAGTTCGCCACCAGTCAGTTTAGAAAACTGGCACTATGGTGGGATAATCGGGCAGGTCTGCCCGCGCGTTTAAAGCCGAAAGAATGGTGGGCTGGTTTGAGTAACGGCTAGTGGGACGCCTGGTAGACAGGTGAGACTATTCTTCGCTACAGCCGCCATTAAAACTCGACGTATGGCCTCTTCCTGGTTAAACAACGGGCAAGCGTTTATCCGCCTTGCGCTGACGACTGTAGTTGTGAAAGGCTAGTTACCTTCTTTATTCAGCGGCCCACCTGCTCAATTCGGGTCCAGAGAAAATAGTGATCAGCCAGTGAGTTAAAATTATGAGGACAGTTCTTGACGGTTTTCTGTGGGCTTTTGGAATAATGCTGGGTTTGGGGGTTATAGGGCTGCTTTACTCTGGTTTGTCGGGAGTGCTGTTGAGTCCAAATATGTTCAGTCGATCTGCTGAGTTTGAGTTACTCCCGAGCGAAGAATACAGTGAGCTATTGTCCACGGTTAGAGAAATTCAGCGTGAAGCCGGGGATATGGTGGACCTCAAAATATCAGGGCAGTTTACCCTCAAAGACCCCTCTGAATATAAAGCAGTAGAGGTTTTTGTGTCTCTCTACAATAAGGAAGGTATATTTATGGGTGAGTACACGGGTGGCAAGCAGTTTGTTGAAAAAAGCAGGGGTCCAGTTCAATTTAAAATTGATGTGTGGGATCCATTCTTAAAAGATGAAGTCGCAAATAGAAAGTTCAGAATCAGCGCTGAGTGAGTTCACACATTTGAATGCGTGCACCAGGAGATGCATCTATAGAATTAATTGTTAGGGGAAAATCCCGTTATACCCCGTCTCCGTCTGGCTATTTGACCTAAAAATTCATTAAATCGATACAGCAAATTCGATATGAACAAGATAACAATCGGTATCTGGGCGGGTCAGCGCCTCCACTTTACATGCCTGACGCTGTTACTAGTGCTGGTATACCTGGGCTGGAAATTCCTGGACAGGCCCTTTCCGGTCGCATACTGGTGTGCTGTGGCGTTTCCTGTAATTCATCAGGTGTATGTCTGGCTGGCGTGGCGGTTTGAACTGCGTAGCTCAGCTATTAGCGGCAGTATCGGCTTCCGCGGATATGTCGCGGTATTCTTCATTTTATTTGCCGGTAGGTTCGTCTCGCTAATTGCACTGGCATGGCTGGATCAGGGAAGTCTTAAACTGGGTATTGTTTCTGGCCTGGTGTTGACAGCCATACTCGCAATTCCCGGAATATACGCGATGTATAGTGTGAAAAGATATTTTGGCATGGATAGAGCGGCAGGTGCCGATCATTTCGATGCTCGATTTCGTGACATGCCCCTGGTGAATAAAGGTATTTTTCGTTACACCAGTAATGGCATGTACCTGTATGCGTTTCTTCTGTTTTGGGCGATTGCGGCGGGGTTCAATTCGATTGCTGCCCTTGCAGTGGCGGGATTTAGTCATGCCTATATTTGGGTGCATTATTACGCGACCGAAAAGCCGGATATGGATTTTTTGTACGGCCAGTCTTACAAACGGGCCGACAAAACTGCGCACGGCAGTTGATGCCAGACATTACCGCGCTGGCGATTGCTCAGGGTTACACCGGATGAAGGTGATGCCACAGGCACTGTTGACGAATTCTCTGCGAAGTATCCTGAAATATAACGCATGACAAACGCTATCCGCTCAGCATTGAGGGATTCGGCTCACCCCTGTGTAGCAGTCAATAGAATGTATTCTTCTTCATGACGCTGCGGGGAAGCTTTAGTCCAGTAATATTGTGCAAACTGCTCAAGGTGTTGGCCGGTGCGTTAACCATATTCACCTTTGTAAAGTAGTATTGCAGGCGCAATTGCCTGTTAGTTCCACGGCCAGGAAATTGTTGAATTTTACCCTCGGATAAGTCGGAATAGATGGCAAGGTCATCCCAACAATCAGCGTGGTCAAACGACAGACTGCGTATGGCTATCGACATTGGTGGCACGTTTACCGATACCGTGCTTTTTGATTCGGCCCGGTCACTTGTGGCTTCGACCAAAACTCTTACCTCGCATCAAAATCCGGCTGACGCCGCCATAGCCGGTGCTCGTAAAACTCTGGCGCAGGCTGGCGCGGAACCTGGTCAGGTGAGCGGGTTGGTCCATGGCACCACTCTCGCCACTAACGCTCTCATTGAAAAACGTGGTGCGGTGGTCGCGAGCATCACCACCGAAGGCTTTCGCGACATTCTCGAAATTGCTTACGAGCGACGTTATAGTCAATACGATATTAATATCGAAAAACCTGACTATCTGGTTCCTCGAGATCGTGCTTATACGATCAGGGAGCGAGTGTCAGCCAATGGTGAAGTGCTGATTGATCTTGATGAGACCCGTATTCCCCTGCTTGTTGATGCCTTGCGGGCCAGTGGCATCGAAGCCGTAGCAATCTGTCTGTTGCATGCTTACGCAAACAACAGCCATGAACTGAAGCTGCGATCATTAATTCAGGCTGCCTGTCCCGGGCTCGCCGTTTCAATTTCGTCCGAGGTCAGCCCGGAGGCGCGTGAGTTTGACCGACTCTCTACCACCGTTGCCAATGCATACATTCAGCCTTTGATGGAAACTTATCTTGGTGCGTTTGAACGGCAATTCAAAGCAGAGGGAGTGCAGTGTCCAATCCTGATGATGACGGCCAGTGGTGGAATGACAACGCTTACAACTGCGGCAAGACTCCCTGTTCGGCTGGTCGAATCGGGGCCTGCGGGTGGCGCTCTACTGGCCGCTCGCACAGCAAGAATGTGCAATCTCGATAATGTGCTGTCATTTGACATGGGTGGTACCACGGCAAAACTTTGTCTGATCGATGATGGCGTGCCCCAGACTTCCCGGCACTTCGAAATCGCGCGCGCCGCGCGGTTTGTTAAAGGGTCTGGTATGCCTGTGCGTGTACCTGTTGTCGATATGATTGAAATCGGTGCCGGTGGAGGGTCAATTGCCAGTGTGGATCGTCTCAACCGGCTCAACGTGGGGCCACGCAGCGCTGGATCAGAACCGGGTCCGGTGGCTTTCAACAGAGGAGGTACAGAGCCAACCGTGACTGACGCCGATATCGTGCTTGGTTATATTCAGGCAGAGGTGTTTGCAGAAGGTCAGTTTACTATTGACGAACAGGCGGCCGCACAGGCTATCGAGGCGATTGTTGGCAAGCCATTGTCGTTGCAGGTTCATGAAGCAGCGGAAGGGATCAGTCGCATTGTTGATGAAAACATGGCCAGTGCCGGCCGGATGCATGCGGTTGAGTCCGGTAAGGATCTTGGTGCACGAACCATGATCGCCTTCGGCGGTAACGGACCTTTGCATGCATGCAGGGTTGCGCGGGCGGCCGGAATTTCAAACGTGTTGATTCCGCTGAGTCCCGGAGTCGGCTCTGCGGTCGGGTTTCTGTATGCGCCGGTTTCTTTTGAGATAGTGCAGAGTCAATACTGTTTGCTGGCGACGATGAATGTCAAAACGATTAACGCATTGCTCGATTCCATGCAACAAGCGGCAACAGCGATTGTTCGTCCTGGAGCGACCGATGAGGCATCACAGTCAGGAGCGTTGCAGACAAACCGTACTGCCTACATGCGCTATCACGGGCAGGGCCACGAAATTGAAATAGAACTGCCAGATCGAACACTGGTTGAGGCCGATCTCGTATCGCTAAAGGAGAAATTTGAAGGCGCCTACGCCGATCAGTTTTCAAGGCCGGTACCGGGTATGGCCATCGAAATACTGAACTGGTCGGTGTCGGTTTCGACCATTGTCCGGAATGAAGCATCCCGCAAACCAGTCGATTGTGTGCGCACAATTGAAGCGCAACACTGTGTGCCTGTTCACTGTGATGTCGACAGCGTAAACCGGCTTGCAGGAGTAATATCGCGCAAGGATCTCAAACCGGGTGATGAACTTCGCGGCCCTGTTCTTATTACCGAAACTCAAACAACCACGTTTGTTGCGAGTGACTTTACAGCACGTGTCGATGCAATGAGCAACCTGATGTTAACTCGCCAGTCTAACCTGCATACCAACGAAGAGGCTTAAGTGAAACACAGTTCACCCGCGCAATTACAAGTGATGTGGAATCGACTGTTAGCGCTGGTTGAAGAGCAGGGGCAGACTTTGATTCGTGCAGCATTCTCACCGATCGTACGGGAGTGTGGGGATATATCGGCAGGCGTATTCGATGCGCAGGGTCGAATGCTTGCACAGGCAGTAACCGGCACTCCCGGGCACATCAATACAATGGCTGAAGCAGTAAAATCTCTGCATGAACTTTTCCCCGTGGAGACGATGCGACCGGGAGATATCTACCTGACGAATGATCCGTGGCTTGCCTCTGGCCACCTGAACGATTTTTTATTAATGATGCCGGTGTTTTATCAACAAAAAGTGGTTGGTTTTACCGCCTGCACATCGCATCTCGTGGATTTAGGCGGACTTGGCATGGGCCCGGAGGGATCGGACATTTATGATGAAGGCCTGTTGATTCCACCCTGCAAACTGGTTGAGGAGGGAGAAATAAATGCGTTGCTGATGCAGATTGTTCGGGCGAATTCTCGCGAACCGGTGGCCAACGACGGTGACATCTATGCATTGATTGCCTGTTGTGAAGCAGGGGCGAAACGTGTGTGTACCCTAATGGGCGACTTTGGACTTGACGACCTTGAAGGACTGGCGAGCCACATTATAGACACTTCTTACCAGGGTACTGTTGATGCAATTGCCGCTCTGCAGAACGGCACATATAGTAATCGATTAAAGGTTGACGGTTATGATGCCGAGCTTGAACTGCAGGCCGCGCTAACTATTTCAGATGACCAGGTAACTGTCGATTTTACTGGAACTTCGGAGTGCGTTGAAAAGGGGATTAACGTACCACTTAACTACGCAACTGCCTACACCGTGTTTGGATTGCGTTGCATCATTGGATCTGACATACCGAATAACGCTGGCTCTCTGGCACCCTTTATTGTTACTGGTCCGCCCGGTTGTATTTTAAACGCACAGCATCCGGCGCCGGTGGCAATGCGACATACACTTGGCCAAATGACGCCCGATCTGGTTTTTGGTTGCCTGCATCAGGCGCTTCCAGATCAGATACCGGCTGAAGGTGCATCGTGTATGTACGATCTGCCGCTGCGCCATACTCCAAACGCAGCCGTTGACGGAGGACATCAGTTTGCCCTTGAGCTTGTTCACAACGGTGGAACCGGAGCTCGACCCCACTCTGATGGATTGTCAGCTACTGCCTTTCCATCAGGCGTTTATGGCAGTCAGGTTGAAATCACCGAATCGGTCGCACCGGTGATTGTCTGGCGACGGGAGTTACTGACCGATTCTGGCGGGGCTGGTCAATACCGGGGCGGTTTGGGGCAACGCATAGAAATCACTTCCGCAGTCGGGGAACCGTTCCTTGTGTTCCTGTCCGTTGAACGGATAAAACATGCGGCGGCCGGTCGAGCGGGCGGAATGGCCGGGCACCCGGGTCGTATTCAAGTTAGCGGGAGAGGTGAAGATGGTCTGGCGGAAGATATCCCCGGCAAGTGTACATTGCGGGTAGAACCCGACGAGCGATTGATATTCGATACGCCTGGCGGTGGTGGCTTCGGGCCTCCCGCAAGTCGTGCGCCAGATAAGCTGTTGCAAGATACGGCTTTTGAGCTGGTGAGTCACGATGCCGCAATCACAGACTATGGAAAACGCGGATGATTCGCCCTGTTGCGCAACTGTCGGCCATGGCCCCCTATGAATTAGCAGCACTCGACAACTCACTGGTGTCACTGGCCCAGAATGAAAGCTTGCTTCCACCAGGTCCCGATGCGCTTGAAGCCGGCAGGCGGGCGCTGAACTCAACGGCGCTTTATCCTGACCCGGCATGGACCGAGCTGCGTGAGGCAATTGCGGCAGTTCACCCGGTAGACGCACGGCAAATAGTGTGTGGCGCCGGATCTATGGAATTAATCGCGGCAGGCCTGCACGCCTTTGTGGATGTTGGCGACGAGGTTCTGGGCTCTGACTACGGTTATCTTTTTGTCGCCACCGTGTGTCAGATTATCGGGGCCCGCTATATTAAAGCCACTGAATCAGACTATAGATTATGCGTTGATTCTATACTTGCCAAAGTCTCTACCCGAACCCGGGTTGTGTTTATTTGCAATCCGGGTAATCCCACCGGCACCCGAGTTCCGAACGCTGAATTAATCCGCTTGCGAGATCGGCTACCTGAAAATATTTTGTTGATCATTGATCAAGCCTACGCCGAGTTTGATGCGCAAAATCAAGACAACGTATTTGCTCTTGTCGCACAGGAGAACACGATCGTATTGAGAACCTTTTCCAAAGCCTACTGCATGGCAGGTCAAAGGCTCGGTTGGGGTGTTTTTCCCGACCATATAGCAAGTGAGATAAAGAAACTCCTGAACCCCAACAATGTTTCTATTGTGGCTCAGGCTATGGGCACAGCGGCGATGCTGGATCAATCCTATTTACGCTATGTTGTAGACCATACGGCAACAATTCGGGACAAGTTCCGGGACACGCTGGCGTTGTCACTGGCAACTCCTGAAAGTCACACCAATTTTGTATTGGTACCGTTTGCCGATTCAAATGAGGCCAGTAAAGCGGATGCTGCTCTTAAAGACGCCGGGTTTGTTGCACGCGGAATGGGAGGCTATGGTCTTGATCATTGTCTGAGAGTAACGATGGCATCGGCTGAGGCTATGCAGACAGTTGCGGCGCAACTGGTTTATTTCAAAGAGGAAGAACCGTGACTTCAGTGACTTCACGATCGGGTGCAAAAATCGGGGTGCTGGTTCCGTTCACCAATGTGAATCTGGAACCCGATATGCAACTGCTCTGTCCCGAGGGCTGCACCATGCATTTCGAACGCATGGGTGGTTACGATGCAGATGAGATTCCCGGTGCCGGACAAATGTCTGGTCTTGGCAGTTCGAATCTCGATAATACATTGCGTTTGATCAGTGGCGTACGCCCTGGTGCAGTATTGTACGGTTGTACCTCGGCTACGCTTACCCACGGCGTAGAGTTTGATCGAACGCTGGCCGATAATATCGCAACAAGCTGTGGGTCAATCTCGATAACCGCCGCAGGTGCGCTTGTCAACGCATTGCGGGCGCTGAGTGTAACCCGCATTGGTTTTTCATCGCCTTATGTTGGCGATGTGAATCGCCTGGCAATTGATTTTCTGGCAACAGAAAATATCAAGACAGTGTCCAGCTACGAAATCAAACGAGAACTGGATAATTACGGGCAGGGTGAACTCACGCCTGAAGAAGTGCTGGTACTTGCCACACAGGTAGATCAGGATAACGTCGACGCTATCGTTCTTAGCTGCACTGATATGCGCGCTGTCGAGGCAATATCAGACATTGAACTGGCTACTGGTAAGCCTGTTGTGACGTCAAATCAGGCAATGATTTTCGAGCTCTGCCAAAAACTCGGATTGGCAAAACCCGCCTATGCTGCGGGGCGACTGTTTGACAATTTATAGGTTACCGGGAAACAATTATCTCTCCATTTTCTTTCTCTGTTGACGGGAGTGCGTTCCCGCCCCGTCTGGCTTGACAGCGTTTTTGTCAGCGGTGTGACTTCAGTGCTAAAAGAGAAAATTGTCTACACTGACAAAACCCGAACTTCTGCACACTAGTGGGCCGCTTGGTAAATAAGGTAACTGACTTTTCACAGCTACAGTCGTCAGTGCAAGGCGGAAAAGCGCAGGCATATAGGTCATACGTCGAGCTTTTCTAACGCAGCAATGGCGGCTGTAGCGAAGACAAAGTGTTACCTTATTTATCAAGCGGCCCACTAGTCACCGTCTGGTGATGGAACAGAATCAGTCTCAAGTTCCTCTAGTACCTGAATAGCACCGGAAATTCGCAATAGCGATTCGCGCAATTGTGTTGCTTCACGCTCTGCATCCGCCAACATGCGTTCGCCCTTGGCGTATTCTTCGCGGAGGGTAGCAAGTTTTACTGCAAAATTGTTAGCTTTCAATTATTCAGTCCAGCCAAATTAGTTTTTTATTTAATCGACGACTCACATGACTAGTATCACCGTTCGCCGATATTTTAAACAGGTTTACAGCGTTTTTCTGAATATAGAAGCCTTCACCGGTAATATAAAAATTCCAGCCACCTGGAAATTCAATGCATTTGTAGTTGGACAATTCGAGACTCCTGGCTTTGACCTGTCCGTTCACGCTCAGGCTTTTTACAGTAAGGGATTTGGCATCAATATCTCCACTCACACTCAAATTACCCTTTGTAGAAAGAGCCAGCAGAGCTTTAGTTTGCCGCGTCCCGTTGCGTATTTCCCAGTGGGCGGTTGGTGAATCCAGTCGCCACTTATTGTTCATTTGCAATATACCACCGGACAGTTCGGCTTGTGGGACGCTTAGTTTGCCAGAGGCTTTAATGTCTCCACTCACATCCAGCGCCACCGTAGGGTTCCGGTTGTTGATCCCGAGCTTGTTAGAGCGGCTTTTGATATTCAGCGACTGACCGGGAGCTCCACCTGCGATTTCGGCAATCTTTAAGTCGTTACCACTGCTATCTTTAGGATGCACGAACCAGAATGAAGAATATTGATTTTTATCTCGACGAAAGGAGATCCAGTTACTGGTGTTATTCTCGTTATCCTGCACCCGCCAGCGGCCGAACCTGTATTCCGGGGCCTTTACGGTTCCGGCAGCGGTTATCCCTTTGCTGGCAACTATATCACCTCCCTTTTGCTCTGCACCCGGCACGCCAATCGCGGTTACCTGAACAAGCAAGGTTAAAGTTCCATCGAGCTTACCGAAATTAAAGTACTTTAAGCGCAACGGGTAGATCCCGGGTGGCAGGTTGGTTGTGAATTTAAACGCCAGCCGTGCAAAGTCGCCATCCAGTGTTTTGGCCTTAACCTGACTGTAGTTAATTGCCATACCATCTTCAGACCAGCCACCACCATTGATGGGTGATACGCCGACAATAGTGAATAGATCTCCGGATTCCACCTTAAACTCAAACTCGAACCGGCTGACTTCATCATCGACTATGCCCGCTTTTTTCGGCGTAGTGACCGGCACCGGCCGGCTGGTGCTCAATCTGGCAATGACAAGGTTTTCGGTACCGCCGTTAACAATCTGTGCGCCGTTTTCAATGCTTGCCTCAAATGGACCACTGGTGGCGCTTCCACCGGCGACAGACGCTTCTGATACCTGCTCGTGTAGCAAGCTCAAATGGGCAAGTCGCCGACCTGACACCGGGCCTTCGCCTGGCAGATGTACATCGCGAAACTCAACATCAACGCGGGTGTTGCGTGAACCACCGTGGCCCGATGGTTTAAGGCCGGTTAACGTGATCCGTTCAACGCCATCTTTCGCCAAACTGAGCCTGGTAGTACGCGTAATTGTTACAGGCACCAGTTCGGTAGCCGATGTTTCTACTCCACCCGACCAGCCATCCCCTGCGATCTTGATGCCGCTATAACTTTCCAGTGCACCGGGTCTGAAGGTAACCACGATTGTGGTAGGGCTTGAGCCACCGAGTTCAACCGGTTGTGCAGACTGATTTTTAAGCTCAAGCGTCAGGGTCTGGCTTTCACCGTTAATGCGCAATACCGATTCATCATCGGCATTGAGCAGTTCGGCGTTAAGCACAGCTGTAGAGACGGGAGAAAGGCTGGTCATGTTCTGTCCTTAGCTGGGTATCCGGGTTTGGGGTACGGCAACGGGCACTGGTGCAACCGGAAGATCGTCGGGGTGCGCCCGTGGCACAACAGGGGTGAGCTTGAGCCAGCCCTCACGTGCGATTGCACGAGCGCCAAACTGCGCTGTTCGGTCAGCCGGAACAATGCTGTGAGAAATTTTCGACAGCAGACGCTCGATGTCGGATGCATTAAATCCTTGCGACAGTTTCGCATTGGCGGGCACAGTCAGGTCTGCCGCCGTGCCGCCAGCCACTGGTTGCAACCAGCCTTCGGCGACAAGGTGCAGCCAAAGCAACTTTGCCTTGCTTTCTAGTTGTTCGTCATCGGCGATTTTTTTACTGGCGATATGCGGGCGTTGTGTCCCATCCGCGGCAATCACTACGGAACCTGGCAGCGCCTGTTGCAGGGCGGTGAATGGAATACGCGGGGACGCCGGTGTCTCGTGCCATTCGCCATCAGAGCGTTGCAACCACGACCATCGATGACCGACTTCCGTGGGCAGTGGCAGATCGATTGAGTTCGGCGCTGTGAGTACCGGCATAGCGGTAAAAACCAGCTGCAAACCGGATAGTGCTGCGTCGAAATAGTCGTGTGGCAGATGCAGTGATTTGGTTGGCAATATGCCGCTGGTGGCGTGAATCGGGCACATAGGGTCGTGCAATAACGTGAGTTCGAGTGGTTCATCATCGAAGCTGCGGTGCAGATTTATTGGTGTGCCGCTGTGGTTGTCATAGACGTCAATGTACTGCGATAACTTTGTAGAGACACTGCTCTGAGGCGCGTGCAATACATCGTGCCTGTTCCTGTTCCCCGTATCTATAAAGTAGCCGACCAGGCCATCGTTGAACTGTCCGTGTTCACCGATTCGGATTGGAAAGCGGATTCCACCAAAACCATGATCACCGGGATCGTGGCCGGCGATACGCCTGGCCAGTGCAGCTGGCGAAATATCGTGGGCCGGCTGTCCGCGCAACGTGAGGCTGACCCGTGCACGAGTGACGGCAATCGGTCGCCCGACGAGTAGCGCACGTGAGCCGTGGTTAGCGATATTTCTCGGTTCAATTCTGCGCAATGCCGAATCGACGGTAGATAAAAATTTACCGGTGAAGTCTGCATCGTCACGGGAAATCAACCACTCAACGATGCGAGCCAGATGCCTGTTGGCTATCTGGTGCGGCCCGGCTGGAGCGACTTCTGAACCCGGCGCCGGATGCCAGTGACCATTGCTGTCAACGCTACCAAGCAGTTCACCCGGTGCGTTATAGACCAACACGTTTTCATCGAAATCGTTGGGTACCAGCCAGCCACACAGTGGATTCGAGGCCGGGTGGTCGTTTGCTTCCACCAGATCTGACGTTGCAGACAACCATCTAAAATTAAGCTTTGCCCCTTGTGTACTGCGGGGGCGTAACACCACTTCGCGATTTGGTCCCCGCAGAGATTGCGCGGGTATTGATGGCCAGTTTGTCGTCTTTTCACCCACGGGATGCCAGGCTATAAATTGCCCGAAGCTATCTATAATACGACCGGTTTGCACATTCACGGTTGCGTTTCCGAGTGGCAGGAACGGCGCGCGTTGCTCAGGAGAATAGAGGTGTGATGCGCCTTTTATCGTTTCTGCTACGGCCGCGGCAACTTCCTGATCCGCGGGAAAGCCCAGTGGATCTGCGACTGGCAGTTGTGGTTCGACGCGCCGCATCAGTAGCCGATCCATAAAACCACCCAGTGTAAATGTGGCAACATTGGTGCGACTGTCGTTTGCTGTCCGGGTATCCAGGTCGGATTTAACCGGTGCGAATTCGGCTTGCAACAACGCTATTTGCGCAAGTTCCTGGTTGAGCGTTTTTAGCCGGCCACTAAGTATTTTGATCTGCTCTTGGAGGCGCTTTTTATCGGCGGTGGCGGCATTGGCCAGTTCGGCTGTCGCGCTATTAATATCGCGATTACACCCGGTGATCTTTTCGCTGTGAGATTCGTGGTCAGCGCCAAGTTCATCGAGATAGCGATTGACACCGTCAAGCACAATCTCCGTGCCATGACTTAACAGGATAGATCGTCCGGATACTGCAAACGAGGTTGAATCTGCTGTGTAGTGAGCGGTATTGACTGGCGCCAGATCGCATTCGTCTTCATCGAGTATGAAGTTGTCCCTGATCACTTCGGGGTCAAAGCGAGCTATGCTGCTACGCTGATTTGTGCCGGCGCTGATCGATGCTACCTGTGCACTCCATTCAACAAGGATCGGATTCCATGACTCGCTGGACTGGGTCTGGTGTGCAATCGCAGCAAACGCTTTTGCCTTTGATGTTGCTGCGGTTAGCGCTTTTTGCAGTACCCCCAGATCGGCTTTGGTCGCGGTGGGACCCGGCAGTGAGGGAAGGTCGGTAGCCACCACTTCCAGCACGCCATTGTGAGCCCGCCCGTCCTGACCGTGGCGCCGGGTAGCGACGATCGCATCGGCGTGATCGATAGCGATAGAAGGATCGTTGGGTCGCCAGTAGCGCGGACCGGGCTGTGGCGATAGCTCCAGCTTGTCGTGATCGAGTACCTTACTGTTAAACGCAGTGAGTGACTTCTTTAACTCTGCCACTCTGAAAGCAAGTGCGTTGTGTTGATGATCGCGCTCATGACCCGCCTCTGTGCATTGACGCAGTGATTGATGCAATAGCTGATCTCGCAGCGCGTCGATATCCACTTCGAAGGTGGTGTCGGTTTGTGTGGGGTAGGCGGCAAGCATATAGGTCTGCCAGTCGGCGTACACCTGCTGCCTGTGCCAGTCGAGCAACTCGGTGGTCTGATCGAGTTGATCCTGTGCGATGTTTAACTCGTTTAGCTGGTGGGCGATTACCGGCGGCAGTTGTCGATCCCGTTGTTGCCGGCGAAGTGTTCCATCATTGAGTGGATTGCCTGCCGCTTCAGACGGACTTTTTATTTGCCAGCGCGTGCTGCTGCCAATAGAAGTAAAACCGTCGCTATGGCGAAACTCGTCGAGCTTGTGACCTTCGTCCAGTGAGTGATCGGCAAGTTCAAGACCAAAGTTGATCGCTTGCAGCTCGGTTTCGAGATGCGGATTGTCGAAGTTGTGGGCCAACATTGCGGAGACGGCCTCCCGGGGCGAGCTGCCGATCACTGTGGTGCTGCTAACCGGTTGCGGTCTGCGAGATGCCTGGCCAGGATCAATAGTCACGGTACCGTGCAATAACAGAGCTGTGCAGTCCTGGGCGCGGGGTTTTGGCTGATTGCCGCTGACCGCGGGAAGGCCCCATCCGGTTCGCTGCGCAAAGAGTATTTCACGTGCGTTTGCGGTAGCGACTGTCAGGTCACCGATATCTGCAACGGCTTTAGCCTCGCCCTCGGTAGCTAATATACCGGCAATAGCCTCTGCCGAGGTATCTTCCACACGTAGCCAGTGTGATAACGGATCGGACGTGGATGAGTCATACCAGCCGGTTACCGTGTAGCGGGTTTTGGCTGTTACATCGCGCGCATCGTGTGCGCCGAAGATGGAATGACATGAGGTATAGAGCGCCGCAAAAGTCGGATCTACAGGACCGACTGCAGTGAGCGCTGCATCCAGCGATTCAATGGTAAGTTGTGCGGGTTGCCGGCGCGGCTTTGGAATTTCATCCTGAAGTGCGATTGCGGCGCCCTGTGCCAGAAGATCAATCTGTCGACCAACCCGACAATAAGGATGCGGCCATTTATCGTCAGGGCTGACCGGGTAGGCAATTGCCTCGGCGCCTTCGCCCCAGGGATGGACATAGTCACTTTCAATGAGCCAGGCACCGCCGATCGAGCTACCGTTGCGGCGAACGACCAGCCAGCGATTCGGCAATTGCGGAAACCATAGACCGTTGCGTTCCACATAGGCACTGCTTTGCGGCTTGCTTGTCGAGCCACGGGTAAGTGCATCCGGCATGGCCCAATGCAAGTGTGTGCCTGCTGCCAGATAACGGTTGTTGGGTGTGAGGGGATCGTGACGCACACCGGCTGCGACGTTGGGCGTTTGCGAAAAATGATCGCGGGTGATGCCATCCAGCCCCTTGCCAAACCATGGCGCTCGTGCGACGTCAAGAGTTGGCCCTACCGCTTCTCGTTGCGTCCCTAGTTGCAAGGCGTCGACATGAATCGGCACAGTCAGGAAGCGAGTCATGGTTTTGCTCCGGGGGTTCGGGTAAATCGCACCAGCGGTACCCCTTCGAGCATACGCTGTGCAAAGTCTGCCACCCCGCCGCTGCCAATCGCCCGTGGTTGTGTGTTGCGACCCTGAGCCACCTTGCTCGCCAATCCGGCTATATCAATTCGACGGCGTTTGGTCATCAGTGTCGGTGTTTTACTCTGCGCAGGAAATTGCGGAGCGGGTATCGGTTGCGGGACCAGCGGTAAATAGCCGACATCGGCAACCACTGATGTTGACTGCGGCGGGTACATCTTTTGAAAATGCTCGTGACCAGGTCCGGAACCGGGACCCAGGGAAAAACCAAAGTGCACCGCTTGCGGGTGAAGATGCAGATCGACTGCAGTGGCCCTGCCGGTAAAAATTACCAGCAACACCGAAGGCGAAAGACGCTGCATGCGCACAATCGGCAGCGCAGGTTTATTAAATTCACCGGGCCTGGGTGCGGCGGTATAGGCGTCAACCTCGAGGTGTGGAAAGTCGGCAACAGCGCTGTTACGTAGCAGGAAACCACTCATCGCTTGCGGACGTGGCAGATGCTTTCGAAGTTCTGTTTCTATTTCGCGTGCCTGGCTATCGGTTCGACCCACGCTGATCGCGCCATCGCGAAGACACTCAATCCATTGGGTATCGATATCGAAAAATCTAAAGGCTGACGCGGGTAATAATTCTTCGTCGGGGACAAGATAGCGAAACGGTACTTCACGAAGCTCAAGCAATGATGTACGAATCCATTTCTCTATAGCGTCGGGCATCGTCGGCTCTGGCTGTTGAAGTCGGGCGCGATGCATCGCCTTAACCTGTAACACCTGTTTCGGTTTAGCTGGCTGGTTTGCTGCAGGTGGCGAGGTTTGCACGGTGCGGTGATAGTGCCGGGCAAAGCTACGCTTCCATTCATAGGTACTGCGAGCGATATCGCTGTGTTCCAGCATAATCATACGGCCCAGCTCCCATGCAGCCGCGTAGGAGACATCGCACATGGCAAAGTCTTCGTCGATCAACATCAGGTCATCGGCAGCGTCTACCGGTAATTTGTTTTCTATTAGCGAGGCATCAACTGGCGGCCTGCCGGGCAGTAACGGACCGTGGTACCAGCCAGCTGTCTTTACACCGTCGCGCAGTTGATGTTCGACTGCTACAAAACCGGCTTGCACCCGGGTTGCTGCGGCACTGGAGGCTGAGCTAACAGCAAACAATTCAGGATGGTTGGGCGCACCGTCCAGCCTGCTCAGCAGCTCACGGAAACCGTGCTCGTGTTCGGCGGTACAAAAGAAGCTCCACTCATGCAACACCGGAAACGAAATCTTGCTTCCCGATGGCGCTGAAATTGTTGCTGCGCTGTATCGACCTTCGACCGATAACAGAAAGGCGTGATTTTGTTTGTCGGGTGCGGGGAGACGATTGGCCATGATGGTTGCCGTTTCATTCTCTGCCGGCGCACCGTTAGGGACTACCGAGCGCACATGTGCCAGCCATGGCAAATCTGCCCGTGGCGGCATCAGTTCTTTGGCGTCATCTGCGTCGAGTTCTAGTAGCTCGGTGATGTCGTCAGGATGTATATCTTCATGGGTTATTCCGGCTGGCAAACTGGCAAGGTCGCTGCTATAGCGCCGAGCGGATGCGAACTCGTCTTCGTCGAGTACCAGTAGCACCATCCATGGCGACACAGGTTTGTTTGTTGACCAGGGCAATCGTTCCCACGGCAGCGTGCCGCGCGACAGCACCACATGTGCAAGTGTTTTAAAGTACTCACCTGATGCCAGGTTTGCAGGAAAGGTACTTACAACACTACCGGTAGGCAGTTTGAGCTGTGGCCCCGAGACACGAACGTTAAGCGATTTTTTAGCGCTCTTTAAACCCTCGTTTTTTCTAATCTGCAGATCATGGGTAACATCAAGATGATAGGTATGGGCAGCAAGTGTCGGCTTGTGATAGTCGTGGAAAACCAGTTCATCGGTCGGGTCAGTTGAACGCAATGCCATGGTGTCTGTTCGTTCGCTCATGTTGCTTTCACCGTTACTGGATTGCCGCGCAGTTCGGACAGAAGGCTTTCCCTCAACGAGATCGTGTCGGGGTCAATGTGCAGCTCTTCCAGCAAAACCGATCTATTCGCTGCGGCATTCTTAACAGGTGCGAGAAGTGACGATTTAACGGTTTTTGTACCCGCCACAAAAACGAAATTCGATGGGGCAGCAACTTTTGTAAGCTTTGGAGGTGTGGTGTATTTAACAGCGCCTCGTAAAACACGAGTCTCACCTTTTGTTGTAACCGGATCAGTCAAGGTGAGACTAACCGAACCGCCGGCCGCGATAGTCGCATCGGCCTTCACATCCGGTTTTCCCGGTGGTCCCCACATTGCCGCCGGAAAACGTTTTGTCGTCACTGTGTATTTGAAGACCGAGCCATCAAAGTTGATGTCAAGGTCCGAGCTATCGATTTTCCTGACACCTACAGGGCCACAACCGAAGAGCGTCATGTGCGATCCGTCTATAGAGACAGGTGATTTTCCGATGCTGGTAAACGGCACAACGGTGTCTATTAAAACTTCAAGCTCTTTTGGATTAACTACGTACACCGGGCCGTTTGGACCATCGATTGTAGTCACCAGTCCGCCGGTGATTTTGACTGTTGGATCAATATTGGTGCGAGTCTTGTTTGTAGCTTTGTTTGTCTCATGCGGCAGGAATGACTGCTGAAATTTCTGCCAGCTTATAGGTAGTGAAAGCCAGAATCCTGTATGACCAAAATCGACATCGAAAGAAACGACCGACCAGTGGACTTCGGCAAAGCCGTGGAACTCTGGTCCCGAAATATGCAATTGCGCGCTGGCGTGTGTATGGAAAGGACCCCACTTTGCGGCAATGCGAATGCCGGTGCTCATGTCATAGTGATACGGTTCCCACTGAATTAAAAAATCCAGCCACATATCAAACGATGCAGTTACTCCCGAAAATTCTGCATGCGCCTGTATTGAACCACCAGCCATCATCATCGAAGGCGTGAGTGCAAAGTAGGCACTGCCTTTGATCCAGACATCGAACCCGGGCACCTTGAATGTCAGGCCGATACGATCGATCTGCGGATAGTGCGATGGTCGTTTAAATTTTGGATGATAGCCGCCTGCGGAAATAACAAAATCTCCGGCGTGTGGCCCGCTATACCAGCTGGCAAATGCAAAGCCGCCACTGAGCCCT
The DNA here is from genome assembly GCA_964409275.1 of uncultured Granulosicoccaceae bacterium. Classification (GTDB taxonomy): domain Bacteria; phylum Pseudomonadota; class Gammaproteobacteria; order Granulosicoccales; family Granulosicoccaceae. Next base: position 23,428 of record CAYPCS010000065.1, read on the forward strand.
ACTGCAGGTGAATAAACGTATGAGTCTTTGGCGAGCGAGGCGCGAACAATAACGCTGCCTTCTGCCGGGCGAATCGAGGCAATCAGATCAAGCTCGATATTCACCATTGCCGGTATTCCGGGACTGACAATTGGCGGGCTTTGGAAAGTAGAAATACCGACAATGTCGATTTTGGTTTCGTTACCAAAACCCACCATCGCCAATACAAAGCTGTCGAGTAATTTAAAAGACGTAAACTTAATACCAACTGCCAGAAAGTACTGACCGAGTCTGGGTTCTATATAGGTGGCGAGGCTTGCCAGCCCTTCCTGAATCGTCGGTTTTTTTGCAGCATCGCCACCTGCTACTCCGATCGCATCGGCAACGAACGGAAAGTCGTGTACCTGGTTTAACTCCGGTGCGTTAAGGTTGCGATTGATACCAAAACCCGCTGCCAGACCTTCAACAAAGAAAAACGGCGGGCCACCAATGGGTGTGTTTAAAACACCATAGATGAACATCGATGGATTGCCGTCCAGCATGGCAAAGCCACCACTTGCTGCTATTGAAAAAGTCTTTGCTGCCAACTCGACCTTGCCCAGATACTGGGTAACCATTTTGTTGCCGACCTTGACATCCATCTTTGCAAAGCCGCCGGCGATGCGCAGCGGTGGCCGGTTTACATCGATTCCCATGCCAGACAATTCAACACCGAGCGACTTGTCATTGAGGTCGTAGTGCGCTCCAAGCCCGATCAGTGACAGTTCTATCCCGGCCATGCCGAGGTTTGCATCGAACAACACTCTGATCTGTGGATGATTGGGTTTTGACTTGTCCAGTCCCAAACCGATCCGCTGGATTGCAACCGGGCCAAGCTTTTTATTCAGTGTTTTCCAGGTCAACTTGTCTGCCGGTGCAGACGTGGAAGGTTTAAGCGTGACCGAATTGCCTTGCGAGACGTCACCCATCTCTATTCCCAGATCAAGCGGTTCTCGACGCCCGGGTATCTGTAGCGATACACCAAGTCTGGGTTTGTCGAGAGAATCGGGCAGGGTTGGACCGCTATCATCTCTGAGCTGGTTTAACGCTGTACGTTCTGCCGGATTCCATGCGCTGGTCATTAATGCGGGTGCAAGCGACAACCGTAAACTCATATCTCGCGGCATCAGTTCGCCTACCAGTGGCAGGTTACCCAGGGCGGAGAGATCGACTCCGCCATCCAGATCTGCGGCGACCAGAAACTTGTTGCCGCTCTGCGCAGAATACATCGCGAGCAATACGTCATGCACCGTGATATCGAGACTGGCACTGACGGCTGGCGCGTTGGTACCAGGGGTCAGTGCGCTCAAAGAAACGAGTTCTTGCAGCTTCATGGTCAAACCAGACTCACTGACAAACTGGCCCACCAGCAGCTGATCACTGCCAGCTTTGTCGAAGTCGACTTCAAAACGCATGTCACCAAGTATCAGATCCGCTTTGACGCTCAAGTGGCCGGGCGCGATATCAATTGTGAAGTGAGCGGTTCCGCCTTGCACGGTAATACCTGCCTGCAACGTGGCGTGTTTGGCGCCCGAGTCGGCGATAAGCGTTACTTCACCAATAACCGGTGTGTCAGCCAGTTTTGAAGGTACGCCAAAGGTCATCAGATCCAGTCGGGAGTGTTGCGGATGTAGATGGAGTGAGAGATCACCGACAATATCGCCAAGTTTTGCGCTACCGATTGCGTGAGCAGTGGCCCGCCAGCCGTCAAGTGTGCGGGCAGCCGATAGCTGGAAGTCGAGATTGGCGGCGGAAAATTCGGTTGAGATAGAACCCGTAAATGCGGCGTTGGGTCCGCCCGGGTAGTCCAGTTGCAGTAGTGCATGGTCGAGGTGTATTGGTCCTATATTGCATAGATTGGCAGCACCTATACGGAAATTTACAGCGTGTGTTCGGCCAAACGCGACAACACGCATCGACTCAAGAACAGGCGTTGCGCTATGTGCATCGAAGCTGTGGTTGCTAGCCAGTTTTGCCAGTTGTGCAGGTTTAGGCGTTGCGGTGCCCTCGATAATCATCGATGGCCAGTCGAGTGAGATTTCAAAATCGATCTCTGACAGCACTACTTTGCCAACCGCGAAACCGGACCAGTTGCCGGCAAAGTAGTCTACTTCAATTGAAACAAGCGCCAGTTCGAGTCCGGGGGCTATATGCCAGGTAGCCTGTGCGTTCAGATCAAGGGATATAAATCCGTTGGCAGGAATGTTTTTTGATGCGTCACCGCGCGACAGTCGAAATCGCTTTAATTTTGCTTTGGAAAGCGGGAACTCGGGGATGGTTGCGCCGGCGTCAAAGATGGTAGCGAACAACTCTACAAGCTCACCGAGAGCCGGAGTTGAGCCGGGCTTAAGTTCGATGTGGCTCGTATCGATTTCGAATTTGGCTTTGAGTGGTTTCGAACGTTCGAATGCCGCTTTTAGTTCGGTAGATATTTCGTCGAAGGTTGTCATTGTTCAACCCCGGTTAAAAAGGACGACGGCGGGTGGAACAACCTCGAACTTCTGACGCTGTGTGATATTTTTTTCCGGATCCTCTAACGTGTCAGCGAATCGGGTATATAACGTCACAATGCTCTCCTGTCCCGCTTCGGTTTCACGCGCAAATTGAAAGTTCACAAGAAACGGAGACAAGCCAAGATACGGTGTGCCTTTTGACATTTTATTGAGCGGCGACTGCACGCGGTAGCGCAATCGCAGGGCGACAAGCGTATCAAAATTACCGGGTACAGCACGCCAGCTAGCGATATCTTTAAATCCCATATAATCAAAGAGTGGGACTGAATTCGAGATTTTGGGATGGGGCTTCTTTGATATATAGGCAGCCTCGATTAACAGTGTGTCCGACGGATAACCAAGCTTGTGTCCGCGGCCGACGGCTTTGTCGGTGAGTCCCTCGCTGCCGCTTTCGGCATAGATAGCACCTAGCGGTGCCTCTTTTACAAAAGCTTGCAGTTGCGCAACTGAGCAACCGACCTGTTTGCGGATCCACTCTTCGAGCTTCTGCTCGGCGGAACCGGCGGGCAAGGACACGCCATCTGCCAGTTCTCGAATTGCATCTGCATAAGCGCACAACGGCCCAACGCGTACCGAGGTACCCAGCGTAAGACCACTAATTGCCGGGAGTACTGTTTTTGGTTTGTTCTTAGCCGATGTGTCTACGTATATATTTGCAGATTGATATTGCAAAGCGCCAAAGCAGCGGACTTTTGAATCGCCAACATCAACGTCGTGCTCTCGCATATTCTTAAGCAGGGTGGTATCCAGGCTATCGAAACCACTTGGCATGAACTGCAGTGTTTTTGCAGTTTCGATATTCATATGCATGAGGGACATACGTGTGTGCTGCACAAGCATGTAAGGTCCGGTGCCGGAGAGGCGAAATTCAAACTCGCTATTTTGGCCAATGAGTGGAGCTGTAGTGCTGGCCTTTACTGCGCCGACCCCGATAGCCTGCGCATTGGCTGCAAGTTTTCCGGAGATTTCCCAGTCCCAGGCAGTAATGTCGAGCGTGCTGCCGCCTCCTGATAGTAACCAGTTACTATCGACCGGTTTGATCTCGCCGGTGTTCTTCGGCAGATGGCCATGAAACAACTGATCAAAACCTTCCCTTGCGCGAAACAAACCATCCTTTAGGCCCTGCACCCGGTTGATGGCTTCACCAAGTTCCAGATAGCGTTGAGAGGTCTTTGCTACTTTTGAGCGGTCAGTTTGAATAAGCTTCAACAGTCCGGTCAAACCATCTTCAAGACTTTTGTTTGAGGGTTTTAGAAGTTCGTTGATTGCAACCGTGGCACCGCCAGTGAGGCCGGATGCTACCACTCCTACAAAAACCCATTCCCATCCGCTGCCTTTGCGCAAGTCGCGCAATGCCGCAAGTGCCTGGGCTTTGCCTTGTGCCTTGATCGAAGTCTTGAGTTCTTCCGAGACGACGGCATTGGCAAGCTTGAGACCGACGCCGGCACCATCGGTGGCAACCTCGGTCCAGTGTTGTTTGATCCAGGAACTGTTGTGCGCAAGCACCGCAATCGCGGCTTTTTTAAGTTCCATTACCAGTAGCGAATCGACGGCTTTTGCCAAATCAACTCTTCCGGCAGTGGCGAAATGTTGAATCGCCGGGGAGCGTAAATTTGATGTGCTATAGCCGAGATTGCCCTTGAGCGTCAGGGAGGCCCCGATACCTGCAATCACCGGGAAGGAGATACCAGCGCTTAGTCCGCCCTTAAGTGTGCCGGTGCCGTTGTAGCTCACACCTTCAAGTTGTGCGAGCGCGATGGGTAGTTCCTGTTCGTTTTTCTTTGAGTACTTTGCAGCCAAACGATAGAGAACGACAAGTGAGGTCGACGCACGGGCAGCACTTGCTGCTACACTGGCTGATGCCTTGATGGGCGACCCGGTCCATAGACCGCCGAACTTGAAACCGGCACCGATAGTGCCGCGGTACCCGCGCGCGCCCTGGGCAACCGCGCTGGAACCGTGAACTTCACCACCCGCGGTATTAAATCGTTCGTATGCGGTAAGTGGCGGCACGCCATACTCGCCTGTGGTATCCAGGCTTGCGAGCAACTGTGCCATCGCGTGTGCGGACTCTTTGCGTTCATTGCCCGGCATGTAAGAAACATCCCTGTACCGCATGCAGTTTGCATCCGCACATACTCGAAATCCCTGTCGCTGCGTTATTGCCGAGTGCCCGACTACTGATTGCGATGAATGCAATCAAAGAATCGGGTGACCATAAAAATTATAACATACAGTCATGGTTCTATTGCGCACAATGAGCGTAGTACTTACGTGTCACGTTGGCAACCCGATATTTACTGTAGGGGTAATATTACCTTTCTAGAATTTCGCTTTAAGATTATTCTGGTACTGGACAGGTGTTCAGAATCATTGAAGAAGATAATGTTGTTTTTAAGCGTGGGCATCATTGGCCTCTTCTGGTGACCGAGGCTGAATTACCATCACCGTGAAACGTCTGAGTATGCGTTTAGTGACAAGTTGGTTTTCAATTTTCAACGAGTGAAATGTGAACAGGAAATTCGAGCCAGGAAATGATGCTTATACCTGCATCCCGCGTAAAGGAGCAACAATCAATATAGAAGATCGAACACAGCCGCAGTATGTCATCTTGAATATGTTGTCTAAGTGTTCGCAGGTGTTTGTAGACAAGTGGAGACAACGGTGGCGTTCAATTTAGTCGATTATCCGGAACTGGTTGATTGGAGTGGCAGGGCGATCCGGGATGACAAACGCGGCGCGTTTGATGATCGACTCCCGTCCATCCTTGAACGGCTGGGCATAAGCCAGGGACACTGGCTGGAGCTTTGTACTCATTTCGAAAGTCGGTTCAAAGGACTGGTAAGTCCAGTAGACCAGGCAAATGCGGTGTTGGGAAAGTTTGGTCTAAGACGTTGTCCGAACTTTCGTAACAGCAAATTACAGTTTAGCTGTCACTCCAAATTTCACCGTTAAGAACTGCTTCCGGTGACACTGGAGGATTCTACGTGCGCGTGGATTACCTCTAACCTGGATTCGGCACACGAAAGGATCCATACCGCCTCGCAGCCAATACAAGATGAGTAATTTCTTGTTCTCTTGTGGGTTCGTGGGTTCTATGCTCATCAGAAGTGAAGAATGCTTAGCCAACGTGTTGGACGGCTCTTTTTACGGTGACTTGTCCTGATTGTTTTTCTCCCGCGACTGGCTTTAGGTAGAAAGGTAGCCACAGAGTCACCATCCGATAATGACAATGACTCTTGAAAAACCTGCGTGGGGTTAGCGTAAATCCCCACAAAGTCCGTCTGGCCCTGGAACCTGGTTCGGACCGCAGTCTCCGGCCATGACATCATTTCCAGTGGCTTTTAGTATATTGTCAGCCAGACTACCTGGCACTATTTCATCGTTATTTTCATCACTCATAATCACCCCAATCGCACCAACTGTAATTATGAAAATAATTATGTCCAGAAACATTGCAGTTGGCTCGCCATCACCATTATCACCGCTAACCTCACCTATTTTCCCTTTTCCGGCGATTAGCAGTGTATTCTTGTTGCATTGATGCACCGCAGTTCCGTTGCGCATGGTCGATACATTTGATCTTAATTTTTTCAAACAGCTCGCACCTGTAGATGACAGCTGTTTCGCGTAGGTTTTGGCAATTTCACTGTTTTTTGCTCGCCCAGCGGGGAGACCTATTCCGTTGACAGATTTGGCATTTCTAAGGAGCAGAGATGCGATGTTTTTGTCTGCCTTCCCCCTGAGTAATGCTCTGTTCATCAGAACCTTACCCAGAATTTGCTTGTTATCAATTACCAGAAACTCACCGCCAGCGGCTTTAGCAAACGCTATATTTGATAACAGCGGTTGTAGAACTAACCCAAAACCCAGAATTGCCACTGAAAATATCCTTAGTGTTTTCATTGTGCTCTCCTTGCCAGTATTATTGAGGTGTGTGTTGTTGATATAGAATTGAAACTGGACAATGGGCCACGCCCGTGTTGCAGCACTTGATAAGGAGAATAACCACTGCCTGCGTGCTGTGCCTTTTACAAACCAAATGTCGAACTGTCCTTTGATCACTTTACGTGTTCCAGCACACTGGCGGCCTAAGCCAGTTTGCACGTGCTGCCAGTCTACAACCTTCAAAGTGGCGCTATGTACGAGCGGCTGGTCGATTGGCCGATGCCGTGGGTGCCTGCAGTGCAGCAGCATCATATAATGAGGCAGTAATTGACGCGATAGAAGTTGAGTTTGGTAAGTCGCATCGAGAGATGGCGATAGCACTGAATAACCTCGCAATAACTTACAGGTCATTGGCCCGTTTTGAGGAGGCAGAACCGCTGTACCGCAAGGCCCTCACTATCATGACGTCGACACTGGGCGCGGAACACCCGAACACCCAAACCGTGTTGGACAATCTCAACTACCCTCTTGAACAGATAAAGAAGAAGTCTCCAAAAAAATGAGTCAGAAACTGTTCATCAGCTTCAATTCAAAAGATCGCGACAAGGCCCACTGGATCGCGTGGACATTGCAAGAGGCCGGGCACCAGGTGGCAGTGCATGACTGGGAGATCCCGGCTGGGGGCAACGCGCCTCTTTGGATGAGTAGTCGACTGGAGTGGGCCGATCGACTGATTGCGGTCATATCCCCGGACTACATCAAGGCGAGGTACTCAGCAATGGAGTGGGCAGCTTCCCTCTGGGAAGACCCTGATGGAACAAAAGGAGCAGTCGTACCAGTCGTGGTGCGCCCGACAAACCGTCTATCAGCCTTACTAAGGGGCTTGAGTCGACTGGACTTGACGGGATGTGACGAATCTGAGGCGAAGCAACGATTGCTAAACGGTATCGAGCGCCCGGCAGCACCTAAAAAGAATCCGATGTTTGAAGCCAGTCCCGGTGCGTTGCCAGGTGCACCAGATTTGGAGCAGCAGGGACCAGTCGAAAAACCGGTTTTTGTCACGGAGCGCCAGGGGCTAATACTACGTCCGGTGTGGATTGTCGTGATACTCGTTGTGTTGGCAGTGGTTGGTTACTTTGGATTTGCGGAACGTAACTGCACCACGTTTGGTGGCGGCATCGTCGTGTGCGGGAACGTGAATAATCAATGACTAGTTATCGGCTTTTTTTGTCAATAGCCGGGCTGCTAGCAGTGATATTGGCTGGTGCGACCCAGGCGGATACGGGGAAGCGCAACTGCACAGCCATAGCGGGCGGTGAGGTGGTTTGTGGTGATGCGGTGTTTGGCTTTACTCAAGCGGAGTATGAAGCCGGTCTCAAGCAACGCACCGAGGAAATACGTGCCGAGGCGGCTGCCGGGCAGGTTCAACTTGTACGGTTAATGGCGCTGACAGAGCGTGCGACAGAGGCGGAAAAAGCAAGGCTTCGGGCACAGATAGAAACTGTCGAAACCCAAAAGCATACGCTGGAGCAGCAAAACCAGGAACTTCAGCGACGTCTGTTGGAGCCAGAGCAGAGTTACCTGGCTTTACTCGAGAAACTCACGGAAGCGAAAGCGGCGCTTGCGACGTTGGGACCGCTGGCATCAAATGAGGAGTTTGACCAGGCGCAAGAGGCACTCACACGTGGTGATGTACTGGAAGCGGAGCAACTGTTTATATCGATAGCGGATAGATTGAGCGGTTTACGAGAGCGTCTGGATGAAAAGGAAGGATCGGCACGCTACGGTGCGGGCCGGCTGGCGGAGGAGCGAGTGGCGTGGCGAGAGGCCTACAGCAAGTTTGCACGTGCAGCCAGTCTACAACCTGCGAAGTGGCGCTATGCGCGGGCGGCTGGTCGATTAGCCGATGCCATGGGTGCCTACAGTGCAGCAGCATCATATA